>CAZMEX010000115.1:0-1546 GCA_964565415.1 uncultured Desulfobacterales bacterium | reverse complement strand
ACAGATTGACTATACAATGCGCCATTGTTTTCAAGCACTATAAAGACCTCTTTTTCAATCGATTGATCTGTTTCAAGCTGTAATTCTTCAAATTTCGCAACATCAAGCCAGGCAGGAGATGAGTGCCAATACTCTTTATAATCTTTATTTAATACCCGCCAATTGAGCTTAAGAGAAAGACCATTGTTTTCTTTACTAAAATAATACGGCAGGGATAATTCTCTTTCAGTCAAAGTTATCGTTGTCTTAGAATTACCTGATCTGTTGGATATAATCCCGGCAAATACAATAATATTGGTTAGTAATAAAAGTATAAATCCAGTTATGTAGAGGCTGCGGGAAGATAGAAAAAATTTCATGCAGGCACCTCCCTAGTATTTTTATTAACAGAGATTCTAAGCTTTTTAAATAAAAGAAGCATAATGATTGCAGTAAGACCTATAATTAAAAAGAAAAGATACTTTGGCAAAAAGTCCCACCACCAGTCATAAAATTTTGTATAAAGAAAAATTGTAAAGAAAACATTACCTGTATTGATAACTTCAGACCAGGCTTTTTTAATACCCAACCAGATGGCAGCAGCACTGAAAATAAAACCTATTGTTTGATAAATAGCTTCAATAGAGCTTTGATCAATGGTCAAATAACTTATTTCTCCCCAATTTGAAAGGATCAGAACAGGAAGAAAAAATATAAGCATTGCAAAAACTCTATAAATTGATGCAAAACCAGAAAATTTTTGATGTGATAAAAATGAAATAGCAAATAGGAGAATTGTTACCGGGAAAAAGTTTTCAGGTCGCTCTCCAAAATGGACCCAATAGCACCCATGCCATGCCCCGGCTTGGGCAGACATAAAACATGATAAACATATAATACCCACAGCAAGAAGCAGCCTTGTGTCAGAAGCATAGGCAAGTAGAAATGCAAACCCGCCCCATACCAGAAAAGCATTTGGTGATGGATTAATATTGAATATCTGTCCAAGCATAAAAAGGTTTAAAATAAAACAGGCAACACTCACTAAACCAAAAATTTTTGCAAAATATCCGGTTTTTTCGATAGTGGAGACATACATGGTTGCAGCAAGACTTAATAGTGGAGCTGTGGTCAATATAAAAATCTGTAGATTTGTTGAAAAGTTTCCCCAGAATTGATAAAAGAGAAAAAAAACACTGGATGCAAGTCCAAGAGAGCCTAAAAATGAAGTAATTTTCATTCCAAGACTGAGTTGCTTTTCACGCCTGTTTGAATCAATATCAAATGCAAGAATCAACTCTGCTATGTGCTTTTCATGATAATCATTGACAGCTGTCTTCTGACTGGCACTGAGGGAAAGTATATCATTTTTTTCAATTAATTTTAATTCAGTCTGGAAATACCTGATTTGGTCAACTCTGTTTTGAGCATCAACTTTTGACTTCAGCTTCATCATTTTTCCTTTTGCATTAAGGTTGATTAATAACACAATAGATAGCCTTGATAGCTTATTTTTTAATTATTATCAAGGATGCATTCCGCAGGAATAAAAGGAAGGAATAAAAGG
>CAZMEX010000114.1:0-2086 GCA_964565415.1 uncultured Desulfobacterales bacterium | reverse complement strand
CATGGAAAAAAGCTGTTCAACTATTTGGAGTTAATCAGGTAAGCAGTTTTATCATTGCAGGACTTGGAGAAACTGTCTCCTCAATTGCGTGGGGAAGTGAATTGCTCGCAGATCTTGGAGTTTATCCTTTTGTGGTCCCACTTCGTCCCATTCCAGGCTCCACACTTGCAACTGCAACTCCACCCCATCCAGACATTATGAAGCGACTTTATAATGCTGTGGGCAAAATTCTTCAAACCAAGGGAATTGCAACCAATAAAATATTGGCGGGTTGTGCAAGATGCGGTGCCTGTTCTGCTTTATCCTCCTATGAAAAAAGAGAGAATAAGGTGATTTTTCACTCAGCCAGAAACAAATTTGAAAAATCCGAGGCATTTAGAATCAGAAAAAAAATTTTTGTCCATGAGCAAGAGATATTTGATACCTCAGATATAGATGATAACGATTTAGATTCAATCCATCTAGTGGCAAGGCAAGACCAAAAGATTATCGGAACTGTTCGCATTTATAAAAAAAAAACAACAACCAACCACTGGATTGGCGGCAGACTTGCTGTTGAAAAAAAATTCAGAAACACAAGTGCTGGAGCAGGTTTAGTCAAAGAAGCCATGAAACGGGTAAAAAAAAAGGGGTGTCAGATCTTTACGGCTCATATTCAGGAGAAAAATATCCCCTTTTTCCTACAACTTGGTTGGCAGCCTACAGAACCAATTAGCACCTATTTTGGTTTTCCCCACCAGAAAATGAAAGCAAATCTGGACACTGTTCCAGAAGATATGCAGATATGAACGATATAAAGTTAGAAAAGATCATTGAATCTGTAAGAAGTTATGTCGGGCTTATACGCAAGCTGCCCATCAAAGCTGTTGTAGAAAAACTTTTTGCCACCCATATATATGGCAATGCTTTGCCCAATTTTGGCGATGATGCTGCTGTCATTCCCTTTAAAGACGAATACCTGCTTTTTGCAACTGATGGTATGATGACAGATTTAATCATAAATGAGCCCTATGCTGCCGGAAAAGCTTCGGTAATGGTAACTGTAAATGATATTTACTCCATGGGTGGCAGACCCATTGGTATGGTAAATGTTCTAGCCAGCGGAGACAAGAAAGAGCGGGCTCTTATTGTGGAAGGTATAAAAAAAGGCTGCATGAAACTCGAGATCCCCATGCTGGGAGGTCACCTCCATCCTGATCCGGGGATTAAAACTCCATCCTTGAGTGTCGCCATCCTTGGTACAGCAAAAAAGCTGCTTAGAAGCCATCTTGCCAAGGAAGGCGATGACCTGATCCTGGCCATTGATCTCAATGGAAGTAAGGGGTGTCGTTCTGTTGTCAGCTGGGATGCAAACTCAGGGAAAACATCTAAAGAATTACTTCACCGCCTCGACATATTACCTTTAATTGCAGAACAAAGCTTATCCAATGCTGCAAAAGATATCAGTAATGCCGGTATTCTGGGTACTATTTCCATTTTTCTGGAAAACTCTGGTAAAGGCGGATGCATTGATCTGAATGCCATATCAAAACCTGACTCCATTGAATTAAAAGACTGGCTCCATTGTTTCCAGAGTTTTGGTTTTATCCTTGCAGCTAAACCGAAAAATTCTCAAAAAATCATTGATTTGTTTTCATCACGTGATATTGACGCAAATATAATTGGAAAAGTTACCGATGACCATCGCGTATTTTTAAAATATAATCAGATTAATAAAATTTTATTTAATTTTGATTCCGATGAAATTACAGGAATTCGATATAAAGGAGAAACTCAATAATGTACATTAACGGACAATGGAAAGAAGAGGCAAAAGGTAAAAAATTTGATGTCTTTAACCCTGCCACAGGTGAGGTAATAGCAAAAATTCCTGATGGTAACAGCCAGGATGTGTCTGATGCAATTGATGCAGCTGACCAAGCTTTTCCAGTCTGGTCTTCATTAACCGCTTTTCAGCGATCACAATATCTCTATACTGCCTGGCAAATTATGATTGATAAAAAAGAAGATCTTGCAAAAGTCATGACCATGGAGCAGGGAAAACCGCTGGCTGCTGCCCGTAATGAAGTACAATATGGTGCAGATT
>CAZMEX010000113.1:0-2097 GCA_964565415.1 uncultured Desulfobacterales bacterium | reverse complement strand
TTTTTTGGCTTTTTCTGTTTTAACTCAAGCTTCCAGATTTTAATCATGTATTCCAAGAGCTGCAAATGTATAAAACCATCAGGATAGCTTTTATGCTCAAACAAACAATAAATATATCCTGATTGGGTTTTAAATTTCACTTTGTACAGCAGATCAGAATAATATTCTTTAAGGTTTTTTCCTATAAAAGAGTCTTTGCAAAGTTTAAGTGAATCAAGGTCAGTTAAGTTTAATATATTTTTGGGCAGATAATTTTTCAAAAAAGACACAGCATTGGTTTTGTTGCTGTAGACCTCTTTAAAAAGCTTGTCATGGGGATTTGTAATATTGTCATCCATGCAAAGATTATTATCATGTAAGGACTTGTGCCTGCAAGCTGTTTTTTGTTGTGGTTCAATATAGTATTTGACCTACACCAGACAGAGTGGTAAAAATTTTAGATATAAAATGTGATTTACCAAATTATGGTCGTACATTTTGCCGAATTATAGATCATGAGATTTGCCCTTTTTTTGCAGTAGGGACAGCAAAGTGTTTTGATCTTTGAGTAAAATTGTTTGATAATCTGATTTCCATATTTGTTAAAAATATGTATTTATATGATAACATGGTCAAATAAAGGAGTTCGCTTTGTTTAACCTTACCTTATTGGGTTTTTTAAGGCATGATAAGAAAAACTTTTAATTTAGTAAAGAGGAGAATAAGAATGAGCAGTGATACGGACTTTAACCAACTTGATGTTACAGCTGAAAAAAAACAAAATTATCAAAAAAATTAACACAGAACCTGGTGCCTTTAGGTATTGGAGGGGTTATATATTTTTTTATTGCTGTTTTTATTGTCACCCGCTTTTTCACAACTATACCTGCAGGTCATGTCGGTGTTGGTACAATGTTTGGAAAAGTTCAAGCCAGTATTTATGATGAAGGAATTCATCTTATCAATCCTTTGCTTAAAATCACTCTGTTTGATGCAAGGCAGAAAACACATAAAGAAGCAATGGGTGTTCCTTCTATTGATCAGCTGATTACCAAATTTGATCTGTCAATACAGTATCGGTTGATAAAAGAACAAGCACCGGGAATGCTCAAAGAAACAGGTACTCCAAAGGAGGTTATTGAGGTCCATATGATGCCTCTTTTGAGGAGTCAGATGAGGGAAATTGGCAAAAGTGTGCAGAAAGCTGAAAATTATTAAAGTCTTAACATTGGAAGGATATTTAAAACTTGAAAGCATGAATGTTTTAAAAGAATTTCAGAATGGGAATCACTTAATTATACTCGACCCGAAAACAGTCTCACCATTGCCTTTTTTGAATTTGGATCAGGTTAGAAAAAACAAGTAAAGCATAAAGGATTTTAATGGATAGCTTTTTCCAGATTTGGGGCGGTGATTGCTACCTGCTTAACAAGATATTACTTTCCAGTGCAGAAGGGCGGGAAGATAGCAGAAAACTAAGAATATGGAGCTGGATTTTTTATCTTATTGGACTTCCTGCCTGGGTGATTATACTTGTTGCAAAACATGACTGGATAGCTGCTACGATTGAGGCAGGAGGTTTGCCTGCCATGATACTTGGATTGATAGTTGCCTTGCAAGGTTCTAAAAGAGTGCCAAAATTGCTTGATAGGTTCTCCGGGATTTTTGCTTTTGTGCTGCTTGGTTTTGGTGTCTTGTACAGTTTATATGATTATAATGGTATTACCAGTGTATCCCAGGTGCTTGAAATGGGTGTCATGACAGGATTCTTAGGAGGAACATATCTTTTGGCAAAAAAGATACATTCAGGCTGGCTATTATTTGTGTTGATGAATACAAATATGGGATTGCTTATGTTAATACAAAACAAACCAATCCTGGCAGTACAGCAATTAATATCCCTCTGTTTTGTTTTAAATGGTTTTTACCGTTCATTTAAGAATAAAAAAATAGTCAGCTGTAACAGCCAAACAGAGGAGTAATAATTGTTGGTTCGGGTCAATCTTCTCACATAAAGCACCCTGCATATGCTGGTGGTAGTTAAATAAAAGATCAATTAAAATTTGTTTGACTGATTCTAAAAATTAAACAATTACTCTGATATGGAACCAATGGGAG
>CAZMEX010000112.1:0-2101 GCA_964565415.1 uncultured Desulfobacterales bacterium | reverse complement strand
TATCTCTATATTCGGAAAAAATGTGAATACCGTCGGCAACACCTATGGATAGAATGAATACAGGCAGGGTTGTTGTGACAATATTCATGGGGATATTGAATAAAACCTGTATGCCAAGGGTTATAATAAGGGAGAGGATAACAACGGCCAAGGGAGCTGCAACTCCTTTTATTCTCCTGAATGTAAAAAAAAGGCATGCCACAACAATCATTAGCACAATGGGAAAAAGCCGTCGGGTGTCCTGCTGCATCACTTTGCCCAGGGCGCCTGTAACAACCGGCATTCCTGATATATAGTATTTTTCAGGTCCCTGGATGAGATTCTCCATGATATCCACAACCTTTTTATAAACCATGTATTTTTCATCGGAGTTATCTTCATTGGTTGATATTTCAATTATAATGCTTGTATACCTTGGATCATCCTGGACAAGGGTGTTGTGAAAAAGTTCATTTGAGAGAACTTTTTTCTTAATATTTTCAAGCTCTTTTTTATCTTCAGGCACATCTTCATATATCGCGCTTATATCAAGCTCATCGTTTTTACCAAGTATATTATCTGTATTTGCAAGGGAAGTTACCTTAATGATGGGGGATAATTTATTGGAGAAACAGAGGAGTGCTCCATTGAGTTCTTTGTTATCTTCTTCTGACAGGGATAGCTCCTGGGAAATCTCATCCACAAGCATCCATGTATCAGAATCTATCTTTTTTTCCACAAGCAGGGCAATCTTTCTTTTCAAATTTTCGGGTGCTGACTCAGCTGATTGTAAAAGCTGTGATCTATCCTTATCTGTAACAATATTGATATTTTCAAACGCATTGGCAAGCTTCTTGATTCTTCTTAAGGTCCCCCGGGTGAAAATGTCTTTTTCTGCTTCCATCAGAATCAGTATACTCTCTTTTGTTCCTGTGTAATCCTGCTGGAGCTTTTCAAGATTTATACGACTTGGATGATCCGGCGGCAGGAGATATGGAGTCGGATTCCTTGTAAGGCCGGTGAGGAGGGTTCCTGCATATATGGCTATAATGATAAAAGTTAATATTATTAAACCAGGGAAACGCAGTACTGATTTTTCAACAAATTGATCTATTTTCATTTTTTTACCTTTTTAATTAAAAATTCAATCTTTGCGCCTAGAACAGTGTTCTAACTATGACCTGTAGTCATAAAATAGTCTTAAAAAAACTCCTCAAAGGGAGTTGTTTGTTCCGGGCAGGCTTTTTATTTTATCCCATGAATCCTTTAAAAATCATATTCTCCATGAGCAGATATAGTTGTTCATTGGGCTTGACCTCTCCTGCAAAAATAAGGTCAAACACACCGGTGAACAGTCCAATAGCAGCAGTAACAAGGTTTTCAACAGGTTCATCCCTGAACAGTTCCTCTTGGATGCCCCTTTTGATGAGTGCTTTTATATGCCTGTTCTTTTCATTGTTTGCCTTTGTAAAAACTATTAACACTTCAGGGGTCATATCCTCCATCAACAGGAGCTGGTCGCATTTTCGATACACTGCAAATTTTCTTATATCACTTGTAATTATGTCCCAGAAAAACCTTAGAACCTGTTTGATTTGTGTAATAAGAGGGGCATTGGTATCAATTTTGTCAAAGGCCGATAGAATCTCATTGCTCTGGCGGATGACAAGAAAGCCGAAAATCTCATTTTTACTTGAAAAATGCTTGTAAATAGTACCTTTCCCAACTTCTGCCTTTTCTGCAATCATTTCAATGGTTACAGATTCAATGCCCTTTTCGGAAAAAAGGTCAAGGGCAGCCTGGAGAATATCCTCTTCTCTCTGTTTAAACTGCCTTGCTTTTCTGTCGGCAATACTCATATTCCTTCCTGTATAAACGTGACTGACAGTCATAAAATATTCCCGATTGGTTCTTTTGTCAAGGGTTTTTTTTATTTTTTAGAATAGAGTCAGAAAAAAACTGGACATAATACCAAATGCAAGATGCAAATAGTTGATACAGTGCAAATAGGTGTACTATTCAAAAACTGATCCGGAGCAAAGTGAAGCAGGATATGGCATTAAACTCAAAAAAAGGACAAAAATGATTCCTTCCAGGGGGTATGATATTATCAGGGGGTATG
>CAZMEX010000111.1:0-2382 GCA_964565415.1 uncultured Desulfobacterales bacterium | reverse complement strand
GATAAAAGTTCAACATAGGGCAATATGAGGGCAGTAAGGTTAATCAAATAATCCGGTAAAATCTGTTAATTGAAAATTGCCTGGGCAAAGGCATAAGGATGAGCTATCTTATCAATGCTCGCATAAATAAAAAGTGTATCAAGCAATAATCGATTGCAGGACATGATATGTTTTTGTGTATAATGAATTCATAATATTTCGTTTTATCCCTGGCTTTTAACAGGCAGGCCGCTTTTTACCCATAATGTCCAGCCATTTACGAATACTTTAACATTCTCAAACCCCATATCCTTAAGAAAGAGTGCAAGGTCATGGTTTAGGTTGCAGGTGTCACCATCGCAATATGATATAATTGTATCAGTGGGTTTGATGATATTTAGAATATTATAAATATATGAATCAACTTCATGGCAGGGGAGGTTTATTGCCCCCCTTATATGACCTGTGTTAAACTGGTCAAGATTTCATGCATCAATAAAAACAACAGCTTCTTCATTGAATAATTTTTCAGCATCAAAAAGGGAAATGGTTAAGCTGTTCCCGCTCCTGGTTGTCATTCTCCCATGGATTGAAAAGTCACCGACAATGGACATGGATTGTTTTTGAATACCATTAGAAATCAAACCTGAAATTGTTGCAAGGGCAAGTATTACAGGAATCTGCCATAAAACAGGCAACAGTTGAATTCGTTTTATTTTAGAAAAAATAAGCATTTTGCATACTAACCTTTTTCTCCATTTGAGAAAGCATATTATATACCTTTTCTCCCTTTTCAATGGAAAAGCCCGGGGCTGACTTTGGGTGTGTTATCCACTATAAATACTGCTATCATTCAATTTGTACAGGTGAATAATTTTTTAAAAAATTTCAAGACATAATAAGGTTAAGGCAAGAGCAGATTGCTTTTCAAGGCTTGATCCATTTTATTTTTTTTTCAGCTTAATAAAATACTTGAATGAATGATGGGGAAAAACTAAAGGATGTAAAATAGCTGCAATATCCTCCATGATTTGATCTGTACTTGTAACTGACTCCCAATACCAAGGCTGCAAGCACCAGACATTTCCTTTTTTAACTGATTCAAAGTCATTTAGAATAGGAGTTATAGCAATTAACTGGTCAATGGTTTTGATACCTTCTTGAACTAATGATGCCGGGTATATATAAATCTCTGCATCCCTGCCATAATGATAAAATAACTCCAGCGTTACTGGCATATTGAGGGTCAGGTATGAATTGTTTAGAGGAGAAACCCCTCTTGTTAATGAGATCATCTTATTAACATAGGATTTTTTGCCCGGAGCAAAGACCATGCCGGATTCCCGTATAAAACCCCACACGACTTTTGGCTGCTTTTCCAATTTCTCAAGTTTTTTTGATAATTGACGAATATTTTGAACAGCCTTTTTGAAAAAACTGTCTGCCTCTTTCTCTCGATTGTAAAAAGCCGCAAAAAACTTGATCCATTCCATTCTTCCCAATGGATGCTCTTCTCTATATTCTGTTATGGAGACCACGGGTATCTTAAGTTCCATCATTTTTGCTGTTTGGACCCAGGGGCTTGAGAAAAATACATCTGGAGCTATAACTGAAAATTTTTCATAATCAATTGCACCTGGATTCCCAAGGTTTTCAACTATTCCCTGATCCATCATCTTTTTTACAGCTTTTGCACACCACTCCTCTTTTCTAGTGGTCACTCCTAGAAGGCTGTCTAAAACGTTCAATGCATTTAAGAATCCTGGAATTGTACTCCAGCGCGTTGCTACTTTTTTTATCGGAATCCTGATAACTCTAACCGTGTTCCTATCATCCATACTGATTTTTTTATCCCATGGCACAAGTAAAAACCTGCGATCCATGCCATCGGTTACCATTTTACAACCCATTTCAAGATATTCAATATTAAAATGGGTTGCATATTGTAATGCCAGATGTTTTCCAAAAGCAGGTATGGTTATAAAAAAAAAGACTAAAAGGAAAACAAGGATTTTTAAATATTTTTGCAGGGACAATGTCATGGAATTTATCATCAATTTAAAAATCAATGGTATATTTCAAGAAAAAAGAACGCCCTGGCAAAGGATACCCCTTGGTTTCATAATAATATTTGTCAAACAGATTATTAATTTGAAATTTTATATGCTGGTGCTCTGTAAAGTGAAAATCAGCTGAAAAATCAACGACAGTAAAACAAGGATTTTCAATCTCAGGATTACCCCGTACTGCCCAGTTTGTATCTTTTTTTTTGCCTGTATAACGTGCAAAAATACGTCCGGTGAAAAAATGGTCATAATCATATTCTATACCAATATTAGCTTTGTGCTCGGCAATGTTTCGTATATCCCTTTTGCCAGTGGAAAGCATCTCTTCTGCTTTAAA
>CAZMEX010000110.1:0-2637 GCA_964565415.1 uncultured Desulfobacterales bacterium | reverse complement strand
TTTCAAGAATGTTAACAAACTTGATATGGAATGCACTTCAGGCTTGTCAGAAGAATGAACAAAAAAGCAAGCATGTTGTGTTTGTCAGAGTGGACTATTATGATGATAATCACTTGATGTTTGAGGTGGAAGATAATGCCAGCGGCATGGACAAGGATACCAGAACAAATCTTTTCAAAGAGTTTTTCTCATCCAAGGGAGATACTGGTACCGGACTTGGGTTAATGGTTGTAGAAAGAATCGTCAAAAATCACAAAGGGAAAATCGAAGTATTGACCAAACCCGGACAGGGAAGCTTGTTCAGGGTTATATTCAGATTGGATTATAAAAAGGCAGGGCAGAATAAATAACTATAATAGAGAGGGAAAATGGATATGAAAAACAGATCCTTGAAAATTGTAATAGTAGATGACAATACAGACTATCTGTTTACCATGAAAACTTTTTTATCCAGGAACGGTTATGAAGTTGCTACGGCTCCCAACGGGAAAAAAGGAGTAGAATTGATTTTGGAAGTAAAGCCGGATCTCATCATGCTGGATGTAATGATGGAAACAACTTTTTCCGGGTTTGAAGTCTGTAGACAGGTTAGAAACAATGCTGTGCTCAAAGACATACCCATTATTGCAATAACTGGTATGGAAGATGAAATTGGCATTAAATTTGATAGAGATAAGGATTCGGAGTATTTTACCCCGGATGCCACTTTTGATAAACCTGTGGATAAAGAAGCATTACTTAAAACTATCAAGGATCTGCTTTCCTGACCACAACACAATATACTGGTTTACGCTTTTCAGACTGATACTTTAAAATAATATTCAGGCTTATCTGCACTGATTACAAGGCTTTTCAAAGTTTTTCGTAAATTTTTGAAAAATATTAATTTTTTAGTTGACTTATTCATATTAAAACAGTAGGAATATATCCAATAAATTTAGTTGGATAGCTAAATGGGTTTTCAAAACATATCATTCAGAGGATTGGACAATGTCAAAAGTAAAATCATTTCAACTGTTGATGATTGCAATAGTTATATTAATTGTGCTCCCTATTATCGGGCAAACCAATTTAAAAAATGCTGATGCTTCACATGACCATCGCAAAGCAGCAGATGTAATCAGCATTGATCTTGCATACGATTCATCAGGCAATGAAATGCCGGCTGTTGATTTTTCCCACGCCATTCACAACACGGCAGCCCAGGGGAAATGCATTGAATGCCACACACAAAAGCAGGATTTGTTTGTCTTCAAATTTAAGAGAACAGATGAGAAAGCTTCCAAGGATTTATACCATGAAAATTGTATCAACTGTCACATAAAAGCCAAGGCAAAAGGCAAAAAAGCAGGCCCCCTTGAGGCAGAATGCCGAACCTGCCATGGTGCTAAAAATAAGAGTGATAAAAAATCAATTGCTACCTGGAAAAAGATTGATTTTGACAAATCACTTCATTTTATCCATGAAACCTCAAAAGATATTAAACCTGCAATGTCATCTCAATCAAACAATTGCAGTGCCTGCCACCATAAATACAATGACCAGACAAAAAAAACCTATTATAAAAAAGGGGAGGAAGAATCCTGTACCTACTGCCATAAAAATCAAAAAGAGAAAAATAATGCCCGCTCTTTAAAAGATGCTTCCCATGATTCGTGTGTAGTGTGCCATACCGATCTGAAAACTAAAAACATTAGTGCAGGACCAATTACATGTATAGAGTGCCATGATTCTCAAAAACAGATAAAAACCAAACTTGTAAAAAATATTGTCAGGCTCAAAAGAGATCAACCGGACCAAGTTCTGCTTACAGGGAGGATATCTGAAGGCAAAAACCCAAAATATCTTATGAACCCGGTTGCTTTCAATCATGAACTTCATGAATCACAAACTGATAATTGTAAAACCTGCCACCATGGGTCATTGAAAAAGTGTAGTGAGTGTCACACTTCAAAAGGCCATGTTGATGGTGGCTTTATCACTCTTGAAAAAGCAATGCATGATAAACAATCAGATAAAAGCTGCATGGGATGCCATGCAACTATTACAAAACAATCAGACTGTGCCGGTTGTCATGACCTGATGCCTGAAAAACAGCTTAATGATTTTGCCTGTGCAACCTGTCACAATACCAATGCTGATATTGTACCTTCAACCAGGGACGTACAAAAAACCCTTGCAAAGCAGATAGTCGAAAAACAGTCTGGCAGCTATCAAGTTGTGATGAGAGACAAAATCCCAAAGACAGTTGTGATAAAGGAGTTGGCTGACAAGTACATGCCAAGTGAATTCCCGCACAAAAAAGTTGTCATGGCCATTGCAGAACGAGTTGAAAAAAGCAGTATGGCAAATGCCTTTCATAGAGACCAGCAAGCACTTTGTATGGGATGTCATCACAATAGTCCAAAATCCCTTGAACCTCCAAAATGTTCGTCATGTCATGGAAAAAACAGTGATATTGCAAATGGTAAACCCCATTTAAAAGGTGCATACCATGGTCAGTGCATTTCCTGCCATCAGAAGATGGGGGTAAAACAAGTGCTGCCAACAGATTGTATTAAATGTCATAAACAAAAATAAAAGTTTCAAAAGGTACAAGTAGAGGAAAAATTATTTTCTAATTATGGATTCTTTAAT
>CAZMEX010000109.1:0-2666 GCA_964565415.1 uncultured Desulfobacterales bacterium | reverse complement strand
CTGAAACTTTTATCACTGATCATCAAATTGCTTTTATGCAGGCAATGGGATAGCTATATGATTCAAAACGATTTTGAAATTAATAATGCAATAGAAAGTATGTGCCGGATGTTTTGGGGACCTGATTTAGAATCCTGCAAACAGATGAAACAAGGAATTTTTTTCAATTCCTGGGAAGCTGTCCTTAAAGCATCAGGTTTAGACTCTTTTGCTGCGATGGATAGTATTAAGTCAATTATTAATCAATTTGACACGGAGCAGGCCCTTTTTGATCATTTGAACGAATGCTATGTAAGGCTTTTTGTCAACACCAGGGAGGGTATTGCAGCCCCACTCTACCAATCATGCTATGAGTTTGAAAATGCTCCCATGATGGGTGCATCGGCTGTAAAAATGAAAAACCTTTTTGATCTCAAAGGTCTTTCCCTGGAAAATCGTGTTCATGAGCCCCCTGACCACCTTGCCATTGAGCTGGAATATCTCTTTTTTATTTTGCAGGAGGATGGTTCTGATCAAAACGAAATCGCAGCTTTTGCAGAACAAATAATGCTTCCCTGGATAAAAATCTTCAGTCAACGTCTTGAACCTGCAATGGATAAGTGCAGGTTCTATTATTCTGCAAGTGAAGTTCTAATACATATTATTAAAATAATTGGAAAGAGCAATACTGAAAACAAAAAAAAAGGGCAACCCTGTTGGAGGCGCTGATTTCAGGATTGCCCATTGTACAAAATTAATTATTTATCTTTTATTCAGGTTTTTTTATGGTAAAAGACCCATCTTTTTTGTATTCAACTTCAGCATCAAGATATTGAACTTTTTTCAAATCTGGTCTCAAGTCCTGAAGCATGTAATACGCCTCACCGCTTTTAGCACCTGTATTGCAAACAAATACAATTGGTTTAGCATCGGTTAGAAATTTGATATTTTTCTCAAGATCATCAGTGGGGATGTTTATTGCAGACTCAAAATGACCTGCATCATATTCATCCTTGTCTCTGACATCAATAAGCTGGATACTATCCGGGCTCTGACTGATGACTTCTTTAAAAATCTTAATATCAATGGCTTCATCATCACCTGTACTGACTGCTGCTGTTGCTGAAGATGCTGAGCCGGAAACTTTTTTCCATGCAGGATACCCTGCAGCAAATACCATTACATTGTTATAGCCTGTCTTGACCGCCTTCCTGGCGGAGAGATGACTAAGCTTTCATGTATAACCGCCGCAATAAAAAACAAGGGGAATATTCTTGTCACTTGGCAGTATTCCTTTAAGTTCATCAAACTTTCTATCGGGAATAGTTATAGCGCCGGGGATATGCCCCTTGACATATTTGGGACGTGTAGGTCGGGAATCCACAATAACAAGAGGTTCCAGTTTATCAACCAGTTTTTGTAAATAGGACACTTCAATAACCCGGTAATTACCGGTTTTTTTCCATGCAGGAAAACCATCAGTGAAAACTTTTACATTTTTGTAACCCAATTTTTCCGCCTTCCAGGCAGATTTATGACTCAGCTTTCAAGTAGGACCCTGACAATAGAAAATAAGAAGGGTGTTTTTATCCTTGGGCAGTTTATCTGTCATTTTAGCAAACTTACTGCCAGGAATATTAATTGCAGTAGGAATAGATCCCTTATCAAATTTGCCTTTTGCTGGTCTTGAATCAATAATCAGCACATCTGCCGGCTTGGGCATTTTTGCATACTGCTGGACAAATTTCACATCAACAATGTCGTGAAACTGCCATGGTTTGTCTGTAGTTTTTGCTGATTTCGGTGCTGTGCTGCACCCAATACCTGCCAGCATCATTAATGCCAGCACAACAGGTATCCACACCAGTCTTTTTGTTTTTTGCATTTTTACCATCCTTTTAAAATTTTTTAACCACCTTGTTTAATTCATCCTTGCTTTATATCATCCTTGTTTTAAGGTTGATTTTGTTTCCCAAAATTTGACTGGCATACTGATGTTGCCGGGGAGTTTGGGTGTTACTGCCCAGTCTAAAAGCCTGGTTCCTTTAAAATAGTAAATATTGGGTCGGGTATTAATATGGGGGGCTGCGATTTTAACCAGATTTTCTCTGCCCTCTTTTTTTACTATCTTTGCAACTTTGCTTTGTGGATCATTAATATCGCCGAACACCCTTGTTTTGGTCGGGCAGGTCACTACACATGCTGGTTCTTTCCCGCGTTTTAAGCGATCCTCACAAAAATCGCATTTATCAGCTATACGCTTTACAGGGTCTCTGTAGCGGGTATTATACGGGCAGGCAGTTACACAATTACCACACCCTATACATTTTTCAGAATCAATAACCACCAGACCATTGGCTTGTTTATATGTTGCCTCCACCGGGCAGGCAGCAACACACGAGGGATCATCACACTGCATGCACTGGGTTGGCTGATACTCGGTTCTAATTGAGCTGTTTTCACCGCCAAGGACATTGATTCTGTTTCTCCAGAATCCTTCAGGAACATTATTTTCAACCTTGCATGCAATCATACAGGCTTTGCAGTCAATACATTTTGCAGTATCAACAATAATGACATATTTTTTTTGTGCCATGCTTAAATCCCTCTTATTTTACTGATTGTTACAAATGTTTCGTGCATGGCCATGTTGCCGGAGATTTTATCTGCTTTATCTTCCAGCACCT
>CAZMEX010000108.1:0-2795 GCA_964565415.1 uncultured Desulfobacterales bacterium | reverse complement strand
TTTAATATTAATTCAAACCCTTCCAGAACCTCTACCTCATCTTCAGCAATCAAAATAGACCGGCTGGAAGAAAAATTATTACCCAGCATGTTCACCTCTCAAAGATATGACAACAAACATTCTTTTATTGTGGAATCTGAAAAAAATCATTTAAGCTTTATCCGGTTTTATTTTTACGGGAGAAAATTCAAGTGTGACAATTGTACCCCTGCCGTTTTCAGACTGAATATCCAGGCTTCCGCCCAGCTCCTGCACAATTGTGGATGAAATGGACAGGCCCAGCCCGGTTCCTCCTGAATCTCTTTTTGTTGTAAAAAAAGGATCTATAATCCTTTTTAAGTATTTCTCAGGTATGCCGATACCTTCATCCTTGCAGATGATGATCACTTTTTTATCGGATTTATTATAGAATGATGAAACAAATAATGCTTTTTTTTCATTAACAATAGCCTGGCATGAGTTTTGAACAATATTGACAATAACTTGTTCAAGCCTTTGAAAACTGCCCATGACCGGGGGAATATCTTCTTTTAGGTCTAATATAAAATTTTGTGTGGTTTTTTTAATCATATTGCCCAAAAGAATCAGGGCGGATTTGATCACTTTGTTTACATCAACCTGTTCACGGACTTCAGAATCATCATTTCTTGAATAATCCCTGAGTTCTTTTATAATCCTTGCAATTCTTCTTGATCCTTCAAGGATTCTAAAACTTATAACGGGGAGCTTTTCTTTAAATCTGGAGTAGGGAAGGCCTGAAATGATGAAATCCCCATTTTCTGTATAATACTCATCAAGAACGATCTGTGCTTGGGCCCATGCGTCTGAAAGAAATTGAGCATTAGAATGGATAAAGGTGTTGGGATTATTTATTTCATGTGCAACACCGGAAGCAAGAACTCCCATGGAAATCATACGGTCTGCAACCAATAATTGCTGCTGCCGTAAAGCAGCTTTTTCCTGGGCAGCTATTTTTTCAGTAATATCAATACAGAACCCTTCCAAAAAAGTATCATCACTTTCTGAAGCTTGAGCAAGACGTCCTGATAATTGAACCCAGATTACTTTTCCATCTTTTTTAAAAAGTTGGGTTTCAAACCCTTGAACCTGCTTATCTTTTATTACTCTGTTGATAAACTTGTGGCGGTCTTTTGAATGCACATAAATCTGATAGTCAATATTTTTTACCTTTGACATGAGCTCCCGGGGATTGTCAAATTCCAAAATTTTTGCCATGGATGGGTTCACATCAATAAAATGGCCATCAATTGTGGATTGATAAATTCCCATAACTGCATTTCTAAAAATACTTGAATACTTTTCCTGGGCCCGGGAAAGTTTTGATTGAATTTTTTTTTGCTTTTGAATATTGACCGTCAGAAAAAAAACCAGCAGGGCAAGTCCACCGGTAACACAGAGTCCCGTGCCTACAAGATATTTGTAATAGAGAGGCAGGGCAAGCTTGAGATCCTTTTTCTGCAATGAAATTAATTTCCATCCACTAATGGGCATGGACACTGTGGCTGTGTAATAATCTTTACCTTTTATTTGAACCAGTTTTTGAGTTATATCCGGAGTTAGCGGAAAAAAATTTTCGTCGCCAAATTGTTTTATTCTGCTGAGACGGTCAAGCGTATTTTTTGTCATTTCTTTTACTGAATGAAAAATCCATTCAGGATTATTGCTGGTAAAAATTACACCCTCGGGTGAAACAAGACCAATCTGCTCCATCCTCTGGTATAATAGATCCTCAACAACAAGGATATCAAATTCCAATGCCAGGACACCATCAACCGATTCTTTTGATGAACCATAAATAGGCGTGCTCAAATGAAGT
Organism: uncultured Desulfobacterales bacterium; assembly: GCA_964565415.1. Taxonomy (GTDB): domain Bacteria; phylum Desulfobacterota; class Desulfobacteria; order Desulfobacterales; family Desulfobacteraceae; genus JAIOSM01. Next base: position 958 of record CAZMEX010000108.1, on the reverse strand, counting down.
TCCATGCGGTTTGATTTGTCATCCAATGCCGGGAAGACAGTCGTTCGACCCTTCCACGCATCCTTGAAATATGGTCTTAAAGCATAATTATCTCCTATAATAGAAATACCACTGGCTTTCGTACTTGAAATAATTATTCCATTTCGGTTTATTGCATATATTCTATCTGCATAAGATATAAGTCTGGCAGTTTCAAGAACCTGAGTGATTCTTAAATTTGAAGAATCTTCTCTGCCTTCCAGCAAATCAAGGACAGCATGATCCTTGGATAGCGCCTGGACGACCTTGAAATGTTGCGTGATTATATTTTCAATCTGTTCAGACAGCAATTCCATCAAATGCTGATGGGTTTTTCTTTGGTTTTCCTCTCGAAGTAATTGTATACTAAAATAGCCTGAGATTCCTAAAAAACAAAACAAGATAATAAAAAAAACAATAAAAGCTGGAAGATTATCAAATGACCGTTGTCTCGGTTTTGATAGTCGCTCCTGTTTTTTTGAAACGTTATTCACTATTATACTCCAAATTGTTATACCCAAACAAGATACGAGACTTTTTATGATTGCCAAGGCAAAGAATCCTCATTTGCAAGATATAATGCAACCAAATTGTGTTAAAAAAGATATTGGTTCCCAGTTTATTTTTTGTCATAAATCCCACATTCCCAAGCATTATAGCATTTCTCTTTTGATTTTATATCATTTTCACCTATATTCCGCCAGAATGATTTTTATTTAAAGAAAAGTATCAAATGCTATGCTATTTTTGATAAAATATTCAAAAAGAAAAGGCTGTTTTTAGATAGTATAAAAGCGATTATGGGTATTCACAAGCTCAGGATCAAGGGCAGGGGTTGGTTCATCAAAGAGCATAACCTCGGGTTCCATGGCAAGGGCTCGTGCAATGGCTGCTCTTTGTTGTTGCCCGCCAGAAAGGTGTATTGGATAGACATCCGGCT
>CAZMEX010000107.1:0-3162 GCA_964565415.1 uncultured Desulfobacterales bacterium | reverse complement strand
CATGGGGCAAAATACTTTATGTGGCAATCCCAACATCCTTAACAAACCTGATCACACCCGTCACCCTTGCAGTCATCACAATGCTGGTTTCAAATTATGGGAAAAATGCTGTGGCAGGTTTTGGTATAGCTACCAGAGTCGAGATGTTTTCCCTGGCAATTTTAATGGCTCTTTCAGTAGTTATCGCGCCCTTTACCGGTCAGAATTTTGGTGCGAAAAAATATAACAGGATTATGAAGGGTATTAAACTCAGTACAAATTTTTCACTTATATATGGTGTTGTGATCATGGTCTTTTTCCTTATCTTTTCCAAATCCCTAGCCTCAATCTTCACAGATAATATAGAAGTTATCAACAACGCACAACTTGTCCTTATAATTCTTTCCATAAGCTGGGGTGCTAATGGCATTATTAAAATTTCAACTTCTGTGTTCAACGCAATTAACAAACCCTTATTATCCACCCTGGTTATTCTATTTCAGATGGTCCTACTGCTTATACCCATGGCATTTTTAGGTTCAAAATTATATGGCTTCAAAGGAATATTTATTGCCTGCACCCTTGCCCACATCATATCCGGGGTCTCAGCGTATTTTTTCACTCCCAAAATATGTGACAATTTGTAACTTCAAATCTCACAAGGAATATTTGAACTTGAAGTTTCACCATATAACCCATTGTCATTAAAGCCAAAAGGAGACAATCCTATGTTTATTTTATATGCTATTTTCAAATCACTTTAAAATGAATTTTTATCCAGCAAGTTACCCTTGGATAAACTCTGTCCAAAAATATGGAATATTATTCCTGACTCTCTTCCTGATGACCGTATGCTGCCGGTATTGATAACTTTATTAACCCCAAAATCGATAAGAATATTTTATTGACATACTACTCCGCATGATTGCTTGATAATATTGGTTTGATTTTGGTAAGGCTTCAGTTTATAATAACCGCTAAATAAAAGAGTATCAGCGCACTGGCAATGTATACAATAATACATGCAAATCCAAAATTAGTATTTTACAGCCATTATATGTTCCGATCCTCTTAAATTACCATTTAGTGATGAATTAAGGAATAAAATGTCTGATACCACATACAATATTCGCATACTGCCACATGGCAGGCAGATTGAAACAAAGAGTGGCAAAGCCCTTATGGAATCTCTCATGAATAAAAATATCTTTTTAAGAGCTGACTGCGGAGGTAAAGGTAAATGTAAAAAATGCCAGGTTAAAATTATTGGAGAAAACAATGAGTTTGCATTAAAAGAGGCCTGTAGATTCTTTGTTTCCGGAGATATTACCATTGACATTCCTGAAACATCCATGCTGTCACCTCATATAATCAATAAAGCACCAGCATCTCTTCCTGAAAATTTTCAAACCAAATTCAAAATTTCTGATACCGAAGATTGTTATGGCATAGCAGTGGATCTTGGTACAACAACTATTGCTGTCTATCTCTGCAATACTGCCACAGGACAAATTCTTTCTTCATTATCTGTAAAAAACCCCCAGGCTCTATACGGGGATGATGTAATGAGCCGCATTGGTGAAATCAATAAAGATAAAAAGAATCTCAGGCAACTGCAAAGGCTCGTTGTCAAGGCGATAGAGTGGGGAATAAAAAGCCTTATAAAATCCTTTGATTTTGAAAAAAACTCGATCTCTCAAATGGTTGCAGTGGGTAATCCCACAATGATTCATATATTCACAGGGATTGACCCTCAATCAATTGGAATTTCTCCTTATCTACCTGCTTTTTATGAAGCTAAAAAAATTTTATCCAAAGATCTTGGCTTTAAAGCAGGGCATTTTCCCATACAGATATTACCCCAGGTATCCGGCTTTATCGGTGGCGACATCCTCAGTGCAGCAATTGCTGCTGACCTTGAAAATCAAACAGACGGCACTCTTTTGATAGACCTTGGAACCAATGGAGAATTGCTACTAAAGGCAAATAACAATTTTTATGCGACTTCATGTGCAACCGGTCCTGCCTTTGAGGGAGCTTCTATATCATGCGGAATGCAGGCTATACCCGGTGCTGTGAACAAAGTCCAAATAAAAAAACAGGGCGCTTTGCCTGAATATACTCTTATTAATCCTTCAGAATCTTCCAGATCAAAACCGTTGGGAATATGTGGATCAGGTGTTATCAGTGCCGTAGCCCAATTTTGTGAAAAAAATATCATAGAACCAGATGGTGCTTTTAAAAAAAACATTATGGTTCCAGCATTAAAAAAAAATTCTTCTGGTAAAATGCAATACAATATTGTACCTGATGATTCTTCTCAAAATGGCTCTTATGTCTATATAAGCCAGAAAGATATCCGTTCAGTTCAGCTTGGCAAAGCTGCATTGATTACCGGAATTGAATTTCTTTTAAAAGAAGCAAATATTGATAAACCTGAAAAAATTGTTACTGCAGGGGCCTTTGGATCATTTCTTGACAAAAACGATATGATGACCTTAGGGATGATCCCTACCATGGACATCACCAAAATAGAAACTGCCGGAAATCTGGCAGGTGTAGGTGCTGTAATGACCTTATGTGACAAAATCTATCTTGAAAAAGTAACACACATAGCTGAACAGATTAAAGTGGTTGATCTAGCCTGTAATCAAAATTTTCAGGCAGCCTTTATTCAAAGACTGAGTTTCCCTTTTTGAGAAATACTAAAAATAGCTATGGTTAAAGGAGATGAAACATGAAAGTTCTTGACGATATTCCATTTAAACTTGATATAAAAGACCTTCTTAAACAAAATCATATTGAAAAAGGGGCTGATTATGCATTAAAATTTCAAAACCTTGTTGATATTGCCGGGAAGACAGGAAAGCCTAAAGCTATCTTCAAGGAATGCTTTGTCGAGAAAACAACCACAGATACAGTTTTAATAGGCGGAATTGCATTTAAAAGCCATGTATTAAAAAAGAATTTGAACACAGTTGAGCGTATTTTTGCTTATGTTGTTACCTGTGGAGCAGAGGTTGATACAATTAAAATTCCCCAGGGGGATTTTTTAGAAGAGTATTGGTTAGATACAATAAAACAGGCTCTGCTTGATTTCAGTAGAAAATATCTTGAGGAGCACATTTCTCAAAAATACAATATAACAAAAACAGCATCCATGCAACCGGGTTCGGGTGATAT
>CAZMEX010000106.1:0-3168 GCA_964565415.1 uncultured Desulfobacterales bacterium | reverse complement strand
AATATCATATTCCACACATGTTTAATTTGTTTTTTGGTAACACCTCTCTTTTTTGCACCGTTATAAAATTTTTCAAAATAGTCAGCAAGCTTTAACGCTTTATTCTTCTTGGAGAGAATCTTACGCAGCCCGTCCGCTGCAACGTGATCAAACCCTGCCATGGAAATAGCAACTTTTGAGACATCTTCCTGATATACCATTATTCCAAAAGTTTCATTCAGCACATCAGCTAAAAGAGGATGAATCGGATCCCATTGTTCCCCATGAAGCCTTTTTAAATATTCCTGTATATATTCATTTGCAGCAGGTCTTATAATACTTGAATGGATTACAATATATTCAAAGCCTCCCACCCGCGCTCTTTTTTGTAAAAGTCGTGTTGCAGGGCTTTCAATATAAAAACATCCCATTGTCTGCCCGTTTGCAATGGTCAGCTGTGTATCATAATCGTCTTCCGGATCAACTTCAGTCTCATCAAACTCAATACCGTTTTCATGCACATTATTCACTGCATCGCGAATAACTCCAAGGCTTCGATTGCCCAAAAGATCAATTTTCACAAGCCCTGCATCTTCTGCTGCATCCTTATCCCACTGCATTATGGGAACTCCCTTTGTCGCCGTCTCAATGGGAACATATGTATTAATCGGTTCAGGTGTAATGACAATACCACCGGGATGGACAGACAGATACCTGGGATTTGATACCAAGCTTTGAGCATATTGCATGATTTCTGGCCAGGGATCAGGAAAATCCATAAACCTGAACTCTGGCCTTTGCTTGATCTCATCCAGCAAAGCAGGTTCCATCTGCTCTGTTTTCCAAAACCAGGGCAGGCGTTTTGAAACTTGTCCTATCTCAGAGTCCCCCAGACCAAACACCTTGGCAACTTCTCTTACTGCCATGCGCGGTTGGAAAAGCACATGACTTGAAACCATTGCTGTATGATTTTTAAACTTTTCAAAAACCGAATTTAAAACATCATCGCGCTCATCCCAGGCAAAATCAATATCAATATCTGGCGGATCACTCCTTCCCGGGTTTAAAAAGCGTTCAAAATAAAGATTAAATTTCACAGGACAGACATTTGTAATGCCAAGGCAATATGCAACTATTGATGCAGCACCTGATCCCCGACCGCAGATCCTCGGACTTTTTTTTATAATATCTTGAACTACCAGAAAATATGATGAAAAATTCATCTGGCCTATTATTTTTAATTCATACTCAATTCTTGTTACAATATTTTCAGGTAAATCATTTCCATATCTTTCCACAGCACCCTGGTACACTTTTTCAGATAAAAGCTTTTCAGTATCTTTTACGCTATTTTCCAGAGGCGGCATTACTATGCCAAAATCAGGTCCAGTAAATTCAAGCTTATTTTTTATAAGATATGTGTTTTCTATTGCCTCAGGACAGATTGCAAATCGTTGCTCATATTCACCAGAAGATGCCAAAAAAGCATGGTCAGGTGCAACATCTTTTGCAGTAAGTCTTGAAAGGCAGGTGTTCTTGCTTATTGCCCTGAGCATTTTATGAATTCTGGCGTCTTCTGTGTTTAAGAAAAAACTCCCCGGAGTTGCAACCAAAGCAACATTTAATTTTCGAGCTTGCCTGCAAAGTTTGTGAGTCAAAGGCAATGGTTTCCTGTGCAAAGCTGCTGCAACATCAACTCCTTTTTCATACCACTCTTTTAAATGATCAGCACTGTTTGTCAAAACAACCATGCCTTTTGCATATTTTGGGACAAAGTTTTTCAGATTAAATACCTTATCCTGATGCCTTTTTGTAATCAGCCTGCAAAGATTGCTGTAGCCCTGTTTGTTTTTTACAAGACAGATTGCACGCTCATTTTTTTTGGGATCAGTAATTTCAGCACCAACAATGGGTGTCAGACCCTCAACTTTACATGCAGCCATAAAAGTAATTAATCCGCACAAATTATCTGTATCTGTTAATGCAAGGTGCCTGTACCCAAGCTGACTAGCTTTTTGGCATATTTTTGCCACAGAAGCAGTGCCCCACATAAGAGAATAGTTTGAACGGACAGTCAAAGGAATCACGATGCAAGCCTTGTAATACCTGGCTTTACAGCATCATAACCAAATCTTGCACGTATTTCATCTATGGTTTTTATAATATTTTCTCGCTTTTTGCTCTTCTTGGTTTCATCTGTAGTTTCAAAAAGTTCCATCTGTATCTGGGGAAATATATAGTTTTCGCAAATAAGACGCATATGCCGGATACGCACACGCCTTTTAACAGCTCGATCAAGGAGACTTGTCAGTTTTGCATAAAGCACAAGCTCATTTGATGTTGCAGGTTTTATGCGCATAACACCTGAATTTTGCATTCCATCTGTATAACTTATTTTAATTTTAATTTTTTCAGCAGCTTTTCGTTTTTTTCTCAAACCCATACAAATTTTTTCTGTCAAAATATACAGAGCACTGTTTAATACATTTATATCATTTGTGTCTTCAAAAAATTCATGGTCAGCCTGCAGCTCAGGTTTGGTTTTTGTTACAGACAGTACAGGCGAAAGATCAATCCCCCTTATTGTGTCATGGATAAACATGGCTCTTTTGCCAAAAGAAATCCTTAAGTGCTCAAGGGTAAGGCTGAGAACTTCAGATACAAAAGAGAAATTAAACTCTCTTAATTTTATAAGATCAGTTTTTTCTATACCTGGTAAAAGCCCGATATGAAGGGGTTTTAAAAATTCTTTTTCCTCTCCTGCACCAACTATATATTCACCAGTTGGTTTTACAAGACGTGTTGCAACTTTGGCAACAAGTTTATTTGGAGCAACTGACCATATTGGATTTAAGCTGAGGTTTTTTTTGATTTTTTTGTTCAAACGCCACGCCACATCCACTGGAGGGCCAAAAAGCCTGTTTGTACCTGTAATATCAACAAAAACATGCCCATCTGTTTCACCGGATTCTATAAAAGGAGAGTATGGCAAAGTCTGCTTGATCAATTCACGCATGGCTCGCTCATAACGATCAAAATGTGGAGGCAGGATTCTCGAATCCTTGCAAATACGACTTGCTTTTCGCAAAGCCATTCCTTTTCTTATGCCTGCCTGAAAAGCCTCTTCACTCATATCATATACAACAGCCCTTGCATTACCCTTTGGCGCGATAATCAAAGGGTAATCTT
>CAZMEX010000105.1:0-3807 GCA_964565415.1 uncultured Desulfobacterales bacterium | reverse complement strand
CCACACGTTTAGCCGGAATCAAGCCAGCAGGTCTGAAAAGCATCATTAAAACCATGACTCCACCAAAAGCAAGCATTCTATAAAGTTCAAACTCACGGAACACCTCAGGAAGAATAATCAATGCAGCAGCACCAAGAATAATTCCCGGAATAGATCCCATTCCACCTAGAACAACCATGCAAAGAACCATGGCAGATTCAAGAAATGTAAAGCTTTCAGGGCTTACAAACCGCATTCTTGCTGCAAAAAAAGCTCCTGCCATACCTGCAAACAAAGCACCCATGGCATATGCCAATAATTTATAGATAAAAGTGTTAACCCCCATTAATTCTGAAGCTGTCTCATCTTCCCTGATTGACTCCCAGGCACGACCAACCCGGGAAAAATTAAGGCGGTGCAGGCAGATAATTGTAATAATAGCCAATGCCAAAACAACATAATATAATAGATGAAGTTTTTTAAGCCAGATGTGTTCCCAGGACATGCTGAAAAATCCATTTTCAAAATCAGGGATATACATCCCGGGGCGGTCAAAACCCATAATTCCATTGGGTCCATTGGTAAGTTTCATCCAGTTGTTGAGAATAATACGAACTATCTCTCCAAAACCTAATGTAACTATGGCAAGGTAATCGCCGCGCATCCTTAAAGTAGGCCACCCCACAATACAACCTGCAATTAATGCAAACAGGGCTGCAAAGGGAAGACAGACCCAAAACGACATTCCATAATGCATATTTAAAAGCGCATAGGAGTATGCACCGACACCGTAAAAAGCTATATATCCAAGGTCCAGCATTCCTGCCAACCCCACAACAATATTAAGACCCAACCCTAAACAGACATAAATTAAAACATTGATGGCAACATCCTGGGCATATCTGCCAGTCAATTGCGGATATATAAGTGCAAATATTAAAGCTGCAAGAATCCACACCCATGTTGGAACAGCTGCTGCAAACAGACTGCTCCTTTCCTTAAGTTTTACTGCAGGAGTAGTAATAAACCTTAAAGCACCGCCCTTGTTCATTAAATAAAAAATAAAGAAAATAGATACCAGGGCAACTATATATAGCCAGACAATAAATGTTTTTTCAAATGAAAGAGTGCCATCGGGGTGAATTCCCAAAAGAGGCCATAAAAGCCCCAGCACCCATAACATACCAATTGTATATTTCTTCCATATTTTCTTAAACTCTTGTATCATCGATATTCTCGCCCATAATTCCAGTAGGTTTAAAATATAAAACCGCTATCAATATGATAAATGCAAACACATCCTTGTACTGACCTGAAATATAACCAGCACCGAATATTTCAACCATTCCAATAATCAGTCCACCAATCATTGCGCCTGTGATGTTGCCGATTCCCCCAAGGACTGCTGCTGCAAACGCTTTGATACCGGGGACAAATCCCATGTCATAACGTACAGATCCATAGTAAAGACCAACCATTATACCTGCTGCTGCTGCCAACCCTGCACCAATGGCAAAAGTTATGGAAATAATTCTGTTACTTCCAATGGCAACAAGGGCAGACATGGTTTTATCCTGGGCAGTTGCCCGCATTGCCATGCCCATTTTTGTTTTAAAAACAAGAATATTTAAAACAATCAGAAGAACAATGGTCATTGTTACTATCATAATTTGCAGGTAGGATATACTGACAAGCCCAAATTCGAAAGCAATACCATCAAAAAGCTCACCTGGATATGGTTTGTCAAAAACGCCCTGGGTAAGCATCAATCCATTGGAAAGAAAAATCGACATCCCAAGGGCAGAAAGAAGTGCTGCAAGCCTTGACTGTTTTCTCAAGGGCAGATATGCTACCTTTTCAACTCCAACGGCAAGAAATGCACAATAACCCATGGTTAAAGCAAATGAGCCTGTAAGGCAAAGCCAGGGATGGGTTTCCATAATCCCTTTGCCTGCAAAATAACCCAATAGAATTACGCCAACATAACCTCCTGCAGCAAAGAATTCACCATGGGCAAAATTTATCAGCTGTATCACGCCGTATACCATGGTGTATCCCAGGGCAATCAATGCATAAATGCCCCCAAGGGTTATACCGTTAATCAGTTGCTGAATAAAATATTCCATTCTATCTTTTTAAATACCTTATGTTTTAAAATCATGTCTGCAAAATAGAGATTTACAGACATGATTTTACTTTATAATAAACAAATAAACATCTGTTTGTTACTTTAAGTAACCTTCATTTGGTGACCAATATGGGATATATTTACCATTAACAATTTTATAGGCAATATATGAAGATCCAGAATCACCATTTTTCTCAAATTTAACATGCTTTGAAGCACCGTCAAAATCAAGTTTCATGAGCTGTTTTTTAACTTTTTTAGGCTTTGTACTTTTAGCAGCTTTAATTGCTCTTAAAAGAGCTGTTGCTGCATCGTAGGCATAAGTACCATAGGCACCAATCTCACCATACTGAGATGTAAACCTTTTTTCATATTTTTTATATGCAGCAGTAGTTCTGTCTGTAAAACCATAGGTAACATAAATTCCTTCAGCAGCAGCTTTTGCAACTTTCATGAAATTAGGATGATACATTGCATCCTGGGAAACAATCTGGGATTTAAGTCCCATTCTTTTTGCCTGGATGGCCATGAGGCTCCCTGTGGCATGATTCTGAAGACTCATGTAAAGGATATCAGCATTGTCTCTTTTTGCCATGGTTAAAATAGCAGAAAAGTCTTTGTCTCCCTGGTTAACATGATCATGACCAAGAACTTTTATTCCATTTTTCTTGCAATTTGCCTCAACACCGTCTGCAAGACCTTGAGAATAAGTAGTTTTGTCATCAACAATAAAGATGGATTTTGCTTTTAAAGCCTCTTTTAAAAACTTGACTGCTGCAGGAGCCTGGGCATCATCTCTTCCGCACATACGGAACATATATTTGAGACCTCTGTCAGTTACATCCTGATGTGTTGATGCAGGAGTGAGCATAATAATGTCTTCTTCATCAAGTGTTGAAGAGGCTGGAATAGTGGAGGAAGAACAATATGCACCCACAACACCTGCAACTTCAAGATTGATAAGTTTGTTGGCAGCAGCAACAGCTTGTTTTGGATCACATGCTGTGTCCTGGGGGAAAAGCTCAATTTTATCATATCCAGGAATTCCACCTTCATCCATGATTACATCAATGGCGCAAAGAACACCATTTTTAATGTCATTTCCATCGGCAGCATAGGGTCCTGTTAAAGGACTCATGGAGCCTATTTTCAATGTTTTAGCTGACACCGAAGTCAGCAGAAATGGAATAAGAATCAATCCCATTACAGCAATTGCAAATACTCTTTTCTTCATAATTCTCTCCTTAAAGTTACGTTAATAATTATTGATTCGCCGGCTGACCAAGATATGCTTCAATCACTTTAGGGTTTTTCTGAATTTCAGCAGCATTCCCTTCGGCAATTTTTACACCATGGTCAACACAAACAATATGATCACACACACCCATCACAACTTTCATATCATGCTCCACAAGCAGAACGTCAATACCAAGCTCTGATATGCGTGAAATGTCTTCCATCAACTTTGAAGTTTCAGCAGGATTCATGCCGGCAGCAGGTTCATCTAAAAGCATAACTTTTGGATCAGAGGCTATGGCTCTTGCAATTTCAAGTCTTCTTTGGGATCCATAGGGCAAATTGGAAGCAACATCATCTGCATGCTTTTCTACACCCATGAAGGTGAGGGCTTCAAATGCTTTTTCTCTAATTTCAGCCTCTTCTTTTTGTTGTGATTTTGTTCTGAAAATTGAACCGATCAC
>CAZMEX010000104.1:0-4081 GCA_964565415.1 uncultured Desulfobacterales bacterium | reverse complement strand
AGTTTTTAAAGCAACTCATTGCTGGGGTAGACTTTTTTTATGAATCACTCAAGAAAAAATAAATGAGATTTAGAATGACTTCTATAATTATATTCAAAACAGTCCAAAACTTTTACTGTAAATTTATTTGACATTTTTACAGTAAAAATTGTACCTGACTATCAAAGGTTTCATCACTTTTCTAAGAGGGGGATCTGGGTTGCCCATTCCAATCTACCATGCAATAAGCTAACCTCTTGACATTACTGAAAAAAATTAAGTAATGAAATTGAAATATCAATTAATGCATTTAAAGGAGCTGGAATAAAATTTATATATTTTCCTTGACATCCATCCCATTGATCAATATATAACTAGAAGATCAAGTTTCTATACTGTTTGCCGATCATATAAATAAATAATTTAAGTAATCATAATCTGAAAAATAACCGAGGTAGTATGCCATGATTGTGAAATGTGAACAATGCGGTAAAAAATACAAAATCGACAGTACAAAAATCAGCGGAAAAACAGTACGCACAAAATGCAGATATTGCCATAACATTATTGAGATAAAAAAATCCAGGCTTTCAGAGGGAAAAGACTACTCTTCTGAAGATTTAGACTCCATGGCTCCACCCAAAAAAGCTGCGCCTGATAATATCATACAGAAGAATATACCGCCAATACAACAACACTTTCAGACAAAAAAAACCATATCTGACCCTGATCCCAAGAGAATGAGTATTGGAATGAAATTTTTTTCAGTATTTTTAATCTCTGTTACTATAATGATCGGTTTAATTGTATATATTTTCCTTCAATCCATTCCTCCATTGATATCCATGCAGGCTGATCTCAGAACACTTTGCATTGCCCACTCCACCAGCACTGCAGTCAAGCATCCTATTCTTGCACATGATTATCTTCGTATCAACCAGATTGCTGAAACAAATTCCAAACTCCCCAATATAGCCTATGTTTCTGTTACAAATAAAAAGGGAATAATTATTGCCGGAATTTTTGGCAATCTTAAACAGTTTTCATCTGATTTTATTTTAAATGTTAAAAAGCAAGGCTTTCCAAGAGAGCTGCCACTAAAAAATTTCATACCCCAAGGCAAAAAAGAGAGTTCAAAAAATATTTCAATAGGGGGTCAAAAAATATATGATGTTGCTGTCCTGGTCGGAGACACTGGAGCAACAGTCCATGTGGGATTGTTTACAAAAACAGTCCAAAGCGATGTTCTCGGCAGTATGAAGCCAATTAGTGTCAAGCTTGCCATTGTTTTCATAATTGGAATAATAGTTTTTTTTATAGCAGCAAACATTATTACAAGACCTCTCCAGGCATTGGTCTATGAAACTGATCAGGCAAGTTCTGGAAAAATTGACCGTCCCATTGTAGTGCAAGGCAGCAGAGAGATTAATGCCATTGCTTGCTCTCTTGAAAAAATACGCATTTCACTTCAATCTGCCCCAGGACAAAAAAAGGACAAACCAATCACATAATATCAAAAAGGGAGAGAAAACAATGAGTAAAGTCTTTAATCTAACACTGATATTATTTACAATACTCCTTCCAGTAAAAGCTATAACTCAAGAGGCTTACCAACTTTCCATGCTCCCAAGATACTCCTATGAAGAAATCAATAAGAGGATAACTCCCCTGGCTGTCTATCTATCAAAAAAAGTAAATCTTGTTATAGAGCCTGTTGTTATAAATAACTTTACCCAATATGAGAGACAATTGAAAAATGGTGTAATTGAATTGGGTTATGAAAATCCCTATATATATGTACTTGTATCACAGACCCATGAAGTTCTTGCCATGGCACTCAAAGGAAAGGGCAAAGACAAATTCCGCGGAATTATAATTGTTAAATCTGACAGTGATATTGCCTCGGTTAAAGATTTAAAAAATAAAAAAATATCCATTGTGGGCAAGACATCTGCGGGTGGATATCTGTCCCAGAAACTGACTTTAATGGAAAACAACATAGATGTGGAAAAAGATTGTGAAATATCAGAGGCCATTGATAATAAGCAGGAAAATGTAATCTTTGCAGTTTACACCGGAGATGCTGATGCAGGTTTTATTCGGGAATCTGCTCTCCACAGAATTGATAAATTCATACCAGCTGCCTCGATAAAAGTAATAAACAAATCAGCATGGCTGCCCAACTGGGCATTGTCAGTAAAACGCTCCCTTGCCAGAGATAAAAAAGAAGCCCTGAGAAAAGCTTTGATTGACCTTAAAAAAGATGACCCTGTTATTAAGTCTTTGAAAATTATTAAATTCAGATCAGCTGAAGACAAGGAATATGACTCGGTACGTAAAGCTTCTGAGATGGATATTCCAAAAAGAAATTAGGAAGGAAAAATGAAAAAAATTAGTTTGATTTTAATTCTCTCTTGCTTGATTTTTAATTGCATTATATTTGCACCTGTGAGTGCAAAAACATACAAACTCTCCATGCTGCCCAGATATTTTCCCAAAAAAATAAAAAGCATGATTTATCCCTTGTCCGAATACCTGTCAAAAAAAACAGGGTTTACAATTCAGCCAACCCTTACAAAAGATTTTGCTGAATATGAAAATAGTATCAAAAACGGAACCATTGATATTGGATATCAAAACCCTCTGGTATATGTAAAGGTTTCCAACACACATACAGTAAGTGCCATGGCTATCAAGGGATCTGGCAAAAATAAATTTCGCGGTGTAATTATTGCCCGACCTGACAGCGGTATAGAATCTGTCCGGGATCTGCGCCATAAAACAATTATGATAGTTGGCAAGACTTCTGCAGGAGGTTTTCTTTCCCAAAAGATTACCTTGTCTGAAAATGGAATTGACCCTGATAAAGATTGTGTCATAGAAGAGGCCCCGAGGAATAAACAGGAAAATGTAATAATCGCTGTGAGTATTGGAGAGGCTGATTTGGGTTTTATTCGGGAATCAGCATTTCATGTTGCTGATAAATATATCAGACCAGGCAGTATTATAGTTGTAACCACCTGTGCCTGGCTGCCCAACTGGGCATTCTCCATGAGCAATAATCTGCCGGAAATAGTAAAAGATAAAATAACCAATGCTATTTTACAGCTTGACAAACAAAGTCCGGTGCTAAAAGCCATGAAACTGGACGGATTCCGCGAGACAGACGACAATGCCTATGATATCCTGCGCCAGCTTATCAATACTGACGATTAAGCAGAAAAAAGAAGAGCGCATGCATTTTTCAATAAAATTTTCTCTTTTATCCCAGGGTGAAATATTTGCAACAGAATCAATAGTATAATCATTGTCTTCTCCGACAAGCAAGTCACCTCTTCTAGGTGTATGAAAATCAATCAGCATGTGTAGTCTTTATTAAATTTTTCTTATTGTGGAATAATTATATCAATAACCAACTGGTTTGTCAATTAGATAACTATCTAATTTTATTAAAGAATTCCATTGATATTAATTATAGACAATGCTATATTCCAAACTATATTTGAATTTATTTTAAATAATTGAAAGGCAGTTAATTTCTCCATGGGAAAAAAATCAAATGCAAAACTTATTAACGGTGATATTGGAAAAACCCTTTTTAAGATGACAATGCCCATGCTCATGGGCATATTTGGAATGATTTTTTTTAATCTTGTGGACACCTATTTTGTAGGTCTTCTTGGAGTTGATGAGCTTGCTGCCATCAGTTTTACATTCCCTGTTATCATGATCATAATGAGTATAGCCATGGGGCTTGGCATTGGTGCATCATCTGTGATTGCCCGGGAAATCGGAACCGGGAATATGGACCAGGTCAAACAACATACAACCAATGTCTTAATACTTGCCTTTATTGTTGTTATTTTTCTGGTAATACTGGGTCTTTTAACATTAAATCCTCTGTTTTACTTACTAGGAGCAAAACAGGAGCTGATACCATTAATCAGAGACTATATGGTCATATGGTACATGGGCGTTCCCTTTGTTGTTATTCCCATGGTAAGCAACCATGTTATCAGATCAACAGGCGATACAAAATCCCCAGGTATTATTATGATGGTTGCCGTGGTTGTAAATATGATCATGGACCCTTTATTAATAT
>CAZMEX010000103.1:0-4274 GCA_964565415.1 uncultured Desulfobacterales bacterium | reverse complement strand
TTGCAATGGTAACAATATCATCCTGCTGCCCAGCTGTTTTTTTTATGATGTTATTTTGTTAATATAAATATCAACGTGATAAGCAAGTTGTTTTAACTCTTCTGTCCCGGGCAGAGTTGAAAAGATTTTTTCAATGCATTTTTTTTCTTGGATTCTTTGTACTGAATGGGAGAAATTAAGATCAAATACCCAGCTTATTTGGAGGAGCTTAAGATCGTTCAATGTTTTTACAAATTTGCTATCAGCCACCTTTGAATTATATAGAAATTTTAGGATTTCTAAGGAATACTCTCCATTGTCTTTAAGCCCAAAGCTTATATATCTGTTTGAATTTTGATCCTCAGATAAGTAATGATCTGTTACAACCTCCCAGATATCAAGTTTATCAGCATCCCTTAAAAGCTTTAATATAAGTAATATACTATCTGATTTATTAGCTGGCAAAGCAAAAACATTGTGGAAAAAGATTGCATTGAAAAGCAGATTTTTCTCCCAGGCAGGGCAGAAATCAAGCATATTTTCTTCTTTTATAACTTTGCAACTGAGCTTTGCATGATTTGTTGATTCAGCATCCAGAAAAGTTCCATACTTTTTATACTGCTGGAATCTTCCTATATCGTGCAGTAATGCTGCTGCCTCGGCAAGTATCGTCTTTTCTGTGGATATTGAAAGCTTATCAGAAAGCATGAGGATCTCTTTACAGACTCTTTTAGTGTGTTCTTTTTTCAATACAAAAGGGTTGTCTTGTTTATCTCTGTCTGAAATAAAGCTGTCTGTGTATTTTGTAAACCTGTTTTTTAAATATTTTAACTCGTTTGTATTCAATTGTTTATAGAAAGGTCTGTGTTTGTTGTTACCATGGGCGATTATAAAAAGGGAATTTTTTTTTGTCAAGCCAATTCAACTTAAAGCAGCAATCCTCGCAGGGCAACGTATTTCTGATTGTGAATAGGTAAATTAAATTGTGAGTTTAAGCAAATAGTCTTGCAATAATGACAGGGACAGCGGTTTCAGTGCGCAGAATTCTATCTCCAATATTTACAGTTTTAAAGCTTTGTTCTTCCAGTGTCTTGATCTCAAGGTCAATAAATCCTCCTTCCGGACCTACAACAAGAGTTGTTTTCTGGTTAATCTCTTTAGGACAGAGAACACTTGCCTTGGGATGTGCTGTAATACAAACTGAGTTTTCTGAAATTGTTTTCAACTCCTGTTTTACAAAGGGTGTAAAAAGTTTTTTAAAAAATATCTGTGGCAAAATTGTGTCCTTTGCCTGCTCAAGTCCCTTTATCAGCACCTGATTCAGGTTTTCATCATTTAATACAGGGCTTTGCCAGAAACTTTTTTCTACCCTCCATGAGTTTATAAGATATATTTTTTTTACTCCAAGGGTTGTAACAGCCTCCAGAATTCGTTTAAGCATTTTTGGTCTGGGGAGAGCAAGGATGAGAGTCAGGGGCAGGGCAGCAGGGGGGGGTGTAATTAAGTTTACTTTAAGTTGTATTGAGTAAGGATCAATTTGTTCAACAATACCCTTGCCCATATTACCATTAATAAGACCGCAGCAAAGAGAGTCTCCCTTGACTGTTTTTAGAACATCTATTATGTGATTTTTCCGGGAACCTTTTATTCTGACTCTGTCTGAATCAATAAAGTCATTCTTGTTTAATAGTATGATATTCATAGCTGTTCAGTAAATCATTAAAATTGTACTTGAGTTTTTTGTGCTGCCTGTCTTATTGATTTCTGTAAAGGGTTTTATGGCTTCACCTTTTTTTTCAAGCTTTCTATCATTTTTAACCCTGATTGTGTTCTCTGGATTTGTGAAAGTTGATTTCAGGCCACTCATCCAAAGTAAAATCAAGTTGAAATTCACTGGTTGTCAGGAAGGTAAGCCACCCTTCAGAATCAACGGCAAGATCACCCTCATTTTTATCTTTAAATTTTTTTAGCATTTTGTCGTCATCACATGTGACCCACCTTGCAACGGAGAGATCGACCTGCTCATAATCAGCCCTTACATTATATTCAGCTTTTAATCTCTCCATTGTAACATCAAATTGGAGAACACCAACTGCTCCCAAGATATAATCATTATTAATCAATGGTCGAAATACCTGAATAGTTCCCTCTTCAGACAGTTGGGTCAAGCCTTTTTGCAATGCTTTAGCTTTCATGGGGTCCTTTAAAAAAACCCTTTTAAATTGTTCCGGAGCAAAATTTGGAATACCTAGGAATTTCAAAGGCTCTTTTTCACTGAAAGTATCTCCTATCTTGATGGTTCCATGGTTGTGAATGCCAATTATATCTCCGGGATACGCCTCTTCAATATTGCTTCTTTCCCTTGCTAAAAAGATTGTGGCATTGGCAATTTTAATATCCTTCTCAAGCCTGTGATGCCTTACCTTCATCCCTTTGGTATATTTGCCGGAACATATTCTGAAGAATGCGATTCTGTCACGGTGTTCAGGGTCCATATTAGCTTGAATTTTAAATGTAAATCCGGAAAAATCTTCCTCATGGGGATAAACAGCCCTTGATTCCGCAACCCTTTTGCCCGGAGGAGGAGCTATTTTAACAAATGAGTCCAGCATCTCTCTTACACCAAAATTATTAATGGCACTGCCAAAAAATACAGGGGTCTGTGTACCGTTCAAGAAAAGATCAAGTTCAAACGGGTCAGCAGCACCCTCAATAAGCTCAACATCATCTCTTAAATCACAAGCTCTTTTGTCACCAATAGCATTGTCAAGCTGAATATCTGAAAGATCATTTATAATGATTCCATCATCATTGTTTGGAGTATAGCCCGGTGTGAAAAGTCCTAACTCATTTGATTTAAAATTATAAACACCTTTAAAATCTTTACCCATGCCTAGGGGCCATGTAAATGGCGTACACTCAATCTGAAGCTTGTCTTCAATATCTGCAAAGATTTCAAGGGGTTCTAAACCCTCCCTGTCAAGCTTGTTAATAAATGTAATTATGGGAGTGTTTCTCATTCTGCATACTTCCATAAGTTTTCTTGTCTGGGGTTCAACTCCTTTTGCGTTATCTATAATCATCACAGCGCAGTCCACAGCTGTCAAAACCCTGTAAGTATCTTCGGAAAAGTCCTGATGTCCTGGAGTATCAAGAAGATTGATTTCATAGCCTTTATAATTAAATTTCATCACAGAAGAAGATACACTGATCCCTCTTTTTTGTTCTATGGATAAAAAATCACTGGTGGCTTTTTTAGCAGTTTTCCTCGATTTCACAGCACCTGCCTGCTGAATTACTCCACCAAACAGTAAAAGTTTTTCAGTAAGTGTGGTTTTGCCTGCATCAGGATGGCTGATTATTGCAAATGTCCGCCTTATTTTTATATTATGATCAAGCTCTGCTTTAATATTTATTTTAGATGTTGCTTTCATTGTGTCCTGTTTTATTGTTATTTTTGTTCGTACAAAAAAAATTCTAAGATTACAATCAAAAAACTAGTACAATTATCATTTTGCAGGAAAATATACAATAAAAGAAAAATTTTCAGCAATATTCAATGGAAGATGATTGCATTAAAAAAGTAGATTAATATAAAGGAACATTCAATAGTGTAAATTTAACAAGTTCATGTTTCAACCCTACTGGTTTACGAATTATAAGGGTCATATCATTTAAATTTAATTGTTTATCTCTAAGGACACTGTTTGCTGAATTATCCTGGTGATAAATTGTAAGTGTTACAATATTTTTCCCTTGATTATGTTTATTGCTTCCAATGTCTTTTTCAACTTTTGCGTAATCGTCTTGGGGGCTGTTAAATTTAACTTCGGTTATTTGCACAGTCCTAGGACCTGTGATCTGTAATTGTAATTGTATTGAATTATCAGCTTGTTTTTCAATTTTTATGATTTTTAAAGTTGCACCAGGAATCAAAGGGGATATGTCATAATGCTGGTTTTCAGCTATTGGTTTATTAAGATGTAACTCTTTGTAATTTTTGAAACTTATAACCTCAGTCTCTCCTGTTACCTTGGAGATAGTTTTGGTATTTGATTGTGGTAAATTCAGGTATAATTCAAAATCTGTTTTTACTTTTAGTCCACTGTTCACTCTGGAGTTTAAATAATCATTCACCGGGTTCTCTTTTGCTATGATTTTATTTGCTCCATCATCCCAGGCTTTAATTTTACTTACATTCTCAAGGGAATATAAATACCGCCCCGGTGGAGTAAATATTTGCACACGAACTACAATTTTTTCCTGAGTGTCCATGACAAGATATTGTTCAATAT
>CAZMEX010000102.1:0-4487 GCA_964565415.1 uncultured Desulfobacterales bacterium | reverse complement strand
CGATTACCCCTGCCCAAGTTATGAAGTTGAGAACCAACACAATTTTTTCTTCTGTGTTTTGAAAAAGACCTGAAAAATCTACAACTCCTGAGCGTCAAAGAAGGCAGGAATTATTAGGAGATACAAAAGAAAATTGCTTATTGAGCTTAAATCGAGAATTGCTGTATTTTTAGTATTTTGCTTGACAAAAAGCAAATTCCTATCCTATAAAGATCAAGATAGTAGCTAAATATTTATCCCGTTTGCATGTGTATGGTGAGTTACTACTTTTAACAAAGTAAACCCCCTTTAAATATACGGAGGCAAGTATGCAATATTCAAAAACTATTCTTATATTTATTATTCTACTGATTTTTTTCTCCCCTCTAATAGGTTGGACTGATGCTGTTAAAATTGGACTGAATTATCCTCAAACAGGTCCATATTCACGCCAGGGGCATGCACAGCACAATGCCGCGATATTAGCTATGGAAGAAATTAATAATAAAGGGGGAATCCTTGGCAGAAAAATAGAACTGATTATCAGAAATACACAATCCAAACCCGCCATTTCCAAAAAAAACGTCCTTGAATTGATTGACAAAGAAAACTGTTCCATGATTTTCGGAGGTGTTTCAAGTGCTGTTGCTATTGCAGGAGGCAAAGCAGCTAAATCCAGAGGGCGATTATATTTTGGAACACAGACTGGGTCCAATGCAACTACCGGTAAAGAGGGACACAAATATATATTTAGAGAATATTACAATTCATGGATGGCTGCCAAAGGTATTTCAAGTTATTTAATGAAAGAAAAACTGTCCAGCAAAAAGTTTTTCTACATTACTGCTGACTACACCTGGGGGCGAACCACAGAAGATTCCATCCGTACTTTCAGCATGACCACCAATGAAAAAAGACATCGAAGATTTTATATCCCTTTTCCAGGAGCCACATATCAAAACATTGCCAATGCTCTGACCATGGCAAGAGCCGTGAAACCCCAAATACTGGTGCTGGTATTATTCGGGAATGATCTGGTACGCACCTGCACCATCCTTGAGGAGACAGGGTTAAAGAAAAAATTTCACGCAATTTTAGTTCCCACTTTTAGTTTAGATGATGCTATAAGTGCTGGACCAAAGGTTATGGAAGGAATTATTGGTACTATACCCTGGAGTTGGAATGTACCTTTTAAATATAATTATGAAAAAGGGGAAAAATTTGTGCTTAACTATGCTGCCAGACATCACTCTTATCCGTCTTCTTCAGCAGGTTCAGCCTATACTATTTTACATCAATACAAAGAAGCTGTTGAGCGTGCAGGAACCTTTGACACTAAAGCTCTTATAAATGTACTTGAGAATCATAAATATGTTTCCTTAAAAGATGAGCAGCAATGGCGGGCATTGGATCACCAGTCCATGCAAACCGTTTATATAGTAAAGTGTAGAAAAGCAGACAACGTACAAAAGGATAAATTTCAACAGGATTATTTTGATATTATTGATACCTTGTCAGGCAAAGAAGCAATTCGAAGTAAAGAGTTTTGGCAACAGGTTCGCAAAGCAGCTGGCAAGCCATTAGAACTGGAATTCTAATTACAATAACCCCATAGTACTTAAAGTAGTGCTTTTTTTGCCATGAAAAAAAATATGCCATAGTACCCATAGATGAAGTAATTTTTTTAGCAAATAATGAGTTATTTCTAACTAAAAATGTTTAATAATCGCGCCTACCGGAGATATCATAGGAAAAAAGGTCTTGTCTCTTTTGATATCACTGTTAGGGAAACAAATCTAAATATCCAGGCCCAGACAAATTTAACAGATATTGCCATAAAAGCTGTATTACTCCATCGAAATTATATTGAAACATATATAAATCTTTATCCTGAATTTGCAACTTCTCTAGTGCCCTTAGAAGCATCAGACCCAGCACCAAAAATTATCAAAAATATGATAAAAGCAGCTAAATCAACAGGTACAGGTCCCATGGCATCAGTAGCTGGTGCAATTGCAGAACATACAGGAAAAGATTTATTGGCATTTTCCAGAGAAGTGATAGTGGAAAACGGAGGAGATATTTTTGTAAAATCAGATTCAAAAACCATTTTCACTGTTTATGCAAAGGACTCTCCTTTTTCAATGACATGCGGTATACTTATTGAAAAAAAAAGTACACCTTATGGGATATGCACTTCTTCAGGCACTCTGGGTCACTCAAAAAGCTTTGGTAAAGCGGATGCTGTAAGTGTGTTGTCCAAATCATGCCCCCTTGCAGATGCAGCAGCTACTGCACTTGCCAACAAGGTACACAGTACAAACGATATACAAAAGGTGATTGATATAGGTAAGGTAATGCCAGGAATACAGGGGATTGTCATAATTAAAGGGGAGAGTATTGGATTATGGGGTGATCTTCAACTTGTCAAACTATAGAATACTGCAGTTTATTGAAAGAAGATTTAAAAATCAGAAGGCGTAAAGCCAAGGGTTTTCATCCATTTGAATTATTTTTCAATTCCAACCCTGGCCTTTACACCCTGTTGAAAATAATGTTTTACTGCTTTCATCTCTACAACTAAATCTGCCTTTTCCATAACTTCTTGAGTGGCATCTCTGCCTGTAACTATAAGTTCCACATGATCGGGTTTTTTTTTGAAAATATGCAGCATATCCTTTTCAGAGAATATATTATATTTAACAGCAACATTCCCTTCGTCAACAATGACTAAACCATATTCACCTTTTTCAATTATCTGTAGAATCCTGTTGTAACCATTTATTCCAGCATCAATATCTTCTTGTGTTGGAGACCCTTTGACAAAGTGCCCTAGACCATAGTGTTCAACCGTTACCTGATCCTTAAATATCTTCAATGCGGTCATTTCAGAATAATTGCCTGATTTTAAAAATTGACCGATGAAAACTTTTCCTCCTGCACCGATTGTCCTTATGGCAACTCCCAGAGCAGCTGTTGTTTTACCCTTGCCATTCCCTGTATAGATATGGATGTATCCTTTCATAAACTTTCAAACCTCTTTTATATGAAAATCGTTATAAATCCATTTTTTTTGATTTTCATGTTTTGCTGTGGACAAACTTAGGTAAATCACCTATTCTGCCCTGACAATTATTCAATGTCTAATTTTTATATCATAATAAGAATTCATTAGTAAATAGACATACATTCAAAGTTTGAAGTATTTTAAAAAAATAAATGTCTCAATACCATAATCAATGTTTCAATACCATTATGGATTTCCTTTGACTTTTTATCTAATTAAAGACTAAAATAAATTGTAAATTATGGCAAGGATAATTTAATAAGTATGGTTCAGGATAAACCTGTGCCATCAAGTCCCATGGGATTCCAATTTATTGCCAAAACTCAATGGATCGATTAAACATGGATCTACTTAATAATACTGAACAGACCCAAGATACTCAAGACAATTTCAAGCAGTCTGAATTTCACTATCGCCACCTTTTTGAAACTACGACTGATATGATTTTTCTAATATCTTTAGATGGTCTATTTCTTAATATTAATCAGGCAATGGTTGACTTGCTTGATTACAAAAAAAAAGAAGAACTATACGCACTGAAAAATATTGAACATATTTTTATTGCTCCCATCCACTGGCACGTGTGCAAAAAACAGCTTCATATCAATGGATTTATCCGGGATTTTGAGGTTGGTTTCAAAAAAAAGGATGGTACGCGGCTGCATGGCTGCCTGAGCGCCCATGTGGTTTTAGATGATAATGGAGATATTACAGGTTATGAAGGTATTGCAAAAGATATTACAGCACGCATGGATTCATTTCGCAACCTCTATAAACATCACCAGGAAGTTCTTTTGCTCAATTCAATAGCCCTTACCATGAATAGTTCCCAAAATCTTGATGATGTCTTGTCAACTGCTCTAAGAGGAATCATGAAACTGCTGAACTTTAGTGCTGGCGCTATTTTTATTATCAATCATGAAAAAAGAATATTTGAGCTCCAAACTTTTCAAAATTTATCAGAACAAATAAATAAAGGCTCTATCATTCCAATTTTTCATGATAAAAAACTCATGGACTTTTTTCTTCAAAATGATAATCGCCTTACACCACAATCTATTTTCCCCTCTTTTAAAATCACTCTGGGCAATTTAGATAAAAACAGAGAAGCAATACTTGATTGTTTTTTAATTACAGCAAAAGAGTGGCCGGCAGGATTCATTGCTTTTCCCGAAGAGGAGACCAATGACCTCTCCTTGGAAGATTATCACCTACTGGGTTCCGTTGGAAATTTTCTCGGCGGTGCAATAGCTAATATTAAATTAATGGGGGCTGTTCAAAATCACAGGGAAGAGTTGAAACATCTTACGGCAAAGCTTTTTCATTCCCAGGAAATCGAGTGTAAAAGAATTGCACGTGAGCTCCATGATGAAACAGGATCTGCTTTGATAGGAATTAGTTTTAATCTGGATGCCGCTGAAAAAATCATACCATCCAATGA
>CAZMEX010000101.1:0-4688 GCA_964565415.1 uncultured Desulfobacterales bacterium | reverse complement strand
CTACGAATCAGGGGGTCGGGAGTTCGAATCTCTCCGGGCGCGCCATTTTTCTGAAAACACCCTCTATATTCATATAAAACTTTTCATATAAAACTTTTATTGACAATAAACAGCTTTTCGTATTATTACTGTAAAATTGTAAAAATAAGATTACAAAAGGAGTTATATATGAAAATCAGATTCATTGCCTATTTCACCATACTAATTTTCTTCTTAATACCACAAACCATTATTAATGCTGAATCTCTTATTTATCCCCACATTGCAACTTCTGGCAATTGGAATACTGAAATATGCGTTATAAACACATCTGCCAAATCAGTTACAGGCAATTTTAATTTTTTCAATGAGAATGGCGGGCTTGTTACCACCAGTAAAATCACTTTAACTCCAGGTGCCCGTCATGAAGTTGCCATGGGATCAGCTTTTCCAAAGGCAACAAATATTGCATATGCATTTTTTGAATCTGAAACTGCCAGTGTAAGCGGTTATACCCGTTTTTTTATAAAAGGTACCTATCGAGCAGCTGTCCCTGCACTTTTCCTTAAAGATAGAAATGAAATCTATTTACCACATATAGCTTCTTCTCCTGAATGGTGGACAGGAGTTGCATTGGTTAACACCCTTTCCAAAAAAAAAGAGGTAGTTATCTCCTTTAATACTGGTATTACAAAAACCATTACCCTTGCACCGGGGGTCCACACCACATTTTCCATAAGAACTCTTTTTAAAGACAAACCGCAACCAAATATCAAGTCTGCTTATATCAGCAATGCCCAGGGAATTACCGGGCTTGAACTCTTTGGATGTAATGCGGAAAATCAATTGAGCGGTATGCTGCTTAAAGGAGAAACTAATAAAGAATTGTTTTTCCCCCATGTAGCAAGACATCCCTGGTGGACTGGTATTGTTGTTTATAATCCTTCTCTATCCAGCTGTGATATGACAATTAAGACTTATAACAAAGATGGTAAACAGCTTTCAACCATTAAAAAAGTTATTTTGGCAAGGGGCAAATATATTGGCAACTCAGTGACTTTGAATTTCCCATCTGATACTGCCTGGTTTAAGGTTGATGGATCCAGCGCTTTAACAGGCTTTGAACTTTTTGGCAGACCTGGGCAGCTTGGGGGATATGTGTCTGTTAACCTGCTTAGCAAGCAGGGATATTTCCCTAAAATTGATAAAACAGGATGGACAGGGGTTGCATTTGTAAATGTTACTGAGAAAAAAGCTGCAATTGTGCTGTCAGCGTTTAATGACACTGGTAATCAGATTGCCTCTAAACTTTTTACCATGGCACCGGGAACAAAAATTGTTAAAAATGCCCGGGGATTTTTCAAGGCTGATATCAGCCAGGCAACATATATCAGATATGTTTCTGATCAAAATATTGCAGGATTTCAGTTAAATGGTAATGATCCTGATAAAATGCTTGATGCTCTACCTGCTTTACCTGCCAAAAAAAATGATACCTATGGTCTAGGTCGGTTTTACGATGCTTTGGTTATCGGTCTTGATTATGAGCATGGAAAAGAAAACAGAACAACCCTTGATGGAGGTATCTTTTTATTTAGAAAGAACACCCCCATTACTTTTTCCATTGGCAACATCATCCTTGGTCAAGGATATGCAAAAAAAATAATGACACCCCTTGACATTGTTACTGATGCCCAGGATGAAACCAATAACACAGTTACCAATATAGTAAGGTTATTAATTACACTGGATGATGATAATAATCTTGAAAATGGTATTTTTATCCCGGACAATGTCAAAACTGCAGCAACCGCTGCAATTAATTTTGCCCAGACCCCTGTAGCCTTTCAGGAAGATAAAAGTGTGATTGATATGGTTAAAACTTTAACAACTTTAACTGCAGCAGGTGTGAGAACTCTTGTCACTGCTAAAGCTGCAAGATCCCATATGAAAACAACCCTTTTATCGCTCCTGGCAGGAACATATAGTGGAGCCTTCACCGGCGATGAAGCAGGAGAGTGGGCAGTGGTCATTGATGACAAAGGAGATATTGAGGGCGCTGGAATTAATACAAGAACAGGTGATTTTGGAATTTCAGGTACTTCCCAAAGCAATGGAGCAATGTTGGTGATTGGTGGTTCTGCTGCCAATACTGCAACCTATACAGGCACTATTACACGCCAGGGTAAAATGTCCGGGAGCTGGAGAGAGATGGATGGAGATACTGGAACCTATACTGGAAATAAAGATGATAAATTAACTGACCCTTATCTTTTATCTGCCGTTGGAAGACGATTCACCTTTAAAAATTATCGTCAAACAAGCCCTTCCTACACCTGGGAAAGCAGCATAGATATATTGGGAATAAGTACTGCCAAAGGTTATCCAAGGATTATCATCAACTCTTTTAATTCTGAAAACCAGGGGAAACACGGCTTTGGTTTAATTGATGATGGTCCTTCTAATTTTCATAATTTTGCCGATTTGATCGGTACAACGCATTATTTTGTTGACATTAAGGGAACTCTGATAAAAAACAGCTATCCATCATATGAAAGTGTCACAGTTCCGGCAGGTACTTTTGAAACCATAAAATTGATTTCCAAGGAGATGGATTATATACCAGGACTTCCCTATGAAGATCATGTGTTTCCTGAACGTAACACCAGTGTAAATTGGTTTTCATTGGATAGTTTTCGTATAGCAAAATCGATTGACTATTGGGAATCACCTGCAATTATTGCTGAATTAATGAGTTATTGACTGTATCAAGTTATATATGAACATTTTTACATTTATTTATAATGGAATAATTATAATTCTTTTTCTTGACAAAATTCGTAATATCTAATAATTCTTCTCTATAAATAAATGTATACAATAGTTAAAATAAAACAGGTAAAACAGAACTAATGTGATTTAATGCTTTTAATCCCAAGCTTCAAATCTTTTTAAGTGTGTATTAATAATTTATTTAATTATTTAAATGGAGGGTATTACATGAAAAAAATGAAAATGTTTCTTTTCTCTTTGACTCTATGCATTGCTGTTGTGATCGGGGGTTATGCCTTTGCTGACTCAACCGAAGGCATAAGCATGGAAGGCGCATTATGCCTTGGAACAAATGTGCAAGAAAAACAAAATAATGCTGCAACACCTGGTTTAGTGTCATCCCAAAGCATTGCCAAAGCAGATGTTATTGAGCTTCAACCATTTGAATCAGGAGAACTTGAAGCACTTTTAGCTGAAGAGTCAGCCAGTGAAAAAATAGGTGTATCAAGGAACATCAATCAACTGCAGGACACAGACAGTCTGAATAATATTCTTAACTGGCAACCCCTGAAGGATGGAGGGCATACTGCCTCAATTATTATCAAGTCTCCCGGAGCAAAAGCTTTAAGGATTGGCATAATGATAGATCAAATCCCCCCTGAAGCAGAACTGCGCTTTTTTGAACCAGACATGGAAAATCAAAATAAGAACAGTCTTGTAACCGGTGCAGAAATTATTAAGCTTGTGGATCTTAATCTAAAAGCTGAACCTGATAATCCCGATGCTATGATGTATTGGTCACCGATTGTTGCAGGAGAATCCCTTGGAATGGAAATTTATCTTCCTTCCAGAGTTGATACTGATCATTTCCATATTTTTATCCCCATTTTATCACACATGGGCATCTCACCTTTTCGATCTGGTGATGAATTTTTTAATGATCAAGGCTATGGTGCAAGCAACCCCTGCCAGAATGATGTGACATGTTTTGCTACCTGGGCATTTCATGCAAAAGCAGTCTCTAAAATGATTTTTACCAAATCAGGATACTCCTACATTTGTACAGGAACTATACTGAACGATAAAGATACAACCACCTGGGTACCATATTATATGACAGCAAATCATTGTATCTCTTCTCAAACAGTTGCTTCAACCTTAAATACACTCTGGATGTTTCAATCATCAAGCTGTAATGGCACGACACGACATTCGTCATATACCACTTTAAACGGAGGTGCAACTCTTCTCTGGACAAAAGGTACAACCACAGCCCAGCTTGACAGCAATCAGGATGCAACGTTTCTCAAGTTAAATGATGCTGTTCCTGCCGGAACAGTATTTTCAGGCTGGGCAACAGCATCTCCTGCCATCAACAGCACATTGACAGGTATACATCATCCCAAGGGAGATTGGAAAAAGTATTCCACCGGGACCTACGCAGCAAAATATAAATGCTGGATGGTAGGTACACAGTTCCAATGTAGCGCTTCTTCCACAGGAAGTTTTCTACGTAATGACTGGAATAATGGAGGCACAGAACCAGGGAGCAGTGGTTCTGGAATCTGGAACACCTCAAAGAGATATGTAGGAGATTTAAAAGGTGGCAACGGGGCTTGTCCCGGCTCCTTGAGTGTATATAGTAGTTTTGGTAAAGCATACTCTACAGGAAACCTTGGCAAATGGCTGAATACTGCCTCTTCATGTCTTTATGCTATTTCGCCCACCAGTAAAAGTTTTGGACCAATTGGAGGTAATGGTGCTGTAGCAGTGGGTCCATCCAGCCAAACCTGCACCTGGACAGCTTCAGAAAGCCTGAGCTGGGTCTCTATATATTCAGGATCAAGCGGAACAGGTAACGGAGCAGCTTACTACAATGTACTTCCAAACACAGGTGTCACTCGCTCAGGTACAATAACAGTTGCTGGAAAAACCCA
>CAZMEX010000100.1:0-4743 GCA_964565415.1 uncultured Desulfobacterales bacterium | reverse complement strand
TGGCAATAGTTGTACCATAACCATTATCTTTAAACAGAGCTTCAAGATAATCTGCTATGTTGGGATCATCATCAACGATGAGAATTCTTTTTTCCATAATAACCTCTCAAATTTTATCGGTTAATACTTATAACAGGACATCCGGCCCTGACAATTACCTGTTCTACATTACCACCTAGACTTAATTCATCAGTTTTTATTTTTTTTGAGTGATGTGCCATGACAATTAAGTCTGAATGATTGTCCCTGGCATATTTTACAATTTCAATATAGGGAATACCTTCCAGCACCTCCATTGAATAGTTTTTTAGCTCTTTAAGGCGTTTTTCATATCTTGCCCGGATTATTCTGAGGTTTTCCCTGATTTTTTGTTCTATGTCATCCTGGGGTAGTATTCTTCCAGATGACATGGGTGTGATATCAAGGGCATGGAACACATGCAGTTCACAATCAAGGGCTTTGGCAACTTTAAACGCAAAATCAAATGCTTTATCAGATGCTTTGGAAAAATCTGTACCAAAGGTGATATTGGATAATCCTCCCCAGAAGGAAGCTGCCGGGCGATTTACAACAAGCACGGGACATCTGGCTGATTTAGCAATTTTTTGAAGTGTGGTGCTGGCACTGTTTTTTTTGTATACAGACTCCTCTTCATCACCTGTGCTGCCACCAAGAAGAATCAGATCCGGGCTTGTATCTTTTGCCTGGCGTAAAATTTCCCTGGCTGGCAATCCCACAGTAACATTAATGGAATATTTCATGCTGTCATCAAGGTATTTGGAGTAATAGGTTGATACCTCCTCTTTTACCCATGCCATGTACTCATCATCAACATCAACTCTCTCCTTTGTTTTTACATCCACAACAACCTGGCTGAACCCCCTGGAAGGGACACCAAGTACATGGAAAATATCCAGATGACAATTATAACTTTTAGCAATGTTAAAGGCGACTCTGGCAGCATGGTCACTGGCCTTTGTTGCAGATGTTGCAAATAGAATTTTTTTAAACATGATATACCTCTTTTTTTATGGGTATCTACTCTTTTGGTTGTATATGATCCGGTAATATCAGCATTTTAATAATAATTGGTTTTAAAAATGACCATCTGATACCAATTTTATACTCCTCTTCAAGGTCCCTGATTGCATCCCAGCAATTGTGGCAGGGTGCAAGAACCAGCTTGGCACCTGTTTTTAAGATTTGATCTCTTTTTGTAATCAGTGCCTTGTTCCTCTGTTTTCTGAAAATGCCAATTCCATTAAATCCGCCACCACCGCCACAGCAATAGTTGTGTTCTTTATTTGGTGCCATCTCAACAAAATATCCCGGCTCAACAATATAGCTTATTATCTCCCTAGTGGCATTTTTAAGCCCCTGATTTCTTATGTAGTTGCAGGAGTCCTGAATGGTCACAAGCTCTTTGATTCGTTTAGATGGATCAATTTTGAGTTTGCCTTCTCTGAGAGCCTCTGCAAGCCATTCAACATAATGGATTGATTCAACAGGTGGCAGGCCGTCTTTTCTACCTGCCCAGTATGGACCTTCAATAACAGTTGCCCTGTGGGCATGACCGCATTCTGTTCCAACCATTCTTTTGGGTTTCAGCCGTTCCATTGCTTCATATACTGATTCTACCTGCATTTTGCAGGCTGCCCAGTCTCCGGCAAACATGGCAAGGCTGGTTTGTTCCCAGCCCTTGGACGGTACAGTCCAGTTTTCTCCGGCGGTATGGAACAAGATTGCAGCTTCTGCAAGGTCTTCAGGGTAATGTTTTACTTCCCTTGCATTGACTGTATATAGAATATCGGCGTTTTCTTGATCCACAGGTACATTAAGACCCAGATAGTCGTCTTCATTCTCTTCTACCATCCACTCAAAGGTCTCGACAAAATCTTCATCAGTTACATCCATTTGTGCTCGATATGCCCTGTGCATGCCTGCACCTATCTTCATCTCCCAAGGCGTAAATCCCTGCTGGTATAAAAGTCCCCTAAGATAACCAAACATGATACCAGTATCAATGCCATGGGGGCAGTAGGTTCCACATCTGTTGCAGCAGGTACACTGTGCCCATGCAACTTCCATGGCATGGCGCATGAATTCATTGGTGACTTTTCCCTTGCGCTTGATAATTTCACCAAGGGTTGACTGTATCTTATAGGCTGGTACCTGTTTAGGGTCTCTGTCATTGACCTGATAAAGAAAACAGCTTTCAGCACACATGCCACAGTGGGCACAGATTTCAAGCCAGGTTTTCAAGCGGGATTTCAAGGTGTTTTGAATAGTTTTCCACAGGAGAGTGGAATCAATATCAAGAGTTTTCATCTCTTCATAATAGGTGTTTCCGCTTGTATCTGACAAAAGAAAATTAACCTCTTCTGGAGTCTCAACAGGTTTCTTATTACAATATTTTCCTTCAGGCATGGAATTTATCTCCTTAAATTTATTCGAATCTTAAATTTCGACCCTACCAGGCCATTTTTGTACCCTTCATGCCTCCGCGTTTTATACCAAAGTCCATGCCGAGCTGCGCCCTTGAGGCAAAAAACAGGAATACATGGGAAAGTTTAGTAAATGGGATAGCAATTAAAAGAAGTTCGCCAGACAGTATATGCAGATTGAGCATGAAAGAGTAATCTCCAATCTGATATCTTGCTAAAAGTCCTGTTACAAGGGGTGCAAGGGAAATCAACAGGACACCATAGTCTTGCAAAGTGGTCATAATTCTTACTTCAGGCAGGGCAATACGTCTTAGGATCAGGAAAAAGGCACATACTAAAGCTGTCCATGTGAGAAAGTCAGCAAGGCAGCTGCTTATTGTAAAAAAAGAGAAGCCAAGCTTTGATTCAAGAAAGATATTGTGCCCGGAAAGAGACAGCGGAACAAAGATAGCACCAATGTGAAATCCAAAAAAAACTATTGCCATAAAAGGTTGAGTGCGCCATCCGTAAGTACCAAAGGGCAGCAGCCATTTGTAGATTGAGCGCATGGCTCCTTTAAACCCGTGCATTGGGTGTGCCTTGTATGCTACTCTGTCAAGCTGCCAGCTTAAACCTTTAAAATATAGTATAAATCGTACCACCACTCCAATAAGGCAGACAGTTACAGCGATCCAGAAAAAGATGCCAGTTAGAAAAGTATGCATTTAATTATGCCTCCATGTGATTATTTGTTTTGTTAGTCTTTTTCTCTGCCGGTCAGAAAATACCAGAAAAGCGGCATGAAAATCAGGATGCCACCCATGATAAGATAGGTGATACCCTTTGTATATGTCATGTAATCCTGAAGTGTATAAATTATGTTATCCATTTTAATCTCCTTAAATTGATCTTAATGAGCTCTATAATCTTTATGTTCATGAAGAATTGGCATGCGGCTTGTGATGTATCGATAGGCAGTTAATCCAAGAGTAATTATAAAGACCGAGGTACCGATTTCCATCAGACTTGGCACATATCTGTCCACAGAAGGTAAATGATAATTAAAGGCAATAATGGCGATGTTCAGTCTGTTTAACATGATCCCCAAAACAGTCCACACAGCAGCAACTCGCACCATGGTTAAATTCTTCTCCCTTGAACCCATGGCAAACAATATAGCAGGGAAAACTACAAAGCCGATTAGTTCCAGAAGGAACCAGGCACCCCATGATGTGGCAAGGTGATGCCAGTTGTTGTCAATGGCAAGACCAATAATTTTTATGGAGCAATAGCCCATCATAACTAAAGAAGCTGCCTTGGCAAACCCAAATGCAACTCCTGAAGCCTCTTTTTTATGAATTTCATCCATTTGATCTGATAGATATCTATGGGCAAGACTTCCTTCAAAAATTACCATGGACATGCCCGCAAACATACTGGAAATAAAGAAATATATGGGCAGGTAGCCGGAATACCATAAAGGATGGAGCTTTGAAGGAGCAATCATGAAAAGTGCACCTAGAGATGATTGGTGAAGGGTGGATAAAATTACACCAAATATAGTCAATAACAGGGTTAGTTTTACAACAATACCTCTGGTTTTTTTAAACCCCAGCCATTCAAATGCAGCCGGAGTAAACTCCACAAACAATACTGTGAGATATAGGAAAACACAAAGCCCTACTTCAAAAAGCAGAGAAGATGTTCCCTGGGAATAGAAAACAGGGTAGGGCAGGCGCCAGGGACGTCCTACATCATAGTGAAGGGCAAAAACTACCAAAGCATATCCAAGAAACGCAGTAAGTATTGCAGGTCTGACTGCTGAATGGAAACGTTTTAAGCCAAAAATGTAGCAGGCAGCAGATGTTACATAGCCACCTGCAGCAAGGGCAACTCCACATAACAGATCAAACCCTATCCATATTCCCCACGGGTTGTTGTTGTCAAGATTAGTCACAGCCCCTATACCCTTGGTAAAACGGAGAATAGTCAAGATAACTCCCGTAAAAAGAATGACACCAGTGATAATGTTAAACAGAGTTAATTTTGGTTTTGTAAAGATAGGTGTTTCCAGAGCCATTTATTTTTCCTCCTTGCTATCTTTTTTTGAAGCTGCAGTGTTGTCACCTGTTTTTTCAGTTTTATCGTCAGCATCTTTTGTATCTTGTTCCAGTGCTTTTGTGGCAGCCTCTTCCAGAGCTTTTTTGACTTCAAAGTTTATGGCAGAAGTTTTTTCCCGGGTCATTTTTTCTTTTTGTGCTGCAAGTTTTTTTTCAGTCTCTTCAGCAGCATTTGCAATGGTATTGTGAACTGCTTTATC
>CAZMEX010000099.1:0-4873 GCA_964565415.1 uncultured Desulfobacterales bacterium | reverse complement strand
CATAAATTCAATATTTAAGTACAATATCACCTATTGCCACCTAATACAAATAGTTAGATAGATGGCTAAGTCTACAAAAATGGAATGCAATGGAAATATTGAACTCAAAACTTAAATCACCAAGATTATTAAATGTACTTTATAGAGAACGGCTTATCAGGCTTTTTAAACCCATCCATCAAAAAAAATTAGCTATTGTCACAGCTGGTGCAGGTTATGGAAAAACCACCTTGGTCGTGGATGCTTTATCCAGGCTTGATTTAAATATTGTCTGGTACAGGCTTGATCAGCAGGATACTGATTTCAGGGTGTTTATGGCCTATCTTAAATCTGGAATCATGCAACAATATCCTGGAATCAGGCATCAGCTTAAGAAAGGCACAGCTGAAAAAAGTGCATTAAAAAAACGAAATGACTTCCTTTTAGAGTTCATAGGAATCCTTGAAAAAGATATTTGTAAGAATACTGCGATTGTACTGGATGATTATCACTTAGTTCAGGAAAATATAGAAATTAATGAGACCATTGAATTTATACTGGAACGGCTCCCTCGGAATGTACATTTAATCATCATAAGCCGTAAAGAATTGCCCATTAGAATTTCCAAAACTCGGGTGACAGAGCAATTGCTTGAAATTAATGAGAAAGACCTTGCATTTACAACGTCTGAAATCAAAGAATTTTATTTAAAAATATACAGTCTTTCACTGACAGAAGGCCACCTTAAAGGCCTTCATGAAAAAACAGGTGGATGGGCAGCAAGCCTTGTCCTGTTCAGTTATACATTAAAAGGGAAAAAGCCTGAAGAGATAGAAAAAAACCTGATAGGGCTTAAAGGATCTCAAAAACATATTTTTTCATATCTTGAAGAAAATATTTTTGAAACACAATCACCTGAAATTCAGGATTTCATGCTAAAGGCTGCCCTTCTTTCAGTAATAGATACAAAAGATTGCAACAGGATATTTCAAATAAACAATGCAGAAAAAATACTTAAGCAAATGATTAAGGATCACCTCTTAATCTTCCCTGTGGATGAAAATTCAACCATCTTTTATTTGCATCATCTGTTTCAAGATTTTCTTATTGAAAAATTACACCAAAGATACTCAAAATCACAGATCCACAAACTGCATCATCAAATTGCAATTAAAATTGAACCCAATGACATTTTTGCAGCACTGCACCACTATATTGAAGCCCGGGATTTTGATATCGCTGTCCAACTCATAGAAACCAATGAGCTAAAATTCCTGGTAGAAGGCAAAATAAATTTCCTTGATAAATGCCTGAAAAGCATTCCCAAATCTACAATTGAACAAAACCCTCAACTTTTATTTACAGAAGCAAAACTTTATTCACATTATGGGAGACCCCAGGCTGCAATTTCTAAATTAAAAGCTGCCCATGCTTTGTTTAAAAAACGAAAATCAAATAAAGATATGGTGAAATGCCTGGTTGACCTCGGATCTCAATACTATTTTACTGGATATCTCAAAGAAGCCAAGCTGCTAATGGAGCAGGTATTAGCAGAAGTAGATGAAATATCTTCAACTTATATCATCGCCATGACTTACCTGATCCTCTTTGCAACAGTTCTTGGTGAATTTGATAAAGCAAAAGAATATACAAGACAAGCAAAGGAAGTTGCGTTAGAGTATCCTGATTTTGAACAACAGATTTCTACAGCATTGATCAATACATCATACACATATCTATATTTTATTTCCGGTGACTATGATAAATCCCAGATGTTGAATAAAAAGCTTCTTAAAATAGCACTTGACCTTAAAATAGAACCACTCCTACCACTTATCTATTTCCAGCATGCAGCTGCGAGCTATTTCTTAGGGCTATTTGAAGAAGGATATGATTATGCACAAAAAGGTATTCATATCTGTGAAAAAATAGAACTGCTGGACAGCCGGAAAGGCTGGGTTTATATTGCGTTTGCCCAAAATTGCATAGGTCTTAATAAACTTGAACAAGCCATTGACAACCTTAACCAGAGCATTGAAATATTTGAAGAACCCGGCAATAGATGGGGCCTTGCAAATGCCTGGGATTGTCTTCACCATATCTATATTAAACAAGGTAAAATAGATCAGGCGAAAAAATTACTGGTCAAAGCTATTGATACCATTGACAGTTACGGGTTGATCATCACCGAAGGAATTCTTGGCAACAGCATGGCAAATATCCTGATCCTTGAAAAGCAATATGATTCTGCACTTAACTATTTAAACAAATCCCGACCCAAGATAAAAGGTGCGAAATTTTATCTGTTTGAAAACCACATACTTACAGCTATATGTTATCTCAAAAAAAACAGACAAAAAGATGCTGTCAACTATTTTATCAAGGGGTTAGATATTGCCCGGGAAAAAAACTTTGGCCGATTTATTAAAGAAAAAAAAGAAGTAATGCTCCCTTTACTGAAAAATAAACAATTAACCGGGAAACAAAAACAATATATTCTTGAACTTTTTCGCTCAACACCAGATGCTGCCACACCCGCACTAACCTTCCAATTATTTGGCAGGTTCAGGCTTTGGATTGGCAAAACAGAAATTAATTCAACCCAATGGAAAAGCTCAAAAGCATTAATGGTCCTAAAATACCTTGCTTCAAACAGACATGCAGGCTTTATCCCAAGAGAAGTCTTGATCGAAATATTGTGGCCTGATCAGGATATCCAAAAAACAGGCAAACGATTCAATGTGGCAATGAGCGCATTAAGAAAAATGCTTGAGCCTAATATTCCTCCTAAAGCACCATCTGCCTATATCATACGGAAAAAAGATTCTTACAGGCTCTGTCAGGGTGCTGATACCAAAATTGATGTTGAACAATTCCTTAAAGAAATGGAACTTGCAAAAAACATGAAAACAAAAAACCCGCAAAAAGCTATGGCCCATTATCTTGCTGCCGAATCCTGCTATATTGGACCTTTTCTTGAAGAAAATCTTTACGAGGAATGGTGTTCTCGAGAAAGAGACCATCTAAGTTCAAGCTACATCCAGATTCTGTCATCAATCTTAGAGTTCCATGAAGCTAAAAAAGACTATCAAAACTGCATTATCTATGCACAAAAAATTTTAAACCAAGACCCCTATGAAGAAGAAATACCACGAAAGCTTATGGTTTTTTTTGCTGAGCAAGGAAATACCATAAACATAAAAAAAACTTATGACACTCATAAAAAAAGAATTAAAGAAATTGATTGCCCTGTAAGCCCGGATATAGAGGTATTATATCAAAACCTGATCCAAAACAGAAAATAAAGCCAAAAAATTTAGTTAAAATTTAGTCGCGCCATTTATAACTTCCTTTAAATTGTGTTTGCTGTTTCAACCCAATATTAAATGGAGGGGATATGCTTGAACTTGCATTGAGGGGAAGTCGGAGCTATTGGATATGGATTGCAGGTCTTTTAGCTGTTTTGGGTGTGGGAGCTTTTTTTTATGCTGATCAGTTAAAATATGGATTAATGGTCACAGGCCAGAGCCGGGATGTGTCATGGGGTTTTTATACCGCACAAATGACCTATTTTGTCGGAGTGGCAGCAGGAGGTGTCATGCTTGTTCTGCCCTATTATCTTCATGATTTTAAAAAATTCGGCAAAATAACCATATTAGGTGAATTCCTGGCAGTGGCATCAATCGTCATGTGCCTTCTATATCTTTTGATTCACTTAGGACAGCCTATGAGGGCATTGAATGTTTTTTTGCACCCAACACCCTGGTCCATGCTTTTCTGGGATGGGAATGTCCTGTTTGGTTATCTTGTTTTAAATATCATCATCGGATGGAATGTGCTGCAAGCAGAACAAAATAATGTTTCACCACCGTTCTGGGTCAAGCCCTTAATTTATTTATCTATTCCCATGGCATTTTCCATTCACACTATAACCGCATTTGTATATTGCGGCCTTCCGGGCAGAGGTTTCTGGCTGACAGCAGTTCTTGCACCAAGATTCCTGGCCTCGGCATTTGCTTCAGGGCCTGCATTGCTAATTCTTTTATGTATGTTTATCAGAAAAATGACAAAATTTGATCCCGGAAAAGAGGCAATCCAAACACTTGCGATCATAGTTGCATATGGCTTAATTGCCAATCTGTTTTTCCTGATCTGTGAAGTCTTTGTAGTGTTCTACTCAGGAATTCCCTCCCACATAGCCCATATAAAATATCTTTATTCAGGATTGCATGGTCACGGTGCTCTTGTTCCATGGATGTGGACATCGGTTTTTTCAATGATCACAGCAGCTATACTCCTGATAGTTCCCTTTACCCGAAAAAATGAAATGCTCCTGTTATTTTCATGCATTCTTGTATTAGTCGGGACATGGATTGATAAAGGACTTGGCATGATCTCAGGCGGGTTTGTTCCATCTGCACTTCACCATGTAACTGAATATGTACCCACATTTCATGAATTGATCATATCAGCAGGTGTAACAGCCATTGGATTACTAATATTAACAATATTGTATAAAATCACGATTTCAGTCAAAGAGTACAATCAATCCGGCTCAAATTAATAGCCAGGCTTGTGAGTCCTCTTTGATATGATTTCTCTATTCCATCCATTTCATTCATCGTGATATATTATATTCCGTGTTTGCCTGTATTGGGCAAATACGGATTGCCATGCCTTGTAAACGTTTATCAATCCAAGCTTTGGGATAACCTTTTCGTTCATACAAGGCTTTCATACGTTCTTGAGCAAGTTCGGGGTTTTCTATTTCATCAATGCGTTCTTGCCCAACTTTTGCCAACCAACGTTTAAAAGGCTCTGCTTTTTTACTTGGGACTGACTGGATTAGACGAAAAATATCTTGTGTATTCCCGGCAAGCATTTTTCTCTTCTT
>CAZMEX010000098.1:0-5522 GCA_964565415.1 uncultured Desulfobacterales bacterium | reverse complement strand
AATAATGTGGAAGTTAAATAATGAATATCAAGCTCATAAGAGTTTTCATTTTGTTCTTGTTAATCTGTTTTCCTGTTTCAGGGTGCGATTTTGTAAAAAAACAACAACAAGGGACCATTATTGTAAAGGATCAGCTTGAAAGAGTAGTTGAGATCCCAAAGAAGCTTGAAAGAGTGGCAGCTCTTCGCCATTTTGGAGGTAAAATAGTTTTTGCTCTGCAAAAGCAGCATCTGCTTGTTGAAAAAAGTATATATGGCAGTGAAGCTGCTGCCTTGAATAAAATTGATAAAGCATTTGCAGCTCTTCCTGATATGCTGACAGGTCATAACCATAATTTTGAAGGGCTGGTTGCTTTAAACCCTCAGGTTGTCTTTATGTATGGGACTTGTAACCGCACTGAACTGGAACAATTTAAAAATGTTGGTATCCCGGTTGTCTGTGTAAAAGGTGAGACTTTGCAAGAGAGTTTTCAATCGATCCGGCTCATGGCAAAGGTATTGGATTGTGAGGCAAAGGGAGAGAAATATATCAAAGCATGCAGTGATATTCTCAATCTTGTTAAGAAGCGGTTGCAAAATCATGGCAGACACAAAATAAAGGTAATGTTTGCAGGACCTAAAAGTATTTATTCTGTTGCCACTGGTAAGATGCTTCAAAATCAGTTGATTGAGCTTTCAGGTGGTGTCAATGTAGCAAAAGCTGTAGAGGGGTTCTGGGCAAGTGTCTCCCCTGAACAGCTGGCAAGATGGAATCCAGATGTTATCTTTTTGGGAACCTATAGCGGGCTTGAACAGTATAGCAAACAAGAGATT
Organism: uncultured Desulfobacterales bacterium; assembly: GCA_964565415.1. Lineage (GTDB taxonomy): Bacteria > Desulfobacterota > Desulfobacteria > Desulfobacterales > Desulfobacteraceae > JAIOSM01. The sequence goes on along the minus strand of CAZMEX010000098.1, from coordinate 4,710 downwards.
TATAACAATTCCCATGTACAGACAATTAATGCAGTAAAAAATAGAAAAATCTATTCCTTCCCCTCCAATGTAGGATGGTGGGATTATCCTGCACCCAATTGTGTGCTTGGTGTGGTGTGGTCTGCTAAAACCCTGTACCCTCAATTATTCTTAGATGTCGATATAACAACATTGGCAAATAAGTTTTACAAAGAGTTTGTGGGGTTTACTTTTGAAGAGTTGGGAGGTCGACTCAATTGATTCAAAAACTCTTTTTTTTCTTATTTCTCTTTTTTGTGGCATTGTGTGTATGCCTCTGTGTGGGACGTTACCCCATGAGCTTAGATCAGGTGACAGGGCTTGTTCTGTCCGGATTTGGTGTCAGAAGCCAAACCTTCCCGGGTTTGTCGGAAATGAAGATGATTTTCTGGAATATCCGGGTACCAAGAATTATTCTTACCATCATGGTGGGAGCTGGGATTTCAACAGCTGGTGCAGTATTTCAGGCAGTTTTCAGGAATCCCCTGGCAGCTCCTGATATCCTTGGAGTTACAGCAGGATCAAGCTTTGGCGCAGCTTTTGCGATTATGTTTTTAACACCTTCTGCCCTGGTCATTCAAACAACTGCCTTTGTATTTGGTATTACTGCTGTAGCCCTTGCATATATTCTTTCATCCCTTAGTAATGACAGCTCTCCTGCAGTCCTTGTAATTTCAGGGATTGTTATCTCAGCAGTATTCCAGGCAGGGCTTTCCATCTTTATGTACCTTGCAAACCCCTATGACCAATTGTCCCAGATTTTATTCTGGACAATGGGAAGTTTTCATACAGCCTCCTGGTCAAAAATTCAAATTGCCATGCCCCTTCTTATTCCGGGTATTGTTTTAATTACTGCTTTTTCGTGGCGGTTGAATATCATGACCCAGGATCCGGATGATGCCATGTCCATGGGGATTAATATCTTCAGGTGGAGGATATTTTATGTTCTTGTCAGCACTTTGATGGTTGCCTGTTCCGTGGCATCTGTTGGGGCCGTTGCCTGGATTGGATTAATAGTACCCCATATAGCAAGATATATGGTGGGTCCTGAACATAGAAGGCTTGTTCCTGCAACAGCTCTCTTGGGAGGTCTTTTTCTTATGATTATGGACAGTGTTGCAAGAAGTGTAATGTTATCAGAGATACCCATCAGTATTGTTACATCCATATTTGGGGCTCCATTCCTGGGATATCTTGTAATCAGTGCAGGCAGAGGGAGACTTAGACATGAATCTGGCAGTTGATAATATCAGTGTGGGGTATGGTAAAATTCCTGTTATTTCCAATATAAGTTTTACAATTGGTTCTGGTAAGATTTGTGGGCTCATGGGCAGGAACGGGTCAGGTAAAACTACCCTTCTGCGTTGTATCAATGGAATATTAAAGCCGGTTTGCGGTGAAATTTCCATTATGGGTAGAAAGATTAAAAATTTGAATAGAGATAGTATTGCAAGGATGATCAGTGTTGTTCCCCAAATAAGTTCATCTCCTTTTGCCTTTTCCTGCATTGATATGGTGTTGATGGCAGGAGTTTCCAGAATGCGATCGTGGTCAAATCCATCGAAAAAGGAGAAGATAAATGCTTTAAAAGTTCTTAAAGAAGCAGGGATTGCTCATTTGGCAGACAAATCATTCAATTCAATATCTGGTGGAGAACGTCAACTCGTTGTATTGGCAAGGGGTTTGTTCCAGGATACACCAGTCATGCTGCTGGATGAGCCCAATTCCCATCTTGATTTTACAAATCAACATATGATTATGGCATTAATACAGAAACTCGTGAAAAAAAGAGGCTTAACAGTTTTAATTACTCTTCATGATCCAAATTTGGTTCATTATTATTGTGATGAAGTGATAATGCTGAAAGATGGTCATATCGCAGCATTGGGGGAAACATGCCCCACCATGACAGATGATGTTCTGTCCGAGGTGTTAGGTGATAATATCCAGTGTGATATTACCAAAAGAGGTGTTTTTGTTGTTACTCCAAAAAAGGTTAATCCCGGCAGCTCACCTCAATATAAAAAAATTGATATCCGAGCCACCACAAGAAAATATATGGGGGCGGGTATATGAAATGCAACTATTGTGAGAGGCAGTGTGAATTAAGCAGTGGCAAAAGTTTTTGTGGTATGTACCAGGAAAAGAGAGATCAGATTGTTGAAAAGTATCCTGATGCATGGTGTACATATTTTGCTTCCCGCATTGAATCAGTACCTTTTTATCATGCCTATCCAGGATCAAGATCAATGATTATAGGTTCTGCTGGTTGTAATTTTCGATGCAGTTATTGCTCCAATGGGTTTATTGCATGCCAGGACCCTTCCAATGTTCAGGCGGCAATGTATCAGTTTAAACCGGAAAAACTTATACTGATGGCAAAAAAACTTGGGTGCCATAATATTGTCTTTAATGTTAATGAACCTGCTGTGTCTTTGCCAAGCCTGTTAAGATTAAAAAAATATGCAGAAAAGGCTAATATCCCCATGGGGTGCTTGACAAATGGCTACACCACAGAAGAATCAACTTATTTGCTGGCAGATATTTTTTCCTTTGTTCATGTGGGTTTAAAAGGGTTTTCCAATGAATTTTATAAAGAGTATGTGGGAGTTAAAAACATTGATCCCATTCTTCGCAATATTAGAGTGTTGGCAGAAAAATGCCATGTGGAAATAGCATCTCCAGTGATTGAGGATGTCAATGATCACGAAATGAATGATATTGCAAAATTTATCCATGACATAAACCATGAGATTCCCTGGCATGTTTTCAGGCTTTTGCCGGAGCATAATATGAAAGAATTCCAATACCCTGATATCAATAAGATTAATGCAAAACTTGAGTTCGCAAGACAATTGCTGCCCTATATCTATTTTCATAATTTTGTCGGCTCCAAATGGGTCAATACCCTATGTCCTGATTGTAAAACTGAAGTTATCAGGCGTTTCAGCCTTGGCTGCTCCGGAGACCGCCTGGATGAGTTTCTGGCCCAGGATAACCATTGTCCTGAATGTGGCAAAACAATTGCAATGCTTGGTACCAAAGTTGCCTGGAATGCCGGAGCAGCAAGGCAAAATATCGAGCAGGGGCAAAAGGAGGCAGTATAAATGTGTCTTGCTCTTATTGATGCAAGGGAGTGGCAAAATATGTTTGATCTTGAAACCGGTCACAGTCTGGATCATGACAGCCCACTTGTCTCTATGGTCAGCAAGGTGCTAAAAAATAATCCCTATCCTGGAGATATTGATGAAAAAGCAAATCAGTGGGTTTCCAGAACAGCACTTGACTTGATTGCACAATATAACCCGAACCTGGTCTGTTTAAGCTATGCCCAGCAGTTTTTTTCCAACAGGCATTTTGACCTTTCCAAACAGGCTCAGGATGAATTGTTTACATCAGTAATGGCAGAGGCAAATGATTTTATTGAAAAATCAGGTTTTACACCTGTTATTGTCAGCACCGGCAGCATGATTCCTCTGGAAGGTGCTATTGATCTTTCAGGGCTTGACGGTCTTGCCATCTCTTCAAACTGGTCTATCAGATATTGCGGGATTCATTTGCCAAGTATTAGAGATTTAGAATTTTTAAATTCCCTTGATAATATTGAACATATTATTCCAAAAGAAGAATGGATTGCACTTTTTAGATCAAAACAGCCTGATCTTGACATGCCAAAAGAGGCAATACTTATGCCGGATTATCTCATTGTTTCAAAGCAAGGGTATGCTTTTAAAACCATGGGAGTAACTTTGCGAAAACCTGTTAACGTCCCTGCAAATAATTTTAAAATTCCTCTGTATACTCCCCTTGGCAGAATTGATGATATAAGGGATATCAAAAACCTTATAAGATCAACTCTTGACAATAACTCCAATGAAAAAATAGCTCTTATTCTTGTGGAAGGAGTTTCAGAGAAATATTTTCCTGACAATGGGTTTTTATGCAGGAACGGTACAGACTGGTTTTGCAATGAAGCAGGGGATGTGTTCTATCTAACCCTTTCAACAGGAAAATTTCAGCCCTTTGCCTATCCCGCAGGCTATAGATATTATGACCAGGATTCAGAAAATATAAAATTTCCGTTTTCAGGGTATATGACCTCAATACCTGACAATACAATTGCATTGGATCTGGATGTAAGAAGTATTGCTGTTGGCAACCGCAGCATGTTTATGCACATGGTGTTTGGTGTGGATATCAGTATTGAATGTTTTGCAAGGAACTTATTTAATCAGGGCTGTATGGCGGTCATTAAAGACCATATTTAACTATTTATTTAAAGGAGATTTATTATGTGTGATTGTAAATGTCAGCATCCGGAAAAATTAAAAGACAAACCTGAAAATTGTACTTCACAGCAAATTCAAGAGTGCCATGGAGAGAAGGGCGAACACCCCTGTACCTGTGATTCGGACAAAGAGAAAAACCAGGCTGTAAAGTAGGCTTTATGTAAAAAATATTCGGTCAGACTATAATAGTAGTTTTAGCCTGCTTTTTTGTGCTGTCCCATGCAGTTGCATTGACTGTCTGCCACCATTTTGGAAAGAGTTTGCTGCTGACAGAGAATTTAAACATGCTGAATGTTCATATAGGGTTCAGCAGATAGCCTGGGATCTGTTTCATTTTTATAAAAGGGATTTTGTAAAGAATAGGAAAAAATAGAGGAATACTGTCTCTGGAAATGGTTAGAAA
>CAZMEX010000097.1:0-6283 GCA_964565415.1 uncultured Desulfobacterales bacterium | reverse complement strand
CTAAAATTTCTATAATTGCATTATTTGAGATTGTCTTTTATATTAAAATTATGAAAATTCTCAAAATCGATCTTAATACACATTCAATTACAACTGAGAATATTGATAAAACAGTTTGTCGAGATTTTATTGGTGGCAAAGGTGTGGCAGGTTATTATTTAAAAACACACATAACTAAGGCTTGGGATGATCCAACAATGCCGCTTATCTTTATGTGTGGACCGTTGGTTGGTACGTCTGCCCCAACTTCCGGCAGATCTTGTGTAATGTCAAGGTCACCACTGACCGGAACAATTTGTGACTCTTCTGTGGGTGGAAGCTTGGGGTTTAATATTAGAAAAGCAGGATTTGCAGGATTAATCATAACCGGGAAAAGCAATAAGCTTTGCGGTATTGAAATCTGTGATAATTCTGTGAACATTGTTAATGCTGAAAAATATAAAGCGTGGGAAACAGGAAAACTTTATAACACTCTTAAAAAAAAAGGGAGTGTGGTTTCAATTGGACCTGCTGCTGAAAGTGGTGTTTTGTTTTCCAATATCATGATTGATGGGTTTTTCTGTGCCGGGCGTGGTGGGCTGGGCATGGTTCAGGCTGCTAAAAATTTGAAATTTATAACGGTTAAAGGAACTTTGAAAATTGCTGTTCATGATAAAGATCTTTTAAAAAAAGCAAGGGAAGATATCCTTAGACTCATTGCAGCATCACCAATGATCATGGGTGAACATGGGATTACCAATTTTGGAACCGGTGCATTATATGATTTGATTGGTAATCGCAGGATGATGCCGACGGACAATTTTAAAAAAACAGTGTTTCAGGCTGCTTCCAACTTAAATGCTTTTTCCTATAAAAGAAAATACAATACAAAAAAGGCTGGGTGCAAAGGGTGTCATATTCAATGTAAACGGGTTGGAAAAAATCGTGAACACATTCCGGAATTTGAAACAATGTCCCATTTTTCAGCTTTAATCAATAATGACAATATTGATATTGTGACCAAAGCAAATCGAATCTGCAATGAGCAGGGCATTGATACAATCTCAGCTGCATCAACAATAGCGTGTTATTCTGAGATTACCCAGCAGAAGTTATCCGGGAATCAAATCATATCTTTGCTGGAAGATATTTGTAAAAACAGAGGCAAAGGTTCTGCACTTTCCAAAGGATCATATTGTTTTGCAAAAGAGCATGGGAAAAAACAACTCTCCTTTTCTGTTAAAGGACTGGAGCTTCCAGCCTATGATCCACGGGGTGCATGTGGCATGGCGCTGGCATATGCTGTTGCAACACGGGGGGCATGTCATCTGCGCGCCTATCCCATCAGCCACGAAATAATTCGAAAACCAGTTGCCACAGACCGTTTTTCTTTTGATGGAAAAGCCAGAATTATCAAAATTGCTGAAGATATAAATGCAGTTATTGACTCTTTAACAGCCTGCAAATTTGCTTTTTTTGGTTGTTCCCTTGAAGAGTTTGCCGTGGCATATACTGCTGTTACCGGCATTAAAACGTCTGCCCATGAACTCATTTCAGCAGGGGAGCGTATTTATTACAATGAGAGAATCATGAACTGGCAGAATGGATTTACCCGCAAGGACGATTCAATTCCTGAACGCTTTTTTAAAGAGGACGGCTCCTCTGGAAATAACATTAAAATACCTTTAATCAACAAAACCATATTTGAAAAAGCACTCTCAGATTACTACAAAATAAGAGGGCTAAATGAAAATGGTGAGCCCACGCAACAAAAAGCCAGCAAATTAGGCTTGATCCTATGAAAAACTTAATTAAGAAATATGAAAAAAAATGTATTTCCAGTGGACTTGCTTTATCAAAAGATATTTTTATAGCTGGTCTAAACACTGAAATTATTTGGAATCAGGCTGGATCGAAAAACAGAGAGCTTGAAAGAGTATTTTCCCAAATCAGCATTAATTCATTGATGTTTGTCAAACCCGAGGAGCCCTATTTTTCAATTATTGAATATTTAATTGATGTAAGTAAAGGTACAATTTATCCGTCAGACACTGAGACCCGAACATTTCTCCATGATTTACCAATTGTGGACAGCTTTGATATGGGAAAAATTATCCTGACATTGAAGCAGCGTAAATGTGCCATTGTAAAAGGAGAAGGGATTATTACATGGGGAAGCGTGACCCCGGAGCAAGCCTATATCTTTTTCAGCTGTGTCTGTTTCACCTGTTTTGTTAAGTTTTTCAATGATTGTTTGTATGATCATAAAAAAGGGAATCTAACAAAAAATCAGATAAATATTCTAAAAAATGCCATCACCCGGCTGAATAAAACCGATCCTGACTTCACACAACTTAAAACAGATATAAAAACAGAAAACGATGTTTATAAAGCAATTTCTGAAGCTGGAAAAGTCGTTGTTGATTATCAACTGGTGGACTCTTTTTTTGGAAATGTATCATATAAATTCAACAACACTTTATATATCAGTCAGACAGGTTCCTCTCTTGATGAACTGGACGGCTGTATAGACCCCTGTCCCCTGGATAATTCAACCTGCTCAAGTATTACTGCGTCCAGCGAATTTTCTGCCCACAAAGAAATTGTGCTGAACAACCCTGACATCAAAGGACTGCTCCATGGTCATCCAAAATTCACAGTTATTATGTCCATGTTTTGCGAAAAAAAGGAGTGTACTTTTTTGGATCAGTGCCATATCAAATGCCCTGAACAGCGTTTCCTTGACAATATACCAATAGTTTGCGGTGAAGTTGGTACTGGCATATATGGCTTATGCAATACTCTTCCCAAAGCAATCAGAGGTAAAAAAGCAGTTATTGTTTATGGGCATGGTGTTTTTGCTGCTGTTGATAATGATTTCAATAATTCATTTAAGACCATGATTGATATTGAACAAAGGTGTAAAGATAAATATTTTAATTTGCTTGGGATTTGATAACGCTTTAGCCTGTCTGTTGTTGTAATACTCTATTCAGTGCATTGTGAAGATCTTTTGGTATAAATGGCTTAGTTAAAAAATAATCCATACCAACTTCCTTACATTTTTGCCGGTCTCTATCCAGAGCATTGGCTGTCATGGCAATAATCGGAATATGCTTATTTTTTAGCTTAGTTACAAGCTTTTTTTCACTGTTTTCTGATATATCTTCATTACCAAGGCGACCATTTTCCAGGTTTCGAATTATTGAAGTGGCGGTCAGACCATTCATTCCAGGCATTTGAATATCCATGAGTATGGCATCAAAATCATCAACTGCAAGAACTTGGAGAGCTTTAAAACCATTTTCAGCTATAACTACATTATGTCTCTCCTGCTCAAGAACTATTTTGGCCAGATTTTGATTCACCTCATTATCTTCCACCAATAGAATGTTTAAATTAGTGTAATTAGTATCCAGAGCATTGGTGCCTGATCCCGAGGAGGGCTCCTTTTTTCCTTTTAAAACATCAATAGTAAAATAGAAGTTGCTGCCTTGTCCTTCTACGCTTTTAACTCCAATTGATCCACCCATCATTTCAACAAGTTGTTTGCTTATTGTAAGTCCAAGACCACTTCCTCCAAATTGCCGCGCCGTGGATGCATCACCCTGGGTAAAAGAGTTAAAAATGGTCTCCTGTTTGTCAAGGGTAAGACCAATACCTGTATCGACAATGGAAAACTCCAGAGTGATTTTATCTGCTGACTGCTTGATTGTTTTCACTGTAATATAAACCCTGCCTTTACTTGTGAACTTGATGGCATTATTGATTAAATTTACAAGAATTTGTCTCAACCGCAGTTCATCACCATTGATATAATTGGGGATCAAAGTAAAGTCAGTTTTATTTTCCAGCACAATATTTTTATCCTCAGCCTGAATACTCAAACTGGAAATAATATTATCAACCATTGCTATCAGGCTAAAATCATGCTGTTCAAGGGATAATTGCCCAGCTTCAATTTTAGAAAAATCAAGGATATCATTGAGTATTCTCAACAGGCTTTCTGCAGAACAGATAACAGTATTCAATAAATCTTTTTGTTTTTTATCAAGTTTCATATCAAGCACCAACCTGGTCATGCCAAGTATACCATTCATGGGTGTACGGATTTCATGACTCATGTTTGCTAAAAAGGTGCTTTTTGCTTCATTTGCAGCACGTTCTCGTCTATTGGCAATTTTAAGGTGCTGAATTAATGTCTCATTGATGAACTGCAAGGTTAAATTCTTAACAGTTACCTGATAGTGCTGCTTGCCTATCCACAGCATAAACAGCCAGAACATAAGAAGAAGAAGAGTCCATTCCAATCCCATAAATTTGGAGTTCATCAGTAAATTAAGTGATAGGGTCAGCGGGAAAGGGGTAATGTATATTATTTGAGCAAGTCTGTTCATGGATAAAACCGAAATGCCCAGATAGACTACACAGGTGCATATAATACCAACTAATGTCTGGGAATAGTCTGAAGAAAATATGCCTGGCAAAAAAGCAATCATACTCCACCCAATACCGATCAAGCCAGTAAAAAACAGATAGGGTGTTTTAAATTTAATATGAGGCTTTTCATGGGCTTTTGCTTTATTAAATTGATGGCATATGAATAATCGAATAGTTGATAATACAATCATGGCACCACACCACAGGATTAACCATGACGCTGGAACAAAGGATTTCAAAGCAAATGATATAATTACACTGCCTGCAATACTAAAAAGAGCTGGTTTTAAAGCACCTGCAAACAGAAGACTTGTTAATTCGTGGATGACTTTTTTGTAAATTTCATCCTCGGGAATATTTTTTTTAACTTTCCATTGCTGTTTTAAAAGCTTCATTTAATTTAAGGCGTGTAACTGACAACCAATTTCCTTACTTAATTTAGATAATAATGCGTTAAAATCAATTTTTCTGCTTTGTTTCGCACTGATTTCAATAGTTTTTGCCAAATTTGAGTAATCATTTAAACCTAGGTTTAAAAGGCTGCCTTTTATGGAATGGGCAGTTTCTCCAACTGTTTGATAATCATTCCTATCCAAAGCTGATCTGGCTGTATCAATGCTTTCTCTGAGCGTTTTAGCAGCAGTTGCCAGCAATTGATTAATCTGCTCTTGTCCAAGTCCATAGGTTGTGCGCAAATGGTCAGAAATTTTTTTGTTAATGTCAGTATTGATTCTCTTTTTCCTTTTTTAAGTTATTACGAGTCACTCAAGCTCTCTTTGAGCTGTATAAATCTTTGTTCCAGTGCAAGAAAAACATCAACAAGATCAGGATCAAAATGTTTACCCTTACCTTTAATAATGATTTTTTTTGCTTTTTCATGGCTGAAAGCTTTTTTATAAACACGATCGGTTGTCAGGGCATCATAAACATCAGCAAGGGCCATTATTCTTGCTGCAATTGGAATGCCATCGCCTGACAATCCTGCAGGATACCCTGTCCCATCCCATTTTTCATGGTGAAACATTGTGAGTTCAAAGGCAATATGAAGGCTTGGAGAGCCTGTTTTTAAATAGATATCGCTGATTAAATCTCCTCCAATTCTGGAGTGTTCCTTTATAATTTCAAACTCCTCATCAGTAAGCTTCCCAGGTTTTGTCAAAATTTGATCACTAATACCGACTTTACCAATATCGTGGAGGGGGCTTACCCTGGATATTTCATTTGCCAGATGCTTTGTGATCTCTTTTTCAGGATGGTGATTAGCAAGATATTCTCCTATCTCAAGGGTATACTGCTGGACTCGTTCCAGATGCAGCCCTGTTTCCTGACTTCTATAATCAGATAGTTTTGCCAGCGAAAAAATAAGTTCGTCCTGGCTTTCAAGCTTGATTAGCTGTTGTCCTCCCTCAATTCTGAGGTTAAGTTCTTCAGGTAAAACAGGTTTGGATAAAAAATCATCAGCACCGCAGCGCAATGCTTTAATAACACTTTTTTTATCTTCCAGGGATGTGACAACAATAATGTAAATATGGCGAACCTGAAATTTTCTTAACTCCTGAATCAATTCATAGCCATCCATCTCTGGCATATTAATATCTGTAATAATAAATCGTAAGTTTGTATTGTTTTGAATGATTTTCAGCGCCTCTTTGCCATTTTCCGCCTCTAAAACAATATAACCCGCCTGCTCCAGAATTGTTTTTAAAAGGAGTCTTTGATCTGGAGAATCTTCAGCTATCAGTATTGTTTTATAAATCAGAGAATCATTACGATTATTCAATGAACCATTCTCTTCAAGTTTGCCATAGCCAAGTTTTTGAAAATAAACCTTGTCCATACCAATAACATGTTTTTTAATCCACCC
>CAZMEX010000096.1:0-6656 GCA_964565415.1 uncultured Desulfobacterales bacterium | reverse complement strand
TGAAATAAGATGCTTTAGAATATTACTTTTATATGATAATGTCGGCTATGCAGATTTTTTTAAAATATAAGGTCAGATTTGTAATCAGTTTTCTATTATTCTTTCTGGGTTGCTCTGCAGCCTGCTTTGGATTTGAACGATATAACAGCGTTACCAAATACGATTCCTATTTTAAAAAGTATACCAGGCACTATTTTGGTCCCGGGTTTGACTGGAGATATTTTAAATCCCAGGCCATTGCAGAATCAAATCTGGATTCAGATGCAAAATCCCATGTGGGTGCAAAAGGTGTTATGCAGATAATGCCAAAAACCTTTGAGGAGATCAAATATAAAAATCCCTCAATCAAGGGAAATACCCAACAGCCAAAATGGAATATAGCAGCAGGTATTTACTATGATCGGGCAATCTGGAAGCTGTTTAAGGCAAAAAGACCTTTTATGGACAGGCTGGGGTTTATGTTTGGGGCATACAATGCAGGAAAAGGTAATATCATTAAAGCCCAGAAGATTGCAAAAAAGAGTGATATGAATCCAAATATATGGTCATCCATTGAGAAAAGCCTTGGCAGAGTTACTGGCAAGCACAGCAAAGAGACCATTGGATATGTGGATAAAATAAATAAGATTAAAGGAGTATTAAAATAATGGAAATCGGAATAATTGCTGCAAATTTTTTATATGCAGTTTTTGGTGTGATTATTACACTTATATTCATGCTTTTAGGGTTTAAATTGTTTGATAGAATTACCCCTTTTGATACTTCAAAGCAACTTGCAGATAATAATGTGGCAGTTGGGATTGTTGTGGGATCAATATTTATAGGATTAGGTATTGCAGTTGGTCTGGTTATGGGTATGGGGTTGAATTAACCATGCCGGCTATTTAGATTTCTCTTTTTTAAAGTAAATACCTTTTTTTGACTGGATTTGTTTAACCATTCAAAGGGGTGTCTTATTGCCATTTGTCCTTGTCTTTTATGATTCAGGTGATTGTTGAATAAATATACCTGCTTTATTTATGGATGCTCTTGCAATGGATAAGTATTTTGCAAAATATTGAAAAACATGGAACATATTATCAAAAACTTCAATTGTTGTTTTTACCCCTGCCTTTTTTGCATATTGTGCAAGCAGCAGGGAGTCATCTAACAGAACCTCATTTTCACCAACATGTATAAGCATGGGGCAAAGACCTGTAAGATCACTATTGATAGGTGATACAAGAGGATTAGACAAATCTTTTTTGTTGCAATAAAGGGCAGCGGTCTGTTCAAGCATATTTTTATTCAGCATTGGATCAATCCCTTCATTTGCTTTGAATGATCTGTTTTTGTTCTCAAGATCTGTCCAGGGGGAGAAAAAGACCGCAGCATCTGGCAGGGGCAGTTTGCTGAGTTTTATTTTTGCAAGAAGAGCAAGAGTCAGCCCTCCTCCTGCCGAATCTCCTGCAAGGGCAATTTTATTGTGTTCAACACAGTTTTCAAGCAGCCACCTGTAAGCAGTTAATGCATCTTCAAGCCCGGCAGGAAAGGGATGTTCTGGTGCGAGTCTATAGTCTATTATCAATAGTTTTGAGTTGGATGCCTTTGCAAGTCTTGATGCAATGTCCCTGTGTGAATTTATAGATCCTGCTATGAAACCACCTCCATGGAGAAAAAGAATGGTTTTACCAGAAGATATGTTTTTCGGGATTATCCATGCAGCATTGATTTTATCTATCTTAACAGGCTTGAACTCAGTGGTTTTATCAGGCTTGAATGCTTTAGCGCTCATTTCAAGAAGGGCTCTATACCTTTTAATACCAATTTGATCAAAAGTTGGTAATGATTTTAAATGTTTTAGTATTGATGATAGTACACGCGAATTCATGATGACTTTTTAATATATTTGGTATAAAAAAACAAATGATATTGTGATAATTTTTAAAATAAATACCATACAAAATTTTAAAGAAAGGTAAAATTGCAGAAAAAATTATTTATCACAGACTTTGACGGTACTCTTTTAAGGGATGATAAAACAATTTGTCCCAAAGATCTAAATGCTTTGAAAAAACTTGAACACCATGGAATTGTAAGGTGTATTGCCACGGGTCGATCCATCTACTCGTTTCTAAAGATTTTAAAAACCTTTGGTTTAAATATCCATAAATTTCCCGTTGATTATTTGATTTTTTCAACAGGTGCTTGCATTATGGAATCTTATAATGAAGAGATCATTAAAAGTTTTTCCCTTGAGGAGGCTGATGTTATCTTGATTGCAAATTATTTTGAAACATGCAGGCTTGACTATATGGTTCACAAACCAGTACCAGACACAAACTACTTTGTTTATAAACACCATGGGGGTAAAAATAGTGATTTTAAAGCAAGAATCGAGATTTATAAGGAGTATGTTTTGCCATTGGAGCAGAACATGGACAGCTTTGGAAGAGCAACTCAAGTTTTGTCAATCATCCCCTGCAAATCTTCCTATGCTTCATTTGAAAGAATTGAAAAAATTAAGAAAGACCTTGGCAAGTACAGTGTTATCATTGCTACCTCGCCACTGGATCATGAATCATTATGGGTTGAAGTTTTTAACAAGGAGGTTTCAAAAAGTAAGGCAGCAGCTTTTCTCAGCAACAAGCTCTCCATAAAAAGAGAGAATGTAATTTCCATTGGCAATGATTCCAATGATATGGATTTACTTTTGTGGTCAGGTAAGGGATTTGTTGTTGCAAATGCCCTGGATGACCTTAAACAGGAGTTTGAGCAACTACCTTCTAATAACAATTGCGGGGTTTGTACAGCTGTTGAAAAATGTATAAAAGCGTAGGATTTTTTTTTACAACTTTTTTACAACCTTTTTACCAGCCCTTGACACTTTTAAATTTACGTTCCGATATCATGTGATTCAAGCGTTGAGATTTATTTAGAGAAACGATAATACATGACTTAAGGAGGGAACAATGAAAAAATTATTGGCAAATCAATTATTAATTTTCGCAGTTATTATGCTCACTTCAGGTGCTGCCATGGGTGCAACCTATGATCATAAGGTTGTATGCCGGGTTGAAACTGAAAAATCCGTTTTATTTGCAGGACCTTCCCAGGAGGTGATACTGAAAGTCACCCTGGAAGCACCAGTGGCTCCTTCATATATTGAAAGACCACCTGTCAATCTTTCCATTGTGCTGGATAAATCAGGCTCCATGAATGGAGAGAAGATTAGATATGCCAAGGCTGCTGCAGTGGAAGCCATTAAAAGGCTGAGTGCTGCTGATATTTTTTCACTGGTGGTATATGATTCTAATGTACGCACTATAATACCAGCACAATATGTAAGGAATAAAAATCGGATAATTTCAAAGATACACCGAATTCAGGCTGCTGGAAGCACAGCGCTTTTTGGTGGTGTCAGCCAGGGTGCCTCGGAAATCAGAAAACATATTGGATCAGAATATATCCACAGGATTATTCTTTTATCAGATGGTCTTGCCAATGTGGGACCCGGATCGCCTTTTGAACTTGGACGGCTTGGAGCAGCATTGATTAAAGAGAATATATCAGTTACAACTATTGGGGTTGGATATGATTATAATGAGGACTTAATGACCAGATTGTCCCAGAAAAGTGATGGTAATGCATACTTTGTTGAGTCCAGCTGGCAATTGCCTGAAATTTTTGCAGCGGAACTTGGAGATGTTCTTAATGTGGTTGCCAAGGATGTAAAGGTAATAATTTCAATGCCAGATGATGTTGAACCGATTTCAATCATAGGAAGAGAAGGGCGTATCAAAGAAAACAGGGTTGAGCTGTCAATGAATCAGCTTTATGGAGATCAGGAGAAATATGCACTTGTAAAAGTAAGAATACCCGAATCCAGAGCAGGTACTGTTATGCAGATAGCCAAAGCAAGTGTGCATTATGAGAACCCTTTTAGTAAAAAGAGGGAGTCAGTATATGGCAACTCAATTGCAAAGTTCAGTAAAGATCCAATACTTGTTAAACAATCCACCAATGTTAATGTGTTAAGAGCATACCATCGTAACCTGAATGCCATTGAACAGGAAAAAGCCATCTCCCTGTCTGACAAAGGTAAAAAGAAAGAGGCTGCACAGTCCCTTAAAACATCAGCAAGAAAGATGAAACAAATTGCCAAAGAGTATAATGATTCAGCCCTTTTTAATGAGGCAACAGACATGGAGATCCAGGCAGAACAGATCCAAAGACAAGGTATGGATAAAAAAATGCGTAAAAGTATGAGGACAAAGTCGTACCAGATGAAAAATCAACAGAAAGTCAAATAGGCAAAGGTTTGTAAGTTATGGAAAGCAGGCGGTTTATAATAATATTCTGGGTGTTGCTGCTTGTGCCTGCTGTTGTAATCAGTGTGGTTTCATTCAAGCTCCTGCTCCATGAGCAGGAGCGTATCAACCGAGCTGCAGTAACATCATTTACCGAGCGTGCTAAAATAATTGCCAGAAATATTCATATTACAATAAGAGATGTTGAAGAAAATCTATCCCAATCACTTATTGGTATTGATAAAGGTCAACTGGAGTCCACTCTTTTGCTATGGGAAGAGACCAATTCCCTTGTCAGAAATGTTTTTATATGGGATGAGAAAAAACTTCTTTTGTATCCTGCAAAAGGGGTGGCTTCCACTCTGGAGGAGAGATCATTTATAGTCAGGTTTGACTCTTTTTTTTCAGGTGAGAAAGCTTTTATTGCAGACATGCATACTGCTGCAAAGGAGCATGACTCTCTTTTTGATCTTGCCAAAGGTAAAGTACTGAAGAAGACCTCATTCACACCTCAATATGGATGGATACCATGGTTTTCCCAGAATCAGCTTTATATATTAGGCTGGGTTAAGAAACACCAGGGTGGACCTGTTTATGGCATTGAGCTGGAACTTATGAGCCTTTTATCACGCATGGTCGTGAATTTGCCTCGTCCCGGGAAAAAAGGTTTGTCTTATGCTGTTCTTGACAGCAAACAGCAGGTAGTACATCTATCCGGGGATGTTTTGGTAAAAGATGCTAAGGATTTTGATATATCAATCGCATTGTCAGATCTTCTGCCCCATTGGCAGATATGCGTATATCCGGATGCTGAGAGCTATGCATCGGGAAAAGGGTTTTTATATCTCTCTTTATTGCTGCTTTTTATTTTTATGGCAGCTCTGATTTGTGGTGGTTTACTTTTAACCTGGCAAACCCGCAAACATATGAAAGATGCCATGGAAAAGGCTTCTTTTGTATCATCAGTATCCCACGAGCTTAAAACACCCCTTACAAGTATCAGGCTGTACGCTGAACTCATGCTTTCAGGACGTAATCAATCTGAATTAAAAACAAAACAATACCTTGAAGTAATGGTTGCCCAAAGCCAGCGATTAACAAGGTTGATTAACAATATTTTAGATTTTGGCAAATTGGAACAGGGCAAAAAAATTTACAATAGACAGAAAATAGACATGGATAAGCTGCTGATGGGGATAATGAATGCCCACAGTATCAGAATAAAAAAAGCAGGATTTGATATTGTTATTGATATTGATAAAGCAGATAATAATAAAGATACTTTCAAGGTTATGTCAGATCCTGATGCGTTGGAACAGGTAATATTAAACCTTCTGGACAATGCGTTAAAATATGCAAAGGATGGCAGATTCCTAGGTTTAAAGCTGGGAGTTGATCATGGATTTATCTTATTGAAAATCCATGATCACGGTCCTGGAATTTCAAAAAAGCATCAAAAAGCTATTTTTGAAAAATTTTACAGGATTGATAATTCTTTAACATCCTCTTTTCCGGGCTCCGGGCTTGGATTGACCATTGCAAGACAAATTTTACAGGATCTTGATGGTGATCTTATATTGGAAACTAAAGAAACCAATGGAAGCAGCTTTATTGTAAGGATACCAAAATATGAATCAAACTAGAATTCTGGTTGCTGAAGATGACCCTGATATACGATTAGGGCTTGTAGATACCCTTGAAAGCGAGGGTTATAATGTTTTAGAAGCGCAAAATGGACTTGAAGCACTTAAAATCTTTAAATCCCATGATTTTGACCTCCTGCTCTTAGATATTATGATGCCGGGAAAAAATGGATATGATGTTTTGCGTGAAATAAGATTAATAAATAAGCAAGTGGCTGTGATCATGCTGACAGCAAAAGGTGAGCAGATCGATAAAGTTATCGGGCTTGAGCTTGGGGCAGATGATTATATTACAAAACCATTTGGTATCCATGAACTGCTTGCCCGTATATCTGCGGTGCTTAGAAGGTCTGTCAGGGTATCAAAGAGCAATGCGGAAAAAGAAGAATCTGAAAAATATTTTGGCGGATTTGTAATTGATTTCAAGTGTTATAAGTTTATAAGAGATGGTATTGAATTTAATTTGTCTGCCCGCGAAATAAAATTGGTTAAACTTTTTTACGATCACCCCAATGAAGTACTTTCAAGGGATTTTCTCCTGGATAAAGTGTGGGGGATTGATTATCCCGGTACGACACGGACCCTGGATCAACACATCGCCCAACTCCGGAAGAAAATTGAAAAAGAACCTGCTGATTCAAAAATTATTACCACAGTTCATGGAGTTGGATACCGATATAATCCTTTATAGCTTGTTTAAAAAGAATTAATAAAAATTATTGCA
>CAZMEX010000095.1:0-6669 GCA_964565415.1 uncultured Desulfobacterales bacterium | reverse complement strand
ATTATTTAAAAGACTCAACAATTATCAGTCAAAAAAATTGATTTATGAAGACAGACTGTTAGCAGAAATATAATTTTTATTTTTCGCAATGATTGCAATCTCCATAAAAACATATAAGAATATTGTTTGGTACAAATGTTTTGATAATATACTGCATTTTCAAAGATGGAATTTTTGAAAAGTGCGGCTTATATTACTGTAATCGCCTCTAAAACCATAAATGTAACAAATAAGCATGGTGTTAAAGCTGTAAAAAATTTTATAAAGAGTTTGAAATAATTGAAAACGAAAAAAGGAGGTTGTCATGGGAGGTTTTTCCGGGTGTTTAATACGCCTTTTGCTTTTACCGTTAATCATTGGAGCTATTTATCCCTTATTGGGGCTTCCGTTGCCTCTTTCAGGAATTGTTTTTCCGCTAAAAGCTGCTGATGCGGCAGCCATTGTTGCCGGTCTATCTCTATGGCTCATACCGTTATCCTTTTTGGATATTCGGCATTTCACCTCGGACCTTGCCATGCTTAATAAGGGTATTCTAAAAGATGGTGCCAGAATAATTGTATCAGGTCCTATCACACCTCAAGCACCTCTTCTTACTGCCCCATTTAGCAAGGAAGAGTGCGTGGCCTATAAATATACTGCCAGATGTCGACCCTGTGGCGCAGCACAAAGCCAATGGACCTGCTATGAAGGCTATGCTCTCATTCCTGCACTGATAAAAAGCCCTCTTGGAAAAATTAAAATACTGGCGGAACCTAATCTGGAATTGTTCTATGAATTGCCTATGACTGATATAGTTGACGAGGCAAAGGAGCAAGCCAAAAATTATTTGCACTCCTGCTCATTTGGCAAAGAGGTGAAAGGCCCGGGAAACTTCCGGGTTGATAAAAAGCTTAGCAAGCGGAATGACCTTGAAGACTTTTTATTTGAATTTAAAGAGAGTGTTATCCAGCCAGACAATTCTGTTATGTTAAGTGGTATTTATTCATCGGAACAGGGCGGTCTCAAAGATCCAGATAATATTTTGATCCCGTATCACATCGTTCCAGATGGCGAGAGCATTCTTAGAAAAAAATTGAGGAATCGTATACTTACTATTAAGGTATGCCTGGGCTTAAGCGCCTCGGTTATAGCGACCTATTTCTTCTGGTTTAGTTAACCAGGCTTGTCATGGATAATTTTTGAAATATTTTATAGCTTCTCAATAAATGAGAGTCAAGGGAAACACATGCAGTATTCCGAGGATTAAATTTCTTTTCCCAACGCAGAAATTGAATAGGTGGGCATTTTGTAACAGCCTGTCGAAGTGTTCAGAAACCCAGTTAATTAAATATTAAAATATTCAGGGAAAATGAATAATTCAATTTGTTAATACAAATTTTTTAGGAATCCAATACTGAAAAAATACAAACGCTATATGTCAAATTTTGTTTCTATTAAAAGAAACATTTTTCTTGACAACTGCTTTCTAATCATTTAGATTGTCTTTCAAATCAACTCTATTATAAATTTGATTATGGTGTATGAATAGAATGGAAACAATTATGATAATATTTATAACAAATAAGACAAAATTGTGGCAACACAGAACTATCAGCAAGCTTCTGTCTTATTGCTAAGAATAATTATAAAACAAAAGACCGCAGCCCATGATACTTTTGCGGTTTTTCCATTTAAAAGGCTGCCAAAGACTATATGGTCAGCCTTTTTTATTTTTATAGACTAAAATTCAGGGACAATATTATGATTTTAAATAATTTTCCAAAAAAAAAGCACTTTCTTGAACTGTCAAAAACTTTCAATGTTGTTCCTGTTTGTGTACAAATGCTTGCTGACACTGAAACTCCTGTATCCATTTTACAAAAATTTTCCAAAAGAAACACACCTCTTTTTTTGCTTGAAAGTGTTGAAGGGCAAGAACGCTGGGCAAGATACAGTTTTCTTGGTACATCACCAAACAAGGAGATTAAAATTTTTGCCAATGATGTTGAAGTCATCAGCAAGGGAATTGTCAAGAAAACCATACACAATGGAGAGCCTCTTGAAATATTGAAAAACATATTGAACCAGTATAAGCCCGCTGAGATACCAGAACTTCCAGGATTTTGGAGCGGATTGACTGGATACTTTGCTTATGAAATGATATCTTTTTTTGAGAATATCCCTACAAAACTGCCTTGCGATGCGCCCTATGCCCATTTTATAATACCAGAAATTATGATCATTTTTGATAATATGAAACATACTATTACATGTTTAAATATTTGCTATCTTGAAAAGGATTGTGACTGTGAAAAAGAGTATGAAAAAGCCTGCCTGGGGCTTCAAAAGATAATTTCAAATATAAACAAACCATTTACTTGTGACAAATCTTATAATAAAGGTAATATTGAATTAAAATCTCAAATAAGTGATATTGATTACAGAAAAGGCGTTGAAAAAATTAAAGAGCATATTGTTGAAGGCGATATTATTCAAGCTGTCTATTCACAACCTTTTACATGCAAAGCTCCTTTTGATCCTATCATGATATATAGAGCTCAAAGGTATATTAACCCCTCTCCCTATATGTTTTATATGAATTTCAATGATCTTTCAATTGCAGGCTCCTCTCCTGAAACACTGGTCAGGCTTGAAAATAATACTGCAACACTCCGCCCCATTGCAGGCACACGCCCGCGGGGGAGAAGCGAACAAGAAGACAGGTTCCTGGCAGATGAACTCCTCAATGATAAAAAAGAGCGCGCAGAGCATATTATGCTTGTTGATCTCGGGCGCAATGACCTTGCAAAAATTGCCAGACCCGGCAGTGTACAGATAACAGATAATATGTTTATTGAACGGTACTCCCATGTGATGCACCTTGTTTCAAATATAACATGTGATGTTAAACAGGGAATTGATGCATTTGATCTTATAAAAGCAACATTTCCTGCCGGGACTCTTACTGGAGCACCAAAAATCAGAGCGATGGAAATCATTGCTGATCTTGAAAGAACTCCGAGAAACATCTATGGAGGTGCTGCTGGATATATTTCATTTTCAGGCGATATGGACCTTGCCATAACAATCAGGACAGCTGTAATGGAAAAAGAAAACCTTACTATTCAGACAGGAGCTGGTATTGTGTTTGATTCAAATCCACAAAAAGAACTTGAAGAGTGTATTCATAAGGCAAAGTCAGTTGAAGCTGCCTTAAAGCTTACCACCAAAAATCATGGGGGTGATTCATGTTAACAGCAGTAATTGATAATTATGACTCTTTTACATTTAATCTTGTACACTATATTTTGCATACAGGTTCCAGGGCAGAAATTTTTAGGAACAATAAAACAACCATTGATGAGCTGAAAAAATTAAACCCTGATGCCATTGTAATCTCTCCTGGTCCTGGCAGACCTGAAAATGCAGGTATATCATTGGATGTTGTAAAGGAGTTTTCCGGAAAAATACCCATGCTTGGCGTATGTCTTGGGCATCAGGTTATTGCTGCAAGTTTTGGTGGTAAAATTATCCATGCAAAAAAAATAATGCATGGGAAAACTTCCATGGTCAAAGCAGATGAGCAGGCAATTTTTAAAGGCATTAAAAAACCCTTTTCTGTAATGCGCTACCACTCTCTTGCTGTATCAAAACACGATCTGCCCTCTTGTTTTACAATCACCTGCGAAACTGAAGATGGAGAAATCATGGGAATAAGACATAATAAGCATAAAACAGAAGGGGTTCAATTCCATCCTGAATCATTTATGACAAATGTGGGCAAACGATTAATAAGAAATTTTATTAGAGGCGTATGAAATGGGTTTCACAGAGCATCTCAACCATATCATCAATCTTCAAAACTTAAGTCAGGATGATATGGCATCCATGTTCATGGATATTTTTTCAGGAAACATCACTGGGGCTCAAATTGGTGCATTTATGGCAGCTCTTGCCACAAAAAAAGAGACCTTTGAAGAGCTTGCAGGTGCAGCAAGGGCAATGAGAAGGAAAGCTGGGAGAGTTCAAGCAACTTCAAATTGCGTTGTAGACACATGTGGAACCGGAGGAGATTCAACTGGAACATTTAACATTTCAAGCACAACAGCATTTGTTGTTGCAGGGTGTGGTGTGACCGTAGCAAAACATGGAAACAGAAGTGTATCGAGCAAATGTGGCAGTGCTGATCTTCTTGAAGAGTTGGGTGTTATCATAGATACTGAACCTGAGATTGTTGAAGAAGCTGTTAATGAGATTGGCATTGGGTTTCTTTTTGCCCCAAGATTTCACGGTTCAATGCGCCATGCTGCAAAATCCAGAAAAGATGTTGGTATAAGAAGTATTTTTAATATGCTGGGACCCCTTACTAACCCAGCAGGTGCAAAATACCAACTTATTGGAGTTTATGCTCCAGAACTCACTGAAATGTTTGCTCACACCTTAAATCTTTTAGGCACAGAAAAAGCTTTTATAGTGCATGGACATGATGGAATGGATGAAATAACCACTACAACACTCACAAGGCTTACAGAGCTTGATAAGGGTGTTATAAAAACCTATGACATTGATCCGTTAAACTATTTTAATTCCTACGCTAACCCAGAGGATATAAGGGGTGGAGATAAAAAAGTAAATAAAGAGATCACAAAATCTATTTTGAACGGTGCAAAGGGAACTAAAAGAGAGATCGTCCTTATCAATGCCGCAGCAGCATTGATAGCTTGCAAAAAAGCAGATGAACTATCTGTTGGTATTAAGATGGCAAAAGACTCAATTGATACAGGAAAAGCCAATGCAAAGCTCGATTTATTAATAGAATTTACACAGGACAATTCTTAAGTTTAATTTTTAACAGAATATAAGGAACACCTAACAATGGGGAAAATCCAAATTGAGGGTTTTATAAAAAAAGTTATTGAATTGAAAAAACAAGATATTAAAGAGACAACAACCATAGCTTCCTTGACCCAAATCAGAAAAAAGGCTGAATCAAGGGTTGTTGAGGCTAATTTCAGAAAAGCTCTTAAGAAAAAATCTTCCAACCAAGCAGGAATAATTGCCGAAATTAAAAAAGCATCTCCTTCCAAAGGCATGCTATCTAAAGACCTTGATGTTGCTTCATATGCTGACAAATATACAAAAGCCGGTGCCATTGCTATTTCCGTTTTAACTGAAAAACACTATTTTAATGGAAATCTGAAAGATCTTGAGATTGTGAGAGAAAACAGCTCACTTCCAATTTTAAGAAAAGATTTTACAATAAGCTCATATCAAATTTATGAAGCAAGAGCTAGGGGAGCAAACTCAATTTTACTTATAACATCAATACTTGAAAAAGATCAGCTCAAAGACTATATAAGTCTTTCCCGTGAAATTAATTTAGAACCCCTTGTGGAAGTTCATACAGAAGACGAACTGGAAAAGGCTGATTTTTGTAAAGCTGATATTCTAGGAATTAATAACAGAAACCTTTCGACTTTAAAAACAGATCTCAACATAACCAGAAGAATAGCTCCGCTATTTCAAAGTCACCATATCCCCATAGAGGCTAGCGGAATCGCAGAGCAAAAGGATATAAAAAATGGAATGGACCTTAATGTTTTTAATTTTCTTGTTGGTGAAAGTATAATTAAAGCTGACAATACAGTTGAATTCATAAAAAATTTGACCGTACCATAACAAACCTAGCCAATAATAACATGGGGAAAAAACCAAAAATAAATTTTATTAAGATCTGTGGAATAACTGATCCACAAACTGCTGTGGCATGTGCCAACTCAGGCGCTGATGCCATTGGACTTGTTTTTTTTAAAAAAAGTCCAAGATATGTTTCAGAAAATGATGCTTTACTAATTTGTCAGGCTTTACCTTCAAATATTATTACAACCGGTGTTTTTGTTGATGAAGATTTTAATTTTATTATGAATAGAGTAAAAAAAATGTCCCTGAAAGCTGTCCAGCTTCATGGCAATGAAAACCCGGAACTTATTATCCAGCTGCAATCAAATAATGTTATTGTGATTAAAACAATTTTTTTTGAAAGAAAACCATATTTCAAAAATGCTCATTTATATAGTCAAGCTTCATATCTTCTTGCAGAGTGTGGGAAAGGAGTTCTCCCGGGTGGTAATGCAAAAGAGTGGAATTGGTCCAAAATTTTACAGATTAAGACAGAACTGCCTGTAATATTAGCAGGTGGACTTAACACAACTAACATTAATGATGCAATATCAAATTTAGAAATATCAGGTGTTGATGTGAGTTCAGGCGTTGAATTGTCTTCAGGTATAAAGGACTTAAATAAGGTTAGCAAATTTATAAAAGCTATAAAATCCCAATAAAATCACTATTTAACCAGCAAATTGTCTCCAGGGTAAATATTGGCATTTTCAGGCAAATGATTTATTTTTTCTAATTTTCTAACACTTGTATTGTATTGTTTACTAAGGCTATAAAGGGTATCGCCTTTTTTAACAGTATGGAAGATTGATTCTTTTTTTTTCTTTATTGTTTTCTTGCGCACTGCTTTTTTAGTTAACAATTTTTTTGTCTCTTGCTTCTTGCTGGTTTTATTGGAAGAGTTTTTAACAATACCGGGGGAGTTTTTTTTATTACTATTGATTTTGGAAGAGAGTTTATTAATGCTCCTTTCAAGTCTGGTAATGCGATTTGCCAGGGTTTCATATTTAA
>CAZMEX010000094.1:0-6930 GCA_964565415.1 uncultured Desulfobacterales bacterium | reverse complement strand
ACTATTTTTGTGAAGGGATGGATAAAATGGGTTTATTCCCAGAAACAAGAAAAAAATAGGAGGATAAAATGGGAAATAAGAAAGTATATGAAAAACCAAACATTATAGATCTAAATAGCTCTTCGGCATCAGGACAGCAATACATTGAACAAGGTCAGTGCCGTGGTGGTGGAAGCTTAACTTATGAAACATGTGGCAATGGTGATACACCAATGGGTGGTAGTTGTGCTCCTAATGGGGTTATACCGGAAGAAGGTTATTGCAGAACCGGAGGACTTGCTGTGGAAGGATGCCGTTCTGGAGGCTCACACACATAAAACAAATTGCCATACTCTCAGTAATAAACGCTATTGATGACTGATATTTATCATAAGATTGCAGACATTGTTTTCAGAACATTATCTGATACAAGAATCAGGCATATTCAAGACAATTCTTTGAAAGAATTCCAGACACAGGATCCTAATTATAATGTCTGCCATGAAATAATTTCAGCTAAAGACAATGATAGCTCAGTCTTGCCTTTTAAAAAAAAGGAGAGGGAATTTCTGTTAGAATGTTCACGTGATAGTTATATTGATAATTCCACTCTGATAATACCACCTATAGTTTATGACAAGGCCAAGCTGAAAAACACCTCGCTCCAAGAATATGATTTGATTGATTTTAGCAATCCCATGTTACAATCAAAAATAGTTAGAAAAGAGCTTGAATATTGTTTTAAGTCTCCGGAATATATAAAAATTCAATTCCATAGCTTGTCCATAACTATTTATAACTACCTTAATAGAACTATTAATATTTTTTATTCACCTGAATGTAATGAAATTTTTAAAGATGACCTGATTAACAACGGCATCAGGCGAATGTTCACAAGTTTCCTCCCAACTTTTTCTGCAGCAATGATACACAGTTCTGCTCTTCTGATTAATGGAAAAGTTGGAATATTTTTAGCACCTGATGAGGGCGGTAAAACCACTGCAGCAAAACTCGGGACAGAATACCCTATCCTAAGCGATGATCAAAATATCATTAAAAAAGAAAAAAATGAGTTCACTGCTTATAGTACTCCATGGGGAAACAATATTAATCATTCCTTAAAAGGACCTGTGAAAGGATTATTCCTTCTGGTAAAGGGGAATCATTTTAAATTAACCCAACTAAAGCCTAAAGATCTGTTTTCCTACCTTTGGAATGAACATCTTTTTTATTCCAAAACTTTACCTGAAAAGTATCGACTTATGTTTTTTGATTTCATTTATGATTTTACCCATAGCATTAAAGGATATCAACTAACCTTCCAAAAAGATTTTATTGACTGGAACACTATTGAAGATGCAATGCATTAAAAGTTATTGTAAAAATAAAAAACCATGACAATTCATCAAATTTTTTATCGTGGTAGAAGCATGCGCGGAACTTTTATTGATGGAGATTATCTGCATGTTTCAAAAATAAAAGACTTAAAGCCTGGAGACATTGTAGTTTTCAAAAAGCCTTTCAATGATGAAGAGAATAAAGAGTTTATTGTGCACAGGGTTACCTCAATACATAAGAGTGCAATTACCACCATGGGCGATTACAACCTGTTCGAGGACAAACACACACTTAATGCTGACCACTTGCTTGGAAAGGTTTTATCCTATGAACGAAAAGGGAGAAACCTAAAAGTCGCTAATGGATTTTTGGGGTTATTGCAATCAAAAAGAGTAAGAATGGAATTACTGACAAAAAAACAAATACTATATATAGCTCGACCGATTTACTCTTTAATAAAAAAAACCGGGCTGGTTCCAAAATTTTGGAAACCTGACCTCAAAACTATTGTTCTGGGTTCTAACAAAGGACAAAAGATTAAATATACTCACCATGGGAAAACTGTTCTTATCCTTGAGGGCAAACATATCATATTCAGACGGAGACCATATGATCTTTTATTTTAACAGGTGGGTGTGGAATCAACTCCTGCCACAATGGACTGCTTTTCAAACCAGTCTGAG
Source organism: uncultured Desulfobacterales bacterium (assembly GCA_964565415.1). Lineage (GTDB taxonomy): Bacteria > Desulfobacterota > Desulfobacteria > Desulfobacterales > Desulfobacteraceae > JAIOSM01. Next base: position 4,930 of record CAZMEX010000094.1, on the reverse strand, counting down.
TAAGGACCTTTATTTTTTAGAAGCTCAGGATGTGAACCCTGCTCCACAATCCTTCCACTCTGGATAACAATAACTTTATCAGCCATTTTTACGGTTGAAAATCTGTGGCTTACAAGTACAGCACTTTTCCCTTTTAAAAGCCTTTTAAAATTTTTAAAGACTTCATATTCGCTGTCTGCATCAAGAGAACTTGCTGGTTCATCAAGAATTACAAGTTCGCCATTACGCATAAATGCTCTTGCAAGTGCGATCTTCTGCCATTGCCCGCCACTTAACTCTTCTCCGCTTTTAAACATTTTTCCAAGAATAGTATTATAGCGTTGGGGAAGCTTTTGTATAAAATCATCTGCATTTGCTTTTTTTGCTGCTTTTTTGATATTTAAGCTGCTGGAAGGGATTTTGATATTGCCTATCCAAATATTTTTCTCTGCTGTAAAATGGTACTTAGCAAAATCTTGAAATATTACACCGATTTTTGATTGTAAATCTTTCACTTTAAACTTCCTGATGTCTGTTCCATCAATTGATATGGTGCCGGACTCAGGATCATACAGGCGGCATAGAAGTTTAGTTAAGGTAGATTTTCCCGCCCCATTCTTTCCGACAAAGGCAACTATTTCTCCGGGTTTAATGGAAAAGGTAATATTGTCCAAAGCTTTTTTTTCAGACAAAGGATATGTAAAGCTTACATTCTGAAAAGATATTCCCCGTTTAATTGTATCCGGCATTCTTTCAGAAAAAGCAGGGTCTTTGATTTTCTCTTTTATATTCATAAATTCATAGAAATAGGCGATGAAAAGATTGTCTTCGTAAAGACTTGTTACACCGCCAAGCAGGCTTTTAAAATAGCCAAGGCCTCTCTGAATTGCCTGGTAGTACATAACAAGATCCCCAATGGAAATATGACCATGAACTGCTCTGTAAACAATAAAACAGAGCAAGGCAAACATAATACATAAAGGGATACCCTGGGCAAAAACAGAATAGATACTTCGTTTTGCGCTTATGCCAAGCATCTCTGTTCTTAAAACTTTGCGAAGGCTGGAAAACTGTTTACTGAATAAATTGCCCAGGTCAAAGAGTCTCAGTTCTTTAGCATGGATATAGCCAGTAATGAGCCAGCTTAAGTATGAGACCTCTCTTTGGGTTTCTGTTCTTTTACGCTGCCACTTATACATTATTTTTGAAAATTTAATTCTGACAAGAACACCAGGTATAGCTGCTGCAAAAAGGATAAGGGGTACAGACCAGTGAAAATAGACAAGTAAAGCAGTCACAGCAGTTAAGGAAACAAAATTTTGACCAAAACTGATTAAATTATTTACAATTTTTGCAGGTCTGTGGGGTCCTTCCATTTGAGCGCGGTGCAGAGTGTCAAAATATGAAGGATTCTCATAAAACTCTAAATCAACTTCAATGGATTTTTTATGGAGTACATCATAAATATAGTCAGAAACATTTAAAGATAGAGTTTCGCTGGCAAAACCTGAAATCTGCTGACAAATAATACGCAGCATACCTATTGTACCAGCAATTCCCACAAGGATCAAAACCTTGTTAAGACCTTCACCATGGGAAGAGATAGCTATACCTGCCTGATCAACAATCAGTTTAATAAGGTAAAGCATAGCAAGGGGGAAAACCCCCTGAATAAACACAAGTACACTTAAGAATACTACAGCATTGGGAGACGCTTTCCAGACAAACCCAAGCATCTGTTTTAAATGTACGATAAATGACAGCTTGTCAGCGATTGATGCCTCTTCCTTCATAGGTTTTTGTATATCTCATAATAAACAAGAAAGCAATATGAACTTTTTTCACTGTAAAATGGAGATTTAATCTGAAAATCATAATTTCTCTAGGTCATCCATCTGATGTCCATTTTTTTAAAAAAATCATTGCTGATTTAAAAAAACAGGGACATGATATAATTGTGCTTGCAAGAGAAAAAGAAATCACTTTTTATCTTTTGCAAAAGTACAAGATAAATTTTATAGAACTTCCCTCCCATAAAAAAACTATTTTAAAAAAGCTGATAAATTATGTTTATAAATGGTTTAAAATTTATCAAATATGTAAACAGGTTAAGCCGGATGTATCGCTGGGAGCCGGGGATTTTATCCTGCCACAGATCAGTAAATTACTAAATTTTAGATCTATTGTTTTTACTGATATTGAATCGGTTTTCCATGATTCGTTTTTAACTTTTCCTTTTACGTCAACTATCATTACACCAGAAAGTTATAAAGGAGAACTTGGGAAAAAACATATTAAAATTAATTCCTATAAAGAACTTGCCTATATTAATGATAAATTTACTCCGGACAAATCAGTGCTAAAGGTTATGGGTATAAATAAAAATGATAAATACATTGTGCTTAGATTTGTATCCCATTCAGCAATGCATGATATCAAGTATAAGGGAATTACAAATGGGTTAAAAATTCAAATTACAGATATTTTAAGCAAATATTGCAAGATTTTTATTTCATCAGAAGAACCCTTACCTGATAAACTGAAAAAATATCAGATAAATATAGGGCAGGAAAGGATACATTCAGTTTTGTACTATGCTGCTCTATTATATGGAGAGAGCTCAACTATGGCTGCAGAATCCGCATTAATGGGAACCCCTGCAATTTTTTTTGACAACAACTCCAGAGGTTATACACAAGAGATTGAATCTGAGTCCGGTCTGCTTTTCAATTTTAAAGGTAAAAAAGAACTTCAACTATCTCTTATAAAAAGCATTGATATTATCCAATCAGATACTCCTAAAAGACAATGGCTTCAAAAAAGAAATAGTCTGCTTTTGGCTAAAGATGATATTTCCAACGCTATTGTAGAGATTTTAACTATTAGTGAAATCAATGCCTGAAATCAAGCTTATTCTCTTCTTTTTATCAAAACTTCAGAATTCTGAAAATTTAAGGGCACCTTCAGACCTCAACTCTATAGACTGGGATTTGTTTGTTGATCTATCTATCCGGCATAAAGTTTTGATGCTGATTTTCCAATCTTTAATGATAGAAAATCAGATATCTGTTCCCAAAGTTATCAAAGATAAGCTCAAGAAAATTTATCGTATAAATCTTATGCGGAATATTTCAGTATCTTCAAACCTGATTCAAATTGTTAATATGCTTGATAACAATCGTATCATCTCAGTGCCTTTTAAGGGAGCAGTTCTGTCTGAATTTGTATACCACGATCCGATGCTGAGGCAGTTTGCTGACCTTGATTTGCTGATTTCAAAAAAAGATGCTCAAAAAACAATTAATCTATTTTTAAAAACAGGATATGAACTGAAAATAGATTTAAAGCAGGATCAATTTAAAAACTATGTTAAATTTAAAAAAAGCATTGAAATAAAGGAAAAAAAATCTGATATATGGGTTGATCTGCACTGGGAATTTACAGGGAACTATTCCATTAAGCCATTTGAGCTGGAATATGTTCGGAACAGATTGGTACAAATTAATTTTTTAAATCAAAAAGTTTCACACCTTGCAAAGGCAGACCTGCTTGCCTGTCTTTGTCTACATGGTTGCAAAAATATATGGGATAATTTAGAAAGCATTTTTTGTATTGCTTTGGTTTTTGAAACTTTTAATACTGGTGATATTGAACGTCTTTGTGACATAAGTTCTGAAAAACATTGTAAAAAAGCTGTTGGGCTTGCTCTTTTTTTGTGTATTCATTTTTTTAAAATAGAACTGACTGATACAATGAAAAATCATCTCTTTATTTACCCTGACCTTAAAAAAATCTCTCTGCCTATTATTCAAAAGTTAACTTTAGAAAAACATCCTCCCATAAATATTGGATTCCGATTTTCAAAATTTAACCTTGATGTACGCGATTCTCTGGTTGATAAAATACAATATGTGTTAAGGATGCTCTTTATACCAAGTTTTGTTGACTGGAACAACAATAATTTTCCTAACCAATTCCCGATATTGTACTTTTTCGCACGCCCAACCAGGCTCATAAAAAGATATTTATCCCAGGTTTTACATAAGTTATGAAGTCTCCCTTAAAATTTTTACAAAACAATTCTTATGGCAGGTTATGACCAGTCAAAATAAGGTAATTACTCTACCGGGATTCATCAAAAAAAGATTGCTTTCAGTTCAAACATCTTGTATTAGATAAATAATTAGATACTTTAACCCAATGGAGGTAAAATGACACGACAACTTAGTATTAAATGCTTTACAGGCTTAATTGCAATTTTATTCTTATCTGGCTGTATTGCAAGTTCCCCTGTAAAACCATTGCCCGCTTTTTCACCCTCAACCTTTAGTTCAGATAACTATACATCCAAGGTTGATAGCTTTTTAATCATTTTTGATGCCTCAAGTTCAATGTTGAGCAACTACAATGGCAATAATAAATTTGCCACTGCCAAAGCATTTGTTGACAGAATGAATCAAACCATTCCCCAGCTTGATCAAAAAGCTGGTTTAAGGTCCTTTGGACATGACCCATCAGTTTCAAAAAATGATACAGAACTATTTTATGGAATGAACAATTATTCCACAGATGGATTGTCAGAAGGGCTTGATAAAATCGGCGCTGCTGGAGGATGCAGCCCGTTATATAAAGCTCTGCAAGGTGCTGAAAAAGATTTAGCAACTCTGCCTGGTAAAAAAGTTGTAATAATTGTGAGTGACGGGCAGAAACAAGAGATGATAGTGTCTGATACCCTTGAATATGCCCGGCAACTTAAAAATAAATATGGCTCGTCCTTGTGTATTTATACCATTGCCGTGGGAGCTTCTCCTGAAGGAGTAACCTTTCTAGAAAAAGTTGCTGAAATTGGCGGCTGTGGCTTCTTTTCAAATGCAGACAACTTATTAGCCGGGGCACCAATGGCAGCTTTTGTTGAAAAAGTATTTCTATCAAAAAAATCCAAGCCTGCTCC
>CAZMEX010000093.1:0-7012 GCA_964565415.1 uncultured Desulfobacterales bacterium | reverse complement strand
CTCCCCTGGAGTATAAAATGGGGGTTGTACCAGACTTGTCAAGCTCATAATATGAGATAAGGAGCATAGCAGATAACCAGACAAATTTAATAAAATACATTGACAATCACCACTTTGTGGCATACTTTTTATGGTATAAACTTAAAAGAATTTTTATTATTATAAAAAGGATACTAATGGAAAGCAATAAATTTAAAAAAATCAGGGCAAAACTTGGTAAAACACAAAAGGAACTTGCCCACCTCCTTGGAATTTCTATTAAGGCGATTCATAGTTATGAGCAGGGATGGCGTAAAATACCCCATCATGTTGAAAGGCAGCTGCTGTTTTTGCTTTCCAGGCTTTTGCTGAACAGTAAGACCCCCTCAGATAAATGTTGGGATATCCTTAAATGCTCGGAAAAGAGACGTAAAAACTGTCCTGCCAGCGAATTTAACTCCGGAGACCTGTGCTGGTTTATTAACGGGACCAAATGCAGTGGTAAAACCCATAATACCTGGGAGGAAAAAATGGATGAATGCAAAGAGTGCAGAGTCTTTAAAAGGCTTTTTGAAAATTTATAATGAAAAAGGAATTAAATAATAATGGATGATCTTTTTAAAAAAACACTATGCCCGGTTGAAGGCGAAGTTGCCCCTGAATATCGTGGAGAACTGCCCGAGGCTATTAATACTATCTTAAAATCCATGGAGGATGAAAATTGTTTTGCCCATGTTGGCGATGAACCAATCCATTTTTCAACATCAATTAAAGCGATGATTGATAAATTCAGACATGTTCTTTTCCCCGGGTATTTTTCAAGTGAGAATATTGACAGGGCAAATCTTACTTATAACATTGGTCAGCATGTCTCACAGCTCTATGATATTCTTACTGAGCAGATTACCCATGTATTGAGACACGATTGCCTCAGATATGGTCAAAAATGTTCCGAGTGTGAGAAAAGGGGAAATGAGATTGCATTAGAAACAATAAAAGCGATCCCTGACCTGCGTTTGTCACTTGCTTCAGATGTGCGGGGGGTTTTTGATGGAGACCCTGCTGCAAAAAGTTATGATGAGATTATTTTTTCATATCCGGGATTATACGCCATCACAGTTTACAGGGTTGCCCATATTTTTTATAACTTTGATGTTCCGCTATTGCCGAGAATCATGTCAGAACATGCTCACAGCCTTACTGGTATTGATATTCACCCAGGTGCACAAATCGGGGAAAGATTTGTCATTGATCATGGAACCGGTATTGTCATAGGTGAAACAAGTGTTATTGGCAATAACGTCAGAATTTATCAAAATGTTACCATTGGTGCATTGTCTTTACCTCCTGATGCAGGAGAAAAACTCAGAGGAGCAAGACGGCATCCAACTATTGAGGATGATGTAATTATATATTCAGGTGCTACAATATTAGGCGGTAGTGCTGTTATTGGTGCGCGATCTGTTGTGGGTGGAAATGTCTGGTTAACTGACTCTATTCCCCAAGATACAAAAGTTTTTATTGAGTCCCCCCGCCTTATTTATAAATACCCAACTGCAAAACCTGATATAAAAGAGGAGGTGAACAGTGAACATCAAATCTGATATTACAAAAACCTGTGGCAACACCCCGCTGGTTTATATTGAAACAGCAAGTCGTGAGACAGGGGCAAAAATATATGGCAAACTTGAATTTTTTAATCCGGCTTCCAGTGTAAAAGATCGAATTGGTCTTGCCATGATAGAACATGCCCTTAAAACAGGGAAGATTAACCTTAAGTCAACCATAGTTGAACCTACCAGCGGCAATACAGGCATTGCCCTGGCATTTGTGGCAAGGGCAAAAAAGCTTAAACTGATCCTAACCATGCCGGAATCCATGAGCATTGAAAGACGAAGTTTATTAAAACATCTTGGTGCCGAACTTGTGTTAACTGAAGCTGCAAAGGGAATGAAAGGTGCCATTGCCGAGGCTGAAAAAATTGTAAGCAGGATTGATAACGCGTTTATGCCGGATCAGTTTTCCAACCCTGCCAATCCTGAAATACATAGAACGACCACTGCCTTGGAAATTTTAAATGATATGGATGGAAAGATTGATATCTTTATTGCAGGAGTTGGTACAGGTGGAACAATCACAGGTGTATCAGAAGTGCTGAAAAAGAAGAACCCTGGCATGAAAACTGTTGCTGTGGAGCCTGCTGAATCACCGGTTATTTCAGGAAAAAATCCCGGTCCCCACAAGATTCAGGGCATTGGTGCAGGCTTTATCCCTAAAAACTTGAACCTGGATATCATTGATGAAATAGCTTTGGTTAGAAGTGATGAAGCCTTTGCAGGGGCTGATGAGCTTGCAAAAAAAGAGGGTATCCTGTGCGGGATTTCATCGGGAGCAGCTTTCCATGCAGCAAAGTCCATTGCATCAAAACCTGAAAACAGAGATAAGACAATTGTGTTTATTGTTCCTGACACAGGTGAGAGATACCTGAGTACAGATTTATTCAAAGAAGAATAATATGAAAACAATACTTATTACAGGTGCTTCAGGTTTTGTGGGAAAAAATCTTGCACGATTTTTCCTTTTAAGGGGGGACAAGGTAACAGGGGTTGGCACATCCTTGAACCATCCACTTTCAAAAGAGTTCCAGATGTTTAAGTGGGTAAGTTCTGACACCACAATTAAAGGGGACTGGCAGAAGCATGTCTCAACTTCAGATATTATTATTAATTTAACTGGTCGAAATATCTTTCGCTACTGGACAAAAAAATACAAAAAAGCCATTTATGACTCTCGGATATTAACAACAAGGAATATTGTCAATGCCATTAAACCGGGCAGGCTTCAAAAGCTTCTAACAACGTCAGCTATTGGAATATATGGAGATTGCAACGAAGAGGCAGTTGTTGAAGGTGCACAACCGGGCAGTGATTTTTTGTCCAGGGTGTGCAGAGAGTGGGAAAAAGAGGGCTTGAAAGCCAGAGATAAAGGGATCAAAGTCATTGTAATGCGGTTTGGTGTTGTCCTTGGAAAGGGCGGTGCCTTGTCGTTAATGGCTCCAGCCTTTAAGTTTTTTGTTGGAGGTCCCCTGGGCAAGGGTCAACACTGGTTTCCCTGGATACATATCCATGACATTGAAAAAGCAATTGCCTTTCTTATGGACAACAGCAGGGCTGAGGGTCTGTTTAATCTTACTGCACCTGAACCTGTAAGGCAGAAAGTATTTGCCAAAGCATTGGGTAAAGCCCTTGGCAGACCAGCCTTTATGCCTGTTCCGGCAATCATGATAAAGGCGGTAATGGGTGAGCTTGGCACATCCCTTTTACAAAGCCAGAGAGCAATACCTGAAAACCTCACAAAGTCAGGATATACTTTTTCATTTCCTGATGTAGAATCAGCTCTTAAAGATATCTTCCAATAAATAGTGATTATAACTAAACCTGTCAGTAATACATAAATGACCTTTTGATTTTAACTGATATGGTATATAATTTGCAGATTATATTTTAGATTTATAAATATTTAATAACATTAACCAGAGGAGAATGAACATGGAATTTAAATCAGTGGAAGAAGTAATAGACTTTGCTGTTGGTAAAGAAAAAGAGGCAGTCAGTTTTTATTTGTCATTGGCAAAAGAAGCTAAACAAGCATCGCTTAAAGAAACTTTTGAGAGATTTTCCAAAGAAGAGGAAAAACATGTTGATCTTCTTTCAGATATGGCAGGGAATCAGGAGAAAATTGATGCCTATGAGTTTAAAGAGGTTACAGATCTTAAAATCAGCGACTATATGCTGGATACAGAATATAAAGAAGGCATGCCCATGTCTGAAATTCTTAAACTTGCCATGAAAAGAGAAGAGAAAGCAGTTCTGCTGTACACTGCGCTTGGTGGTCACACCGAAGATGAAGGTGCAAAAAAAGTTTTTAAAATTCTTGTGCAGGAAGAGTCCAAACATAAGCTTGCTCTGGAATCCATGTATGATGATTATCTTGCAGACCATGAAAACTAGGCAAGATAACTAACCTAATATAACCCAAGGGATCAAAATGGATTTGCAACCTCTTTTCAAACCGTCAACAATGGCTGTTATAGGAGTTTCTACATCCCAGGACAGTCATCCTGCAAATGTGATTTATAATAAAAATCATCTGCGTTATCCTGTAAAAACATTCCCCGTAAACCCCAGGGGAGGTAGTATCAATCGGGAATTACTTTATAAGAGTGTTGAGGATATTGAGTCGGCTGTGGATATGGCAGTTATTGCTGTCCGGGGTGAGTTTGTTCCCAAGGTGATGGAACAATGCATTAAAAAGGGGGTGGGGGGTGCTGTAATCATATCAGGCGGATTTGCAGAAACAGGTAATTTAAGTTTGCAGAACCGCATTGTTGATATTGCAAAAGAAGCCTCCTTCCCTTTTGTGGGACCAAATGGTCTTGGTATTTACACACCTGATTATGTGGATACATTTTTTCTGCCCGGAGAAAGAATGATAAACCCTAGGAGAGGAAATATAGGTTTTGTAAGCCAGAGCGGCGGTGTTTTAGTGGATCAGATGGTGAAATTTGCAGGCCAGGGTATTGGCATCTCCCTTGCTGTCAGCATAGGTAATAAAGCATGTATCAGTGAAATCGAAATGCTTGAATGGTTTGATAAGGATGATGAGACAAAAGTAATTGCTTTTTATATTGAAGGATTTGAAAAAGGTGAAGGCCGCAGGTTTGTTGAAAAGGTGGAAAAATGCTCTAAGCCTGTGGTTGTTTTAAAAGCCGGGAAAACAGCAAAAGGTATGGAAGCAGCATCCAGCCACACAGCTTCCCTTGCAGGAGATTACAGGGTTTTTTCTGAAATCATGAAGCAGTATAATGTGGCAGAGGCAGACAATGAATATGAAATGACCTCTTTTTGTGAAGCATTAAGCTGCTATTACTCCCAGGGGATTAATTCAAATATTGGTATTCTCTCTTTGAGTGGCGGGCATGGCGTTATTGCAGCAGATGCCTGTGAGCAGAATAATATGTCCATCCCCAGAATAGAACCTGAGACAATGGATACCATGAGGTCAAAATTATCATTACCCATTAGAGATATTGTCTCCCTTGTAAACCCTCTGGATCTTACAGGAAGTGCAGTGGACAGCGATATTGTGACAGCTGCAAGGCATCTGATAAGAGATAAGAATATTGAGTGTGTACTTGCACTTTTAATTCCATACTCACCCACTGTTTCAGCAGATATTGGTGCAAAACTCAGCCAGATTGTCAGAAATGAAGGCAAACCAATGATTGCATATGTTCCCAATGAAGATAAATACAAAATAATTATTGAAGGATTTGAACTCAATAATGTTCCGGTGGCATCATCTGTCCTGGGAGCGGTTTTAATGGCAAAAGCATTGAAGAGGTGCAATCCATGTTATCAAAAGATATAGACACAATTATAGAAAACCACAAACCATTGGGATGGGTCTTGGAACCTGATGCAAAAGCTTTAATGAAATCACACGGCCTTGATATACCTGATTTTGTTCTGACAGACTCCTTTAGAGAGGCAGAATCATTTCTAAAACAATCAGATTGTCCGGTTGTGGCAAAAGCAGTCTCAAAACAGATTCTCCATAAAACAGAACACCAGGCAGTTGTAACAGGGATATCCTCAAAAGAGCACTTGAAAAAAGAGTTTACAAGATTAAAAAAACTTACTGGATGTGAAAACATACTTATTGAGAAGATGATCCAGGGGATTGAAGTTATTGTCGGAGCAAAAAATGATTCTCAATTTGGACAGGTTATTGTTTTTGGTATTGGCGGGACATCTGTTGAAATCTATAATGATACAGCAATCAGGATGGCACCGTTAAAAAACAGCGATGTTATTTCAATGGTTGAATCCCTCAAGGCAAAAGAGATTATATTTGGGTACAGGGGAAAAGAGGGTGTAAATATAGAGAGTTTAACAAATTTACTCATGAAGTTTTCCCATCTGGTTATGGAGTTGGAAAAGCATATTGAATCAGTGGATTTAAACCCTGTTATATGCACAAAAGACCGCTGTATTATAGCAGACGCAAGGATTATACTACAATAATGAAGATTATATCATGGAATGTAAACGGGTTACGGGCAGTTATGAAAAAAGATTTCACCAGAATTATCCATGACCTTGATCCTGATATTCTTCTGCTCCAGGAGACAAAACTGCAAGAAGACCAACGCACTGATGAAATGATAAACATGCTTGATTACAAATCTTTCTGGTCATACTCCACCATTAAAAAAGGATACAGTGGCACAGCTGCATATTCAAAAATAGAACCTGCAAAGGTTATCACCTCTTTTGGAAAACCTGAATTTGATGGAGAAGGAAGAGTTATACAGCTTGATTTTGATGATTTTACTCTGTTCAATATCTATTTTCCCAATGGTCAGATGAATGAACAGCGACTTCAATATAAGCTTGATTTTTATGAATGGTTTTTAACCCATGCAAATAATCTAAGGGATAAGGGCAGAAGCCTGATAATCACAGGTGATTTTAATACAGCCCACAATGAAATCGACCTGAAAAACCCAGGCCCCAATTCTAAAAGATCAGGCTTTTTAAGAGTTGAAAGAGATGTTTTAGATAACATGATTGACCAGGGCTATGTTGACACTTTTAGATATTTTCACCCGGAGAAAATTAAGTATTCATGGTGGTCATATAGGTTTAATGCAAGAAAAAACAATGCTGGCTGGCGTATTGACTACTTTTTTGTAACAAAAGACCTCATTGATAAAGCCATTGTCAAGCAAGCTTTTATTAATAATGATGTATTTGGTTCAGATCACTGCCCCCTGGGTCTTGAAATAAAATTCAATGATTGAGGAAGTATAAATTCTTATTGACTTTCATGATTTCACATTGTATTGATAAAGTATTGATAAAATTAGAAAAGTTAACAGGGACTTTTTTAATTTTGAGCTATATTATCACAATAGATAGAAAAATTTTCCATTGTATATTGGCAATATATAGAAATCTTTCTATTTATT
>CAZMEX010000092.1:0-7141 GCA_964565415.1 uncultured Desulfobacterales bacterium | reverse complement strand
AAGATAGATAGCCAATAGTTATTTTTAGTATCAATTCATGTGTTATAAACTATAGTTTACAGTCTTATACAGTTAAAAAAACAGCAGTTAAAAGAAAAAGATATCCCAGCAGAAACTTATTTTTATTTTAACTGCTTTAAATAATAATCCATTGATTTTAATAACAGCTCATAATAAATATAATGCATGATGAGAAAACAATCACATCAATCTTTATTGCTGTATTTTTATATATACACGTATGTATGGGCTCTTAAGCGCATAACGGCGTTATTTGCACTGTCAAATCTGGGACAGGATTTGTCTCAGTCAATACAAGGTGCCGGAGGTGTAGGTGGTCTACTTGCCATGGTAGAAGGCTCAAATACTTACCATTATTTTTTTGATGCCAATGGAAATGTCGGGCAGATGGTTGATGCGGCAGATGGCACCATAAAAGCAGCCTATGAATACAGTCCTTTTGGCAAGATTATAAAACAATCCGGGGAGTTGGCAGATGACAATCCGTTCAGGCATGCCACACAGTACTTTGATAAAGAAACCGGATTGATTGCTTATAAATTTAGATATTATGACTCTGAGTTGGGGCGATGGAATAGAAGAGACCCTATTGAAGAAAAAGGTGGGTTGAATCTTTATGGGTTTGTGGGGAATTCTCCCATAAATAAATATGATTTTTTCGGATTGAAATGGGATATTCATGATTTTTTTGATTGGTATAAAAATGGAATGTCTGTCACCATGGATTTGGATGATATGGGTCTGTTAAGTGATTTTAAAAAAAGTAACAGTATTCAAAATGCAATGAGAAGTGTTTTCGAAAGTTATAAGAAAATGTTGGAAAAACGTCTGTCTGCCGAATGTAAAGAGAGCAAAAAATGCTTTGTTGCAGATGATTTTGAGGCACACCACTTTAACAAAAAATATAATGTGACATCTGCATCAACAAGCTTGTTTTCAATAGGTAAGGGGATGCTGTTCAATAAGGGGACATGTGCTGGTTTTGCAGATTGTACAAACAAAAAATGGTCTGGTGGGTGTGAACTACATTTTTATATTCGAGATAAATTTGAGGACCCTTGGGATGTGTTTAATATAATACCTGGGACTTTTGATACTGGTAACCCCTATAGCATACATGGAGATTGGGATGCATCTGAAAGATGGACTGGCAATTGTAATTAAAAATATAATAGGGTTATACTATGAATATAAAATGTTTATTTAAAAAACGAAATATTATTATAATTATAGTATTATTGATTTTTTTAGGTGGTATTAAAGCATTGTATTTTCATCCAAAGAGATACTATTCAATTCCTTTAGAACATGAAATTTCAATCACACATGTTAATACTGACCTCCATACAATATCTTATTATTCCAAACAATACGATGGTGAAATCAGTTTGCTCAGAGGGAAGATTGAAGGTTATAAAATTTGGCATGAATATCTAATAGGTTTTTTAAATACAAAATTTTTAAAAAAACAAAATTTGGAAAAATTAAGAGGTAAAAATGATAAACACGGGTATTTTTTGATCAATATGAGAAACAAACAAGTAATCAGTGGGTTATCGGAGGAAGAATATAAAAACATAATAAACAACACGATTGAGTCAGGTCATCAACCTAGTTTAAAACAATTGAGTCCTTATAGCTATAGGCGCGTTACAGGGATGTTGTGTAGTTTGTTTAGTATTTTTTAAAAATAAACGACAAGGTTTGGCTATTTGATAGCCCCTTTAAGAAAAGTATCAATTGTATTGAGCAGAACCTTTTGTTTAAAATCCGGCAGTAGCTCAATTTTTTTCATTCTGCGAAGTAACTTTGAAGAAGGTTTTACCATATTTTTTGGAGGTTGACACTCTTTAAGCCCAAGAAGCTCATCCGCTGATACATCAAGGGTGAGGGCGAATCTGATAACCATTTCATGGTATGGTCGCAGCTTATCCAACTCATAATCTGATATCAGCCCCTGCGTAATACCAATTTTTTTGGACAGTTCAGTCTGTGTATATCCTTTATTTTTTCTTATTTCAGCAAGCCTTTGCCCAAAAGATTTCTTCCCTATATTTAAGGGCTTTAATTTAGATTTTTGTCCCATAATGAATGTCATTATACACCTGTTTTTTAAAATACTATTTTTTGTGTTGACAAATACCGTTAAATACGGTTTAAAATAGTTCTAAAGAATATTTTGTATTTTGAATATTTTTTACTTGACAGCATTTTTTTACAAGAAAGTTTGCAGAAAAAAGCCATCAACTTTATGACTTTGGCGGGTCGCAGTTGATGGCTTTTGAAAAATCTTAAAAGGGATAAACCCCTTTCTATTTTTCTAATGCATCTTCCCTAAAAAAGCAAGAAAATCTAAAGAAAGGAGATGATCTTTAATGAGCAGCCTTGAGACCACAGATATATTCAGAGGAGCATTGAACCACCTGAGAGACAGATTGTTTGAACACTTAAGAGACTTCGGAGAGATACGAGCATGATAGAAAAAGAAAGAATAGAACATATCAAATCCACTATTGATATGGTTGCCCTTGCTCAGGCAAAGGGTATTACAATGAAAAAAAACGGTAAAAGTTATCTTGGTCTGTGCCCCTTCCATAATGATACCAACCCTTCTTTATCCATAACACCTTTAAAAAATGAGTGGCACTGCTTTGGATGTGGCAAGGGCGGTGATGTGATTCGATTTATTGAACTATTTGACCAGGTTGATTTTAGAGAAGCTGTTAAGCGTTTGTCCGGCAATCATGAAACAGAACATACAGAGCCACCGGTTTGTAAAAACATACCTTCTCCGGCAAATCAGCAATACCTTGAGCGTGTTGTGGCCATCTATGCAAAGAACTTTATACAAAAAGATCAAGGCAAAGATTATCTTAATGACCGGGGTATTACTGATGCAGGATTGTTTGTAAAATATAATGTGGGCTTTTGTGACGGTACACTCAATGATATCCTTCCCGGGAACGGTGGTGTAAGACAGGAGTTAAAACAGCTTGGTATTTTGCTGGAAGATGGATCAGAGCGCTTTTTAAACTGTGTGGTGTTTCCTGTATATGATATGGATGGTCATATTATAACTCTTTATGGAAGATGCATTGCATCAAATCAAAGTCATCTTTTTTTACCCGGGCGGCCTACCGGTCTTTGGAATGGCAGTATTATTAAAACCTGTTCAGAGCTTATTCTTACAGAATCTGTCCTGGACGCTCTGAGCATACAGATGGCAGGATATCCCAATGCTATATCTATCCAGGGAACCAATGGTCTTGCTGATCAAGAGATCATGGAGCTAAAGAATTATAACGTACAAAAGCTTATATTGGTTCTGGATGGTGACAGCCCCGGGGTAAAAGCCTCAGGGCAGTTAAAAGAAAAACTTAAGGACTTTGCTTTGGATATCAGGTTACTGCCGGAGAATCATGATCCCAACAGCTATTTACAAAACTATGGTGCAAAAAAGCTTGCACAATTTTTACAGTCAGAACAAATATCGGTATCTTTGCCTGAAGGCTTTGTTATTGCCTGTGGTATGAGGCAATACCAGATCATGGGTATTGATAAGGGACCACGCAGATTAAAAGTCACTTTAAGGCTTGAGCATGCAGGCAAGCTCCATGTGGACACCATTGATCTTTATATTGCCCGGGCAAGAAAGAACCTTGCTTCTGATCTATGCAGGGTTTTTGAAGAACCTGTCGAGACCATAGAATCTGACATTACCCGTATTATCCGAGAATGCGAACAGGATAAAGAAGAGCCTGTTTTGGATGCAGCAGTGGTTTTGACAGAAAAAGAAAAAACCAGGGCAGAACTGTTTGGCAGATCCAAAGACCTTATAAAAAACATTTTGGCAGATTTTGAGACCTGTGGATTGATAGACGAAGATGCTAACAAGCTTTTGGGCTACATTGCCATGACCAGCAGAAAAAGGAATAAACCCTTATCCATACAGATTCTGTCAAGCTCCGGATCAGGCAAAACAGCTTTGCAGGATGCTGTTGTTAATTTTTGTCCTCCTGAAGACCTGATAAAATTGACCAGCCTGTCGGGCAAAGCATTGTTTTATAAAGACCGCTTGAGTTTAAAGCACAAGGTACTGGCTTTGGAAGAAGGAGCCGGAGCTGAAGATGCATCCTATGCCATTAGAAGTCTGATAAGTTCAGGTGTTCTTATTAATGAAACCACTATCAAGGATTTATCAACCGGCAGACTCACCACCATGGAGAATCGTGTGGAAGGTCCCACAGCCGTATTTTATACCACCACCAATCCAGATGTTGATCCTGAGACCAAGAGCCGGTTTTTTGTAACCGGTATTGATGAAAGCCGGGAACAGACAAGGAAGATCCTGGCGTTCCAGAGAGAGAACCACAGCCGGGATGATATGACAGAGTCCGTCAAAACAAAAGAGATTGTCAAAAAACACATTAACTTCCAACGGCTTTTAAAACCTCTGGGGGTTAAAAATCCCTTTAGCAGTCAATTGACCTATGCAGATGACAGGCTCCAGGGCAGAAGGGATCAGCCCAAGTATCTCAACCTGATCAAATCTGTGGCGTTTTTAAGACAGATGCAAAAAAAGATAAATGGCAACTCCTCTCACTATATTGAAGTGGAACCTGAAGATATTAAAATAGCCAATGATCTTGCTAAAGAAATCTTAGGCCGGAGTCTGGATGAGCTAAGCCGACCCGGCAGGGATCTTCTCATGCTTCTTGATGAAATGGCAGAAAAGCAGTCAGATACCAAAACAGACTTTACGTTTACCCGCCGTGGCATAAGAGAATACACAGGCTGGTCTAATACCCGTGTTCACCGGTATTTAAAGGAACTGGTTGAGTTTGAATATATCCTGATAGAATCAGGCAGAAATGGTTCTCGTTATCTGTATTGCCTTGCCTATAAAGGTCAGGGCAAGGATGGATCAAAGTTTATACTGGGGCTAACATCTGTAGAAAACTTGAGAAACAGTTAAAAAGAAAACCTTTGCACTACCTTTTCATAGGCTTTCCATAACCTTTTCACTTTTAAAACAGGGGTTAAGTCATTGATAAACATAAGGATATTCATAAACCTTTTCATTTTTTAAAAAAAGATAAATATTATGTATAAAGACGACATTATAAGTGAAGTGTTTAAACCGTATCTTGATGATATGAAGATGAAAAAATACAGTCCCAAGACCATCCGTCACTATGATTATATTTTAATGACCTTTTATTCTTTTTTAACTGCAAAAGGTATCACCAGATTACAGGATATAACAACAGAAGATATTGAAGCATATCACCTGTATTTAAAAGATAAAAAGTTCAGCACGGGTTCTTGCGAGAACCTAATGGGCGGGGTAAAAACATTGTTTAAATGGCTTGATGCAACCAATCGTATCTTTGTCAATCCATGCACAGATGTCATCATGCCCAAACGGATCATAAAACTTTTACCGGTGCCTACCGAAGAAGAAGTAAAAAGGCTTTTGCTGCAGCCTGACATATCAACCAGGACAGGTGTTCGTGATCGAGCCATTATGGAAGTTGTTTATGGCTGTGGCTTGCGTAGAGCCGAAGTTACAGGGCTGACTGTTTTTGATCCCAATCTTAATCAGGGGACTCTGAGAGTCAGAGGCAAGGGTAATAAGGAGCGTGTGGTTCCTTTAGGCAAAAAAGCAGTTACCTGGATTAAAAAATATTTAAAACATGCAAGGCCTGAACTTATAAAAGATCGCATTGATGAAAACAGTTTATGGTTAAGTATTCAAAAAGGCAGGCAACTTGGGGACTTTGGCATCCGCCAGCAGGTAAGAGAATATACCATTAAAGCTAAAATAAAAACTCCCATGAATCTCCACAGTCTCAGGAGAGCCTGTGCAACGCATATGCTGGCAAACGGAGCCCACCCTATAGAGATCCAGCTTCTTTTAGGTCATGCAAACCTTAAAACCCTGAGTCACTATCTAAGTGTAACCATTACAGACATCATGAAAATGCATAAACAAAGTAAACCCGGGAGGTGACAAACGAAAACACTATTGGAGCATTTACAAGATTTTTTAAATCATGCCGGAGCTTTAAATTACAGTAACAGCACTCTGAACTCATATCGTATTAACCTAAGCAGATTTATAAAATGGTTAAACACCCGGGATATCTTTGTACCGGAACGTATCCACAATGATCATCTTTATGAATGGCTTCAACACTTAGCAGCCCATCGCACCAGCCAGGGACTGCCACTTCGTCCATCCAGTGTTAACAAAAACATAGAAAACACCCGGCAGTTTATAAAGTATCTGATTAAAAGAGGCTGTCTTTACCAGCAGCTTTTGGACACTTTAGAATATGTAAAAGAACCTGATATGTTACCCACAAGTGTTCTGACCCATGCCCAGGTCAAAAAACTGGTCTCCAGGATAAAAACAGATACTTCTTGTGGATACCGTGACCGTGTCATGATTGAACTGCTTTATTCAAGCGGTGTCCGTGTAGGCGAACTTCTGGGTTTGGATGTACCCCATGTAAATATCAAAGATAAAACCGCAATTGTAACAGGTAAAGGCAGTAAACAGCGCATGGTACCAATTGGCAGAACTGCTCTCCGTTATATAGAAACTTACCTGATTGCCATCAGACCGTTTTTTCTAAGGAACAAAAAAGAGCAAGCACTGTTTTTAAACCAGGAAGGTAACCGCATGGGATACCTGTGTTTTTTAAGATCCATCCATAAATATGCCCGAAAAGCAAAACTTGATACCACAGTAACACCCCATACGTTCAGGAGAAGCTGCACCACAGAACTTTTACGATCCGGTGCCAACATGTATCATGTCAAAGAATTGTTGGGTCATAAAAATCTTAATACCTTACGACATTATGCAAAACTCACCATAAATGATCTTAAAAAGACTCATGCAAAATGCCATCCCAGGGAGAAGGACAAGGAATAGTTTGTTTTTAACTGCTGCTGTTAAAATGCTGTATGTCTGGTTTTATATTTAGATAAGGAAGGCTGAAGGAGAGGAAAGAAAACCTGATTATATGCCCTTAAGCCAGCCCGATTATATAGAAACAATGTATGGTCTGTCTTCTCGGGTCTACGCCTGCCAAAAAACGTGGCAGGCTCA
>CAZMEX010000091.1:0-7433 GCA_964565415.1 uncultured Desulfobacterales bacterium | reverse complement strand
AGGAATAAAAGGAATAAATGACAGCATTATTTTTTCATGAAGAAAAATACTTTTGTCGAACCTTTTTGGACAATCCTTTTGTTAGCTCAAGAACTTTTTTTGCCGACTCAAAACTTACGGAACCTGTACCGCAACTTGGTGCAACCATAATTTGTTCCAGAAGTATTTTTGTATTGATCCCGATTTTTTCAATTATTTTAAGCTGTGCTTCAAATTTTTCAAACAATAAATCAATGGTCTCTTTTGCTATTATATCTTCATTATCTGTAGGCACTATTCCCCACGCCAAAAGCGAACCTCGTTCAAGGTATTTATTCAGCGCATCTGGAAACAAGATGAACTTTTCAAAATATGAATATGCATCAAAACTTATCACATCGATATTTGATTCAAGTAAAACATCCCATTGAGTATTAGCACACACATGCACTCCTGCGAGCCCTGATTCATCGTGGACAGCATCGACTATCTCCCCGATTGTATCTGTCACATCTTCCTTTGTAATGGTTATGTATGCTGAAGTCCCAAAACCCGCAAGGCTTGGCTCATCAATAAAAATAATTGGTACGGCACCTCTTTTGTTAAATTCCCGGGCCTGAAGTTTTGCATTCATGGCAAGTTTTTTTACAACAGCATCCCGCAGCTGATCATTATAAAAAACAGATCTGTCATCCTGGTCTCTCATAGCTGTGCCAAAGGTTACAGGACCTGTAACCTGCCCCTTCAAGGCAAAACATGAAAGTTTGTTTTCGTCAATGAACCGCAAAAATTCCTGGAAGCCTTTTCCAGTTTCAGGAGTAAAATCAAATATGGAAGACTCAATCTCAGTTGTACCCTGGCTTACAGCAAGGAACTCCTCAAAGAATGCAAGATACTCATCATCAAATTCCTGCTTTGCTGTATCAAGGTAAACCTTTCCATCTTTTTCAACTAATCCAGGCAGCCCTGACATAAACTGCTCTTTCATGCCTTCCTGTGGATACAAGGGAAGCTGTGCCCACAAAGGTATCTGCGGTGTATATTCAAATATGAGTTCAGTTGCTGCCCTGTGACTATCCATTGGTAAGCTGCCAATCAAAACTGGTAAAGATTTTGGCTTTAAATTTTCCATAATATTTTCAATCCCTTTTCAAATAACATATAAACATATATTAATATCTTTATATACTATAGAGAACAGAGAGATGTCAACCAATAAAACTGATTGGTTTTTAAAAAATTAAAATTTCGATGAATAGTTGGAACTGATAACTTATCTTAAAAGAAACACTTGGCAATATGAGCTTGATATAGTATGAGATAATAATGTCAAGGCTTGAAACAATATTTACAAAAGATGCTGGGATAGAGATACCATTGATTTGCGGTGCCATGTATCCATGCTCCAACCCGGAGCTTATAGCAACAGTATCTGAAGCTGGCGGAATTGGGATTATTCAACCTGTTTCCATGACTTTTGTTTACAAATACGATTTGCAAGAAGGTATCCGACGTATTCAACAACTCACCAGCAAGCCTGTTGGTTTTAACGCAGTCATTGAAAAATCCTCAAAAACCTATGAGAATCGAATGCGTGCCTGGATTGACATTGCCCTTAAAGAGGGTGTGCGCTTCTTTATTACTGCCCTTGGCAATCCTCAATGGGTAGTTGATAAAGTCCATGGCGCAGGAGGCAAGGTGTACCATGATGTAACCAACCTGAAATGGGCAAAAATAGCCAGAAAAGGTGGAGTGGATGGGCTTATTTGTGTGAATTCCAGGGCAGGAGGACATTCAGGAGAAAAAACTTTCAAACAACTCCATGATAACTTGTCTGATCTGGGACTACCCCTGATCTGTGCCGGCGGCATTGGAAGTGAGGAGAACTTTATTCAAGCTTTGGACATGGGCTATGCCGGAGTGCAAATGGGTACACGTTTTATTGCTTCAACTGAATGCCATGCCCATGGAGATTATAAAAACGCAATTGTAAATGCCCATGAAGATGACATTGTTCTTACAGAAAAAATCTCTGGTGTACCCGCATCTGTAATTAAAACACCATACATTGAAAAGGTTGGTACCAAGGCTGGCTGGTTTGCAAAAAAGCTTTTACGACATCCAAAGGGCAAACATTATATACGTATGTTTTATATGCTTAAATCCATATTTCAGCTCAGGAGAGCTTCCCTAAAAGGGGCGAACTATAAAGATTTTTTCCAGGCAGGGAAAAGCGTGGAAGGAATAAAGGATATTGAATCAGCTGCAACAATTGTGCAGCGCTATGCTGCTGCCGCGCAAGATTAAACATTTAAAGGAGTAAATATTATGGAAAAAATTAATACCACAACTGCTCCGGAAGCTCTGGGACCATATTCCCAGGCTGTAAAGACAGGAAACCTTGTATTTTGCTCAGGTCAAACACCTTTAAATCCAGATACCATGAAGGTGGATGCTGCCACCATTGAAGGACAGACAAAGCAAGTATTGGAAAATCTTTCAGCGGTTTTAAAAGGTGTTGGATTAACCCTGCAGGACGTTGTAAAAACAACTGTTTTTCTCAAAAGCCTGGATGATTTTCAGAATATGAACAAAATCTATGCCAAAATGTTTGAAGGGCATAAACCCAGCCGTGCAACAATTGAAGTTTCAAAAAACCCATTGGATGCTTTGGTGGAAATAGAGTGTATTGCTGAAATTAAATCATGATGGAGTGTTAACAGATGCGCAGAAAAGAAAAAGAGATAATTGATATCAAAAAAATCAATGGAATAATTGATAAAGCCGAAGTCTTTCGCCTGGCAATGTCGTTAAATGACACTCCCTATATTGTGCCTTTAAATTTTGGATATAAAGATGGGACCATCTATTTTCATTGTGCAAAAAAAGGGAAAAAAATAGATATTTTAAAACAAAACAACAAGGTTTGTTTTGAATTTGACACTGATTGTGAATTGGTTGAATCTGAAAAAGGGTGCAATTGGAGCATGAAGTTTAAAAGTGTTATCGGGTCTGGCAAGGTCTCTTTCCTTGAAGATACCAGGGAGAAACAAAAAGCTTTAGAGATTATTCTGCAGCACTATTCAGTTAACACATTTCAATTTGAAAAAAAACAATTGGACAACACACTAATAGCAAAAATTGATATTGATCAGATTACCGGAAAACAATCAGGTTATTGATCTTTTATAAAACCAGGAGAAATTTTGACAATTTTATCTACATTGGGGTTATTGCTTGCCATAATTATTCTTGCGGCAACCCCGGGACCAGGTATGTTTGCAACCATTGCAAGAGCGCTTGCATCAGGTTTCAATCAGGCATTTGCCATGATCTGCGGGATTGTTGCAGGTGATATTATTTTTCTGCTGTTTGCTATTTTCGGGCTGTCAATAGTTGCCAAAGCACTGGGAAACTTCTTTTTCATCATAAAAATCTGTGGGGGTCTCTACCTTATCTTTTTAGGTGTTAAAATTTGGTACAAGGAGCCTGACATTACAAACCAAAAGCATAAACCAGATTCAAAAACATGTCTTGCAAACTTACTTGGTGGTTTTCTTATCACCCTTTCCAACCCCAAGGTAATTCTTTTTTATTGTGGTTTTCTGCCTACATTCCTTGATATGTCAACACTCACATCAACTGATATATTAATTATTATGGCAATCGTTACAACAGGTGTGACATCTGTTCTGTGTACATACGCACTCCTTGCCACCAGAACACGGAAGATGTTCACAAACAAGAAAACTTATAAGAGGTTTAACCAGGCTGCCGGAGGAGTGATGGCAGCAACCGGGATTGTTCTGGTTACCCGCTAGCTGCCCAGGCACATTGTCATATAGATGGCTGACATTTTAGGATTTATGAATAAAATATCCAATAAGATAAAAATTGAAACAATAATGGAAGATGCCCGCAAATCAGGAGCAACTGAGCTTGAGATTGTTTCTACCAAAAATATTATAATTGATGACAACCTTGCCAAAATGTGTGAAGAACCACGGTGTGAAAATTATGGATTGTCAAAAAGCTGTCCGCCCCATGTTGCAGGGCCATCAATATTAAGAAAGCAGATGGAAAAATTCAAAAAAGCAATTTTTTTTAAAATTGATATTCCATCTGAAATCCTTTATTCCAGTGAACGCCAGGGATTTTTTCAACTGCTCCATGAAATAGCAGCCAGTATTGAAAATGATGCTGTTAAAATGGGTTTTACAAATGCCCGAGCTTTTGCAGGAGGCTCATGTAAAAATATTTTCTGTTATGATTTTCCAGAATGTCTTGCTCTTTCTAAAAAGGGACATGGGCAATGCAGGAATCCTGATTCTGCAAGACCGTCCATGTCAGGGTATGGGATAAATGTACAAGAGCTTATTAAAACAGCTGGCTTTGAAGTAGATGGCAGCCTGTTTGACAATAACCCTTTGGAAATTAAAATGGCAAATATTTATGGTCTGGTGTTAATTGACTGAACCGAGGAATAAATTCTCAATCAAACCCAGAATAAAACACTTAAAAGCACTTAGATAAAAATGGATGGGCAGAATACACAAACCATCTCTTCTTAGAATCCAGCCCCTCTCTTTTACAACATGCCCACATCCGGTTAACTGGTATCCATGGGGCAAGGATAAAAGGTTATTCAGATCTTTTAAAGATGGCAAAGCTAACCAAAAAGCCTCTCCTGATGATATTCAGGTTATCTAAATAAATATTTCAACTTTCTTGGGATCTTTACAATTTTCTGATAATGCTTTTATCTTTTCAAGCAAAGGTGGAATATCTAAAATCCTTGCTCCCTCAGGACAAATTCTCACACAGGCACAGCATAATATACATTTATCATTATCAGTTATTACCTCGTCTTTATATTTTATGGCGTTAACAGGACACACTGTGGCACAAGATTCGCACATGGTGCATATATCATTTTTTGTTGAGGGAGCAGCCTTTGATGGTGCCATTTTGTCCTTATAGGGAAAGTTGCCAGGCACTTCTATTATTGAACAATCATCAATCCCTCTGATTTTTCCAATCTTATCCATTATCTTTTTACCAAACGATAGTGCATCCAGGTCATCTTGTTGATCAGGTCTTCCATGGCCAATGGGGAGTTCTGTACTGGAAAAAGAATGCTCGCCTATAAAGGCTCCACCTGCAACAGGTTTGAATTTTAATTCCATGACAATATTCTTCAGCTCCAAAAGTGCATCTTCATAGGCTCTATTCCCATAAACAACTACAATTGCTGAAAGTGTATTCTCTGAAGTAAGTTTTTTTAATCTTTTAACTCCTGTTATAGGAATTCGTCCGCCGTAAACAGGCATTCCAAAAATAACAAAATCCTCATCAGAAAATTTTATATCTTTAGTATTTTCCGATAATGTTAAGTCAATAAGTTTAACATCATTAACACCCATGCCCTTTGCAATATTTTCAATGGTTTTTTTACTAGTACCTGTTGGAGAAAAACAAACAAGGTTTATTGTTTTTATTTTCATAAATTATTTCCTTTTCAGATGACATTTGCTGCAACTGAAAGGCGCAGCTTTTGTATGATTCTTTTTATCAAAATCTTTATGGCATGTAATACAATTTTTGTGAAGTGCTTCTGCATGGTATGCAAGTTTTTCTTTTTTGCTGAGTTTTTTATTATTAATTTTTCTTGGTGCCTGTCCAGGCTTTTTATGACATGAAATACAGGGTTGTACCTCGGCTTTCTCATTCAATCCTTTTAAAGGCACACCATTTTTATCATGGTGGCATTCACTGCAATCAAGTTTATAGTCTGTGAAATGGCTTTTATGACTAAAACTTACAATACCTTTTTTATGCTTTGCATAACCAATGGTCTCCATCCTGATCACATCGGCAAGCCCTGATATATTTTTACTCTTTTCAGGTTTGCTCTCAACAGCAGGCTCAGGCAAGGGTTTCAAAGCTTCAGGTTCCGGGGCTTCAGGTTTTGGAATTTTAGCAGCACTAGGTTCAACTTTAACCGTTGTTGTTTTATCTGTCTTAACACCAGCTTCTTCCTGATCCTCGGAAGGTTTTGAGCATGAGCTGATTATAAAACTAAGCAATATAATAAAAATAATAAAAAATTTTAAAATGTATGCTCGTATATCCATTTGGTATCTCCTATCTGATGTTTTTCAACAAATCTATTATTTGATAGTTACCAGAGTCCTTGAATATTTTCAACATTTCTAAGGCAAATAAGCTTTATTGATAATATCTTATTGACATATGATAATCTATTTTCTTAATGCCTAAATCTGTGGAGACGGCTTTTTGCGCTCTGCTGAATTTATTTATCTGCGATGGTTAAGGATTATGTAACCCAATTTTCAACCTTTAAGGATTTTATTTGTTTGAACTCTTTTTCATTGTTTGTGACCAATATTAAATTTTCACTTAATGCATGGGCTGCAATCAGCAAGTCAAGTGGGCCAATGACATTGCCTTGACTTTCGAGCCGGGAACGTAATTCACCGTAATATTTTGATGCGCTCTGGCTATAGGAGATGATTTCAAAGGGAGCAAGAAATTCTTCCAAACGCTTGAAATTTTGTTCTGGGAAGTTGCTTTTTGAAGCTCCATAGCTGAGTTCAGAAACTGTAACAGTTGAAATACTGATTTGACCTACCTCTATATTTTTAAACCTATGAATCACTTCAGGGGGTCTTTTGTTCATAATATAGATGCATATGTTGGTATCAATCAAAAAGTTCATTTAATCCAACTCTTTCCTGCGGAGATTCAGGTTGGTTCCGATTTGTCATAAAAGGCTTGTCATACTTTTTTAAATTCCGCTCCCAAACACTCCAGATAGTTTTATCTTTAGGTATCAGAAGAGTTCCTTCAGCAATCTTTTTAATATAGACTTCTTTCCCTTCAAATCGGTACGCTTTTGGCAACCGCAAGGCTTGACTCCTGCCGTTGAGGAATAGTTTTGCAGTATCCATGTTATCCTCCATAATCAAATGAACTATACTATTAAGTATATATCATATTACTGCTTTGTCAATCTTTAAATAAATTATGCTTATTACATAGATGAGAGACAGAATGGTTAGCTTCAGCCGCGGGTTTATTACGTCGGCTGGAAGCAATTAATAGTTTCAATTATCAGGTTTTCATACATTTTTCTAAAGAATAATTTAAATCAGCATTTTGTTGAACAACCCATAACTTATCAAGTTGTCAAATATATTTTTCTAACTCATTTCCAATATTACAATCTGATAACTCATATAACACACTTCAAATGGTAGATGTTTAAATTGAACCGTCTCTCCCTCTTGAAATCCTATCTTCTTATACCACTCTTTCAGTTCAGAATGATGTGCAATGATCCCAATGCTTATCTTATTGATACTCTTATTTTTTGAGTAATTAATATGATGAAGTACCAATTTTTTCCCTATTCCAGCATTACGGGCTGAAGG
>CAZMEX010000090.1:0-7689 GCA_964565415.1 uncultured Desulfobacterales bacterium | reverse complement strand
CAGATTTTTTATTATGGTTTGCTGAAGAAGCAAAAAGAGTTTATGGCCAGACCATTCCTTCGGCAAGACCGGATCAACGATTTATTGCTTTAAGACAACCTGTGGGGGTTGTCGGTGCGATTACACCCTGGAATTACCCTGTTTCCATGATAACACGAAAACTTGCCCCTGCCCTTGCCGCAGGATGCACTGTGGTCTTAAAGCCTTCTGAAGCCACTCCTCTTTGTGCCATGGAGATGTTTAAAATATTTGAAAAAGCAAAAATTCCACCGGGAGTAGTTAACCTTGTCACCACTTTTGATCCCAAGCCTGTTGGGAAACAATTTGTTACCAATCCCATTATAAAGAAGTTAACTTTTACAGGCTCCACCAAAGTTGGAAAAATGCTGGCAGGTCAAGCCGCACACAATATGAAACGAACCTCAATGGAACTCGGAGGTCATGCTCCATTTATTGTTTATGATGATGCTGACCCTGTCCATGCAGCTAAAGGAGCTGTTCTTGTTAAATTTTTAAATACTGGTCAGGCATGCATCAGCCCTAACAGATTTTTTGTTCCCAACCACATGGTTGATGATTTTACAAAAGAATTTACAAACCGTGTCAATGCAATGAGGGCAGGCAACGGCATGGATAAAAGTGTCAGAATTGGTCCCCTTGTCAATGCTAAAGCCATTTCAAAGGTTGAAAACCAGGTTGAAGATGCCCTTAAAAAAGGGGCAACACTTATAACGGGCGGAACAAGACTGATTGATGGTTCATTGGAAAATGGTAATTTTTATGCACCCACTGTACTCACCAATGTCACCAGAGAAATGCTTATTTACAGAGAAGAGACATTTGGACCTGTTGCTCCCATAATTGCATATGATCCAGACGATGATGTGGTTGGAATGGCAAACGATACTGTATATGGCCTTGCAGCCTATGTATATACAAAAAATATTTCCCGAGCCATGACAGCGTTTGAGCAACTTAAATTTGGAATCATTGGAATTAACGATATCAATCCCACTTCTGCTGCTGCACCTTTTGGCGGTATCAAAGAGAGTGGTATGGGAAGAGAAGGAGCAAGGGAAGGAATCAACGAATATCTTGAAACTAAATTGGGAGGTTTTTCCATTTAACAATTCATATGGTTCTTGTTCCCAAGATGGAACCTTTTGATATCTCCATTAAAAATCATCCTTTTTTCTTCAAAAATCATCCCAGGGACTATTTACAGGGTATGTATTCTTTCATTAAAGTGTTTGTTATGGAAATGTAATAAATTTTAAGAATTTGAAATTTATTTAGAAAATAAACATATTACTCAATGCAGGAGGAAAAATGTTTCAATTTCAAAAAGAACAAAAAGTGTGTGAAGTCGGTGGAGTGAAATTTGGTGGACAGCCAGGTGATTATCCCACTGTTGTATGCAGTTCAATATTTCAAAAAGGTGATAAAGTCTTTTCTGCCAAGCGTAAAGATGGATTTGACGAAAAAATGGCAGCAAACCTGCTTAAAACTCAAGACAGACTTACCCAGGAGACAGGAATTCCAGGAATGGCAGATATTGTTGCCAATACAGGTAAAGAATTTAAAACATTTATAGATTTTGTAGTGGATAATACAGATATGCCTTTCTGCATTGATGCATGGATAGTAAAACCAAAACTTGAAGCTGCTGCCTATTGCGCAGAAAAAGGACTTCTAGATCGTATGTTTTATAATTCCCTCACAGTGTGGGAGCAGGACATTGACACAGAGATAAAAGAGATTGCCAAAATCGGTATAAAAAATGTTCTTCTTGTGGCATTTGACCAGGAAGATCAAACACCCACAGGCAGGATCAGTGGCACCCGGAAACTTCTAGATGCCATTGAGAAAAACAAAGCTCAATTTGACAATATTTTTGTAGATACTTCAGTTATGAACGGTCCTGCCACAGCCCTTTGCGGTCTAGCCAATAAAATGATTAAAGAAAAATGGGGATTGCCAACCAGTTCAGCACCTTCCAACGGCTCTTATATGTGGAAAGAGGCCAGAGAAAAATGGGGATTTAAAGGTTGGGCAGCAGCCGATGCAGCCCTTGAATCTCTGGCGGCCTTTATGACCCATGACATGATTTTTTCAGGTCCCATGGTTGGAGCCACAAGAATCATGCCAGCCATTGCAATATCAAATGCCTTTCAGGCAACGGCTGTTTTCAGTGAAACAGGTCGACTGCCCAAGGATAAAAATCATCCGCTTTTTAAATTATTTCCTGATTTTGTAGAAAACCTTAAAAACAGTTAAATATTTATTAAGACGATATAAAGAAAAATAGTTAACATAAAAACTTGAGGAGAAAGTTTATGTCAGAACTTACAGGAAAAGAGAGAGTCCAGAAATTGTTTAAGCGGGAACCTTTAGACACAATGCCCTGTTTCAGCGGTCAGGGGGCAGTGGTTGTACAGGCAATTGATAAAATGGGGACCCAGTTTGCTAAAATTCATACTGATGCAAAACTCATGGCTGAATCTGCCATAACATCAGCAAGGCTATTTGATATGGATGGAGTTGTTGTTCCATATGATATGGCGGCAGTAGCAGAAGCTATGGGACGTGGAATTTCACTTTATGATGGTGCTGATGGGATTATCTACCCCACTGTTCCCAACAAATGGAAAACTTTAGATGAAATTGATATCCCAGATAATTATATGAGTCAGGGAAGGCTTCCCATGATCGATGATGCATTTAAAATTATTAAAGAGCAGGCTCCTGACCTTGCTTTGGGTGCATGGGTACTGGGACCATTTACCTTTGCAGGACAAATCATGGAGTTGGATATTCTTTTAAAGGGGCTTAAGAAAAAAAAAGATGAAACCGCAGCATTTCTGGAGCAAGTTACCCAGATAACCATTGACCTTTGTCAACACTACGAGGAGATAGGTGTGGACTTTATTTCAGTCAGAGAAATGGGATCAGGATCAGATCTGCTATCCCCGCGTATGTGGAAAACCCTTATTGGTCCCAATCTGACAAAAGTATTTGATTCCATAACAATTCCATCGGTAAACCATATTTGCGGCTCAACTGATATGATTATTGAGATGATGAATGAATGTGGTGCAGATGCATTATCTGTTGACCAGAAAAACAATGCAGCTGAAACACGAAAAAAACTTGGAAATGATGTCCTTATATTTGGCAATTTTGATCCTTACAATACCCTGGTTCAACTTGAAGATGTGGCTGAAGTGGAAGCCATCATCAAAAAATGTATTGATGACGGGCAGGATGCAATCTGGCCGGGATGTGATATCTGGCCTGATATTAAAACAGAAAACATGAAAACCTATGTGAAAACTGTCAGGGAATATGGTAAAAAACCATCCCCTGCTGTAGGAAGAATCTGATATTGGTCACGGGCAGATCCGGTCATTAATCCTGATTTGCCCACAATAACCTGAAAGGCAGAATCTAAACTGAAGAGCACATAAGAGTAATAAAAAAACTGCGATATGCGATTCAAAAAGGCTTTTACATAAAAAGGAGGTATAAAATGAGTACACATAAAGAGATATTGGCAAAATTAATTGAAGCTGTAGTAGAGTATGAAGAGGATGATTGCGCAGACGCAGCTAAGGAAGCTCTTGATGCAGGAATGGACCCCATGGTTGCTGTATTGGACGGACTTGCTGCTGGAATGGAAGAAGTTGGTGTCTTGTTTGATACCAACGAATATTTTGTGCCAGAAGTATTAATGTGTGCAGATGCACTCTATAAAGGTTTGGATATTCTACGCCCCCATATTACTCTTGATGGGGATGCCCCCAAAGCGTCTGTAGTCATCGGTTCCATACAGGGAGATGTTCACGATATCGGTAAGAATCTTGTTAAAATGATGTTTGATGTTGCCGGCTGGGACGTACATGATCTTGGTCGTGATGTACCTCTGGAGACTTTTGTTGAAAAACAACTGGATGTAAATTCAGATGTTCTTGCCATGTCTGCCATGATGACTACTACAATGATGGGTATGAAAAAAGTTATTGCCATGGTTAAAGAGAAAAATCCTGACTGCTTGATCATGTTGGGTGGTGCTCCTGTCACGCGTGATGTTGCAAACCTGTTTGGTGCAGATGGTTATGCTGAATCTGCAGGAAATGCAGTATCTGAAGGCATTAAAATGATTGGAAGATTGAGAGAATTCCAAAAAGGCGATATCAAATAACTGCTGTTGGCAGGTCTATGGCTTCACCTGAATTTGCACACAACAAAGCAGAAAATAATTATGCTGTTTGAGATTAGTTCTTTCATAAAAGTAAAGGAGCACAAGAATGGTACAAGAATATGTAAATGTAATCTTTCAACCCTCTGGTCGACGTGGTGAAGTCCCTAAAGGGTGCAATATCATAGAAGCCTCAAGACTTTTGGGTGTGGATATAGAAGCTCTTTGCGGTGAAACAAAAGTTTGTGGGAAATGTATTGTCCGTATTGAAGAGGGAAATTTTGAAAAATATAATATCCAATCTTCCATGGATCACGTGACACCCTGGCAAGATGAATTAGAATCTAAATTCATTAATTCTGAAAACCGAAAAAAAGGATTCAGGCTTGGGTGTGTGGCTAACATAGAGGAAGATATCCTGGTCTTTGTTCCTGAAGAATCCCGTGCAGGCAAGCAGGTAGTTTCCAAGGCAGCTAGAGATATTAATATTGATTCTAATCCGGCAGTTACGATTTATACCATTGAGTTGAAGAAACCAGATTTTGAAGACAAAATAGGTGACTGGGAACGTTTGTGTAATGGTCTTGCAAGGGAATACGGTTTAACAGATTTGACCATTGATATTTTTACTTTGAGGGAACTTCCCGGTGCACTCAGGGCAAAAGAGTGGACTGTCACTGTCAGTATTTGGAATGACAGAGAAGTCATCCGCATACAACCTGGCAGGATTAAACAAGCCTATGGGATTGCCATTGATGTTGGTACCACAACCTGTGCTGGCTACCTTTGTAATCTCAATACCATGGAAGTAATTGCCACCTCTTCCATCATGAATCCCCAGTGCAAATACGGTGAAGATGTTATGGCTCGTATTACTTTTCACATGACAACACCTGACGGTCTTAAACGGATGAGCGAAGATATTATTGAAGGGATCAATTCTCTGATTGAAAAAGCCATTGAACAAACCCATCCTAGAAAGAAAAAAATAAAGAAAAAAAAAGGTGGGACAGAGCATGATGAATACAAAGAAATCATTGAGAAAGATGTTGAATATCTCAGAATTAACAGGGAAGATATTGAAGATATCACCATGGGATTTAATACAGCCATGCACCATATCCTGCTGGGGCTTGATCCTGAACCTGTAGGTCTTGCACCATTTCCACCAGTTATCCATCACAGTTTAGATATCAAAGCAAGGGATCTTGGCATTAATATAAATTCTTCATCTTATATCTTTGTCATGCCCAATGAAGCAGGTTTTGTTGGAGGTGACAATGTAGGAGTACTTCTTGCTGAAGAACCATATAAAGGAGATGAGATCCAGCTGCTCATTGATATTGGAACTAATGGAGAACTGATTCTTGGGAACCGACATAAATTATATTCCTCCTCATGTGCCACTGGTCCTGCCATGGAAGGTGCCCAGCTTGCCTTTGGTATGCGTGCAGCTCCAGGTGCCATTGAACGAATTGAAATTGATCCAGAGACCCAGGATGTAGATTACAGGGTTATTGGTCACGACAAATCCCGGAAATTTTCAAAACCTGAAGATATGAATGTCAAAGGAATATGTGGTTCAGGTATTCTGGATGTATTGGCAGAGTTTTACAGAGCGAGTATTATTACTAAAACAGGAGTCTTCAATAAAAAATTTCTAAAAAAGAATCCACGTTTCAGGAAAAACCCCGATACTAAACAGACAGAATTTGTTCTGGCATGGAAAGAAGATTCCTCAATAAATAAGGACATTGTTATCACCCAGAAAGATATCAGACAGATTCAGCTGGCAAAGGGTGCACTATATGCTGGTTGTAAACTGATGATGAAACGTATGGGCATTGAAAAGGTTGATACGGTAAAAATTGCCGGAGCGTTTGGAACACATGTTGATAGAGAAAAAGCACTGGTAATGGGTTTATTCCCTGATTGCAAAATAGAACATATTCATGGAGTTGGCAATGCTGCAGGAGATGGCTGCAGGGCAGCTCTCTTAAATAAGAAGAAAAGAGATGAAGCTGATTGGTGTGCTAGAAATGTTCAATATCTGGAACTCACTGTTGAGCCAACATTTGAAAAAGATTTTATGGAAGCCATGCAGATGCCGCATATGACTGACAAGTTTCCACATCTTGAAGGTGTGGTTCCAGATCATGTGCTTAATCAGGGTCCTAAAGGACCTGTAAAACCAGAATAGCTAAAGCTAAGTCTGGATATCATTTGATAATTTCAATGGGGAAAAAGGTTATGGAAAACATTTGCCTTAATGTAAAACCTGGAATTTGTGGATTTAACTGTGTTATCAAAGCAGATGTGTCAGGAAAAAAAATTGCAAGAGTAAAAATTATAGAATCTGACTGCACAATGGTTCAAAAACTATCTGAAAATCTTGATAAAATTTCCATTAAGGATCTTTTCACCCCATTGACAAAAAACCCTATTTTCACTGCTGCTGAACAGGCTGGCTGCCATTTGGCTTGTCCTGTTCCTGTGGCAGTTGTCAAAATATGCGAAGTCACACTTGGTTTAGCCATAGAAAAAGATGTGAATATTGTTTTCCAGAAAGAATAAATGAATATTTAAAGAGATAATCCATTGCCTGGTTATTATCTGGATAACTATTATGAATCAAAAAAAATGGGAAAACAGATATATGAGAAAGCCTATTAGAAATAATAAAAAGATTTTTCCCTTGCCACAGTCTGAACAAACAGAGTCTGTATCTTTTCGTTCTACTAGCGGGATATCCAATGAAATCCTTGCTTTGCTGCATGAGAAAGGAAAACAGTATGGTATTAAATCTATTCAGCCATTTAGCGCTGATGATATTATTATAGCACAATGGGTCAATTTAAAATGCAGGTATGGTTGTTCTCAATATAAAGCAAACTGGTCATGCCCGCCTGCTACTCCGAATCTTGTTGAAATTCGAACAATTTTAAATGAATACTCTACTATTCTGCTGCTTGTGAGCGATCAAAGCAGAAATGATTTCTACAGGGACAGCAACAAAAATAGAACAGAACAGGTCAAACTTTGGAAAGGTATTGTCAGTCTTGAAAGAATGCTGTTCCTTAAAGGATATGATAAATCCTTCAGCCTGGTAAGTGGGGCATGTTCTCTATGCAAAAAATGTGCGTATCCTGATGCCTGTCGATTTCCCATGGAAAAAAGACCAACAGTGGAATCATTCTGTATTGACCTTGTTGGCACATTGAAAAACCTTGGTATAGCAACTAAGATTGCCAGGGGATTAAAAGAAACCTTTCAATATTACTCCCTTATTTTACTGGATTGAATATTCAACGATGACAAATATTCGACTTGTTAAGATTCTTTCGGTTCTGGTAACCTCTGGAGTTCCCATGTAGTTCTCAACTTGCTGTAATTGACTGCTACTTTCAAAAAAAATTTCCTCTGCTGCACTATCAGAATAGGGGATGCCAGATCCGGACCAGACTATCAAACTCTGTAAAAAGAGCGGTTGG
>CAZMEX010000089.1:0-8022 GCA_964565415.1 uncultured Desulfobacterales bacterium | reverse complement strand
TTATCAAACAAGCTATTTGATCGTTTAACTGCACAAAAATCTCCACACATGGTACACACTTCATCTTTACCATCTTTTACCTCTGGCATGGATGACTCTCTATATTTTTTTGCTTTCTCAGGATCAATGGCACATTGAAACTGACCTTCCCAGTCAAGCTCTTTTCTAAATTTTCCCATCTTATGGTCAATATCAATTGCTCCTGGAAGATTGTTTGCAATATCAGCTGCATGGGCAGCAATCCTTGCAGCCATAATTCCCTCTTTTACATCATCAGCTTCAGGAAGCCGCAAGTGCTCTGCCGGAGTAACATAACATAAAAAATCTGCTCCGTGCATTGCTGCAAGGGCACCGCCTATGGCAGAAGTT
The DNA here is from genome assembly GCA_964565415.1 of uncultured Desulfobacterales bacterium. GTDB lineage: Bacteria > Desulfobacterota > Desulfobacteria > Desulfobacterales > Desulfobacteraceae > JAIOSM01. The sequence goes on along the minus strand of CAZMEX010000089.1, from coordinate 7,653 downwards.
ATGTGATCATAACCAGGTGCAATATCAGTTACAAGGGGACCTAATACATAAAAAGGCGCATTATGACAAAGTTTTTTTTGCAGTTTCATATTCATCTCAATTTCATTTAAAGGAACATGTCCTGGACCCTCAACCATAACCTGAACATCTTTGTCCCAGGCAACCTTTGTAAGCTCACCCAAAGTAATCAGCTCCTCAAGCTGGGGTGCATCTGTAGAGTCTTGCAAAGCTCCTGGTCTGAGACCATCTCCCAAGCTTATGCAGACGTCATAGTGCCTGCATATTTCTAAAAGCCTGTCATAGTGCTCATAAAATGGATTTTCCTTCTCGTTTTTTATCATCCACTCAGCAAGGATTGAGCCGCCCCGACTGACTATTCCGGTAAGCCTTCTATTTCTGCCCAAACTTTCAATACATTTTAAAGTAAGCCCGGCATGAATAGTTACAAAATCAATTCCATCCTCTGCATGGATTTTTACAGTTTCAAACCAGTCATCCAGAGTTATATCTTTTACCTCTTTTTGTGTTCGAGTCAGGGTGTCATAAATAGGTACTGTTCCTATCATTACAGGAAGTTTTCCAACAAGCTTTTTTCTAAAACTCCTGGTGTCACCTGATACACTTAAATCCATGACAGAGTCAGCTTTATACCTGATTGCAAACTCAGCCTTTTGTATTTCAGATGCAAAAGAGCATTTGTCTGCTGAAACACCAAGATTAACATTGACTTTGGTTGTAAGACCCGCTCCGACACCTGCACCCACAATTGCTTTATGTCTTTTGTTTGCCGGGATTGCAATGGAACCATTGGCAATATTTTTTAAAAGATCATGTTTTGATATTTTTTCGCATTTTAAAACATCTCTCATCTGCTTTGTTAAAATACCTTTTGAAGCAGCATGCTTTTGTGTTGTATACTCACTCATATTATATTCTCCATGTATATTTTTTTTATCTCAGCAATCCTGTCTGCAATATTCCTAGCACCTATAATCTCAGTTACAAGGGAGATGGTTCTTGCTCCACACCTTATAACCTGCGCAAGATTTTCTCTTTTAATCCCACCAATGGCAACAAAGGGAATATCAATATTTTTTACAACATGATCAAGGTATTCAAACCCCACAGGATCACACACATCTTCCTTGGTTTGTGTGGCAAAAACAGGTCCTGCTCCAATATAGTCTGCACCGTCATCCAAAGCTTTTTTTGCCTGTTTTGGTGAGTGGGTTGAAATACCTACAAGCATATCCCTGGCAATTTTTTTAAGCTCAACTCCAGGCAGGTCATCCTGACCAGCATGGATTCCATCGGCTTTCACCATAAGGGCAATGTCAGCATAATCATTAACAATAAAAACTACTCCGGCATCTTTAGTTATTTTTCGAATTTCAAGGCACTCTTCATAGATTTGTTTAATACTCTTGTATGGCACTTTTTCCCTGTATTGCAGAATATCAATCCCGCCTTTTACCATCTGCTTTGCAACTTCTATATTACCCCTTCCAAGGGAAAATTTTTCACCCAGGATTCCATAGATCCCCTGGGGTAAACCTCTTTTAAAAAGGCTAATCATTGTTTTTTCAAGGGAGTAGAGAATAAAACGCGCTTGCTCAATGCTCTTACCTGTTTCATACTCACCCTTGGTTTTAAGCAGCTCTTCAATGGATCTAAAAGCCTCCTCAACTCTTTTAAAATTTGAAAGGGCGGTCTCTTTTAGGGTATTTCTCCTATCCATATTTGATTCTTGAGAGATTATTTTTCCTACATCTGCAACAGCATCCCTTGAAAAGAGCAATAGATTCTCTTCTCCTTTAAAACAAGACCGGATCTTATGACGTAATGATCTCAAATTCAAAGCAATTTCACCATTATTAAACTTAAATCTGGCAATATCTTCAAGAACTCTTAACCCTTCGGCAGAACGATTAATATTTGCATCAATAATTCTATTTTCCCTCATTTTTCAACCTTATTAATGTAATTCAATACAATACTTGCCATTATAGAGGCAATATAAAATACCTTAGGAGGAAATATATCAAAAGAGTTAACATCTGAATAAAAATCTCCGATTATATAGCAACTTTTTCCAAGTTTTTTCACTTTTACAGTCTCCATTTGATTGCCTGCTATGCCTGATGCCGAGACAATTAAACTCTTTTTTCCCTGGAGTGTTTCCAGGAGCATTATTTTATCTTTTTTTGTGTCTAACCCCTCAACTATAATTTCACATTCTGAAAAGCTGGGGATAAGATTGCTCTCTGTAAGCCTCTTCATCTCCTTTATGATTCTAACATCGGGTATTATTTTTTTTAGATTATCCTTAAGCATATCAACTTTAGGTTTATTGATCTGGGATGCAAAATAAAATTGTCTGTTCAAATTGGAAAATTCAACATGGTCAAAATCAATAATCTTTAAATTACTAACACCTGATTGCCCAAGAATTTTTGCAACATTTGACCCAATGCCTCCCACTCCTGCAATACCAATAATCTCATTGTAATTTTCCAATCTAACTTTAGTTCCAATCTTTAAAGACAACCTGGTAGCCATTGTCTTTTATGGTTTGTACAACTTGATCCACACTTCTCATGTCAGACAGCTCAAATTGAGAAGTGTTTGTTTCACTGTTTAAAGAATACCCTCCAACATCTGTTTTTGAACCTGCAGAGAATTTTGTAGCACCAAGATGTATGAGTTTATCCCTTAACCATGCGGGTTCTCTCGTGGAAATATTGATGCCAAGCCTTGGCATATAAAGTCGCCAGGCAAGTATAAATTGCACAAGCTTTTTATCGCTTAAAAGATTTTTTGGCTCTATACCGCCTTGAGCCTTTGTCATCCTGGGAACAGAAACCGAGATCTCCACATCAGGATAATTTTTCTCCAGGTATTTTGCGTGGAGCCCTGCAAAAAAAGCTTCTGAATGCACTCTGCCCAATCCAAAAAGCGGTCCAATGTTTATCGCACGAAAGCCTGCCAGTGCACCTCGCTCCGGCGTAAGCAATCTATACTTGTAGTTGGACTTCATACCCTTTGGATGGACATCTTGATATACATTTTCATCATATACTTCCTGATAAACAGTAATAGAGTCAGCACCGGCATTTATTATTGTTCTATAATCATCAATATCCATGGGAAATACTTCTAAAGCCAGGGAAGAAAAATACCTGCTCAAAACTTCCACTGCCTCTGCAAGGTATGAAACAGAAGCATTAACAGGGTCTTCGCCTGTAAGCACCAATACATGCTTTATTCCAATTTTGGATAGAACCCTTGCCTCTGCCTCTATCTCTTTAATGGAGAGTTTTTTTCTTTTAAAATTATTTTGCCTGCTAAACCCGCAGTATGTGCAGGAATTATTACAATAATCAGATATATAAAGAGGAGCATATAAAGAGATAACCCTCCCAAAATATTGCCGGGTTAACCTGTTTGCCCTTTGAGCCATTTGCTCAATATAGGGGGAGGCTGTATTTGACAAAAGATTTAATAAATCAAAGCTGTTTAATCCATCTTTATCAAGGGATTTTTTAACATCAATCTCTGTTATGGACTGAAAATATTTCTCAAAATCAAACAATTTAAATTCATTAATTGTCTCAAAAAATGACATCAAGCCTCCCCTAAAAAGCCGGTAAGGGGAGAAGAAGCATTGGCAAAAGCAGATTTTTCTCCCATTTTAGCAAGATATGCTATCCGTCCTGCTTTAACAGCCATGGAAAAAGCCAGGGCCACATCAACAGGATTGCAGCTTGTGGCAATGGCAGTATTAACCAAAACTGCATCAGCACCCATCTCCATGGCTTGGGCTGCCTGGGATGGTCTTCCAATTCCAGCATCAATAATGACAGGAATAGATGCCTGATCAATTATCATCTCTATTATTTCAGCCATCTCAAGCCCTCTGTTTGACCCTATGGGTGAACCTAAAGGCATGACAGCTGCTGCCCCTGCTTCCTGAAGCTGTCTTGCAAATGTAATATCAGGCATCATGTAGGGCAACACAATAAAGCCCTCTTTAGACAAAATCTCCGTGGTTTTAAGGGTTTCCCAATTATCTGGCATGAGGTATTTCATATCTTTGATAACTTCAATTTTGATAAAATCACCACAGCCGCCTTCCCTTGCAAGTCTTGCGATTCTGACTGCTTCATCCCGAGTTCTTGCACCTGAGGTGTTTGGTAAAAGGGTCACATCCTTTGGAATATAATTTAGAATATTGTCATTTTTATCATGATTATCTACTCTCCGTAAAGCCACGGTAATCATCTCAGAGCCACACTTTTTAAGCATTTCAGGGATGATTGATTTTGATGCAAACTTTCCAGTTCCTGTGATCAACCTGTTCTTGAGCTCTATACCTCCAAGCTTTAAAACATCATTCATTATCCACCCCCCACAAAAGTCACAAATTCTATTTTGTCGCCAGACTTTAGAGCAGTAGTTGCCCACTCTTCTTTTTTTAAAATTTTTAAATTAACCTCCACCACAACACCTTCTGCATCAAGCTTTTTTTCATCAATCAGATGCTCAATGGTTTTGCTTGAGGTGTTAAGGGATTCACCATTCAGACACAGGTCCATAGAAATATCCTTAAAATAAAAATGTATTGGATATGGTTAGAATCAGAAGGGGGGAATTTTTCCAGAGGTGAAAAAAGAGACACTTCTTATAAAATCACTTCCCTACGCCGGTACTAACCGTATCAGGTTCCAGGAGTTGGAGTAAATATTCTCCTCTCAGCTTTTTAAAGCACCTCCAGCGAAACAAAACTTAAAAAACAGTTTACAACAATCAAATTAAAAGTCAATGCTTTGGTAATTCTTAAATTTTCTGTTCACTCTCCATAAAGCATGGAATACAGAGAAACTTATTGTCATATCGTCTGATTCTTGACTCCATTGTCATCTCATTGCATTTTTCACACTTAATGCTTTGTAAGATTTTTGCAGGTTTCACAGGAGCCTTGGTTATCTTCTCAACTTTAAAAAGGTCATTCAGATCTGCATCCATTATAAATTTTGTTCTGGCTTCTTTATCCTGACCATCTTTTTTAACATCTAGGAAAAGAGCCCTGAAACCCTTTTTCTGTTCCCGATCAAAAAAGGTAAATCCAGATTTGCCAAAATCTTTATGGATCAGATTTCCTTTGCCAAATGTACAGTTGGTTAAAAACTGTATGGCATCAACTCCACACATATCAGTTTCAGCCACACACACCATTGAGCTGCTGCCCTGGGATTGGGTAGCTGATATGTTAAATTCCTGCATTGCAAGCTCGGAAACACGGATTCCAATTGCAAGTCCAGGACAGGCGTGCCCATGGAAATCAATGGTTTTATCAATAATATCTTTTTCTAGAACACAAGTCATAATAGCTCCTCCAAATTTATTTTTATTGTTTAATGTTAAACAGCATTTACTGATTCTCTAATTGTCTTGACAACTTGACAAGTTACAATTTTTTTACTATATCTCTTTTATGCTTAATACTCAATCACCATATCCATTGTATCATCAACTTGCAGAAATTATAACTTCAAAAATAAGATCGGGCAAATATAAACCAGGAGAGACCATTCCTTCTGAAAACCAACTTAAAAACAAGTATAAAATAGGTCGTCCTACTGTCAGACAGGCAATGGATATTCTTGTGAAAAACAATCTTGTTTATCGAAAAAAAGGTGCTGGTACATTTGTCAGGGAACAGGCAAGAGAGGTTGACTTGTTTTCCCTTGCAGGTACATCCATTGCCTTTAAAACTAAAGGAATATCAATTGAGACAACAATTCTTGAGAATATTTCCCAGACCCAGGTTAAAAATGATATTGACAACCCGTTTTTACACAGAGAGGCATTTTTCATATCACGCCTTACTAAAGCTGAAACTGATCCAGTGGTAATTGAAGAGATATATTTTCATCCAACACTGTTTTTTGGAATTGATAACTTTGATCTTGCCGGGAAATCTCTTTCCAATGTGGTGGCAGAGCAGTTTGGTTTAAGACCGGAAAAAGGCAGGCAAACATTTAAAATAGCGTTGCTCTCTGACAAAGAGGCAGAAATACTTAACCTTGATACAAGGCAGCCAATACTTGAGGTTAAAAGAACAATGGACTTTCCCATGGCAGAACAAGCTGTATATTCAAGGCTGCTCTGCAGAACAGATAAATTTGTATTTTCCCAGACAATTCTGGAGAGTAGATATATTTGAATTTGATGAGTTAGAGAGTGTGGTTGATAGCATTAAAAATGATTAAATCATATATTAATAAAAAACTTGGGGCAAAGGATATTCTTTTAATGACTCATATTGTTATTGGATATCCTTCTCTTAAAGATTCCATGGATATTGTTGAGCAAATGGTGAACGCAGGTGTTGATCTGATGGAATTACAGATACCGTTTTCAAAACCCCTGGCTGATGGACCTGTTATTTCAAGGGCTAATCAGAAATCCCTTGAAAAAGGGTGTTCTTTACAACAATGTTTTGAATTTGCAGGAAAGGCAGCAAAAAAATTTGATATTCCATTCTTATTCATGAGTTATGCAAATATTCTGCATAAATATGGCATGAAAAAATTTTCAGATAAAATGAGTTCACTGAATTTAAAGGGTGTAATCGTCCCTGATATTCCCCTGGAAGAGGAAAAAGAGTATATCAAGGCAATGAAACAAAACATTGCACCAATACTTATATTTACTCCCCAAACAAGTGACAAACAAATGAAATATCTTGAAACCCATGCTGAAGGTTTCATCTATTGTGTTGCAAGAAAAGGGGTTACTGGTATGCAGACTCAGTTTTCCAATGAATTTGAAATCTATCTTGAAAGATGCCGCAATGCAACAGACCTGCCCCTGGCTGTTGGATTTGGTGTAAAAAATAGTAGTGATATCAACTACCTGAAGGGTAAGGCTGATATTGCAGTAATCGGTTCTGAAACCATCAGAGTAATTGAGGAAAAGGGCGTAAAAGCAACATTTAATTTTATTCAAAGCCTAAAATAGCTGCCTGTTTTTTAAAAAAAAGAACTTATACTGCTTTCAAGGAAAAAAAATTGACTTGCCCCGCATTATTATATATACTTATCTTATCAATCAAAACAGTACGAAATAAAAAATTATTTCATCGCTTGCCATGCAAAAAAAGGCGAACATGGAATAATGATTGGATCTTCAGGCTTAAGGGAAATTATACATATGGAACTTGTGCAGTGGCATGATTCTTTCAGTGTGGGTGTGGCATCCATTGACAGTCAGCATAAAAAATTATTTGCTTTACTTAATGAACTCATTGTTCAGTCAAAAACAGATCCATCACAATCAAGGGATTCCATCAAAAAAATTCTCAGCGAATTAATAGAATATACGAAATACCATTTTGCAACGGAAGAGAAATTATTGAAAATCCATGCAGGCTTTGAACTTCACACGGCTGTCCACCTTGAGTTTGTCAATACAGCAACGAAATTTGTTACTGCCTTTAAAGCTGATAAATCCGATTTAAAACCTGCTGTTATGAAATTTCTGGTAGGGTGGATTAAAAAACATGTTATTGGTATGGACAAGGTTTATTTTCAAAAGCTTGGCTATGGCAAACTTGAAGAGAATGGTTCATTGAATAATCGTAATGATTCT
>CAZMEX010000088.1:0-8195 GCA_964565415.1 uncultured Desulfobacterales bacterium | reverse complement strand
TATTTAACATGAATTTCTTGACACAACTGACCTAATTTTTTATATATCAATATTGATTTACAAGCAGCTTAAACGGTTTTAATAATATGAACAAGGTGTTTATAAATGACAAAAATGGAAAAAAATACCAATGAACTTTCAAACTCTGTAAAGCTAAAAGGATCTGGCAAAGGTTTTAAACTTATCCTTGACCCCTCTTTACCCCAAGATTCCATAAAAAATGAAATATCAATTCTTTTTGAAAATTTAAAACATCTGGCTGTAAATGCAAAGGTTATAATTGACACTGATGGTGTTAAAGGATACGATCAGACAATTGAAAATATTAAGGTTTATTTAACTAAAGAATTTAAGGTGGGGAATGTTTCAGTATATTTACCTGGGAGACAAGAAAAACAGGGGGCTGATTCCTCAAATCCGTGGCTGTTCCACAGAAGTGATGTGCTCATGCTAAAGGGACGAATAAGATCAGGACAAAAAATAGAGTCAAAAAAACATATAATTATTGCAGGAGATGTTAACCCTGGTGCTGAAATATCAGCAGGTGGGGATGTGATTATTCTGGGAAGGCTTAAAGGAAAAGTACACGCAGGATTTCCTGACAAAATGGATGCCATCATCTTTGCCCTTGAGTTTAGCCCTACCCAGATTCAAATTAGCAACATTACAGCGGTTGGAGTGGATGAAACCCCGGGTAAAAAAGCTGAATATGCCAGTATTGAAAAAGACAGAATTGTTGTTCAGAATTATCTTAAAGCAAACCCGTTTGCATCAATACCCTGGCCCGAAGCATTATAATTTAATGATTTTAAGAGGTGTTAATTGGAAGGTAAAATAATAGTAATAACATCGGGCAAGGGAGGGGTTGGCAAAACCACTGCAACTTCTTCCATTGGCGCAGCTCTTGCCATGCAAGGCAACAGGGTTGCTGTTATTGATATGGACATTGGTTTAAGGAATCTTGATGTTATCATGGGTCTTGAAAACAGAATTGTTTTTAATATAGTAGATGTTGTCAATAACAGATGTGAACTCAAGCAGGCTGCCATCAAGGATCGGAGGATTGACAATCTCTTTTTAATACCGGCATCCCAGAGTGACAACAAGGATGTTCTTACATCAAAGGGTGTGGAGCGTGTTGCAAAGAAGCTTAAAAAAGAGTTTGATTATATCATAATGGACTCCCCAGCCGGGATTGAAAGAGGATTTGAAAACTCGGTTGTAAGTGCTGATGAGGCAATAGTTGTATGTACACCTGATGTCTCAGCCATACGAGATGCCGATAGAGTTATAGGACTTCTTTATTCAAAATCCATCACACCAAAACTTTTAATTAACAGAATCGAACCTGCCAGGGTTGCCAAGGGTGAAATGCTCAGCCATGAAGATGTCCTTGATGTGCTTTCAGTTGATCTTGCGGGGTTGGTTCCCATGGATGAATATGTACTGACTTCCTCAAATATGGGACTGCCCTTAGTATTGCAAAAAGATTCCAAGGCAGGTCAGGCATTTATCCGTATTGCAAAGAGATTAAATGGAGAAACTGACTTGCCTGTTGAAGTTCCTACACACAAGACAGGAGTGTGGAACACAATAAGTAAAAAATTTGGATTTACTAAATAAGGATATCCCATGCTCAGTAAATTAATTCAGAGGTTTACCAGCCAAAACAGAAAAAACAGTAAAAATGAAGCCAAAAAAAGACTTCAATTTGCTCTTGTATATGACAAACTTGAGATAAATGACAACACACTAAAAGACCTTCAAAATGATATTATTCAAGTGATTTCCAGGTATTTTGAAATTGACAGAAGCTCACTCAGCCTTGAAGTTCAAAGAGATGATGATACCTCAGCACTGGTTTTTAATACACCTATCCTTAATATAAAAAGACGATAACTATAATTTAAACTTTAAGCCTCGGGCTCTTTTTTTGCAACTCTTATGGCAAGCTCCTGGAGCTGTGATATTTCAGCAGCTGATGGTGCTCCGGTTAAAAGGCAGGTTGCTTTCTGGGTTTTTGGAAATGCAATCACATTCCTGATGGAATCCTCTCCGCATAAAAGCATTACAAGCCTGTCCAGACCAAAGGCAATACCGCCATGGGGTGGTGCGCCTGAGACAAGAGCATCAAGAAGAAAACCAAATTTTTCATTTGCCTCTTTTTCATCGATTCCAAGCATTTTCAATACCTTTTGCTGTAATGCATCAGAATGGATACGGATGCTGCCTCCTCCAATTTCAACTCCGTTTAGTACAAGGTCATATGCCCTGGACTTAACTTTTGCAGGATCAGTCTCAAGTTTCTCAATATCCTCTTCCAAAGGAGATGTAAAAGGATGATGCAGCGCCTGGTATCTTTTTTGGGTTTCATCATATTCAACAAGAGGAAAATGTGTAACCCATACAAACTCAAAAGTTTGATCATCAGCTGTATTATCTATGAGTTCAAGACGTCGGGCAAGCTCGTTCCTCAACTGTCCTAAAGCTTCATTGGTAATTTGAGGTTTATCTGCAACAAAGAAAACAATATCGCCGACTTCAAGGTCAAGCTTCTCTTTTATGGCTTGCTTTTCATCCTCGGAAAAAAACTTTACAATGGGTGACTGCCAGCCATCTTCATTGATTTTTATCCATGCAAGACCCTTTGCCTGGTAGATTGCAGTAAAAGCAGTTAATTCATCAATAATTCTCCTTGTGAACGTTGCACAACCTTTAGCATTTATGCCCTTGACAAGCCCGCCTTTTTTTACTACATCTGCAAAAACCTTAAAATCTGCATCTTTCACAATATCAGAAATATCTTTCAGTTCCAGATCAAATCTCAAGTCAGGTCTATCAAGCCCAAATTTTGAGATTGCATCATCATAGGTAATTCTTTTAAAAGAGTCATTAAAATCAATATCAAGGGCATTTTTAAAAATCTTTTTCACAAGATTTTCAGCAACTTCCATGATATCTTCTTCATCGGCAAATGACATCTCAACATCTATCTGGGTAAATTCCGGCTGTCGATCTGCTCTCAAGTCTTCATCTCTGAAACATTTAACAATCTGATAATATTTGTCAAATCCGCTTATCATGAGCATCTGCTTAAAGAGCTGGGGAGACTGGGGAAGTGCAAAGAACTCGCCCTGGCTTACACGGCTTGGGACAAGGTAATCCCTTGCACCTTCAGGAGTGCTTTTTGTAAGAACCGGTGTTTCAATATCAAGGAATCCCAAGTCATCAAAATAGTCTCTAATGATTTTTGCAACCTTACTTCTCAATATGAGATTTTTTTGAAGTCTTGAACGTCTCAAATCAATATGCCTGTATTTTAAACGAATATTTTCCGAAGCTTCGATTCTGTCTTCAATCTGAAAAGGAGGGGTTTTAGCCCTATTGAAAATTTTAAGTTCCTGGACAAGAATTTCAATTGCTCCGGTATCCATATTTGGATTCAGCATATCACCGGGTCTTGCCTCTACCTTCCCCCTTATACCGAGAACGTACTCACTTCTCAACTCCTGAGCTTTTTCATGAACTGTATCTGAAATTTCAGGATTGAAAACTATCTGGGTTATGCCAAAACGATCTCTAAAATCCACAAAAACAACACCACCATGATCTCTTCTGCGCTGAACCCAACCCATAAGTACAACTTCTTTTCCAATATCCTCTTTTCTCAATTGACCACAATTATGGGTCCTCTTCATATTTCCTAATAAATCAGTCACTTATCTTCCCCTGTATATTTAGTCATTCTTTTTTATGTATTCTATAATGTCTGCCACCGGGTTTTCAACACCCATTGATATCTGTTCCCGGGTATTCATATTCCGCAAAACCAGAGCATTGTCAGAAATCTCTTTTTCTCCGGCAATCAACACATATTTTGCACCAAGCTTGTCAGCTCTTTTCATGAGGCTTTTCAAACTCCTGCCTCTGTAGTCAATCTCACATCTAATGCCCTGAAGGTTCAAATCAGTTGACCAGTGATATCCTTTTTCCATGGCCACGGCACCAATGGGGACAATAAACAGATCCAGCAAATTATCATCAACTTTTTTGCCAAGGGTCTCCATGACTTCAACAAGTCTGTCAAACCCAATGGCAAACCCAATGGCAGGGATATCAGGACCTCCCATCTCCTTTACAAGAAGATCATACCGCCCTCCTCCTGCGACTGCACTTTGAGCACCAAGGCTTGTTGTCTGAATTTCAAATGCAGTTCTTGTATAGTAATCAAGTCCCCGCACAAGGGTTTTATCCTCAATAAATTCAACTTTCTGCTGTTTAAGTGCTTGTTTTACAATTGAAAAATGATCTTCGCACTCTTTACAAAGGAAATCCAAAGTTGCAGGAGCATCTTTTAATACTTCTCTACATGATGGGTTTTTACAGTCAATCGTTCTTAAAGGGTTGGTATCTTTACGCCTCAGACAATTAGAACAAAGTTCATTTTTGCTCGATTCAAGCAAATCCAGAAGCGCTTTTTGAAACCCTGGTCTGCATTCAGGGCAGCCTAGAGAATTAATATGGGCTTTAAGATCTGTCAATCCAAGCCTGCTGAACAACTCATTCAATAAAAATATAAGATTTGCATCAATATAAGCTGATGCAACACCAAAAATTTCAACATCAATCTGATAAAATTGCCGATACCTGCCTTTTTGAGGACGTTCTCGCCTGAACATTGGACCAATAGTATAAAATTTTCTCACAGGATCATCTGCATACATTTTATGCTGGACATATGCTCTAACCATTGAGGCGGTAGCTTCAGGTCTCAATGAAAGCTTATCACCCTTTCTGTCAGGAAACGTATACATCTCTTTTTCAACAATATCAGTTACCTCCCCAATACTTCTTGCAAAAACTTCAGTTTTTTCAAGTATGGGCAGGCGAATCTCATTAAATCCAAATTCAGAAAAAAGCTGTGTCGCCTCTTTTTCCACCCTTTGCCACAATTTGATATTCCCGGGAAGAATATCTCTGAAACCACGTATTATCTGCATCTTTTCATTGTCAAACAAAAATTTAAATTATTATCAATATCAAATAAACCAAACCTGTTATATAATCAAAATAAGTCACTTAAGTCAATACGGATTTTGAAATTCTGGTATTTGAAAACCATTAAGACAAATCTATAAGCATATGGGCTATTGTCTGTTTAATCTTGCCTGATTTGATGAATTTTTTTCTATACTCTCTCTCTATTTCTGCCAACTCTTTATAAAAGGGAATTCTGTCAAATGAGAAATAGCTTGCTGAATTAAACAAAGAAGTACCTGCATCACAACCTGGGTTCTTATTTATGCTTCTGCCAGGTATTCCAAGGTGATGAGGGATTCCATGGAGGCGGCATATCATTGGTCTGGCACCATAAAGTATACACTGCTCACCTTTGTTAAGGGGGCATAGTGGTTTGCCGGCACCCTGGGTGTTTTCCAAGGCAATTGCTTTCAGGTAACGCATGGCATCTTTTTGTAAAGAGGCTTTATCAGTGGCTTTAAGTTTATTTGCTTTGGAAAAAAGATAATCTTTTTCTATAAAAGTGTGATGATAAAAAAAAGATCTGCAGCAATTGTCCCCACACCCTTTGCATGCAAAACCGTAATGGGAGGCAGCCTTGTGATAGGCCATATCCATTTTATTGTAAAGTTTGTCTAATCTTTTAAAATACTGTTTCATATATTTCAAGAGCATATCTATCTGTCATGCTGGCAATCAAATCACATACAGACCTGTTAAGAGAAGTTGATGCCGGCTCCCAGGGTGCCATTTCCATTTTTTCAAGCTCTTTTTGCAGTTGATCCTGATTATTAACAAAAAAATTAAACAATTTAAGCAGAATTTTTTTAGCCTTAATAAATTCCTGGTGTACCTCTTTAGATCTATAAACATTGTCATAGAGAAACTTTCTCAAGATTATCATTGCTTCCAGGATATCATCACCGATTTTCAGTTCAAAACTACTATTTTCAGAAGTGCTGTTATAAATAACAGTTTGCATCATAATTTTTGCTCTTTCTGAATGGGTGCTGCCAAGTCTTTTTTTACATATATCCGGGATATCATTAAAAGCAATTATACCACCCCTTACTGCATCATCCAAGTCATGATTTAAATACGCTATAATATCAGCAATTCTGACAATTTTTCCCTCAACAGTAAAAGCACTATCTCCCGGTGTTGAAGGTATAATATCACCAAACCCCTTGGAATGCTTTAAAATTCCATCCCTCACTTCAAGCGACAAATTTAATCCCTCTCCATTGTTATCAAGAGTATCAACTACCCTTAAACTTTGGTCAGCATGGGAAAATCCAGATGAGTAAATTTCTTTGAGTACAAGTTCACCACCATGACCAAAGGGAGTGTGTCCCAGGTCATGACCAAGAGCGATTGCTTCTGCAAGATCCTCATTCATTCGCATGGCCCTGGCAATGTTTCTTGCAATCTCGGAAACTTCAAGTGTATGGGTCAGCCGGGTCCTGAAATGGTCTCCCAAAGGAGAGAGAAACACCTGGGTTTTATGTTTCAAACGTCTGAAAGCGTTGGAATAGACTATGCGGTCTCTATCAAGCTGGAAAGGAGTACGGATACTGCAGAGTTTCTCTTTTTTCCTGCGCCCCAGGGAGTTAATGCTTAAGACAGCATAACTTGACAAAAAAATCTTTTCTCTGTTTTGAAAAGACTCTCGAACAGTGAGGCTGTCAAATGATTCTTGTGATTCTTGTAATTCTTGTGAACTCTGGTTTGTTTTATCTAAAAAAGTCATTTAACTAAATTCAACTAAATATATAATAGCACTTTAACTAAAATTTATATTTGTTTATAATAAATTCATCTCTTGCATATATGTAAGTGCATTCTGTAATATGAATAAGATTTTGTAAAGAGCTTTTTTTGGAGGATGGTATTAAAACAGCAGAGTATGAATATTATATGGGTATAGCTTTAGACAAAGCTGATCTGGCATTATTAAGCGGAGAATTTCCAGTGGGCTGCGTTGTTGTCTTAGATAACCGTGTTGTTGGAGAGGGCTCACGGCTTGGCACGTCTATGGACAAAAAGAAATTCAGCGAAGTTGACCATGCTGAAATCATCTGTCTTAAAAACATTGAAAAAGACAACTCCATTGGCGATCTTTCCAGCGCAATTCTTTTTTGTACCATGGAGCCTTGTCTCATGTGTTTTGGAGCGATTATACTTTCAGGAATAAAAAAAATTGTTTATGCCTATGAAGATCCCATGGGTGGGGCTACAAGTTGCGATCTTAATCAATTGCCACTCTTATATAAAAACAGTGGTATTAAAGTTGTCTCTGGAGTTATGCGAGAGAATAGCCTTAACCTGTTTTATAAATTTTTTCAAAACCAATCCAATCAGTATTGGAAGGGCAGCCTGCTTGAGACATACACAATGGAACAGGCAGGATTATTAAAAGAATAAAATTAAAACTAGGAAACGGCAAGCGTATGGATATCGGGATTTTGAATTTTTCAAACTGGAACTTTTTGATCTCCATCATACAAAGTACGCATTAATCGGATGAACCATATAAAGTTTGCAGACAAAGCCCTTTACAAAGCAAAAAAATGGGAAAAAATATATGTATACACTCAGCAGATCTTAAAAATTAATTATTCTGTATATTGAAAAATTTACACGACTGCTTGTTTTTTCCGAATGGAATAAATTGCAATTGCCCCTAAAAAAAATGTGAAAATTATCATCCCCCATTCAGAAAGAGTGGGAATTGACTGGGGTGACCTGTCAATAAAATACATAAGCCGATTATTCTGATCATCTGCCACAATAAATACATTATTAACAGGATCAAAGGCAACGCCTCCGCCAGCGGAATCCATATACAGGCGGTTTATAGCAGTGGCGCTGCCGCTGGTTGTAAAATTAGGCTGTCCAATTACATTGTCTGCATTGGCATAATTAGGCTTTGAAAAAACAGAATTAAAAATAACTACTCTGTCAAAAGAAAAACCATCGGAAACAAAAAGCCTGCTATAAGTATTATCAAGAAAAACTCTACCGGGATACTCCATACCGTTCTGTGTTAAATGGGTAGCATTACTGGTAAAATCAGGTTGTCCAAGGACTCTGTCTGCATTAGCTCCATTTGCCTTTGTAGCGGCATTATCAAATCGCAATACCCTGCTATTTGATCGATCACTGACAAATAAAAT
>CAZMEX010000087.1:0-9031 GCA_964565415.1 uncultured Desulfobacterales bacterium | reverse complement strand
AACTATTTGTATTAGGTGGCAATAGGTGATATTGTACTTAAATATTGAATTTATGCAAGGGAGAGAGTCAAATGGGCAAATCACAAGATTCAAAAAAAGCTGTTAAGAAAAAACCACAGAAAACTGCTAAAGAAAAGAAACAGGCCAAACGGGAAAAGAAGCAGAATCGATAGTTTGGCAATAGATAATCTGCCAATACTGGCACAAGTAAAAATAATGGGGGAAGTTGCAAAAAAATAACCCCCTGGTCTGTTCCAAGGCTATGTCTCAACTCAATCATTTCTACTGAAGTATTTTCACGTGTTATGATTAAATCAGAATCGTATTCGGCTCGAAAATTGCTTACCTTTTAATACAGGCGTGTAACAAAGCGATCTGTAATTAGTAAAGAAAATTGCATTAGCATATTTTTCTAAAAGAAAGGAAATAATATGGATTTAAAATCTGTTCCAACCAGAGGACGGACACTTGATTATGCTGCGGGCATTTATGATATATTTGAACCAATGTTATTATTTGGAAGAGAGAATGAGATAAATAGCCAGCTTATTGATCTGCTGGATATTAAAGATTCCCATAGAATTTTAGATATTGGTTGTGGAACAGGACTTATTACAAAAGTGATTTCAACTTATTTGAACCCTGCCAGTGGGGGCGTTGCAATAGGGATTGATGCTGCCGGTAAAATGATTCAGGGTGCCAGAAAAAAGAGAGAGAGCAATAGGTGCAAGTTTGAAGTTGCTGCTGCCGAGGATCTTAAGTTTGAGGACAATTCTTTTGACTCAATTCTTTCAACGTTGTTCTTCCATCATATTCAGCTTGACCTTAAAAAAAAGGCTTTTGCTGAAGCATACAGGGTGCTTAAACCCGGTGGACGGATGGTGATTTCAGATATGCATATACCAACCACATTATTTGGTTTTTTAATTTCCCATGTTTCGCGCTGGATTCTTTTTCAACCCCAGATTGGCGAAAATATCAGGGGTGTGTTACCATCGTTAATAGAACAATCAGGTTTTGAAAACCCAGAAATAGTTTGCACTTATTTTGGATACATCTCAGTTTTTACTACAATTAAGCCAAAAGCCAATATAATAAATCAGGAGAGCAAATGACATCTTCAAAGGTTATATCCGGCATTGATGAAAAAGAAATCCAGGCTACATTCAATACTTTACAAGACGAGTTGCAGGCAGGTTTAAAGCTTTATTGGGATACTGCAACACAAATTCTTGATACAAGTTCAATCAAGGTTCTTGACCCTACTGACGATTATTTTTCCATGGAGAAAAACTTTTTTTCATCCATGTTTCTTTATTCATATTTTCGAGCTGAAATACCCAAATCAAGGAGAATCTTTTATGCTGCTGTAAATCAATGCCTTAGAGGTATGGTAACAGGGTGTGACAATATCCTGGATGATGAATATAAAATGACTCTGGCAACTGATTTGCCATTAAAAGCGAGCAAATTTCGCTCAATAATTGATATTATGGTTTCAGATCGTGTATTGTTTTCAATTCTTGAAAAACAATTTACTTTAAATGATTTAACCTTAGATCAGGTGCTTGCTGCCAGCAATGAATCTTTGAGGACATTAGCAAAAAGTGGTGCCCAGGAAGCATCTGAAGAGAAAGGTGCAGGGAAGATTTTAGAACCTGAATATATTCTTTCACACATTCATTCTTTAAAAACAGGGGTTTTATTTCAATCGCCCTGGGCTTTGCCTGATCTTTTAGAAGATACAACCCTTTTAGAAGATCCAGAAGGGGTTAAAAATGCTCTGTTTGATATTGGAATGGGTTGCCAGGTGTTTGATGATATGGTTGATCTCTCCTTGGATACTAAGACGAATCACCATAATTATGTTGCTTCTTTGATTCAATATGGTGAAAACAGAGATGAAACAGCATTGTTTGAGACGATATTGCAAGATAGAAATAAAATTGAGATATCAGAAGATTTTCTTTTCCAATTTCCATCCTCCAGAAAAAAAGCAGCTATAAAGGCCCTTGATTTATTAAAAACAGGGGCGAAAAATCTTTTTGCTCCGGAGCATCAGTTTATGGTGGACACTTCTATCTTAATGATTTCAAAACGAATCCACGCTGACAGATTCTTGTCTGATATTGAAAACTAAGGGATAGTTGATGATATTCTGGGTTAAAACTGCTGTTCTTTTCCTGATTAGATCAAAGCGTACCTCAATTGTACTAACCTTAATGGTCATAAGTGCGGTATCCTGCCTTATATTTTTATCTTCCCTTGCAATGGGTGTGAATGATGCAATGATACGCAACTCCGTAGGTCTTTTTTCAGGACATATCTCGGGTTATAATATCCCTGACAATATTAAAAAAGAAGATCTTGCAGTAGAAGGTGTTACCAATGTACTAAAGCGTTTGCAAATCTCTGGGTTCTTCTATTTTAAAGATAAAATGGAAATGGTTGCATTGATTGGAGTTGAACCTTTACAGGAACAAAAAACATCTGCTTTTTGGAAAAAAACTGTAAAGGGAAGGTTTATTAAAGAAAGTACAAACGAAATATTTATAAGTGAGCCAATTTCCAAGCGGTTGGGTGTGGTTTGCAGTGATGTTGTAGGTTTCAGCCTGAAGCCTGGATCTAAAAAAAAAGAATTCCTGGTTGCAGGCATTTATAAAACAGGCATAAGCCAACTTGATAGCGGGATATCTTTTTGTGACATTAATGAACTTAACACTGAGGCCTTTAACAACAAGAATAGTTCCTGGAATGCTGCGATATTTTTACAAGATGGCACTGATATGGAAATGTTATTGCAGCAATATCGTGATAAAGATTTGGATTATATCGCTTTTAAAACCTGGAAACAGATAATGCCTGATTTGGAACAATTAATTGCCCTGAATTATTTTTCAATGAGTATTGTTATTGTCATTGTATTTATTATTGTATCATTAGGCATTACTTCTGCTTTTTCCATTTTTATTTTAAAAAGCATCAGGGAATACGGAATTATGAAAGTCATGGGAATGACCCCTAAAGAGACTGCCTTTTTGCTTTGCTTAGAAGTTTTGTTGATAAATATTGCAGCTTCAGCCCTTGGAATAGTAGTTGGAGTCATTACTGTTTTTGTTTTTCAGAAGATCGGCATTGATTTGAGTGCCTATACATCTCACAATCAATATTTTATTGTATCAGGAGTTATCTTTCCAAGGCTTACAATTTATTCATTATGCCTGCCACCTCTTTCAGCTTTATTGTTCAGTTTTCCAGCAGCAATATGGCCTGCAATTATGGTTTCCAGACAAAATGCTGCCCAGATTTTGAGAGGTGCTTAAAGATTTATGATAGAAATTACGAATATATCAAAAACTTATCCTTCGGGAAGAGGTATTGTTAAAGCTCTCAGCAATATATCTCTTTCTACTCAAAAAGGGGCAACCCTTGCAATCGCAGGAAAATCAGGCTCAGGAAAAACAACTCTTTTAAACTGTCTTGGAGGGTTAGAACGACCCGATACTGGGAATGTAAACTGCTTTGGCATTGATATTCACGCTCTTTCAAAAAAACAATTATCCCTTTTTCAGCGGCAACATATGGGGTTTGTTTTCCAATTTGGCAATCTTTTATCCTTTCTTACTGTTAATGAAAACATTGCTTTCCCTTTAGCACTTAATAAAAAAGAACATAAAAACAGAGTTGCTGAGTTACTTGAAAAAGTAGGATTACCTGAGCTTTCATCTGCAATGCCTAATGAACTTTCAGGCGGAGAGATGCAAAGAATTGCCTTTGCCAGAGCGATTGCTCATTCTCCGAAAATGCTGATAGCAGATGAGCCAACAGCAAACCTTGATACCAGTACCGCTAATAAACTAGTAAAACTGATGTTCTCTTTAGCCAAAGAAGAGCAATGTACTATTGTTTTGTCAACACATGACAGGGATTTAATAAAGCTTGCTGATCAAACTATTTATTTACTTGACGGGAGGGAAACAACAGATGAATAAAACAAAATACATTTACAAATTATTACTCTTTTTATTACTGGTTCTAATTATTTCAGGATGCAGCTATAAGGCTTATATGGGAATACATGGATCATCAATTAAACTGCATCCGGACACACATATAGATGTAACAGAGGATAAACAATGTCTTGATTGGCCATCATCCAGATATTGCGGAAGGGCCGGTAACCCCACACCCTGGTTTCAAGGGCTGTATAAAATGCCATAATGATGAAGTTTAAACTGTCTATACCAGACCTAAAAGAAACCTGTCTGCTGATATAACACGGATGTTATCGGATATTATGTCAATATCGGTTTTCTTGACAATCTGAAATGAAAACGGAATATCAAGTTTTGACTGAAAATATTTGAGGTTTGGAGAAACTTTAGTTTTGTTAAGCTTTACCTCCACAGCAAACCATGGTTTGTTATTAAAGGTTATTAAGAAATCAACTTCTTTTTTTTCAGCAGTTCTTAAATATTGTAAACCTACCCGATAACCTTCATAATCTTTTAAAAAATGGACAAATTTTAATAAATGAGATGCAATTAGATTTTCGAATCTTGCGGCTTCATTTTCTATTTCCGACCAGTCCCATAAAAAGAGTTTTGGCTCCTTTTTTAAAGACCTGAAGTTTTTGCTAACATGGGGATATATTCTGTAACAATAATACATTGATTCAAAAATATTCAACCAGCTTTTCAAGGCGTTATGACTTACTTCAAGGTCTTCTCTTAAGGAGTTAATAGATAGGAGAGAAGCAGTTCTCCCCGGGAGCATATCACATAAAAGCATCATGCTGGAAAGATCCCTTATGGTTGACATATCCCGTATATCTTCTCTGACAAGCCGATCAACCCTTTCGTTGTGCCATCTTCGTAAAGTTCGGCTATTTTGTTTTATAAAGGGTTCAGGAAAGCCACCAAACTTATCAAGTGCTGAAAGTATAGTATTCTCAGCATGAGTTGGGATATTGATTTCATCAAAAGGTTTAAGTCTATTAATGTTGTTACATGCTTCTGCAAGGGAAAAAGGGTGGAGACGATAATAGTGATATCTACCTTGCATTGAATCACCGCCACGCCGATATACATCGAGACGGGCGCTGCCTGTGATAAGAAATTTATACTTTTCTTTTAATTTGTCATACTCTCCCTTAACAAAGAGTTTCCATTTTTTATATTTATGAATTTCATCAAGTATCAGAATTTCTGCCTGGCCAGGCCATCCTGGTTTGATAATTTCCTGGCGATCCTGCCTGTTATCCCAATTATAATATTTGAAAGAATCAAATTTTGTGGCGATAATGTCCTTTGATAAAGTTGTTTTTCCAACTTGCCTTGGACCGCCAATAAATACCATTTTTTCAGAAAGGTCCTGGATGATAATATTGGTTATATATCTGTTTTTTAACATGAAAGAATGATAAATGATTTTTATTTAATTGTCAACTTTTTTTGCCTATAGGTGAAAAAAGTTTAAATAATATTTGCTTATAGGTGAAAAAAGTTCAAAATTTATAATCCATACTTTTCAAGGCGGTACAATAAAACATGTCTGGGGATTTTTAAGAGTCGGGCGGCTTCAGATTTGTTCTGATTTGCTTTTTCAAGGGCTTTTAAAATGTAAGTTTTTGTAATATCTTCAAGGGCAATCCCTTGATCTGGAATTAATGGGTTTAAAGGATTTAAGCCTGAGTCTGGATTTTCCTTATCTATAAGATTCAGATCATTTTTTTCAATTTTTTTTCCTTTTCTTAAGATAATGCAGCGTTCTACAATGTTTTGCATTTCTCTGATATTGCCTGGCCAGGAATATGCCATTAAAACATCTAATGCTCCGGATGAAAAAGAGACATCTGCAGGCGCTTCAAATTTTTTCAAGAAATGATCTACAAGAGCCGGAATATCTTCAATCCTTTCTCTTAGAGGAGGAATGGACAAAGGAATTACGCTGAGCCTGTAATAGAGATCTTCTCTGAATTTCCCTTCTGCTATTTTCTTTTGAAGGTCAAGGTTTGTTGCAGCTATGATTCTAATATCAACATCCATAGATTTTTCAGCTCCCACCGGCTGAACTTCTTTTTCCTGGATTGCCCTTAATAGTTTGACCTGTATATCAGTTCCAACCTCTCCTATTTCATCTAAAAAAAGTGTTCCACCCGATGCAGTCCGAAAATATCCTTTCCTGTTCTTGACAGCACCCGTGAAAGCACCTTTTACATGGCCGAAAAGCTCACTTTCAATTAACCCTGAAGGAATAGCAGCGCAGTTTACAGCAACCATGGGTTCGTTGTTTCTTGGACTCTTTTCATGGATAAGCCTTGCAAGCAATTCCTTTCCTGTGCCGGATTCTCCGGTGATTAAAATTGTTGCTTCGCTGTTTGCAGCCCTGGATGCCGTATCAAGCAGCTCTTTCATAGCGCTGCTTGCAGTTACAATCCCTTGGGTTCCGGTGAGTCGGTTTACAACACTTGTTAAATATTTTGCTTTTGACCTCAGCCCTTTGAGTTCCAGAGCTTTTTTGCAAGATAGTATTAAAATATCCCGATCAAAGGGTTTTGTTATAAAGTTAAAAGCTCCTTTGTGCATTGCCTGCACAGCCATCTCAATGGAACCAAAAGCAGTAATGATGATTACGGGTGTGTCTGGAGAAGTTATTTTAATTTGTTCTAATATATCAAGGCCATTCATATCTCCAAGTTTTACATCAGAGACAACAATATCCGGCGAATAAGTCTCAAAATGTTCAAGGCCCTGTTTGCCGGATTCAGCAGTAATAACTTTAAAACCTTTAGAAGAAAGATTGTATTGGGTTACTCTTCTTAAACTTTCATCGTCATCTATTAGTAAAATGGACTTTTGCATTATCAATTTATTTGCCCCTGGCTTGTTACAGATTTTATTTCTGGTAGATAAATATTGAACATAGCACCTCCTGAACTTGATTCAGCAAGGTTTATATCGCCACCAAAACTTTTAAGCAGCTTTTTTGAAATAGATAGTCCAAGGCCAGTGCCGCCATCTTTAAATGTTACAAAGGGTTCAAAAAGATCTTTTTTAATACTTGCGGCAATTCCCGGCCCATTATCTAAAATATCTATTCTGTATCCTCCATTTTCATGGAAATGATTAATTTTGATCTTACCATGTTTACCAACAGCATCAATGGCATTTAACAAGATGTTCAACAAAACCTGAATCATGGCAGTACTGTCTGCGAAAAAATCTGGTGCTTCTTTGCTGTTGTTTGTAATGGTAATCTGTTTTTCTTTAACTTTGTTGTCCACCAGAGATACAACCCTGCTAATTATACTGTTTATTGGTTCAAGTTTTGTTTCACTTGTAACCTGTTGTCCTCTGCAATATTTCAGTACTTCTTCAACAGAATTGTTGAGCCTTGAAATCTCTGAACGCATAATTTCTATGAATTCATGTTTTTCATGACCTTTTGGGACCTCATCAGCCAGGATTTCAGCTGCACCTTTTATTGATGCCAAGGGGTTTTTAATCTCATGGGCAAGAGATGCTGATACATGGCCAAGCATGCTGAGTTTCTGGCTGTGCCCCAATTGCTTTTCAGCTTTCACAAGTCTTATTGCCTGTCCATGAAGCCTTTTGTAAGAGGCGGCTAATTTTTTTCTTAACTTATTTTCCCTGCTGGAAATAAACCCGATCACTAGGCCTGCCGCCATGTAGAATATAACCTCGGAAAGCTCACTATAGTAAGCTTCAGGCCCCTGAGCCCAAAACATAAAAAGGTGTGGTATAAAGCTTAAGCATGACAATATAGCAAGAGTTATTCCGCCGGACAGTCCATATATTATTGCGCCAATGGCAATGGGGAAATAGCTGAGCCTTCTGTAAGTGTCATGGTAAAGGACCATATAACCCGGTGTGACATAGTGAAGAATACCGATAATAACAATAAGGCCTACCAGGCATGCAAAAACAATCTTTTTTACTTTTGAGTCCATACTATATTTGTATAACAAAATTTAGTGCAAGTAAAACAAAGCATTGATTGTCTGGATATTTGCTATAAGAAAATTTAACATGGAATATTACAACTTTTGATGCATTGGTTTAACCCATGCTGTGTCTGATTGTAATGCAGCCAAGATTTGATATGATAATTTTAAATTTATTTCTCAAATAGCGAGCACTTTTAAAAACAATCATCTGTTTTTCTGAAGGAATTCAAACCCAACAATTATAGACATAGTTAACAGCTTGAAATGTCAAACTAAAATATAAAAGGAATAAACCTTTTTGTAGTCTTAGCATATTCAGTAAATTCATTTTTATATTTCTTACTAAGATGTATATCGAGTAAGGGAATTTCACATCCAATAAAATATACAAAAAAACCCACCGGTATCCACAAGCAAATTATATTATATGTAATCAGTGCTAATCCAAAATAGGCAATAGTATCCCCAAAGTAGTTAATATGCATAGAGTATTTAAAGAGTCCCGAGGTGTATAACCGACCTTTGTTTTCTGTTTTTCTTTTCCAGGAAAACCGTTGGTAGTCAGCCAATGTGTTGACACAAGATCCAAACAGAAATATAGATATCCCGAAAATATCGATTATTCCAATTGAATCCGGGTGGCTTCCTGCGGAGATACCAAAAATATAAAACATCAAAAAAAACCCAACTGTAGTAGGACCACCCTCGAGCCAACTAATCTTTCGCTGCGTGAAAACAAACAGGCCTATAGTGAATCTAATAAAGTAAATGAAACAGCAAATGAACATGATTACTTGTCGATAGATATTTCCCTCAACTTTTTCAAAATTCAGAACATTCATAAACCAGTCTGAATAGCCGGTCGTTAATGCCGTAGCGATGAGAGTTCCCGCTAAGACGCTTATAGATAGGAGTACCTTTACTGGAATCGATGGTGAGTGTTCATCTATAAAAATCATTTTTTTGCTCCTTTATAAAAGCTTGCTCCGAACATGTCATTCCAAGGTAACGCCTTGTTCGCATTTCATATATAGTGTTTCAGGGGCAATATCTATTTCATCT
>CAZMEX010000086.1:0-9397 GCA_964565415.1 uncultured Desulfobacterales bacterium | reverse complement strand
TCTGGCATTAGTTAACAAAATTTTTGTTGACAATTTTAAAGATAACCTATAGGAATTATCTTTTACAAACAAATAAATATAAGGTATTGAATGAAGAGCTTATTTACAGACAGATTTTATTTTTTTATGTATTATTCTTATAATACTGATCTGTATGTGGCTCCATGACTTAATTTTTAAAATTATAAAAAGCCACAGCAGATCAAAAGTCTCTGTGGCTTTTTTTGTTTTCAGGCTGCAGTGACTTTTTGACTGGCAGCCTTTTTTATTGGAGATATTGATAATGAACAACAAAATCTTAAATCTCAAAGAGCATTTAAAAAAATTAAGATTAGATATTGATCAAATCGATTCTAAAATTTTGAACCTGATTAACTCAAGGCTTTTATTGGGAAAAGAGATTGGCCATATTAAACAAGAAAATCAGGTCGAAGTTTTAGATTCTTCCCGAGAAAAGGAAGTTATTGAAAAAATTTTAAAAAACAATCACGGTCCTGCTGAGGAGAAACTTTTAAAATATATTTTTAATGTAATAATGACTGCTACAAAAGATATTCAAAAAAGGCAGATTATATCATTTTTAGGACCTGTTGCAAGTCATTCACACATTGCTTCTTTAAATCACTTTAAACATTCGGGTCGCTTTGTGGACCAGCCTGATATTTACCATGTTTTTAAAAATACAAACAGAAATGAAAGCCATTTTGGTGTTATCCCAGTTGAAAATTCGTTAAAGGGATCAGTGAATAATACCCTTGATCTTTTTTATCAATTTGATGATCTTAAAATTACAAATGAACACTATGAAACAAATTCCTATGATTTAATATCACTCACCGGTGAAAAAAAAGATATTAAGAAAATTTATGCACAACCATATGCAATCGCACAATGTATAAAATGGAAAAATAGTAATTTTCCTGATACAGAAGTCCTGGAAGTTAACAATATGTCAGATGGCGGCAGAATGGCATGGAATAATATAGATTGTGCAATTATTGCCAGCAGCCAATCTGCTCATATTTTTAATCTCCAGGTGGTTGAATCTGCCATTGAAGACTATCCTGGCAATATTACGAGATTTTTAATTATAGGCAAAGAAATTTTAAAAAAAACCAATGATGACAAAACATCAATTATGTTTTCAACTTCCCATACACCAGGTGCCTTATTTCAAGCTTTGGAACCTGTTAATAAGTCAGGTTTGAATATGGTAAAGCTTGAGTCCAGACCAACCAGGCATGGAGACTTTACCTACTACTTTTTTATGGATATTAAAGGGCATATTAAAGATGAAATTGTTAGACAAACAATAAAAAAAATGCAGGAAACAACACTTTCATTAAAGCATCTTGGGTCCTATCCTGTCTTTAAAAAGGAAAATTACTAAATTATGACAATTTTTGACTATCCAGATGCAAAAACAGAACTTTATTGTGTATTTGGCAACCCTGTGTCTCACTCAAAAAGTCCAATTATACACAATGCTCTCTTTAAGCAAAATAAAATTAATGCAATTTACCTTGCATTTAATATTAATGATATAAAAGTTGGGGTCCAGGCAGTTCGAGAACTCAATATTAAAGGCGTTTCCGTAACTATTCCTTTTAAAGAAAAAATTATTGCTTTTCTAGATGATATAGATTCCAGGGCAAAAGAGATAGGAGCTGTTAACACCATAGTTAATCAAAATGGAAAACTTAAAGGCTACAATACTGATTGGGCAGGCAGTGTAAAGCCGTTGAAAAAATACAATGTTAAAAATAAAAAAGTGGGTTTGATTGGAGCTGGAGGCTCTGCACATGCCGTTGCCTATGGCATTAAAAAAAGTTTTGGAAAGCTTACTATTATAAACAGAACCAGAAAAAATGGGGAGAAACTCGCTTCATTATTTAATGCGGATTTTATTTTAATGGATAGAGTTAATAATGAGAATTTTGATATTCTTATTAACACAACACCATTGGGAATGTCTCCTGACATAAAAAGTACACCTTTTTTAAAACAGTATTTAAATAAAGATACGATTGTTATGGATATAGTTTACAATCCTGTTGAAACGCAATTGATTAAAGATGCCAGAAATATTGGGTGTAAAACCATTGATGGTATATCAATGTTTATAAATCAAGGTGCACTGCAATTTCAGCTCTGGACTGATATAGAACCTTCCATTGAGTTCATGAGAAGTGTTTTGGAAAAAGAGATGGTAAGATGAAAACAATAAAAGTAAAACAAATTAAAAATCCAAAAGTAGGTATCCCAGGTTCAAAAAGTATATCCCATCGAATGATTATCATGGCTTCTCTTGCAAAAGGAGAATCAAAATTAACCAATGTTTTAGACAGCGAAGATATTATTTTAACCATGGAATGTTTAAAAAATATGGGGGCAGAAATAAGAAAGATAGATCAAGGCAAGAAGATCTATCAGATCCAGGGATTCAACAGCAGACCTTTAGAATATCAAAAAGAGATATACCTTGGTAATTCTGGTACTTCCATGAGACTCCTGACAGGTGTTGCAGCTCTTGGAACAACTGATTTTATCCTTACTGGGGATGAGAGAATGTGCCAACGTCCAATGGTTCCACTTCTTGACGCACTGAAAATTATTAAAGTTCATGCAGAATCAGGTTCAGTTCACGGAACCCCCCCCATAAAAATAAATGGAAAAAATCTTATTGGTGGAAAAGTCAAGATTGATTGCTCATTAAGCAGTCAGTATCTGTCAAGCCTGCTTATGATCGGGTGTTATATGGAAAAAGGGCTTGAAATTAAAATTATTGGTAAACCTGTTTCAGCACCTTATATTGATCTTACAATAGAGATAATGAAAATGTTTGGTGTTAAAGTGAATAAAAAAAATAATAACAAGTATATTGTTTCACCGGCACAGCAGTATAAGGCAGGTGATTTTTTGATTGAACCAGATCTTTCCAATGCAGGTTATTTCTGGGCTATGGGAGCAATTACCAAGCAGGAAATTATTGTTCAAAATGTTTCTGAAGATTCTTTACAGGGTGATTTAAAGTTTGTTTATATTCTTGAAAAAATGGGATGCACTCTTGATTTTCAAAATAATAATATCACTCTGCGCGGAAATAATCTTAAAGCAGTTGAAGTTGATATGTCAGACACTCCTGATGCAGTTCCTGCTTTAGCAGTTACAGCAGCTTTTGCCAAAGGTGCAACAGTCATTAAAAACATTGGACATCTTCGTGAAAAAGAGTGTGACAGAATTGATGCCCTTGCAACTGAACTTGCAAAAATGAATATTAAAGTTGATACAGGCAAAGACTGGATGAGAATCCATGGTGGAAAACCAGAAGGTGCTCAAATAAAAACTTATAATGATCACAGGATTGCCATGGCATTTTCAATGGCTGGATTGGTTGTAAAAAATATTAGTATTGAGGATGAAACCTGTGTCGCAAAATCATTTCCAACATTTTGGGAAGTGTTTGAAAGTCTATAAAATGTTATGAGAATATATCTTATTGGCTACAGATGTACTGGCAAAACAACCATTGGAAAAATACTTTCTGAAAAACTCAATTTTCCATTTCTTGATATTGACGAACAAATTCAATTGCAACAAAACAGATCCATTGCATCAATGGTAGAAGCTTTTGGATGGGATAAATTCCGAAAACTTGAACAACAGACTCTTTTTAAAACCAAGGACAACCAAAATATTGTTATTTCTACAGGAGGTGGAGTTGTCCTTGATCTGGATAATCGCAAATTTTTAAAAAACCATGGCATTATAATATGGCTTTTTGCAAAACCAGAAATCATTCTACAAAGATTAAGAGATGATGAAAAAACAGACTCATCCAGACCAGCTTTAACTGAAGAGGGTTTAAAAAGTGAAAATTTTGAAGAGGGGACATTGATACATATAACTAAAAGAGATTTCTTATATTCAAAAGTTACACAAAAAAAATTTGATACATCCATTGAAACACCTGAAGAGATTGCTGAGAAGATAAAAAGGAGAATTTCACATGACAGGGAGTAGTTTTGGAAAAGCATTTAATATTACAACTTTTGGAGAATCACATGGAAGGGCAATTGGTGTTATTATTCAAGGATGCCCTCCTGGGATTGCTCTCACTTCTGATATTATTCAGATAGAGCTTGATAAAAGAAAGCCCGGGTCTGGTATTGCAAGTTCTAAGCGCAAAGAACCTGATAAAGCTGTCATAACTTCAGGAGTCTTTAATAACCATACAACTGGCACGCCATTAATGATTATGATTGAAAACCAGGATGCTGATTCCAAAGCGTATTCAGAAAACAGCACTCTTTTCAGACCTGGACATGGTGATATAACATATTATGCAAAATATGGTATCAGGGACTTTAGAGGCGGAGGCAGATCATCGGCAAGAGAAACCGCTGCACGGGTTGCAGCAGGAGCTGTGGCACTCCATATCTTAAAAAAATATGATATTACAATTGATACTTATACAGTGGAACTTGGAGGAATCAAGGTAAAAGAGTTTGATGGGAGAACCTCCATGTTAAACAGTTTACAATGCCCTGATTTAAAAGCTTTTGAGTTGATGGAGCACCGCATTAATGAGATCAAAAGGGAAGGGGATTCCCTGGGTGGTGTTGTTAAAATAATTGTTACCAATGCTCCTGCAGGACTTGGGGAACCAGTTTTTGACAAGCTTGATGCTGATATTGCCAAAGCTCTAATGAGTATTGGTGCTGTAAAGGCAGTTGAAATTGGTGCCGGGTGCTATGCTGCCAGGCTTAAGGGTTCTGAAAACAATGATCAGATATCAAATTCAGGATTTCAAACAAATAACTCAGGAGGAATACTTGCAGGTATTTCCAATGGAGATGATATCATTGCCAATGCATTTATAAAACCAATACCATCTATTTTAAAACCTCTACAAACAATAGATGAACATGGCAATGAAGTTAAAATCACAACTAAAGGCAGACATGATATTTCTGCGATTCCAAGAATTAATCCTGTTTGCAAAGCAATGATGGCATTAACAATTACAGATCATTTGTTAAGGCAGGGGTTGAATCAGTGAATATAACAAAAGATGACAAAATTGGAATAATCGGCGGCAGAGGAGTTATGGGTAAATGGCTTGGCACTTTTTTTGAAAACTCAGGTTATATTGTTGAAATTTCTGACATTAATACAAACTTATCAAATTTTGAAATAGTAAAAAGGTGCAAAATCGTTGTTTTAAGTACCCCTGTTGATAAAGCTATAAAAATTTCAAAAGAGATTGGTCCTGGCTTAAAGAGAGATCAAATTTTAATTGATATCTGTTCTCAAAAAGAAGAGATAGTGGCTGCCATGCTCAAATATTCTAAATCAGAAGTTGTTGGGACCCATCCCATGTTTGGACCAACCATTTCTTCAATTCAAAATCAGAACATAGTGCTTTGCCGAGCAAGGGGGAATATCGGGTATTTATGGTTAAAAGATCTTTTTTTAAAAACCAGAGCAAATGTTACTGATTTAGACCCTATTGAACATGATAAATATATGGCAATAGTTCAAAGCCTGACCCATTTTATATCAATATGTTTTGCAAAAACTCTTCAAAAAATGGGTATTCACCCCAAGGATATGTTTAACACATCAACCCCTGTCTTTAAGCTCAACTCTGATATAATTGGAAGATTGTTTGCCCAGGATCCTGCACTCTATGCAACATTAATCGGTGAGAACAAATATGCTGGTCAATGTCTTGCTCTTTTTTCAGAGTCGTTTGAGGAGACAAGGCAAAAACTTATTACAGAAAATCATGAAAATGCCACAACCTACATTGGAGAAATAGCTAATTTTTTAGGCCCCTATAAAGAAGAGGCCATGGACAGAAGCAATAAATTTTTAAATATTATTTTTGAATAATATCTGATTCCAGTTTATCAGCGATTTCAATGGCATTTTTCAATCTGTCATTTATTGTAAACAATTGTATTTTTAATGTTTTTAAAGATGCAGGTGTTGAAGATATTGTTTGATCGCTTGAGAATATTTCAGCAAGCTGTCTGGATTTGTCAGCAAGCTGGTTGATTTTATTGCTGAAAGCTAAAATTTCTTTAGCCCAATCTTCTCTATCCTGTGAAGGTATTTCAATGTTTCCGGTTCCAGTGCCGTTTACAAGGTGATCTATTTGGTAATCTTCAGGGCTGGCTATGATTTCGTACATTGTATATTCTCCTAAATAAAATTTTCAAAGCAATTAATTAATATTAGATAAATATGTTGGTCAAGTCAAATAAAACCATAAAAATCAAAGAAGAAGGTTTAAAAGTTCTCCTTTTATTCTTATGAGATTAATTATTGAAAGCTCATAGGTGTATTCAGCATGGGCAAGTTCTCTTTGTGCAGAAACAAATAATGTATCTGCATCCATCATATCAACACTGTCTGAAAGACCATATTCAAACTGCATGGCCACTGCATTTAAATTTTCCTTGGCTGATTTTAATTCATCCTTTAAAGTTTCAATGGAACTTTTTGCAGTTTGAAAATCAAACCAGGCATTTTTTGATTCAAGAACAATGTTATTTTTCACATCAATGAGTATTGCATCTGCTTGTCGTTTTCTTGCAATGGCCTGTCTTATCTCAGCTCTTCGAAGCCCCCCATCAAATATTGTAAATTCAAGTTTTGCTTCAATTGATTTATTAATTACATTGGTCTCATTGTCATATATACTGTAGTTGGAATCATATTCAGAGATGATTTCGCTGTTAGAATACACTCCTTTTATTGATAAAACAGGCCAGTAATCACCTTGTTCATATCTTATGGTTTTTTCGGCAATATCCTGATTTTTTTCAATGCTTTTAATTTCAGGTCTATTTTTAAGAGCACTTTTTATCAGGTTCTCAAAGGATAATTCAAACCCTTTTAGATAAAAATATTTCTCTTCAATCAATGAAAAGTTGTCTTCAATATCCACCAGGTTTTTAAGTGATGCTTTTGCAAAATTAAGCTCATTTTCTGATATGAGAAGGTTTGTTTTAGCTTTTGAATGTTCAGCTTCAGCCCTGAAAAGAGCTGTTTTGGCAACAGTTCCAACATCTAATTTTTCTTTTACAGAATTTTTATGTTTTAAAAGCCTTTTCACACCAGCCTTGCTAATATCAAGATTTTTTTCAGCACTTAAAATTCTATAGTAAATCTGTGCCACTGCAAACAGATAATCTGACCTGGTACTTTCAAGCTCATATTCATTTTTTTCTATTTGATCTTTTGTAACTTTAAAAGCTATCAACTCTTTACCATTCAATGTAAATGATTGATCTAATTGAAGCCCGAGAGTTTCAGTGTCTGTAATTCCATCCATCTTAGTAATGGCAATGGGATCATCAAACTTACGAAAATTTCTGTTCTTTGTTCCAAATGCAGTAAGCCGCGGCATTAGAACAGCTATCGCACGTTTTTTGTCAAGTTCGCTTATATAAAGATTGTCCCGGGCAATTTTTATTTTTCTGGAAGTTTTATCGGCAATTTTGCAAAGGTCATACAGAGAATATACAGTTTGAGCATATAAATTTGAACTCAATAAACTAAAAACCATAATTGTGACAGCCAGAAATATTTTCTTGTTCATATCATAACCCTTATATATACTTTAAAGTAATAATTTATTAATTGTAATACCAAAATATAATAACCATAACTTGATTTACAAGTAAAATATTTATTTCCCACCCAGCAAAGCTTGTTTATATATTTCAATTGGATGTTTTATATCTATACTGCTATTTTTTTTGCAGAGGATGTCAGATAGCTGTATCATGCATGCAGGGCAGGATGTCGCAACAATTGAGCATTTTGTTTTAATAATCCTTTCAGCTTTTAATTCTCCTATTTTCATTGATTCATTATAATGTGATAGATTAAAGGTGCCGCCCATTCCACAACACGAATCAGCTTTTTCCATTTCAACAACCCTTTGCCCTGATATTTTAATCAATTGTCTTGGTTCATCTACAATGTTCAAAATCTGTTTATGATGACAAGGATCATGATATGAAATATTTTCCCTGGTTTTGCCTTTAATAATATCAGGAACATTTAGAACATTTACTAAAAATTGGCTTATATCAAGGGATTTTGCAGATAACCTATTTAAAAAAACTTTTTCTTCATGGTCTAAATCTTTTGATAGATCTGTCCATAGATGTTTGATTGTGGACAAACAAGTGGCACACGGTGTGATTAAAAAATCTGATTCCTGACACGAAAGCATATCTATATTATGGGTTAAAAGGGTGTTAAAAGTTTTTCTATCTCCTGAAGCAAGAGCTGGAATACCGCAGCACCCTAAATCTTTAGGGATAAAGACATCTATATCATAATGATTTAATACTTTTACACAATCTAGAGCAATTAAAGGAAATATTTTATCAATGGCACAACCTGGAAACAGGGTAACCTTATATTTACTTTTTTTAAAATTTTCACCTTTGTTGTATTGTATTTTATTAAAAGGTATCTTTGCAAGTTTTTTAAAACACCGATCTTGTACAAACCAGGGCATTATTCTCAAAGATGAAGTTTTTTGATTGTTTTTATCCTCTTTAAAAAATAAAAATTGAAATTTTTCAAAATAATATATTAGTTTATTAAATCTTTCAGGTTTAGAAATTAAAAACCTGAAAATAAATTTTTTTGGCAGAGATAATTTTGAATACTCTGTTAGGATTGCTCTGGCTTTTATAAAAATTAAAATAATACTTACATTGCTGGGACAGGATTTAGCACATGATCCACATAAAAGGCAGTTGAATATTTTTTCATTAACTTTATCAGGATTGGAAAAAACTGTTTTAATCAACCCATCTAACAATGCAAGTTTACCCCGCGCAACATCACCTTCAAGTCTTGTAATATTAAACAAAGGACATGTTGCCTGGCAAGTACCGCATTTCACACAAATCAAAAGATCCTTTTCAAGCTCTTTTACAAGTTTTGCAAGTTTTTTCATCTAACAAATAGTAAGCATAATTTTCTATTTTACTACCCTTTTTTATCCGAATTTGAAGAGTGTTCTTTAAAAAAAATTTATGAATTTTGAATTTAGCAGCAATTATCGGTAAGTAAATATTCGGCTTAGTCATTATAGGAGTTAATTTTTCAGCAGAAGCCTAAATTTTTTATTAAGAGGAAATACCCTAATATCTTTAATAGGAACACTAATTTTGCCTGCCTCTCCAAGTTTTCCACGACCTTTGGTTTCTCCAACTTTGACCCAGTTCGCGGCTTTATAGCAAGTGCCTGTAAATCGATCTTGCTGCACAAAAGATTCTAACAATACTGGTCGGATGTTATATCTTTTTTCCCAATCATCCGGGAGATGACGGATCATTAAAGAAAGTGCTTTTGATGCAAG
>CAZMEX010000085.1:0-9593 GCA_964565415.1 uncultured Desulfobacterales bacterium | reverse complement strand
TTTTAACATTGCAATTCAATTAAATCTGTGAAAATTATACACATAATTGCTCTTGCTTGAGACTATCGGTATAAGAAATTATATTTTTTCAATGAATTTCATTCACCGAGAATTGATGGCTTTTTACAACTTTTCTTGACAGGGATTAACCAACTGTCTATTATGATATTACTAATAGCTATTTTCGCCTTATAAATAGCATACTAAAAAATATGGAAAAGGGACTTAAAGTGAACTCTATTCCAGCAAGAATCCTTTTAGTCGATGATGAAGAAACCATACGCAGACCATTCCAAAAAATCCTGAAACAAGCGGGTTTTGAAGTAGACACAGCGGAAAACTTTTTTGAAGCGCAGAAACTTTGGGAAAGCCATTCCTATGATGCGATACTCTCTGATATCTTTTTACCTGAAAAGACTGGTATTGATATATTAAATCAAATCAAGGACATCCAGCCAGATATTTCTGTTGTTTTATTTACGGGTATGCCAAGTGTAAAAACAAGTGCCTATGCGCTCCGTCTAGGTGCCAGTGACTATCTTACAAAACCAATTGATCGCAATACGCTGATCAGTGTGATCACAAGAGCGGTTGAAACTAAAAAACTCAGACAGGAAAAAAAATGCCTTGAAAAAGAAAACAAAATCTACCAGGCAAATCTTGAATACATTGTTGAAAAAAGGACCCGCGGTCACAAAAATCAAAAAGAATTACTGGAAAACATACTGGAATCAATCATTCACCCCTTTTATGTAGTTAATGCAAACAATTTTACAGTTATAAAAGCAAATTCAGCTGCCATGCAAGGTCATTCTCTGACAGAAAACCTGACATGTTATTTTCTTGCCCATAACAGAGACAAACCTTGTAGTCGCAAAACCCATTTGTGCCCTCTCAGACAAGCAAAAAAAACCAAAAAAGCTGTCTGCATGGAAGACATCCACTATAATAGCAGAGGCACTGAGAGGACTGTTGAAGTTCACGCTTATCCTCTGTTTGATGTTAACAATGATGTAGCTGAAGTTATTCTGTATGAGATTGAGATTACCGAGCGTAAACGCCTTGAATCCATAGCTGAAGCAATAAATTTAATGGACAACATTGGATATGTTTTTTCCGGTATCCGCCACGAAATTGGAAATCCTATTAACTCTTTAAAAATGACTCTTGGAGTCCTTGAAAAAAATCTTGATACTTTTGATAAAAAGATGACTCACGAATTCATACAAAGAAGCATCAACGAAGTAAAAAGAATAGAATATCTTTTACAAACTCTACGAAACTTTAGTTTGTTTGAAAAGCCTCTGGTGCTAAATGTTGAGATGAGCTCATTTCTGAAAAAATTCAAACCTCTTGTTTCAAACGATTTAAAAAAAATGGGCATAGAAACCAGAACTGTTATGACCACTGGTAATATTGTAGCAAGATCGGATCCAAGAGTATTGCAGCAGGTGTTTCTTAATCTTGTAACTAATGCTGCAGATGCCTGTGAAGGCAGAGAAAATTCAGAAATCTTAATAAAAATAAGCCAGGAGAAAAAAATTGTAGTAATTATTGTTCAGGACAATGGATCTGGAATGACTTATGAGCAGCAACAGGATCTGTTCAAACCTTTTTTTACAACTAAAGCCAAAGGTACAGGATTAGGGCTGGTCATTGTAAAAAAAATGCTCATAGCAATGAATAGCACAATAGATATTAGAAGCTTCAAAAACAAAGGTACAACAATAACCCTGACACTTCCAAAGGCAGTTGATGGATCATAGTTTATGAAAACACTAAAAAAAATTAAAAACACATTGCTTATAATTGATGATGACCAGTTGCTATGTGATGCCATTTTCCAACAATTTTCAAGTCAAGTCGAGGTTCTTATGGCACATACCGGCGCAGACAGTATCAGTATCTGCTCAACAAGAAAAATTGATGTGGTTCTGTTGGATCAAAAACTTCCTGATGGGAAAGGAGTTGATCTATGTCAATCAATTCTTGCATATAATGAGCAGACAAAAATTATTTTTATAACAGCCTTCCCAAGTCTTGAAAATGCTATTTCAGCTATTAAACTTGGAGCCTTTGATTATCTTTCCAAACCCTTTGCAATAGAAGAATTAGAGCTGGCCATTGAGAAATCTTTAAGAACTCTGGAGTTAGAAAGAGTTGAGCAGGTTCAGGTTTATCAACAAAACAAAGAGAGTGGACAAACCGTACTTGTAGGAAAAAATCATGGGCTCTCTGAGGTATGGAGGATGATCAGGCTTGCAGGTTC
The DNA here is from genome assembly GCA_964565415.1 of uncultured Desulfobacterales bacterium. Taxonomy (GTDB): domain Bacteria; phylum Desulfobacterota; class Desulfobacteria; order Desulfobacterales; family Desulfobacteraceae; genus JAIOSM01. Next base: position 7,324 of record CAZMEX010000085.1, on the reverse strand, counting down.
AACAAATTCTCCCATATTGATAACTGGTGAAACAGGTGTAGGAAAAAATATCGTGGCAAAAGCCATACACTATGAAGGGAAGTTACGAAAAACATCTTTTATCGACATAAACTGTGCATCTTTGCCTGAAACTTTAATCGAGGCAGAGCTTTTCGGGTTTGAAAAAGGAGCTTTTACCGGTGCTGTATCCGCAAAAAAGGGGATTTTCGAAATGGCTGAAGGAGGTACTCTTTTTCTTGATGAGATAGGAGACCTGCCCTTTAATCTCCAGGCAAAGCTTCTCAGTGTATTAGATGATAAGAAAGTGAGGCGTATTGGGAGCGAATCAGTCAAACATGTTGATTTCAGGCTAATAACTGCTACAAACAAGAATATTGAAGAAGCCATTAAAATTCCTACTTTTCGTGAAGATCTATTTTTTCGATTGAGTGTTATAAGAATCCATATTCCTCCTCTCAGGGAGCATATCACTGACGTCCCTGCTCTTTGCGACTATTTCATTCGAAAAATATGTGGGTCAGCAAAGCTAACCATCTCTGATTTTGAAATCCAACTACTTATGCTGTACAATTGGCCTGGGAATATTCGGGAACTTAAAAATATTATAGAAAGATCTATTATCCTAAGAAAAGATTCAATCATCCAACCTTCTCAATTGATGAGTAGCAAACCGGATCAATACATTTCCAATGCAAAAAACCATAACGAACTTCCTGATATTTCCACTTTGGCAGAAATAGAGAAAAATCATATTCGGCATGCGTTTGAAAAATTGAAGCGAAATTACACCCAAACTGCTAAAGCACTGAATATTGCCCGTTCTACACTAAAAAGAAAAATGAAATCCATGGATATTAACTAATATGGTTCAAAACAGGTCACTGCATCAAATCAGACCACCTAAATTGGATGGTTGTCAACTGATACACAATCACAAATCTCTGTAATACTTTAATATAAGGCTAAGCTGGAATCAACTTTTGCTGGCATGGTATTAGCATATATAAGCATTAACACCTCTATAATCTGATCATTTAGGAACTTATAATTATGAAGAGTGTTCTGATTGTTGCGAATCCAAAAAATTTTAAGGGAAATCTAAACCAGGAGATTTCATGTTTATCAGGTAATATCAATCTTATAGCTGCCAATTGTGGAGCAAAAACAATTGAAATTCTTAGATTCAATAATATTGATCTTGTGTTAGTTGAACTTGCATCATCAGGAAACATCGATCTGGAACTGATAGCCTATATGAGTGTCAATTTTTCTTTGATTCCGGTTATTATTATAAGTGCCTGCAATGTTGGTGAAATGATTGCTGAAACATTGGAAAACCTTAATAATCTTGGAGCCGTTAAATTACTGCAACACTCTTTTGAATATAAGAATCTGGATCAAATAGTAAACAATAATTTTAAAAAGGCGAAAAAAAAGAGCTACATAATCAATATATCAGTCTCAATTTTCCTTCAACTTATTGAGGTGGAGCAAAAAACAGCTTTTTTAAAAATTACAAATAATGATTCTTATGGAAAAGGTTATCTATATTTCAACAATGGAGTTCTCTATGATGCAGCATCAAGCAATTCAAAGAGAAAAGAGGCTGCCCTTGATATGATAAGCTGGAATAACACTGAAATACAGTTTAAAAAAATACCTGGGAAAAAAATTAAAAGACGAATCAATTCTACGATAAAAGCTCTTATACTTGAAAGCATGGGTTTAGAAGATGAAACTACTATAAAAAACGAAAAATCAGTTCCTGAAACAAAAGGTGATGTTATCCCTGTTTCTGCCCGGAAGGAAGTAACTTCAAAAAAGGAAGCATCAGCCCCTGAAAATAAAACCATCTCTGCCCCTGTAGCTAACCGGGGCTCTGTAGTTAAAGCACTAAAAGAGATATTGACAATCACTGATACAAACGCTGCAATTATAATAACCCGTAATGGTACCATAGTCGAATCAGCTGGTGCCCTGTCAAAGATCAATCTTGATTTAACTGGGATAGCCATGGCAAATGTTATTAAAGGAATGGGCGCGATAAGCAAAAAACTGTCCTTAAAAATATTTCAGACTATGACGCTTGAATCAAGTACTGCTCTGATTATGTTTACTAAAATTGGTAATAATTTCCTTTTGCTCATTGGATCTGATCCAAACTCTCTTGGAATAATCAGGGTTAAGCTTAAAAAACAGATTCCTGCCCTGGCAGGATTATTTTAATAATTATTACAATTTTATTTTAGGAGGGAACCATGGCTTTAGATTTGGAGTTTACTTTTGACACCAACACTTACAGGCATTATATGAATGGATTTCTATCTGTCATGCACTGCCATCATTACATGGGTTTATTAACTAAACTTGCTGATGATTTTGATGATCTGGGCGGCACAAATATACTTGCCCAGACAGCTGAAGATACTATCAGACCTCTATTGGATGATTATATTACAAAACATGAATTAATTTCGCCCAAGGAAAAAATGGATGTGGGAAGACAATACTATTCTGTAATGGGTATGGGTAAAATGAAAATCAGTGGGGGTCAAAATGGAGGCAGTGTTGAACTTACAACATCGCATATTGATCAAGGATGGATAAAAAAATGGAAAAAGACAGATAAACCTGTTAACTTTTGGACCCTGGGATATATTTGTGCAATGTTTTGTGCTGCTTTTGATAAACCAGCCCGCAGCTATGATGTTAAAGAAACAGCAAGTATAGTAAAAGGCGATAAAATCAGTAAATTTTCAATAACAGCTAACTAAAGGAGAAAAAATGACAGTTCAAAGAGATGTAGTTGTTAAGCAACTTGCAGAGCTTGATGTACAGGGAGATGATGAGGGTTTGATTCCTGCTTATAATGTGCTTGTGAATCTTTTGCCCACAGATTTCTGGAATACATTTACTGAAAGAATTTTAGATGCAGCACCAGATGATAGACGAGAAGAGGTGGAAGATGCTCTGGTAAATTGTGCATTGGAATGCGGATACCATACTGGCTATGGAATAATAACCTCTGAAGAATTCAAATCTGTAGTTGATCCCATGGTAACAGATGGCGCTAAAGATATCCTTCGAGGGGCCTTTGCTGTTTTTACTGCATGGGGATGGGCAAAATCAGGAATCGTACAGATAAAAGAAGGTGAAAGGATGACAATCAGAGCTAATGATTATTATGAGGCAGATGGTAAGCCTGATTATAAGACAGCATTTATGATCAGAGGTGTGAGCTCTGCCTTTTTTGACCTTGCATATGGAGATAAATATCCTGATGGAATTCATACTTATAAATGCGAGCAGACCAAGGGAATTGAAGTTGGAGACCAATTTGGGGAATTTATTGTAACAAAAAAATAGATGCTTGAATTTATAAAATAAGGAGAAAATAGATGACAACTGAAAGAAGTTCAACTGAAATACTTCAGGATGTTCTTGAAATTCCAGGAGTAAATGGTGTGGTGATTGTAGGTCGAGACGGGTTTATTATCGAATCTGTTGGTGCTTCTGAAAAGGCTGATATAGACACTGTTGGGGCATCAATCGCATTGATATTAAATGGTATTGAAAATATGGAAGAAGAGTTAAAACTGCAATCATTTAACTCGTTAACATTGGAAGCTAAGGGATCAATGGTCATGTGCGCTCCTGTGGGAGATGCTCTGCTTACTATAATGGCACCTGACTCAAAAACATTGGGGATGATAAGGCTTAGGACATCAAAACTTATACCAGAACTGGCACAGCTATTTTAAACTTAACATGGTCTATTTCAACAATGCTGCGACAAGCTTTCCAAAGCCTGAAGCAGTTATTAGAGCAGTTGATAATGCGCTTAGGCTTGAGCCATATAACTCTTACAGGGAAAATGTTACCAGGAAGTCAGAAACCGATATTTGCAGAAAAAAAATCTCAGAGCTTTTAAATTTTCCTGACTATAAGAGAGTGGTTCTCTGTTCCGGCTCAACCGAGGCAATAAACATTGCAGTGAATGGAATAATAAAAAGAGATGTTCACAATGACAAGCATAGGATCAACCATGTAATTACTACACAAAGCGAACACAATTCTATGCTCCGTCCGTTATACCATCTAAGGGACTTGGGAATAATACAAATGGATGTAATTGCCTGCAACAGGAACGGAAAAATACATATGGATGATATCCAAAACAAACTTGCTATCAACACCTGCCTTGTAGCAGTAAATCATGCTTCCAATGTGACCGGTGTAATACAAGATATTGATAGCATATATAACCTGTGTGCAAGGAGAGAAATCCCCACTCTTTTTGATATTTCACAATCAGCTGGTTGTGTGGATATAGACATATCAGAAAAACCTCTGGCAATGTATGCCTTTACTGGGCACAAATCACTTCTTGGACCCTCTGGGACAGGAGGATTACTGGTTGGAAACAATATAGATCTTAATGTGTGGCAAACCGGTGGAACAGGTATTAAGAGTGATCTTGAGACAATGCCTGATATCTTGCCTGTACGCTATGAACCCGGTACAAACAATCACCATGGTATTGCAGGGCTTGCAGCATCTGTAACCCATATTACAGAAAAAGGAGTACAGTATTTTGGAAACAAAAAAAATAAAATAGCCAACTACCTTATAAATGAACTGTGCCACATCAATGGCATCTCAACATATTCTGACACAGGAGAAAGCAACCCCTGTGGAGTTGTAAGCTTTATTGTCAAGGGAACCCATCCAGGTGATGTGGGTTATATTTTATTTGAATCATTTAATATCAGGGTTAGAACAGGTCTTCATTGTGCACCTCTTATTCACAAAGCAATGGGCACATTTCCCAACGGAACTGTCCGGGCAAGTTTTTCATCATTTAATACCCTTGGTGAGGTAGATCAATTAATTCAGGCACTGAAATTTATAACAGAGGTAAATTGAAAGTACTAAAAAAAATAAAAATTGAAGAGTGTCTCGATGGTGTAATTATAAAAGAATTTCTTTTAGATGACAGAGTAAATAAAGAGTTTATTAACCATCTACAGGTATTTGGTGATCTGAAATATTATCCCCATTTTCCAAGACCATTTTTTAAAGTAACCAAAAAAAATAAATTTATAATCAAGGGAGTACAAGGGAATAATACCTTTCAAGTTTTTTTTACAAAGTATTCCAAGGAGCTGGAAAATGATATTGTTAAAAAAATTATCTGTTTTGATGAACAGGTTAGTATTAAATAAAAAAGTTGATTATTATGGTTAATGTACTAATAGTTGATGATGAAGAGTCTTTTTTGGCAAGCCTTGAAGTCGGTCTTTTAGAGTACTCAGCTGAATTTTCAGTATTCACCGCAAATAATGGGAAAGATGCTGTTAAAATATTGGAATCCAAAACCGTTGATCTTATTGTGACCGACATCAGAATGCCCCAAATGGATGGATTTGCTCTTCTTGCTTACTTAAGCAAGTATTTTCCTTTAATGCCCGCCATTGTAATGAGTGCATATGGAACACCCGAGACAAAACGTAAACTTGAAAAACTGGGCACTCTCAAGTTTATGGATAAACCAATTGATTTTCAGGAATTGGCAGAAGCAATTCTTGACGGTCTGAAACTTGGTCTAAAGGCTGTTTCAGTAGAGGGTTTTTCCCTGGCGGGATTTCTTCAACTCATAGAAATGGAACAGAAGACATGCTTGCTGGAAGTACATTCTGAAAAAAAGCAAAAAGGGTTATTCTATTTTAATAAAGGGAAACTCTTTGATGCAATATGTGACAAAAATCAAGGTGATGAGGCAGCAGTTAAAATGATTGCCTGGGATAAAGTTGCAATGACTTTCAAAAATCTCCAGGGGAGGGAAATTAAAAAAAGGATCACCACTGAACTAATGAGTTTACTAATGGAAGGAATGAGGCGTAAAGACGAAAAGTATGAAAATGATACAACCATAACAACTAAGAGAGGAAAAAAAATGGTTATCAACAAAGATTCAATCCAATCATTGATCGACCAACCAGGCTTTATTTGTGCAGCAGTTTACACTGGCGATAGCATGCCATTGCTTTTTGAAGGCAGTGACACAATCGACAGTGAAAAATTTTCAGGATTTGCCATTGAACTGTACAAAAGGGCAAAAGCTTTTTCAGACGGTCTTGATTTAGGCGAAGGTGAATTTGTTGAAATTCAGACAGACAAATCAATTTTTGTCCACACATGTATCGTCCCAGGGGTTGCTGCCATTGGCGTATTGATCAAAAAAGCAAAAGGAAATGTAGGGCTTTTACGACATGCAATCAGGCAGATCTCAACTGAGCTTGAACCTGATTTCAAGTAGTTGGATATTAAGCTTTAATAATTTTTGTAACAAAATATTGAAAAAAAATTCGCAAAGCCATATTTTGCTATTTTCTTTTTCCTGACACTTGGAAAACATATGAGTTAAAAAAATCGCATGAACCACATTTAAATAGGGCTTTCCCATCCTTGAACTGCTTTGGAACAAGAAAATTTTTTTCTCCGCAATCTTCACAAAAAAAAAGCATTTTAATTTGTTGTGTGTTTACTGGGTTAGCATCCCTTGGATCTTCCACCATACACCTCCGGCTTTATCGTCATGAATACCTGTATAATTCTGATCTTTACCCTCTCCCTTCTCTCTTTGTACCTGGGAAATAACTTGAAATTGTTTTTTACACATATTAACAAGAGAATCAATAATTTGAAGAAGATCAAGCTTTTCAGGATCTTTTACCCAATAGCTTTCAAGATCAGAAAAATTTTTCTTATATTGATGCCATTCAGCTGATTCAATGGCGAGTTTCAATTGATCTAATATTGTGACACCATTAACAGCAGCATCAGGATTGTGAGCATTTAACTCGGGGCTTTCACCTTTATTTGCTTCTTCTAATAGGACTTTCTCAAAAGGTTTCTTATTTATAAGGTTCTCATCTAATAGGGGTTCATATTCTACAAGTCCGTCTTCCGTGGTTTCATCAACAGCAATATCTAAATTAAAAAACTCATCCAGCCTGTCTCTGATTTCCGGTACAGGCTTGCTATCCATTCGTCCTGGTGTAAAATTTTGAAATCCATGTGATTGTGAGCTCATGGTCTGATCAAGCATGTTACTAACCTGACCTTGAGTCGAAGCAGACCCATTCGCATCTATCATATGGAGAGCATCAATAAGCTCATCAGATGGAGACTTTTTAATACTGAAAATCTCATCCATAACATCATTAGGTTTTGTTGTTGATTCTTCTTCACTTGCCAGTGCAGATTCTATTGAGTCAGAATCAGCTTTTGCCCTAACCCACCTTTTTTCAGGTTCTAAAAG
>CAZMEX010000084.1:0-9802 GCA_964565415.1 uncultured Desulfobacterales bacterium | reverse complement strand
TTAAAAATATTCAGCATTATCGGGTGGACTGTTTCACCGCTTTTTTTAAATAAAATAACAGCAACTGCCCAGACAAAGGCAACTAAAATAGAATAAAATTCACCAATAAATTTAATTGATTCCATGGCTGTAATGCTTTTTTAAGAGTTTATGATATTATCACACATGGCAAACTACTTGAACTTACAATAAAAGGCAACCTGAATTCACAAAACAGAAAACAGGCTTTGCAGTGAAAATTTGCAATGTCAGTACAACAGGATAATAACCCGGGATAATAACCATGGATTAGAGAGAGATATTTTTTATTTTTGCTTCTTGACTTCATATTTCAGTTTTTATACAAGCAGACTATGGTTAATCTAAGTTCTAATAACATTTCAGATATTAATAATATTGCAATAAAGGCAAGTAAGGCAACGTGTATGGATACCCTGCGCAGGCAAACAACACATCTTGTACACAATGCTTTTAAATCAACTTCCACCATATTCTGGCTCATAAATGACAAGGGCAGTATGGTTGATCCGATGATGGAAGAGATACAAAATCAATTTGTTTTGCCTTATAAGTCCTATTTTTTCCACCAGAACCCTTTTGACCCAGCCAATTTAACCATTGGTAAAAAACCATCAATTGCCATGGAACAACTCATTGGATTAAATGATTTCCATAAAACAGAGTATTATAATGATTTTCTAAAACCCCAGAAAATTCGCCGTCAGATGGCAATTTATATCCGCCAGGGAGGTAAACTTCAAGGTGTAATTGGCATGCATAGATCTTCTTTGAAAAGTTTTAAAAAAAAATTTCTCTTTATGGGTGATATGATCTCAAATCAGTTAACAGCTGCTTTTGAAAAAATAAGCCTGCTTAGGGAAATTAATAAAACCCAAGATTTGTTTAAGATGATCAATGAAAATAGAACCATTGGAATTATCCTTTTAGATGAAGCTTATAAATGTATCTTTTCAAACACCAGAGCAGATCAAATCTGTATGCAGCTTTCCAAGAGATATGTACCTGCTGACTCTCTGGTCAGTGAAAAATGTCTGATCCCTGAGACTATTATTAAAGAGTGCCGTGGGCACACAATCGCTCCTCTGTTTTTCAAAGAGAGAGTTTTGCAGGTTAACCTTTGGGAAAGTTACCGTGTCAAATACCAATCCCTGGACAAAAATGTGCCAGGTAATAATAAAGCACTTTTCATGATTACACTGGAGGATGATCAGTCGGTTGTTAATATTAATAGAGATTTGTTAAAACAAAAATATAAATTAACCAGGCGGGAACTTGAGGTTAGTTCCTATGTTTTTAAAGGGTTTACAAACCTTCAGATTGCCAGGGTGCTTTTTATCAGTGAAGGCACAGTAAAAAATCATTTAAAACATATTTTTTTCAAAACCAAATCAACCAACCGGACTCATTTTATTCACCGGGCTTTAATGAAAAAGCAGGACTTGTCGCAACAGACTCTTGTTTGAACTTGCCTGATACAAATAATTTGCCCGGGGCAAGGGTGTTTATAATTACACAGATATTATTAAAATCAACAGAAAGCTCATGTGCCAATACATCTGCCATGGTGTGTACCAGCCTTTTTTCTGTATCTTCAGGCATCCCTCTAATTGCTGTAATTTCAACTAAAGGGTGGTGGGTTGATTGTTGCTGGGCATCTGCCAGCTGCCCATTAAACAAAAAATAATTAGCCGTGAGTGGTTCCCAGATGATAACCAGCTGCTCTTTGCTGATATTCAAAGCCTTTGTAACCTTGTCCCCAACTCTTTTTAACACCCTGGGTATTTTAATTGAATCATCCAGGGGAAGGGTTTTAATAGTTATTTTAGGCATTTTTATTTAACTGCCTGCATTAAAGCATCAGCAATCTGGTCTGGATGGGTAAAGATTCCTTCATGACCTAAATCCAGCTCAATTATATCATGTTCTCCAAGCTCACGTGCCATCCCAAGATATGCGCCCTGGGGCAAAGATACATCGTTTTTGCAAAACACCACAGTTTTTTTAAACTTACCTTTTTGAAATCCGTCAGTATTGACAGGTGTGGTAAAAAGGGCAAGTGGTTGGGGAACAAGGTTATTGATCAGCTCATTTTGTTTTTCCAGAGGTGAATCAACCATAAGAGCATTGCGGACAAACTCCTCCATCACAGGTACGCAATTATCCACTGATGCCTTTGCCGCTTTGGTCATCCCCTCGGCAACATCAACAGGAACAATATCAAACTGGCATTTGCCGTCGGGTAAAATAAAAGAGTTTATAAATATCAGGTGGTCAATTTTTTCCGGCAGTCTTGCTGCAACAGACTGGATTAGAAATCCAGCACTTGAATGCCCCACAAGAATGACAGACCCATCTGTTTTCTGCACGGTTCCAAGGATTTTTCCAATATAATCATCCAGACATATTTTTGAACGATCATCCTTGGGGTTATGACCCGGCATGGTAGGCGCATAAACCTTGGGACCTGATTTTTCTATTATTTTTGCCACACCATCCCAACACCATCCTCCATGCCATGCTCCGTGAATCAAAATAAATTGTTTTTCCATAATATTCCCCTTTTGAGAGTTAATAAATTAAACAATTATTTTGATATCAAATGTACAAATATATTCAATATCCCAAAAGGGACATTTTTAACTCTGGAAAATATACAGCAGGTTTTTATTGTTGTAGAATTTATTTTGTCAGTTAAAAATCTTTGTGATCTGTTCGCTGAATGATTTCATTTTGCAGGGCTAAGGTCAGGTCAACAAAATAGTCACTGTAACCTGCAACTCTTACAATAAGGTCTTTGTATTGATCCGGGTTTTTCTGGGCATCTTCCAGAGTTTTTTTAGAAACAACATTGAATTGGACATGGTGTCCATCCATGCTGAAATATGATCTGATAAGGTTTTTAACAGATTCTATACCCTTGGAAGTCTTTAAAAAGTCAGGCAGAAATTTTTGATTAAGCAGTGTTCCGCCTGTTTGAATATGGTCTATTTTTGATGCTGATTTTATAACAGAAGTAGGACCATTCCTGTCAGCACCCTGAACAGGTGATATACCTTCTGAAAGCGGCAATTTGCTTTTACGCCCATCGGGCAGTGCACCTGTAACTTCACCGAAATAGACATGGCATGTGGTCGGGAGAAGATTTATTCTGTGAACCCCGCCTTTGGCATTTGGTCTGTTGTTGACACTTATAAGAAATACCTGGAAAACCATCTGTAAGATAGTATCAGCATAAGCATCGTCATTACCGTACTTTGGAGTTTTGTTTCGCAGGATATCACATAGTTCATCATTATTCTCAAAATTGTTTTCAATCTCTTTGAGCATATTTTTTAATGATATTGTTTGTTTATCAAAGACATTGTATTTCAAAGATGTAAGGGAGTCTGTAATAGAGCCTAAGCCAACGCCTTGAATGTACGAGGTGTTATATCTTGCCCCTCCCTGATTATAGTCAAGCCCGTTTTTTATACAATCTTTTGTTACCAGGCTTAATAGAGGTACTGGCATATAATCATAGTTTATTTTTTCTATTATATTGTTGCCTTTAATTTTAATATCAATAAAGTGGTCAAGTTGGACTTTGTAAGCATCAAACAGCTGTTCAAATGATTTAAACTTTTCTGCATTGCCGGTTTTAATGCCTATCTGTTTATGTGTTAATGGATCTCTTCCATTATTTAAGGTTATCTCCAGTATTTTTGGCATGTTAAAGTACCCTGTTAAAATATAGCACTCTTTTCCAAAAATGCCTGCTTCAACACAACCGCTGGCACCGCTTTTTCTTGCATCTGTTACAGATTTGCCCTGGAGAATTTGTTCCTGGATAATAGCGTCAGTATTGAAAATTGAAGGTTGACCAAAACCTGTGGCAATTATTTTTAGTGCTCTTTTGATAAATCTGTCAGGGTTTTTTTTTGAAACCTGGATCATGGAGCTTGGCTGCAAAAGCCTCATCTCTTCGATTACATCAAGAATAAGGTATGTGAGTTCATTGACCCCATCCAGATTCTCCCGGGTTACGCCTCCAAGGTTAATAAGGCAAAAATCAACATATGTACTGCTCTCTTTTGCTGTTATCCCAACTTTTGGTGGAGCAGGATGGTTGTTAAATTTAATCCAGAAGCAGCATAGAAGTTCTTTTGCCTCTTTAATTGTAAGCACTCTGTTTTCAATATCATTTTTGAAAAATGGATAAAGGTTTTGATCCAGCCGTCCAGGGTTAAATGCATCCCACGGGTTTAATTCGGTAATAATACCCACATGAACAAACCAGTAATACTGTAAAGCTTCAAAGAATGATTCCGGTGCATTTGCCGGAACTTTTCTGCAAATCCCAGCCATTTTTACAAGTTCTTTTTTCCTCTGGAGGTTTTTCTCTTTTCTGCTTTGACTCAAAAGCTCATCAGCGTGCCTGTTCGCAAACAAGATAAGAGCATCAGCAGCTATGTCTAAAGCCTTAAGCTCTTCAAGTTTGTTATATGCAAGCGGGTCTTCATAAAAGTCAAGCTCTTTTCTGGATGTCTGTATATCTTTTTTAAGATCTAAAAAACCTTTGGAATAGATCATGTCGCCGCAGGCAGTGTGCCCTGGAGATCGCTGTTCTTGAAACTCTGTGAACATACCTGCTTTAAAGGATTCCAGCCACTGTTTATCCATGGCATTTAAAATTTTTTCTCTTATGGTTTTACCTTCCCAGAAAGGTATGATTTTTTCTTTATATACTGATTTTGTTTGTTCAGAGACCTTGTATGGTATTTTTTCTCTGTCATTCAGAAAATTGAGATCATCAAGGGAGTGCAGGCATATTTCCGGGTAGGTTGGGACTGCTTTGGGGGCAGGACCTCTTTCCCCAACAATAAGTTCATTTTTATCAATGTATATATCTTTGTTTTCAAGTATAGTTTTTAGACACAGAGCCCTCTGGCAGGGTACAGATTCTTTTAAACTGACTCCTGTTTCATAAAATTGTGTTACAAGCAAAGCTCTTTCATGGGAAAGGGAAACTTTAGCATTTTTACTTTTCGCTTTTAACTCTTTTACTCTTTTGTTCATTTTTCCACCATTGTCTGTTGATTATCCAGCTGCTGATTATCTGCTGATAGTTACATGAAATCCATGATTTGTAAATTTTTGTCTTATTTTTTCTATTTTTATTTTGGATAGAGGTTTAAGTTCTTTAAGGCGGTTTTTTATACCAAGAGTTTCATACTTGCCTTCTCCGGTGCTATGAAAAGGAAGCAGGCTGATATCTCTAAATTTTCTTAAATTTGTTAAAAGAGTTATAATTCCATCTATGTTCCTGCTCTTGTCTGTTATTCCGGGAATTAACGGGATCCTGATTTTAACAGCAATATTTTCATTGGAGAGAAATTGTAAATTTTCAATAACAGGCTCTAGTGAAACACCGGTAAACAGTGTGTGCAGATCATTATCAATAAGTTTTATGTCAAATAATATCATGTCTACGTTTTGACACACTTTTTTAAATATTTTAAGAGATGAGTATCCTGAAGTATCAAGACATGTATGGATGTCTCGTTTTTTGCATTTTTCAATCATATCTAAAAGAAAGTCAGGCTGGCTCAACGGCTCTCCGCCGGAAAAAGTTACACCTCCTTGGGACTGGTCAAAAAAAATAAGATCTTTTTCAATTTCATTTATCAGATCATCTATTGAATATTTGGAATATGTGCAAACATTTTCAGAATCATCTTGATTTTTTGCATTGGCAAAAGGCTGGCTTTCAGGGTTATGACACCATTGACAGTTTAAAGGGCATCCTTGAAAAAAAAGTGTTGTTCTAATGCCGGGTCCATCATGGAGACAATACTTCTGAATTCTAAATAAATATCCTTGTTGTGCTGGTTGATCAGTCTTTGTCATTGCGTATATCTCATGAATTAACGATTGTGTTGAAAAGCCTCTTTACCATTGAACTATTATTGTGTATAGGATAATAAAATTCAACTCTAAATGTTCATATATCACTTGATGCTTTTAGTTTTATGGTTGCCCATGGCAAATATATAGTTAAAGTATATTTTTTTTTGACTTAACAATATTAATACTTTATAATGAAATCATTAGTAGCAATTTCTTTCTCCGAAGCATCTTGAGTTGTTTTTATGGATTTCAAGAAAGCTGGACGACATCTCTTTAGTTTTTAGTTCTATACTGGTTTTTGATGATACCAAACCCATGTGACATTGTTTTAATGGTTATTCACTAAAAAGTTGCATGGGATATATAATAACTGAAAAAAAAAGGAGGTTATTATGAAAAACCACGCAATGTATTATGACACCATTATTGCAGTTACCAGCGCTATTTCTCACTGTAAAGACCCTGAAGAGGTAGCACTGCTGACTGCCCAAAGCGTTGCAACGTCATTTAATGCCAAAGGAAGTTCAGTTTTCCTTGTGGACAGGGATAGCCGGGAACTTGGACTGGTTGCATCTTATGGTCTTAGCAGTGAGTATTTAAATAAGGGTCCTATCCATTTTATGCAGACCATTGCAGAAGCCAAAGATGCAGTTCCAGTAGCTATTTACGATGTCATGGATGACCCAAGAATTGAATACCCCAACGAAGCTGTCAAAGAAGGCATCTCTTCTTTGCTGGGTGTTCCAATAATAAGCCATGATAAAATAATTGGTGCGTTGCGGCTTTATACATCAGAACCATGGAAATTTTCTATTGATGATATTTCACTGCTCCAGGCAATTGCCCTGATCTGTGGCATGGCTATGGATATGTGCAGAATGTACAAGGGGTATAAAACAAGCATTGAAATTCTTAAAAAAATGAGAAGCCCTGAGAGTTTTGCCACCCAGAGGTGGACACCCCATGAAGGTGTGCCGCAAAGTGTAGATCAGTCAATCTGTGACTATTAACTTGTAATAGTAAATTTGCTTGCCCTTGGATTGTATTGTTGTTTTCCAGGGGCAAGCAGTATTAATTAGAAATAATTCTAGGATGGAAAAGATGCTTCATCTATATCCACTGCTACTGAACTTGTTTTCATCAAAGAGTTCATTCTGCCCAATGTTATTGGAGCTTTTGTCTCTGTGAAAAAAGTAAGGGATTTGAGTATCCCTTCATAAAAAGGCTTGTCTTTTTTCTTTGCTTTTTCAAGTTTTTCTGCTGCGATTGATGCTCTCCAGAGCAGCATCCATGCCATCATAACATCCCCTGTTGCATCTAAGAAAGGGTGGGCATTTGCAAAAGCACTTAACACTTTTTCAGACATTGCTGCCTGCCCCATATGCAATGCTGTTTCAGCAAGCTTATTAAAAAGCTCTTCAACTTTAACAGCTTCGGTTTCAAGGGAAGCAATCTTTTTGGCTTTTGCAACGGTTTTGCCCATTTCACCGAACAGATCCATGATTGGCTTACCTTTTTGCAAGCCAAGTTTCCTTCCAAGAAGATCCATTGCCTGGATACCATTTGTCCCTTCATAGAGTAGCGTAATCCTGCAATCCCTCAAAAGCTGCGCCACTGGGAATTCTTCAATAAATCCATAACCACCAAAAATCTGAACACCCTGGCTGCAGATCTCAAAAGCGCGGTCAGTTACATAACCCTTTGCAACAGGTGTCAAAACTTCAATAAAACCTTCATACTTTTTTCTCTCTTCCTCGGTTTCAGCAATTTTTGCCGTATCTGCACAATAATTAATAAAATAGAGAAGACTTCTGGCACCCTCCACAAAAATTTTCATCTCCATGAGTTGTCTTCTGACATCAGGGTGATTAATAATTGAAACAGGTTTTGCTTCAGGATCCATCATCTCAAGAAGGTTTTTACCCTGGACTCTATCCCTTGCATAATTAACTGAATGTATATATGAAGCTGATGCACAGGCAAAACCCTGATATCCCACAAGAAGCCGGGCTTCATTCATCATCAGAAACATTGCTTTCATGCCTTTGTTCTCTTCACCAAGAAGCGTTCCAATGCATTGCCCCTTGCCGCCAAGGGCAAGAGAACAGGTGCTGTTTCCATGTATGCCGAGCTTATGCTCAATGCCAGTGCAGACAACATCATTGAATTCCCCCATGGAACCGTCATCATTAACCCTATACTTTGGTACAAGAAAAAGACTTATCCCTTTTGTTCCAGCGGGCGCACCCTCTATGCGGGCAAGGGTCGGGTGTATGATATTATCTGTCAAATCATGCTCTCCACCTGAGATAAAAATCTTTTCCCCTTTAATTGAATAGGTACCATCATCGTTTTTTGTGGCTGTTGTGGTTAGTGCTCCTACATCAGATCCTGCACCCGGCTCTGTCAAAAGCATGGTCCCGGTCCACTCTCCAGAATACATTTTCTTTAAAAAAAGTTCTTTTTGTTTATCAGTCCCAAAAGCTTCTACTAATTTTCCTGCTCCATGGGTAAGACCTGAATACATCATAAAAGGGTGATTCGCACCATTGAAATACTCATATGCTGCAGATGAAGTCAATCTTGGCATACCCTGTCCGCCCCACTCAGGGTCTTCAACCATGGCAAGCCATTCACCTTCATTTAAAAGGTCATAGGCTTTTTTAAATGATTCAGGTGTTGTAACTTTACCATTTTTAAAAGTACAGCCCTGTTCATCCCCTTCCTTATAAATAGGTAAGAGTTCTTTTACAGCAAAGGTTCTAGCCTCTGAAACAATCATATCTATTGTTTTTTTATTAAAATCGGCAAACTCTTCGCTCTTTTCTGCAAAGTCCCCTGCCATAAATTGTTCATGAAGAACAAAGTCAATGTCTCTTCTATCTGCAATTTGTTGCGCCATTGTTTTCTCCTCAGTTTTGTTATTAATATATTTTAAATTTATAAAAATTATTGTTCTGTATGTAAAAAAATGAATCTATCCTCATTGACTATTTTATATGAATCGATGCCTGAAAAAAATCCATAGTCTGGTTATTTATCTATAAAAACAATTTGTTGCGCATTGTTTACCATGCTTTATGCCCCAATAAAATTTCATTGACCCTAACTGAATCTTCATTCATTATACTTTTTTAGATTTTATAGTCAATGATTTTTTTATTTGCATGTAATATTTTTTCAAATTGAGTTGTGTAATGTATATTCAACGTTCTAATTCCTGATTTTCCGTATTTTTCAGTGATTGAAATATTTTAACGGGAACCCTATAGATTGATCCAATCCTGAAAGCCTGTCTAAAAACAAATGTAGTGCCACAGCATAATAGTTAAAGCTATAACAAACTGTAATCATAAGACTTTCTTTTTTCATTTTTAGTTGAAAAGATGGGTTAATAAAGCATGAATTCTCATTGACTTTTATGATCTCACGTTGTACTTATAAAATAAGAAAAGTTAATAGGGACTTTTCTATTTTTGAGCGATATTATCACAATAGGTAGAAAAATTTTCCATCGTATATTGGCAATATATAGAAATATTTCTATTTATTAATACTTTGGGCTTTGACATAACAGTTCTATGGTAATTTGAAAATGCCTATAAAAATCAGAGAGTCTGCATTAAAAAAAATTACCGCTTACGGGTTTCTCAAACCCGGCACTAAGAGCGTTATTCACATACTTGATGGGGTTCAAGGATACTCTCGAAAATTTGAAGTTCTAGAAAAAATCGCTATCAGAGAATTGAAATCGGGGAAAAAATTTCACAATGGATTCCAAGAATTACAACACATTGGATTTATACAAGTTAAGAAAGCTGCTAACTCACAACAGGTTAAAATTGACAAACGACTTTGGGAGAGGGATCCATCTGAAATTATACTTGAACATCAA
>CAZMEX010000083.1:0-10165 GCA_964565415.1 uncultured Desulfobacterales bacterium | reverse complement strand
ATCCCTCTTGTTTACCACGTCGGAGAGCTTGATGTTGCATGAAACGGAGAGATTTAATTAAGAAAATTGAAAAGATGAAATGTGCTTTCATTCGTCATGGTGGAAATCATGATTGGTATCAAAATCCAATTACAAAAGCATGCCAACCCATTCCAAGACATCGCGAAATCAATGAAATCCTTGCCAAACATATAATAAAAAATTTAAGTTGACACTACCTTTGTGGTTGTTTGAATTTTTGTATTAATTAAATTTAAAAATGAGAGATTTTACTCTAACAGTTTATAAGCAGCTTTTGCAAGCCCTTTTGGAAGCAGGATATTCTTTTCAGACTGTTGAGGAGTTTATTAAAAAGCCTGTTGGCACCAAGACAACTGTTTTACGCCATGATATAGATAAACTGCCGGAGAATGCGTTGTCAATTGCTAAAATTGAAAACAACAATGGTATCCGGTCATCATACTATTTTCGATCACTTAAGCCGGTATTTAATACAACTATAATTAAAAAAATAGTCGAATTGGGTCATGAATTTGGTTACCATTATGAAGATTTGAGTTTAAGTCGCGGTGACTATGAAATTGCAATAAAGCATTTTGAGACTACCTTGAACCAATTTAAAAAGCTCTATCCTGTGAAAACCATCTGCATGCATGGCAATCCTCTTTCAAAATGGGACAACAAAGATATATGGAAAAAGTATGAGTACAGAGATTTTGGTATTATTGCCGAGCCATATTTTGATATTGATTTTAATGAAGTGTTTTATCTGACAGATACCGGAAGAAGATGGGATGGAGATGAGTTCAGTGTCAGGGACAAGGTAAATACAGATAGCAGAATTGATGACAGATTAAACTTCCGATCAACAATGGACATTGTTTCTGCTGTAAAACACGGACTGCTTCCTGATAAAATTATGATTACGACCCATCCCCAGCGCTGGGATGATAACTTTTTACCCTGGGCAAGGGAACTTGTCTGGCAAAATGTTAAAAATGCAATAAAAAAATGGATTTATGTGAAATGATTATGATTCGAAAACTGATCTTTTTTGTATTACTTGGAAGTATTATATATTTTTCGCTTGTGCCTGAATATTTTGGCAATGATATCTCTTTACCCAAGATTGCTATAATGCGGTCCGGATTTTTCGAACATGTGCTTGGTTATTTTGTGCTTGGTTATGTTTTGTTTTGCACTTTTAATAAAAAAATGATCTGGTATTACCTGGCAGGACTTTCAGTGCTCGGAGTGATACTTGAAGTATTACAGATAATAATTCCCTTAAGAGCTTTTAATGTTTATGATATTTTAGGCAATTGTATTGGCTTAAGCATTGTTGGTTTTATTGTTTATATAAAAACAAAAAATCTTGGCAGTTCTGCTTCTAATGGTTATAGATTCCATTCCTGCCTTCATAGTACTAAACACACTCAATATAAATCTAAATGATCCAATACTTCTATCATGCAGATATCTCAAAATTTACTCCGATCTCCTGAACGCATCATTATTCTGGGGTTTTTGTTTCTTATTTTAACAGGAGCTTGTTTACTGGTGCTTCCTCAAACATCAACCATTGGAGGACTTGGATTTGCAGATGCTTTGTTCACTTCAACATCTGCTGTATGTGTGACTGGCTTGACAGTTGTGGATACGGGAACTGCCTTTAACCTGCTCGGACAATTTATATTAATAATTTTAATCCAGATTGGCGGGCTTGGTATAATGACTATATCCACATTAATTTTAATTGGTTATCGTGGAAGATCAAGTTTTTTTGGATATAATATAATTCAAAATACATTTAATCCAAATCAAGATCAAAGCCCTGGTCCAATTTTGCAAAAAATATGTTTTTTTACATTTCTACTTGAGAGTTCAGGAGCATTGTTGTTGTTGTTTTGTTTTTTTCCAGACAACGAGATGCCAAGAGCATTATATCTTGCAATTTTCCACTCAATTAGTGCTTTTTGCAATGCAGGTTTTTCTCTATTTCCAGATAGTTTTATTGGTTATCAAGATAATTGGGTGGTAAATTTAACAATTTGTTTTTTAGTTATAACTGGCGGTATTGGTTTTGTAGTCCTTTCTGAATTTCAACAACTGTTTTCACGCAAAAACCGTCTATGGTCTCAGTTCAGTTTTCACACCAAATTAGTTTTATTCAGTACAGCAAGCTTGCTTATTGTAAGTACAATTGCATTTTTCTTCATGGAAAGGCATAATACTCTTGCGCAATTTTCCGTCCAGCACAGTCTCCTGGCATCTTTTTTCCAGGCAGTAAATACCAGGACTTCAGGGTTTAACACCTTGCAAATTGGCAACATGGCAAATGAAACACTTTTTGTTTTTATCATATTAATGTTTATAGGAGCTTCACCAGGCTCCTGTGCCGGAGGTATTAAGACAACTAGTTTTGCTACGTTAATTTTATTAGGAATATCACGATTGCGAGGTCAAAGCCGTCCACAAATTTTTAAACGCTCAATCTCAGAAAAAAGTATTGCCAAGGCAACATCTGTTTTGATGGTCAGTTCTGCTGTTGTATGCATTGGCATAATAATTCTGTTGATGTCAGAACTGGGGGATGTCTCGCACCCCCAAAGCCGAGGAAAATTTTTAGAAATATGTTTCGAGGTGGTCAGTGCTTTTGGTACGGTTGGTCTTTCTACTGGAATAACCACTAAAATGACTATAATTGGCAAAATGATTATCAGCTGTGTAATGTTTATTGGACGTTTGGGACCTTTGGTGATAGGTATAGCTGTCAGCAGGTCTGTAACATCACATTATTATAATGCACACGAAGATATTATGATTGGGTAGGGTGTAAAATGAAACAATTCGTTATTATTGGACTTGGAACATTTGGCCATTTTCTGGCTACAAATTTGTACAAAAAGGGACATGAAGTTCTGGCGATTGACATAAATGAAGAGCTGGTTCAGGCTGTTAAAGATGAAGTAAGTCAAGCTGTAGTCGCTGATGCAACTGATAAAGATGCCCTTTTATCTCTAGGGGTTCAAAAAGTCGATTCTGCAATAGTTTGTATAGGTTCAATTATGGAAGCTTCTATCCTCTGTACATTAAACTTGAAAGATATGGGTGTAAAACAGATACTTGGGAAGGCTACTTCAAAAACACATAGCCGTCTTCTGCATAAAGTAGGAGCATCAGATGTCATATTCCCTGAAAGAGATCAAGCTGCACTGTTATCAGAGCAATTACACAACCCTAGCATTATAGGAACCATGACTTTGGTTGAGGGATACAATATTGTTGAATTCAGCCCCCTCAAAAAGTTCATTGGAAAATCATTGAAAAGCCTTGATTTGATCAATAAATATGGTGTTCAGGTACTTGCAATCAAGGAGTTAATTCCAAGCAAAACAACTATGATTCCCACGGGGGAGTACATTGTAAAAGACAGTGATCTTATGATTATGCTTGGTCCCAAGAATGCGTTTGAAAAGTTAAAAAAATAGCATGCTATTATTAATAAAAGGCTTGTTACTGTTTCTTTTGCTTGTGGGGATACATCTTTATTTTGATATGAAACATGGAGCAGATCTGGTAACAAGCCTGTTTATCTCTTCTTTTTTTGGAATATTTATGCTGCTTGGTATCACAGGCACTATGACTGTACTCTTTGAAATGGCAGAATTACGCCTTGTTAATGGAGCAAAGCTGGGGAGAAGACCAAGGGATAACAAATTATGCGCTATCATGGGGACGATAAAACCAATCAAAGAAACTATTCTTACTCCTCTGAGCGCCAAGCCGTGCCTTGCGTATGAATACAATATGCACCATGTTTCTCCCAAAGACGGGTCATCTAAAATTTTTGATTTTGAAGGTTGGGCTGTTACACCAAGTATTGTGAAAACGTCTTTTGGGGAGGTAAAACTTCTTGGCATGTTTGACCTTAAAGATTATACCCGACAACAAATTTTAAACTATGGAAATGCCAACCGATACATTCAAGCTACTTCTTTTAAGAAATCTGCTCTAAAAAATATAAAATCAATTAAGAAATATATGGATCTTTTTCTAAGTATTATCAGTGAAAAAGTAGGCGAAGATATCCAACACTCTGATAAGACAGAGGCTTCTGGTCTTATCATGGAAGAGCGTTGTGTGGTATCTGAGTCCCATGTCTGTGCCATTGGCAAATATTCTGCTGAACATAATGGTCTTATTCCTGACTCAACACGTGGGATACGTCTATTACCCAGCAACAAGCATGATATATCAAAGGATGTCAAACGCTCAATGGCGACCCACCTGATAATGGCGCTGCTTTTTATAGGTTTTGCATTAATGATATTAATATTGGGTCCTTAAATATCGCCCCATCACCGTGTAATTAAATTTCTTGATTATCTTTTTAAAAAAGGGTATTTTTAATATTAATGAATAAATTTGGTTTCAAATCTTCTTTGCAAATCTTTATATTGGATTTTTTCCTTCTTAATCTATCGTTTTTTATATGCAATTATTTCAGACAGGGCAGTATGCTCCTTTCGCTGAGATCAGCAAAACTGCTCCTTCTATTTTATCTCTGTTGGATTATTACATGTTTTGCTGCAAGAAAACTTAAAACAAGCTGGTATTTAACTTATCGCACCGGCATGATTACCTTGTTCAAAGCAACTCTTTATATGGGTTATTGTGTGGTTTTTATTATTGTCATCCTTGGGCTGCAAGATTTTTCCCGCCTGCAGATTTTCTTTACCTGTTTGCTCTCTCTTTTACTGGAGATAATAGTATGGTCAATATTGTTCAGGATAGCTCAAAACAGGTATCCTAAAAGAGTTTCTTTGTCTGTTGAAATACCTCGGTTTACTACAGCTGGATCAAAAAGCTCTTTTTTCCAGTTTGGAATGGATCTGATATTTGTTTTTATAGCATTTTTTACTGTCAACTTTCTTAAAAGAGGCACTCTTGTCCTGTTGCCAACATATGATCTGCTTTTACTGATTATTATTGGACTTTGGGCATCCACTGCTTTTATTACTGGTAAATTTAAAAAAAATAAGCAGCAAGGCTTTTATTTCTCCCTCTGGCAGTGGCTAAAAGCCGGAGTTTTCATGCTTGCAATGATTTCTGTTATCGTATTTGGCTTCAGACTTTTTGAATTCTCAAGATTTCAGGGTTTTGCTCCCATTGTGCTATTGATGTTGATTGAAGCTGTTTTTCTAAAGTTCTATTATTTATGGTATGAAAATAAAAACAGCAGGGATATTGAGTCAGTTGAAGAAGTTCGACAATTACAAAATCAGGAAAATCTCCACATTGATACTGATATTGACAAACTTAGAGAGAAACTTTTGGAACCTCTACGGGATAAGCTGCAGGCAAAGTTATCTCCTGATAATGACTCTTTCTTTGAATTTATTGATGAGCACATTGATCTTAATAAAATTTTGTGCCTGGAAACTACTTCTGAGCATAACAGCACTAAGTTCTCCCTTACATCTGACAGAATCCCCATTCGAATGTTTTTAAGCCTGGATAAAATTAACAATATCCGTCGACTCAATCAATATTTTTTAGAAACCCATAAAATGCTGATACCAGGTGGCTATTATTTTGGGTATGCCCATACTATCTCCACCCATAGAGAATGGATTTATTCAAAATTCTCAAAGGAGATTGCAAGATACATATATGCAATTGATTTTTGTTTTACACGGATTATGCCTAAACTACCGGGGTTTCAAAAGATATATTTTGCAATGACCAAAGGTAAAAATCGGGTGATTTCCAGAGCAGAAGTGTTGGGACGTCTTTGCTTTTGCGGTTTTAAAATCATTGCGGAAAAAAACCTAGAAAAAAAATTTTGTTTTATCGTCCAAAAGGTTAAAACTCCGGCTATTGACAAAAGCCCTACATATGGTCCCCTGGTGACATTAAAAAGAGTAGGTTATAATAATGATATTATGCCAACATATAAGTTCAGAACCATGCACCCCTACTCTGAATACCTCCAAAACTATGTTGTTGAAACCCAGGGTCTTCAAAAAGGTGGAAAACTTGACAATGATTTCAGACTGACCAGATGGGGGATATTGATGCGCAAGCTGTGGATTGATGAACTGCCCATGCTCTATAACTGGATAAAAGGAGACCTGCAATTGGTTGGTGTTAGACCCTTGAGTGTTCAATATTTCAATATGTATGATAAAGAACTCAAAAAGATGCGAAAAAATGTAAAGCCCGGTCTTGTGCCACCCTTTTATGCGGATATGCCGGAAACATTTGAAGAAATTTGTGAATCGGAAAAAATATATATCAAAGCCTTTTTAAAATCCCCTTTCAAAACCCAGTGGAGTTATTTCTGGAGGGCATTTATAAACATCGTTTTTAAAGGTGCCAGGAGTAAATAAAAAAGCTATAAAAATCAGCATGAATGACATTTTAGATCATATAAATAATCAAAGCACACACATACGATTAATGCTGCTGGCGATAAGAAATGATGATAGCTTTAAACTTTTTTTCTCCAGCTCTTTTACCTCAAATGATGATTTTTTAAAGTTCATAAATTTACTGTTACGATTTGGCTTACTACCCCTTATATATAAAAGATTACAAAAAGAAAATTTATTAGAATTTTTCCCTGAAAAGATTAGAGATGATTTTAAAAAACTCTATTTTATTCATATTTCAAAAAACCTTTCTCTTTTATCTAAAATTGAAGAAATATATTCAATTTTAAAAACAAATGGTATAGAAGTGCTTATATTTAAAGGTCCTGCAAGTTCAATGCTTGCTTATAATGATCCAGTGCTAAGAGTATACTCTGACCTCGATTTAATGATACTTCCAAATGATTTTGACAAAACTATTTATGTTTTAAAAACAAATGGCTTTAATCTCCCTGGCATTGACAAGCTTAAAATCCTTAATTATATCAAAAAAACATTTCGGGATTTTACTGCACACTCTGAAAACCTCTTTCTTGATATGCACATGCAGATCGCCAAAGGTCCTGTTTTTTTTCGCCTGGCATATGAACAATGGGAAGACAAGCAATCTTTTATGATAAACAAAACTTCTTGTTCAACTTTTTCAATAGAGTATTATATTCTTTTTTTAAGTATTCATTGTGCAAAAGATGGATGGTCTTCTTTAAAGACCCTGGTCGATCTTTCACAATTATTAAAAATCAACTCAGACATTGACTGGAACAAACTGATATTGGCTTCTAAAAAATTTCAAGCATTTCACATACTTAAAATCGCCTTAAATTTTATTATTGACTTCACAGGAGTTTTTATACCTGAAGAAATTAATAAAATGATATTAGATTGTAAAAAGACTCAACAATTATATAAAAAATTCTATTTACGATTATTTGACAATCAATTCAACCTTGATATTGTTACATGGTATGCCACCATACCTAAATGCCTTGATACAAAGCTTGCTTCATACAAATTTTACTGGTGGTTTCTGACCCATCCAAGCCCGGTGCTGCACCCCAGTTTGTTCAAAGGACCAAAAATATTTTATTTTTTGTTGCCGATTTTCGCGCCTGCTTTTTTAATTTACAAATATAAAATTTTATATTATATTAATAGGATATTTTATAATCACAGATAGCTGCAAACATATGGATGGGAGAAAGATCAATGAATGAATTTGCAAAGGAAGATTTATATATTGTCAATCCTGACGTGGTTTTAAGGGAAGAAGACAGTGACGGTGCCCTGCTTTTTAACCCTGACACAAATGATGTTAAAATCATTAATCAAACAGGATTATGTATCTGGAATACCTGTAGCAGACCCAGCAAACTTAAAGAACTTGTTAAAGCGGTTAACAAGGATTTTGAACAAGTTCCTGAAGAAAAAGTAGAATCAGAAACTAAAGCCTTTGTTGATGCACTGGTTCAGTCTGAATTTATTGGAAAAGCTTAAAAGAGATGACAATCAAACAAGAGATTTCTTTTCTTTCCACTCCCAAATCCATTAGTCTTTCCATTACTGGCAATTGCAATTTGAACTGCTCATATTGTTTTTATGCCAATGAAATGGAAGGATTAAAGGACCTTGATACTAATCAGTGGTTATCTTTTTTTAAGCAACTCAAAGATTTAAAAATATTGGATGTCAGCCTGACAGGAGGGGAAGCCTTTATACGCTCTGATCTTTTTCAATTGATTGATGGAATAATTGAGAATAAAATGCGGTATAATATACTTTCCAATGGTACTCTTATTAATGAAAAAATAATTGAAGAATTCTCTGTCGGCAAAAGAAAAAAAAGGCTTGATTATATTCAAATTTCAATTGATGGCTCCACAGCAGCCATTCACAATAAAAGCCGACCCCATAGTTTTGACAGGGCATTAAAAGGTTTAAAACTTTTAAAAAAGCATGATTTTCCCCTGGCTGTACGGGTAACCATTAATAAGCACAATCTCAATGACCTTGAGAATATAGCAGAACTTCTGCTGGAGGATATTGGTCTTTCTTCCTTTGCTACAAATGAGGCAATGCCCATAGGCTCGGGTTGCATAAATGATGATAAAGTCAGTCTGAATTCACCCGAAAAGCTCAAAGCAATGGGTATTATGCAAAAACTCTTACAAAAATATCCAGGACAATTGCATGCCACTGCCGGTCCCCAGGCTAAGCTTAAAGCTTACAGTGAAATGGAACAAGCCAGAAAAGGCGAGGATGTGGCAATTTCCTGGCAAATGGGTTATCTCAGCGCTTGTGGCTGTATCTTTTCCAAGATTGATATCCTCCATGATGGCACTATTGTTCCCTGCTGCATGCTGCCGGGATTGAAACTTGGCAATATATTGACTGATTCCATCAGAGAAATATGGCATAACCATCACATATTAAAAGCTCTTCGGGAACGTCGCTTAATACCCATGGATCAAGTCAAGGGCTGTAAAAATTGTGAGTGGAATAAATGGTGTAATGGCAGCTGCCCTGGAATGGCGCATCAATTGACAGGAGATTTTAACCGTGCCAATCCTGAAGATTGTCTGAAAATATTTTTAAAGGAAAACAAGCTTAGAGAATTCACACATGCCATCTAAAAAAGAAAAAAACAACAAAACAACAATAGACCTTCCGGAAGGAGTTCCTCCGCTTATAAGCCTATATTTTTATATTGCAGGTTCATGTAACCTCGCATGCAAGCATTGCTGGATCAGCCCAAACTTTATAGAAAATCCCAAAGATGGACAATTTATAAAACCGGAATATATAAGCACTGCCATAAAGCAGGCAAAACCTTTGGGGTTAAGCACTGTTAAACTGACAGGAGGCGAGCCTCTCTTGCATCCTCAATTTAGAGAGATTCTTACTCTTATCTGGAATGAAGGACTGCCCTGCCCTATAGAGACAAATGGTATTCTGATTGATAAAGATATGGCTGAATTTCTGACATCAAATAGTATTAAACCGTTTATCTCCATAAGTATTGATGGAAGCAATGCTGAAACCCATGAGGAATTAAGAGGAGTTAAGGGAAGCTTTAATAAATCTGTTACTGCCGTGCAACATCTTGTTAAAAATGGCATACGACCTCAAATCATCTGTACACTTCACCAGAAGAATGTCTCAGAACTTGAAGAAGTTATAAAGATGGCTGAAGATATGGGTTGTGAATCTGTCAAATTTAATTTAATCCAGAAAATTGGTCGGGGGCAGGGCTATGGTGAAAAATTTGGATTCACGCTTAAAAAAACATTGGAATTATATCAATTTGTAGAAGATACTATTATACCGAACACAAAGCTGAGAGTAGAATATGATGTTCCATTTGCCTTTTATCCAATCAGGAGATTCCTAAAACGCAATATTGGGAAATGTAATGTTTTAAATATTCTAGGCGTTCTTTCATCGGGAGAACTTTCGTTATGTGGAATTGGGACTACTGTCCCTGAGTTGATTTATGGTCATATAAAAAACCAGAATTTGAAAAAAGTCTGGTGTGAAAATTCTGGCCTTATGAGCTTACGAAAAAATATTCCTGCAAAATTTGAAGGAATATGTAATAATTGTATCCATAAAACTTTTTGCCTGGGTACCTGTATAGCTAATAACTATCACAGAACCGGTAAATTAAATTCCTCTCACTATTTTTGTGAAGGGATGGATAAAATGGGTTTATTCCCAGAAACAAGAAAAAA
>CAZMEX010000082.1:0-10392 GCA_964565415.1 uncultured Desulfobacterales bacterium | reverse complement strand
CTGCTGGCAGTGTTCTAAAAATTTTACCAGATTTTTAGAGGTGATAGTTGTTGTTGCTGTGTTTTCCAGGGGATGAAAATTGAGCAGTTCATTTTCCATCATCTCTTTATCCAGAATGACTTTTACCTGGTGTTGTTCATCATTAATTACAGCAAAGGGGGTAACTGCCCCTGGAATAACGCCCAGAATTTGATCCAGAAGATCGGGTTTACCAAAGGACATGCTTTTTGCACCTATTTTTTTGGCAACTTCCTTGATTCTAATTGCTTTGTCTGAAAGAGTAACTACCAAAAACAGTTTTTTTTTCTTATCTTTGAAAAATAAATTTTTACTATGAACACCTTCTATGCCCTCGTGTTGCCTATCAGCTTCTTCTACTGTAAAAACTGCAGGGTGTTCATGATTTGTGTAATCAATATTAATTTCAGTGAGTAGATCGAGTAACTCTTTTTGAGTTTGCAGCATTATTCTGTTCTCCTTTTATGGTGTTAATATTTAGGGTCAAGGTTAAAAAGTATGTCATTTTCCAGATAAACCTGCTCCAGTTGTTTTTGGTATTTAGAAAGGTCATCCCCCTTTCTATTGGCCAACTCTTGAATAATAAACTGGATTACAGCCAACATGCCAGACACATTGCCGATGAACGGGATAGATCTTGCCGGGACTACAAGGGATAAGTCAGCAAACTGTATTACCGGACAAATGCTGCTGTCTGTCATGGTTAACAATGTGTGACCGCTGCGGCGGATCATCTTGCTGAGTTTAATCAGTTCATTTGGGTATCGGGTTGTGGCAGCCAGGATTACCAGACTGTTTGAGTTGGCATTGGTGAGTAGATCAATGGTTGTACTGTCACTGCCTTTAAGGATGTGAACTCCTTTTCGTATTTTGGTTAAAGACCAGCCCAGATAGTAGGCAAATGTATAAGAAAGTCTTGATCCAACCACATAGACAGTATGACTTTTATCCAGATGGTCGACAAACTGATTCATGGTTTCGACATTAATATTCTCATAAAGAAATTTAAGGTTGTTGAGTTCTTCTAAAATACCCCTGTGGAGGCGATCAGATCCGGGTTCTTTAATACCTTTGATGGCAGCTCTTTCAGGAAGGGAAAGACCAGTATTGACAAAATCTTTTAATGCCTCCTGAAAATCTGAATACCCTTTGTATCCAAGGGTACTTACAAACCGAACAACTGTAGCTTCACTGATTTCACAAGTTTCTGCAAGTTCTTTTGTGGTCATGAAAACAGCCTTGGAAGGGTTTTGCATAATATATGTCCCAAGGGTTTGTGCTTTGGGTGTAAGGGAGTCCAGTTTACTTGAAATATCATTAATTACCGGATGTGATGCTGGATCATTCATTATTGTTTCAACCTGTTAAAGTTATTATGTGCAAAAAATAGTTGTTATTATGAATATAATTCTTTAATTTTATTAACTTTTATAAGATATTTTTTAGCTTGTCAAGTCCATATGAAAGAAAAACTATCATTTATTAAATAAATGCTTGACATAATTTATTACATAGAGTAGTGATGAAAATGGATAGCGTGTAATTTAATAACAATCCATAATTTAATGGGAAAGACAGATGTTTTTAAAAAGCAAACCCATGTGGGGAAAAAAAACAAAACTTAAATCAAGTTATGACGTGGTAATCATTGGAGGTGGGCTTCATAGCCTTGCAACAGCTTATTATCTTGCAAAGGAGCATGGCATAACTGATATAGCCATTATTGAGAAAAATTATATCGGGTTTGGAGGTGCAGGAAGAAATACTGCCATTGTCCGTGCTAATCAGCGGACCCGGCATAATGTCCCTCTTTACAAGGAAGCCCTTGACCTCTGGCCGGTTCTGACAAAGGAACTGAATTACAATTTAATGTTTAATAATTGCGGTAATCTTAACCTCATGCATTCTGAAGCAGCTATGAAGGCTGCCAGAATGACCATTGCCACAGCCCAGTTCCATGGTGTGGAAAGTCATCTCATTGATGCAAAAGAGGCAAAAGAGCTGGTACCGGCATTGAATATTTCTGAGGATATTACATTTCCCATTCACGGTGCCATGTTTCATCCACCGGGCGGAGTTGTCCGTCATGATGCTGTAGTTTGGGGGCTTGCGCGAGGTGCTGCGGAAAAAGGCGTTGAGATTCACCAGCAGACAGAAGCGTTGGACATTGGTACTGAAAATGGCAGAGTAACTTCTGTTGTCACAAGCCAGGGTGTGATTAATACCAGACAGGTGTTGATTTCAGCCGGCGGATATTCAGCTGCTCTGATTTATGACATGATGGGGATCAAACTGCCAATAAGTGTTTTGACTATTCAGGCAATGGTAACCCAGCCCCTGAAACCTGTGTTGGATCACGTTGTCTCATCCGGTGCATACCATTGCTATGCCAATCAGACGCTGAAAGGTGAGATAGCAACCGGAGCACATATGGATCCATGGCCCAACTATACAACCTTAAATACAGCACATTATATTAAACATCAGGCCGAAGCTTTATCGGAATTTTTACCCTGTTTAAGGGGTGTCAGGTTTATGAGAATCTGGGGAGGGCTTGCTGATATGACACCGGACATGGCACCAATCATGGATGGTAACGAACAGGTTGAAGGCTTTTTCATGGACTGTGGCTGGGGTTATTTTGGATTTAAATCCTGTTCTGCAGTGGGTAAATATATGGCAGAATTCATGGCAACTAACAACTGCCCTGACATGTTGAAACCCTTTGCCCTGAAACGATATCAAGAGCATCGGCTAATGGGTGAAACCGCAGCGCTTGTAAACTATAGCCCGGATAATTAGGCATAAGGAGAAAAACAATGGCATTAACAATCACATGTCCAGTTTGCGGGAAAAGAAATGGATATGAATTCAGATTTGGCGGTGAAGAAAAAGGTCCAAGACCTGATGAGAAAGATATGACACCACAAAGCTGGTGCGAATATGTACACATGAACAAGTGTGTGGCAGGCATACAGGAGGAGTGGTGGTTTCATAAAGATGGATGCGGATCATGGTTTAAGATTCATCGGGATACAACTACGAATCTTGAAAGACAAGTTCAGGAGGCAAAAAATGATGGACAGGCTTAATAATCTGCCGACTTTGAAAATAGATACAACTCAAAAACTTGGTTTCATATATAAAGGCAAAAAATATTATGGTGTAAAAGGTGACACTGTTGCAAGTGCTCTTTTTGCAAACAATGTCAGAATATTCGGGCGAAGTTTGAAATACCATCGCCCAAGAGGACTATACAGCCTTGACGGTGAATGCAGTAATACATGCATGGAAGTTGATGGTATACCCAATGTCAGGTGTGAAAACACATTGCTTAAAGATGGCATGGTCATAAAAGAGCAGAATGTAAAAGGTTCAGCAGAAAATGATATGATGTCTTTTCTGGATAAACTGGATTGGATGATGCCGGCAGGATTTTACTATAATGTGATGCATAAACCTGCAAAAATCTGGCCCATTGCCATGAAGCAGATTCGAAAAGCTGCAGGCCTGGGCAAAATCAGCCCTGATTATGAAATGCCCGGCAAGTTTGATGAGATTTTTCTCTCCACAGATGTCTGTATTATTGGTGGAGGACCATCAGGAATGATGGCTGCTCTTTCAGCAGCTAAAAAAGGGCTTCGGGTTATTTTGATGGAATCCCGCCCATGGCTGGGTGGATTTTTTGAATACAGATCAGGGAAGTATGAAAACCGCCAGACTCTCCATAAAAGGGCAGAGCAACTTGCAAATGAGGTGATAGCCCAGGATAATATCCGCGTATTTACCCATGCATCTGCTGTTGGGACCTATAATAATAATCTGGTCACAGGATTTCAGATTGGGAAAAAAGAAGATGTCTTTGACGAACGGTATATTGAAATTAGAGCCAAAAGTGTTGTCGCAGCTGCCGGGTGCATTGAAAGACCTTTGATTTTTGACAACAATGAAAGACCGGGTGTCATGCAGATTGCCTGTGCATTACGCATGGCAAAAACCTATGGACAGCTTCCCGGTAAAAATGCGGTTTTCAGCATTGGTCATGACTTAGGGCTTGAAGCTGCACTTGAACTCCAGGACCTCGGTCTTGCCATTGCCTGCATTGCTGATATCAGGGAAGATGGTCAGGACCCTCAATTGCTGGAAAAAATCCATGCTGCAAAAATCCCCTTCTTTAAAGGATGGGTTGCAACAAAAGCACATGGTAGAAAAGTAGTTAAAAGTCTCAGTATTTCAAGTATAGATGGACAGATTTCTAAAATCTTTCCCTGCGATCTTATTGTGGCATCAGCTGGTCTGACTCCTGTAACTGGTCATATTACAGTGGCATCAGGCACACTTAAATATGACACACACACAGGGTTTTTCCTTCCAGATAAAATGCCGGATAAAATGCATGCAGCAGGACGTATTCTGGGACTTAATGACCCTTTATCCATTGAAGCTTCCGGGACATTGGCAGGT
This sequence comes from uncultured Desulfobacterales bacterium, assembly GCA_964565415.1. Classification (GTDB taxonomy): domain Bacteria; phylum Desulfobacterota; class Desulfobacteria; order Desulfobacterales; family Desulfobacteraceae; genus JAIOSM01. The sequence continues at coordinate 5,910 of CAZMEX010000082.1, read as the reverse complement.
TTACAGGCAGCCTTTGACTGTGAAACAGGTTCCATCAAGGAACTTGGTGATGCAAAAAAAGCTCTGGAAAATCTTCCAGGACCTGTCCGGGGAACAAAACTTGTCACAGCACCTGTGAAAGGTCGCAAAAGTTTTATCTGTTTTGATGAAGATGCAACTATTAAAAACATCAAACAGGCAATTGGAAAGGGGTTTGATGTTCCGGAATTAATTAAAAGGTTTACAGCCACGGGATTAGGACCTGGTCAAGGTGGTATCCCAGGTCATAATTTACCCCTTTATGTTGCCAAATATCAGGCATTGCCCGACATTTCCATCAGACCCACCAATGTCAGACCACCTTTGGTTCCTACGCTTATCTCAACCTATGCCGGTGTTAATCATAAGATGTTTAAAATAACTCCCATGGATGAGATGCAGAAAAAAGATGGTGGTATTTTCAGAAATATCGGTGTTTGGCAAAGAGCCCGTTATTTTTCTGATGACTTTACCTGCAAAAAAGAGATTGAAAATGTTCGAAATAATGTGGGAATGCTGGATGGATCTACTCTGGGAAAATTTCGAATTCATGGACCAGATGCTTTAAAAGCTTTGCAGAGGGTTTTTATATCAGACATGTCCAAAATAAAGGAAGGGCGAATCAAATACTCAGCCATGTGCAATGATGACGGATGTGTGATTGATGATGGCGTTGTGATCAAGCAGGGTGAGAATGATTATTATTTTACTACATCAAGCGGTCGTGCAGGACAGACTGTTGAATGGATCAGGTATCATACGAGGTATGATGGATGGGACTTTGCATTGGTAAATCTTACCGATTCCATGGGCGTAATCAATCTGTCAGGACCCAATGCAAGAAAGGTTTTTGAAAAGATTGTTGATATTGATGTCTCCAATGAGGCCTTTGGGTATTCTGAATACAAAACATTTAAAATTGCCGATACAATCCCCACAAGGGCAATGCGCCTGGGGTTTGTGGGAGAACTCTCCTATGAGCTGCATGTGCCTGCTTCATATATGAAATCTGTCTGGCTCATGCTTAAAGAAGCTGGAAAGGAATTTAATATTCAAAACTTTGGTGTTGAAGCTCAGAATGTACTCCGGTTGGAAAAATGTCATATCATTTTGGGTCAGGAGTCAGAACAGCGGACAAATTTATTGGATGTGGGTATGGGTTTTCTGTGGGACCGGAAAAAAGCAGAGGCAAAAACTGTGGGTGCTGTGGCGCTTCGCCAGGCTGAAAACGATCAGACCCGCCTAAAGCTTGTCGGATTTAAAATGGAAAACAAAACACGTGCCCCAAGGGATGGTGCCCTGGTTGTGGATGATAAGGTAAGGGGGTATATCGCCACTGCAAGGGATAGTTTTTCATTAAACGAGGCAGTGGGCATGGCACTTGTGGAAGCCCCTCTTTCCAAGATCGGTACCAGGCTGGAAATTTATGAAGATGAGTGCGGTGGTGACCGGATTTATGGAAAAGTGGTCACTATGCCGTTTTATGATCCTGAAGGACAAAGGATGAAAATGTAAGGAAAAAATCATGAAAGATATACAAAGAATTTCCCCGGTTGTATTTAAAAGTACTCCCTCAAAAAAGGAAAAAAGAGACAATTGGGATGTTGTCATGGAGTATAGTGGTGAAGGTGACGGACCATATCTTATTGACTTGAGTCACAGACCCAGGTTTGACCTGCAGAATTCCAATCTTGCAGCCATTACGCCATTTGGGATAGAACTTCCTGAAATACCGGGCAATTGTGTCCTTGAAAATGGTATTATTGCCAACCGTATGAATGGCACCCAGGTATCATTGTTTAATCTTGACGGGCAGAATGATGTCACAATGCCGGATGAGTCAGGATATACAGATGTTACCGAATCTACGATTTGTGTTGCATTGATCGGGAAAAATATATTCTCAATTTGTGAAAAACTTACAGCTCTTGATTTTATGGACCCACAAAAAGAAGTACCTTTTCTTTTTCAGGGACCTTTTTCCCATGTGCCGTGCCAGATTGTGACTTTGAGTAAAGACCATGAAAGTTCAGGCTTGATATTAACCTGCTCAAGAGGATATGGAAGAGATATGATAGATTCTATTATCCATGCAGGAGGAGAATTTGGACTGAAACCAGCAGGTGAACAAAGATTTACAAACTGGATTAATGCTTGATAAAATGGCATCTGCCATCTACTATAATAAAAGGAGAAAAAATCATGAATGAAAAATATGATGCAATTATAATTGGAAGTGGTGTTATTGGATGTCCCATAGCTTATGAGCTTTCAAAAATGGGTTATAAGACTCTTAATGTTGATAAGCTTCCAGATGCCGGAGAAGGTTCTACAGCAGGTTCCTGTGCAATAGTTAGAGCACATTATTCAACTGCGGATGGAGTTGCCATGGCCTATGAAGGATTTAAATACTGGCTTGACTGGGAAAATTATCTGGATAATGCAGGGGATGAAAAAGGTCTTGCCAGATACATGAACACAGGATCAATTCTGGTCAAATCCCAGGGCCATGACTGGAAAAAAGTTAAGAAAAATTATGATGAAGTGGGTGTTCAGTATGAAGAGTGGGATAATGATAAAATAAAAGAGATGGTTCCTGTGGTTGATCTCCATGAATTCTGGCCGGTTAAGCGACCAGAAGATCCAGCATTTTTTGATGAGCCAACCAAAGAAGTTGAAGGCGCAATTTTCTGCCCTGAAGGCGGTTATGTAAATGATCCAGCGCTTTCTGCCCATAATATAATGAGAGCTGCCGAAGCTAAGGGTGCAAAGTTCATGTTTAACGCCGAGGTTACAGATATTCGGGATGAAAATAATAAAGTAACCGGTATTACATTAAAAGACGGGACTCAGATTGATGCTAACATTGTTGTCAATGTCGGTGGACCACACTCTTTTTTGATTAATAAGATGGCAAAAGGTGTATGGGAGGGATGCAATATTAAAACCAAGTCCTTAAGACATGAAGTAATGTATTGTCCATCGCCGGAAGGATATAATTATCTTGATGACGGATATCACATGTCTGATGGAGATATTGGTTGTTATGTCCGCCCTGAAGTGGGTAATACATTTCTTATCGGAAGTGAAGATCCGGAATGTGATCCCCAGGAATGGGTAGATCCTGATGATTTTTATGCGGGAAAAGGTGGAAAAGGTAAAGATAATGTCTTGACAGATGAACAATGGAAAGCACAGTGCTACAGACTTGGGAAACGAATTCCTTCCCTTGAAGTACCTAATCAGCCCAAAGGTGTTGTTGATCTTTATGATTGTTCTGATGACTGGATTCCTGTTTATGATAAATCTGATCTGCCCGGATATTACATGGCAATTGGTACCAGTGGCAACCAATATAAGAATGCACCGGTTGTCGGTCGTATGATGGCTGAATTGATTGATGCCTGTGAAAAAGGATTGGATCATGATAAAGAGCCATTCCAATATAAGTTTAAATATACTGACCGATCAACAGATGTAGGTTTTTTCTCAAGAAAACGAGAAATAAATTATAATAGTTCTTTTTCAGTTAATGGTTAATTAAACATATAAAAAGAGAGGTTACTTTTTTTAAGGTGAACAACTAATGCAAATCTATGTATGTGTTAAACATGTTCCTGATTCTGCTGCAAATATTATCATTCTTGATAAAAACCGTATTGATGAGAATGTAACCTCTCTTTTAAATCCCTATGATGAGCATGCTGTTACTGAGGCTGTAAGAATCAGGGATACTTTTCAGGACTCTGAAGTTATTGCGGTCTGCCTTGGAAAGGATGATGCAGAAAAAACTGTTCGGTCTGCATTGGCAATGGGAGCCGACAGAGGAATCCTGATCACAGGCAGTGGTGATCATGACAGTATTGAAACAGCCCGGGCATTAAAAGCAGCCATGGACCAGGGAGAGACAGGAAAACCCGCATTGATTTTTACGGGCAAAGAATCCATTGATTCCGAAGGTATGCAGACCATGTTTCGTCTGGGTGCATTATTTGACATCCCGGTTGCAACAAATGTTACCAAGATTGATATTAAAGCGAGCAGAGCAATTGTTGATCAGGAATTTTCCGGTGGTATTGTTAATACCTACGAATTATCTATGCCTTGCGTGATTGGCGCTGGCAGGGGATTGAATACTCCAAAGTATCCTACATTTCCTGATATTGTAAAATCTAAAAAAAAGTTGGTTGAAAAAATTACTTTTGCCGACTTAAATATTAAACCCTTAAAAGCAAGTGCGAAAATTGTTGAGCTTGAACCTCTTGAGCAGGCAAGAAGCCCCAAAGAGATAACAGGTGATGCAAGTGTTGTTGCACAAAAAATTCTGAAAATTCTAAAACAAGAGGCTAAGGTTATCTGATGAAAAATATCGGCATCATAATTGAAACAGATAACAGGAAAATCAAAGAGGTCAATTTTGGTATGATCACCCTTGCAAGGTGTAAAGGAGTTGAGCTTTTTGCTTTTGTCATGGATGCAGATATAAAAGGGCTGAAAGAGGATTTAGAGTCCCACGGCATAACAAAGATCGTTGATATCTCCCTTGCAAAAGATCTTCAGAACAATCCGGTTGCCAAGACCAAAGCTTTAACAGATGCCATAAAAGAATTTAATATTAATGCTTTTTTTGGTCTTTCAACTGCCAAGGGCAAAGATCTTCTGCCGCGAATAGCTGCCATGCTTGATGCACCTCTGGTCATGGATTGTATTGATGTTGACCTTGAACAGAATTTTGCAAAGACCTCTCAGTATTCAGGCAAAACCATTGCAACAATAAAACTTACTGGAGATGTTCTGTTATTTGGTGTGCGTCCTAACGCTGTTGAGCCAATTAAAGCTGACACTGACACTTTAGCTGAAATATTGGAATTTGATTGCAAAAAGGTTGTTTCCAGCAACTTAAAGGTTATTAATTCAGGCAGAGCAGACAAGAGTGAAAAAATTAATCTTTCCGAAGCAGATGTAATAATTGCCGGGGGAAGAGGAATACAAAACAGAGAGAATTTTGTCATCCTTTCCAAGTGTGCTGAAAAACTAAATGCTGCTGTGGGAGCATCCAGAGTGGCTGTTGATTCTGGTTGGGTGCCTTATTCCATGCAGGTTGGGCAAACCGGTGAAAAAGTAAGCCCCAGGGTTTATATTGCATGTGGTATTTCAGGGTCGATCCAGCATTTTGCAGGGATGAAAACCTCAGGGATGGTAATTGCCATAAACATAGATGAAAATGCTGCTATAATGTCTAATTGTGATTATTATGTCAAGGCGGATGCATTAAGCATTATACCAGAGTTAACAAAGCTTTTGAACAATGGGTGATGCAAAGAAAAATAAACCGGAAAGATTTTTGCAGGATCTGGATAATTCAGATTATTTGTCTATTTTTAATGATTTCAGTGATGGTGTAATAGTGACGAACAGCGATGGTGTGATTGTCTACTATAATCGTGCCATGTCAAGCATTGATGATTTGGACCCTGACAATGCTATTTCATGTAAACTTACAGATGTGTATGACCTCGACGACTCCAGCAGTATTATCATGCAGTGCCTGGCAAAACAGAAACCCATTATTGATGAACCGATTTATTATCGTACACGAATGGGTAAATTTGCAAACACCATACATAATGTGATGCCAATTTTTAATAAAAACAAGCTTGTCGGTGCAATCTGTTTTGTCAAAGATTATCATGCCCTTACTCAAACCATTGCGTCTATGCCATTGCCAGGAAAAGACCAGCAGTTTGACAGTGCATCTGTTACTTTTGAAAGAATTATTGGCAAAGCCCCTGCATTTGTTGATGCTATTAATGCTGCTAAAATGGCTGCGAGCACTCCCTCACCTGTTATGCTTTTTGGTGAGACAGGTACAGGCAAAGAACTATTTGCAAG
>CAZMEX010000081.1:0-10533 GCA_964565415.1 uncultured Desulfobacterales bacterium | reverse complement strand
CTTTAACAAGCTCCATCATCATGTATATTCCGTCTGATACATTGGAGTCACGAAAGAAAGGCACCATGCCCTTACGTTCGACATAAGAGACAAAAGCGTCCGTATAGATAGGCTCAAGGGCCATGGAAACACCCATCCTGGTCTTACCAAGGCGGGTGTTGATCACCAGAAGTAATGCCCTGCCGCTTGTGCTGCGGCTCTCCTGCTTAAAATCGTCATAGGCGTCATTGGTAAATGAATCGATATCCTGCTCGCTCTCGGTTGTTAATACCCGGAAATCAATATCAAAGGTTTCAAGCAGATAGTTGTTGTATGTTCGGTACTGGTCCGTGACCTCAGAAGTAAAATTAACAATCCCGGCATTATCAATGATGAGAATATCTGGCAGGGAAGCATTGTTTGTCTCCTCGCTGCAGCCGGCAAGCATTAACAGGGTGAGTAATATTGTCAGATACCGGATTATTTTGTTCAATGTTTATTCCTCCCTGTCCATATTGTTCATATAAACTCTCTGGAGTATTTCTAAAACCATCAATCCAAGCAAATGCGCCACAAAATTTTTAAGAGATAAAAATTCAATGGCACCTGATGTGGTGCAACACATATTCAGTATCGCTTTTTAATAACTAAGGCAAGCAAAAATTTAATAAGGTGATATGGCTTTGGAGCAATCAGGATATGTCTTGGGAGGATGGCTAACCCAAAAAGCATATCTGAATCACTTATTTTTCTTTATTTATAATAAAGAGCCAGTTGGAAAGTGTTGAAAAGTCGGGTTGGTTTACAGCTCTTTTACAATTGCATCTCCCATCTCTTTAGTAGTTACACCTGATCCGTCACTGGTTAGGTCATTTGTATATATTCCTTTTTTAAATACTGCAGATATAGCTTTTTCTATTTTTTCCGAGGCATCACTGAGATTAAAGGTGTATTTAAGCATCATGGCAGCAGAAAGTATTTGGGCAATGGGATTGGCAATACCTTTACCTGCAATATCCGGAGCTGAACCCCCTGCAGGTTCATAAAGTCCAAACTTGTTTTCATTAAGACTTGCCGAGGCAAGTAAGCCCATGGAGCCTGTAATCATAGCGCATTCATCTGATATTATATCACCAAACATATTTGGGCAGAGAAGTACATCAAACTGGTGGGGGTTCTTGATGAGCTGCATTGTAGTATTATCCACATACATATGGTTAAGTTTAACATCCCCATAGTCTTTTGCTACACTTGAGACAACTTCGCGCCATAATACCATGGAGTTCAAAACATTGGCTTTATCCACACTTGTAACAATTTTATCTCTTTTTAGTGCAGCTTCAAAGGCGAGTTTTGCAATGCGCTCTATTTCCATGCGCGTATAGATCATGGTGTCAAAACCTTTTTGCCCTTGACCTTTACCCTCAATACCCTTGGGTTCTCCAAAATATATTCCGCCTGTCAGCTCCCTGACACATAAAATATCAAATCCTGATTGTACAATTTCAGGTTTGAGTGGAGAGGCAGAAGCTAACTCACTGAATACTTTTGCAGGTCTTAAGTTACAATAAAGGTTAAAATGCTTTCTTAAAGGCAGCAAGGCACCTCGTTCAGGTTGTTGTCCTGGTGGTAGATTGTCCCACTTGGGACCACCCACTGACCCAAACAAAATTGCATCACTGTTTTGGCACAGAGTTAATGTTGCTTTTGGCAAAGCTGTGCCATGACTATCTATTGCAGCACCGCCAACATCAGCATGTTCAAAATTAAACTTAATATCAAATTTTTTAGAAATTGTATTGAGAACCTTTACAGCCTCTTTCATAACCTCTGGACCTATGCCATCTCCTGGAAGCAAGGCAATTTTTTTTTCCAAAATAATACTCCTGTTAAAAATAGTTGTTTAAAAAGAGACATCATAATATAATATGATAAATTAAGCAAAGTTAAAATAACTTTAATTATAATAAATTTTCAGGCTTTAAAAAATGAGAAAAGGATATATCCACATTTATACTGGTAATGGTAAAGGAAAGACGACAGCTGCCTTGGGTTTGGCTCTTCGTGCTGCAGGACATGGATATAAAACCTATATCGGGCAGTTTATGAAGGGCAGTCATTATGGGGAGCTTATCTCTTTGAAAGATATCAAAGAGATTGATATTGAGCAGTTTGGCACTGAAAAGTGCATAACAAAGGCTGAAGTAGACAAAAGGCATAAGGATGCAGCACAAAAAGGGCTGAGTAGAATTAAAGAGGTATTAAAGAGAAAAGAGTATCAGGTGGTAGTGCTGGATGAAATATGTGTTACTATCTGGTTTGGGCTCATCGCAGAACATGAAGTCATAGAAGTACTAAGGACAAAACCATATGATATTGAACTTGTGCTGACAGGTAGAAATGCTTCTGATGCATTGCTGGAGCATGCTGATCTAATAACAGAAATGAAAGAAATCCAGCATTACTATTCAAACGGGATTAAAGCAAGACAAGGTATTGAAAGATAAAAAAAGGGGGTGGCATACGTCCACCCCAAAATTCATTCTTTACTTCATATTGTATTCATATAATCGATGTTTTGCTTAAAGCTCAGGCTTTCATTACGTTCTTTGCTGAAAGACCTTTGTCGTTTTCTTCTACTTCAAAATTAACTTTTTCTCCCTCTTCAAGTGTTTTAAAACCAGGTGATTCAATTGCAGAGTAATGTACAAAGACATCTTCTCCTTCTTCCTGTTCAATAAATCCAAAACCTTTCTTTGCATTAAACCATTTTACAGTTCCTTGTACTCCCACAACTCCTCCTTCGTTAAAAACTAATCAAAAATGTAATTAAAACCCTGTCAAACACTTTTGTACAGAGTGTATAAGCAGTTATTCTGAAAGCCTATAAACCCTTATATTAGGGATTTTAGAAAATTGCAAGAAAAAAATGGGGCTATATTATAAAAATATAACCCCACTTAAGAAGTAATAAAGATTAAATTACAATCTTGTATTTAGTATTTCCTACCGCTATACTCTGCATATGTCATTGCAACAAGCCTGTAAACAAAATGTGCCATTTTTGAAAACGGCAGAAATAGAAACAGATTAAATATCGCAATCAAGTGAATATAGTAAAAGAAATAGGCAATAGGTGCAATTCCTGCAATTCGGACTAGCTCAGATAAAAGCCCTGAAACTGCCAGGGTGAATATCAACCAGAGAAGATACCAGTCTTTATAGAAAGTGGGCTGGTCATCTTTTTTGGAGAGCCTGTTTTTAATCATTAAGCTTACACCAATTATAAGAGCAACCGCACTGACATTTGCAAGCCATTTTACAGGATTAGTCAGTATATGATATGGTCCAGGGCTATTTAGAATATATAATGCTATAAAGAAAATACTTGTTACTGTAAATAGTCCAATAAAGGAGAAAAGCACCATCATGTGAGGGGTTGCTCGGTCGCTGTTTGCTTCACATTCATTGAATTTATCATGTTTAAGTACACCCACAACAATTCTTCCCAATGCTGAAAGAAAACCTGAAACTTCAATCTCCTTTTTATTGGTTTTACCTTCTAAAATTGCATTTTCATGCATGTTGGCAATGAAATCTTTTAGCCCAAGGGCAAATACAATGACTGCAAAAGTAGCAGTAGGGACAAAAGTAAGATCAACAAACCATGTTGAGAAAAAATCAGCATGGGAAATAACACCTTCTACATGTTCATGGGCCCAATGAAAACGACCTCCCAGCATATCTCCAAAAACAGCATGGAAGATATTTGTCATTTTGTCGCCTGCTGTCATGGTGATGATTGCAAGAATTGCAAACCAGATTGCAGGGATTCCAATAAGGAACGGTAATGCTTTAGGGTTATTAACAGCTTTTGCAAGGAATTTTGGTCTTGCATATTCTGTAATTGCAGCAGCTCTTACAGCAGAAAGAACATCCCCTGGTTTTGCATCCCTGGGACAAAGGTCAGAACAGTCCCCGCATTCATGGCAAAGCCAGATATCACCGCTGGTTATAAGTTTGTCTTTAAGTCCCCAGGATGCTGCAATCATCTCTTTTCTGGGGAATGGGCTGTCTTCAGGTGAAATGGGGCACGCAATTGTGCAGGTTGCACATTGAAAACATTTATTAAGAGATTCTCCACCCAGATTTCTCACTTCTTTAATAAAGTTAAGATCAGGTTGGGCAAGATAAGTTTCAGCCATTTTATGATACCTCCTATATATCTTTAGTATACCATTGAGTTAAGTTGATTTAGAAACCTTTAAATGGATTTGGACCCATCTCTTCAATCTCTTCAGCAAAGCTGTTTAGAATTCCAGGCAGCTTGTCATATTCATCAATGGCAATCTCTGTATATTGTACACGTTCTGTTTCAAGAGCCAGGCTTGAAAGAGCGTCACTGATTTTTGATACTCTTACTTCTGCAAGCTCACTTCCTTTAACAAAATGGCATTGATAGTCATCACCTTTTTTGCAACCGATTAGAATAGCACCATCCATTCCTGCTGCAAGGGCATCTTTTATCCAGATAGTATTAACTGAACCAAGACATCTTACCGGAATAAATCTAAAATTAGGTGAATAATCAATTTTGTTCATACCAACCATATCAAGGGCAGGCAAGGCATCATTTTCACAGATAAGTGCAAGTATTCTCAGGGGAGGTTCATCATAATCATCTTCCGAAGGTATCTCAAGTCCCTTAATCTGTGCTCCAATAGATTCAACACTATAATCTGCAAAGTTTATAATTCTTTCAGGGCAGGCACCCATGCAGGTTCCACACCTTCTGCATCTTGTAGGATTAACCAATGGTGTACCTTTTTCATCATCATCCAATGCTCCAAAAGGGCACTCAACAGTACAGCGTTTACACTGGGTACATCTCTGGAAGAAAAAGTCAGGGAAAGTCATGTCACCGGATCTTGGATGAACAGCAACTCCTCTGTCAGCAGATTCAATACATTGAATTGCTTTAAGTGCTGCACCAGTGGCATCTTCCATGGACTCTTCAATGGTCATGCTGCGACGGACGGCACCTGCTGCATAGATTCCAGTTCTCTGGGTCTCATAGGGAAAACAGATGTAATTGGAATCTGCATATTCAGAGAAGATATCATTATCGCGGAAACTAGGTCCCTGTCTGTAGGCAAGGTTAATAACCGCATTATCCTTGGTTACAGGAGTCATACCTGCTGCAACAACAACCATGTCAGCCTTGAGACTTAGATTCTCACCAAGGAGAGTGTTTGTCGCATTGACAACCAAACCACCACTGCCTTCGGTAACTTCAGTAACAGATCCTTTTGTAAGGAAGATACCATCATTCTGCTGCAGGCTCTTGTAATAATACTCTTGAAGCCCTGGTGTTCTCATGTGTTGATAAACAACATATGCTTTACCATCTTCATAATCTTCTCTTACATATTGAGCTTGTTTTAAAGCAACCTGGCTTGTAACAGAACCGCAGTATTCAAAGTCAGAATCATCTTCATCTTTTCCAGGAGACTGAATAAATACTACTGATTTTGCTTCTTTGCCATCGGAAGGTCTTGTGATTTTGCCTTTTGCAGCAATTTTTTCAAACTCATCATTTGTAACAACATCTGGAAGATCAACTTTGAGATGGGCAAATTCTTCGCCTTCAATTTTGGAAGGTCTCCATCCAGCTGCGAGGATCACTGCTCCATATTTTGTTCCATCGGGATCAAACTGCAAAATGTCATTTCTGCCTTTATTATATTCCAGATATTTTGCATGCTGAGCTTCAACATCAAGCTCTTTTCCATTCTCGTCAAGCTTCATCTCTTCAGGAAGCGGGAATGGGACATCCCACTCTATTTTTTCACCTGGTTTTTTAAATGTAACAGTAAATTCTCCAGGTTGTCCTGCAATACGGGCAACTTCTGTTGAAGTTTTCACCTCAATATTTGAGAGTCCTTCCACCTCTTTAATAAGTTTTTCTGTAACAGGTGTAATAAGTGTTTCAAAAGGTTCAACAACCGGCATTTGTTTGCGCATGCCAGCAACATATCCGCCAAGTTTATCTGTTATTTCAACAATTGTTACATCATATCCTGCTTTTGCAGCATCAAGTGCTGAAGACATGCCTGTTACACCACCTCCAAGAACAAGTATCTTTCTTGAAAATGTTTCAGTTTTATAAGGCTCAACAGGTTTGACTTTTTCAAGCTTTTTCATGCCCATCTGCATGTAATCATTGGCTTTCATCTGAATTTGATCAAAATGTTCTTCATCATCTTTTTGCTCTTCAGTTACGATGGGGTATTTATCTCTGGGATGAGGCCATACTACGCCTTCTCTCAAGTTAACCCTCTCTACCACACAATTGTCAAATCTGAAAATATCAAAATTAACACGTTTTGAGCAGGCACCTAATACAATACCTTCAAGCTCTTTTTCATCTATGGTTTTTTTAAGAAGCTCAACACCTTCTTTGTTGCAAAAGCATGGGTGAGTTGTAAAGGTGTATCCTTCCTCATCAGGAATCTCTTCAAGCTCTTCCATGTCAATGACATCACCAATCCCGCAACCTGTGCAGGCAAATACTTGTATTTTATTCATATTTTACCCCCTTCTCAGAGTCTGGATGGCTTTGAGGGCCATTCCGGTTGCATTTTGATTTGATGTCACAACGTCAGCAGGTTTGTTTGCACAACCTGCGGAAAATTGTCCGCCTTTTTCAAAATCATTTATCATAAAACCGTCAGGGTTAGTTGCCAAATCTGAAGCTATGTTACCAATTGCAGCAGTGGGTTGCATTCCTGTAGCAAGTACAAGCATATCAACGGTCTGTTTTATTTTTTCACCTGCAATTGTATCTTCAGCAGAGAGTTCAATATTGCCGCCAGCAACTTCAGCAACTTCAGCAACTTTACCTTTTACAAAAAATACATTCTCATCTTTTTTCAATTTTTTGTAAAAATTTTCATATTTTAATCCCGGAGCTCTAAGATCAATGTAATAAATATAAATTTTTGCCTCCGGGTATTGTTCTCTTATGTAAGTTGCATGTTTTAAAGATGCCATGCAGCAAATGTATGAGCAGTAGGGAAGGTGATTTTCATCCCTGGAGCCTGCACACTGGGCAAAAGCAATTGTTTTAATCTCTTTTTCATCAGAAGGTCTTACAATTTTACCCTTTGTGGGACCGTTCAGCGATGCAAGTCTTTCAAGCATCATGTTTGTGATAATATTTTTATGTTGACCAAAGCCCAGGTTATCAATTTTGGTTGCATCATAGGGTGTCCAGCCTGTTGCCCACACAATGGCGCCAACTTTAAGGTCAAAGGTTTTTTCTTCCATGTCAAAATCAACTGCGTCATATTTGCAGGCAGTTTTTATTTTTTCCTTATCATCAGCGCTGACAGATGAATCAATCACATAGCGCTGGGGAAAAGCCATGTTGGATGGTAAATATGCAGCTTTCCTTTTATCCATATCAAAATTGAAGCTGTTTGCAACTTCAGTGTCACACACATCTGCACAATCGCCGCAGCATGTGCAGCTTTCATTAACAAATCTGGGATGTGTCTTGATCTTAACTGTGTAATCACCAGCAGAGCCTTCTACGCTTTCGACTTCTGACATGGTAAATACCTTAATTTTTGAGTTGTCTTTTAATCTTCTGTAGTTGATTTCAAGGCCGCAAGTAGGCGGGCAAAGTTTGGGGAAGTAATGCTTAAGTTGAGATACCCTTCCACCAAGAGAAGCTTCCTTTTCTATCAGGAAGACCTCATACCCAACTTCAGCAGCTTCCAACGCTGTTGTAACACCGCTGATGCCACCGCCAGCTACCATGATGCTGCCGCTTACAGGGGCTGAATTATCTGTTGTCATGCTGTCCCTCCGTGCATTTGAATTTATCTGTTTTTGTTTTTAAACAGGGAACCTCTCTCCTGTTTTGTAAATTTATAAAAAAAATTATAAGCTTACAAAAAAGGAGAGAAGGAAATCTGTACTATACTCAAATCTGAAAAACCTCCAGGTTTAAAATAAACCTGGAGGTTAATATTCAGCAAATTATTACCTTAAAGATTAATCTGAAAAAAAGATCTAGTCAGCAATAATCTTAACATAAGGTACTTTTTTCAAACTCCACTCATTTGTCTCTTTGTTATAAGTTGAGTTGGTAAAGCAGAACCATTCGTCATCATTTTGACCCATGAAGTCGCCTCTGTAATAGAAACCAGGATATCTTGACTCTTCACGGAACTGGATATGACGGGTATGAGCTTCAACTGTGTAGAGACGATGGTTAATTTCCCATGCTCTCATAAGTTCATGCAGGTCACCAGCAGCAATGTGCTCAAGGTCTTCACGGAACATTTCAAACAGCTCCATGAGGATTTCAAGAGATTTACCAGAAGTCATGTAGTAAGTGACTATTCCAGCACCATACTCATTGGTCATCTTCATCAGACGAAGTGCCATACCAGCAGGTTTGCAGTAGTGCGGGTTAATAGTTTCATCTGTTGTATATTCACAATGGTCAAGATAATTTCTAACAGGTTTGTAAACCAGGTCAACCAGCTCTTCGTCAGTCTCTTTGAAATTGACATCTGCAGGATTATCCCTGATGTATCTGACCATCTCTTTTGCACAAATACGACCTTCAGCATGGGAACCGGAAGAAAATTTATGACCAGAACAACCAACACCGTCACCAGCTGTAAACAGACCTTTGACAGTTGTCATTCTGTTGTAACCCCATTTGTACTCAGCAGGAACCCAGTCTTCGTCAGGACCTGAACACCAGATACCACAACAACCTGAATGGGAACCTAGAAGGTATGGTTCAGTAGGCATAACTTCTGAATCTTTTTTCTCAGGTTCAGTATTTGTTGCACACCAGAGGCCAGCCTGACCAACAGACATGTCAAGGAAATCTTCCCAGGCTTCAGACTCAAGATGTTTGAGCTCTTTTTTGCTCATGGTTTCGCCAAGTTTTGCCAAAGCAGTAGTGGTTTTCATGATGATTGGACCACGGCCTTCTTTGTACTCTTTCATCATAAGATGATTTCTCAGGCAAGTAGGAGTAACAGCTGCAGTTCCGTAAGGAGCATATTTTTCAAGTTCTGCTTTTGCATCATCAGAAGCTGCGAAGTTTTCACCAAGACCATTTTGAACCGTTGCTTTAAAAAGAAGAAACCATGCACCAACAGGTCCATAACCATCTTTAAAACGAGCCGGGGTAAAACGGTTTTCCATCATGGAAAGTTCAGCACCAGCTCTAACAGCCATTGTATAAGTGGAGCCGGCATTCCATACGGGATACCATGCACGACCTTTACCTTCACCAGTTGAACGGGGCTGGTAAACATTAACTGCACCACCGCAGGCTACCATCATTGTTTTTGCTTTGATGATATAAACTTTGTTCTCACGTACGGAAAAACCAACAGCACCAGCAATTTTTGTGGGATCGTCTTTGTCGTTGAGGAGTTCAACAATGAAACATCTTTCAATAATGTTTTCTTCGCCAAGAGCTTTCTTACCAGCTTCAGCAACGATTCTTTTGTAAGATTCACCATTGATCATGATCTGCCATTTACCAGTACGCACAGGTGTAGCACCATCTTTTAATGTGCCTAGTTTTTGACCTTTATGTCCATCAAGGTTTTTTCCGTCATCAGTTTTTTTCCACATGGGGAGTCCCCACTCTTCAAAAAGATGTACAGAATCATCAACATGACGTCCAAGGTCAAAGATCAAGTCTTCACGAACAATGCCCATAAGGTCGTTTCTGACCATGCGGACATAATCTTCAGGGGAGTTGTCACCAATATAAGTGTTAATTGCTGAAAGACCCTGAGCTACTGCACCTGATCTCTCAAGAGCTGCTTTGTCACAAAGAAGAATCTTTGTATCATCACTTGCCCATTTTTTAACCTCAAATGCTGTTCCACAGGCAGCCATTCCACCGCCTACGATCAGAATATCAACATCTCTTTTATCAACTTCTGGATCCCTTACTGCTTTAAGTTCTCCAATAGGTTTATTAGGTAATGCCATTATATACCTCCAAAATTATTAATAAAGAATTAAATTCTTTTGACAGTTCATATTCGGTTTTGACTTAAGCAAGCTCTTTTGGAGCTACAAGTACATAACCATCTGCTTCTTGAGTAGAAAGAAGTCCACTGTCCAGGTCTTTACCTTTAAGATCAGCATAGTCATTAGCTTCACCTTCGGCAGTAGTTCTGATGGGGAATTTAAAACGTTTAATAACCCCGTTTCTGAACTTACATGTCCACATAACATCTTCAGTACCCATCATGGGAACAGTAGAGCCGCCCATTGGTACAAAGTCAGAGTATCCTCTAACTTCGATGGCCTGGGAAGGACAAATTTTAACACATGAATAACATTCCCAGCATTGATCTGGTTCCTGGTTGTATGCTTTCATTTCATTAGGTTCTAGAACCATCAGGTCATTGGGGCAAATGTACATACATGCTGTTTTGTCCCCACCCTTGCAGCCGTCACATTTTTCTGCAATTACAAAAGATGGCATTTAAATACCTCCTT
>CAZMEX010000080.1:0-10642 GCA_964565415.1 uncultured Desulfobacterales bacterium | reverse complement strand
CCTCTGGTTGAGGTGACTTTATTATTTATTATTCTTTCTACCATTCAATTCCCATAATTAAACAATTAAGACCACTTCCAACCCCAATAAAACAGACATAATCCCCGGAATTGAGAAAACCGCGCTCATCAGCTATAGCTGCAGTAATAGGTAACGAGACAGTACCAATATTTCCTAAAAATGGAAAAGTAGGAAAATCTTTTTTTATATCAATGCCCAGGGCTTTGTAAAAAGAGTGATGATGAATAGCACCTACCTGATGCCCTATAAATTTATCTATACTATCATGGTATAGATTAAATTTTTGTAAAAATTGGCTGAAAGTTCGGACAACAAGTTTTGTCCCATGCTCAAGAACTGCATCGGCTTGTGTTCGCATAATAATTTTAGAAGAGACAGGCATACCTTTTTCTGAAAATCCCCAACTGCATAAATCGTGGAATTTTATAGAATTTTGAATTACAGCCCCGCAAATTTTATGTATCACACTGTTTTTTGAAAAGGAACCATCAGTTAATAATACAGCAACAGCTCCTGAACCACCTGTAAGCGTGGCAACAGCTGTCTTAAAAAATTCCAAGGATTTCATTTGATTGATTTCATCTATTGTGGATTCAACAATCTGCCGTGAGGTTTCACATGACACTACAAGACCTGCTTTTATGTTTCCAAGTTCAATTTCATTTGCCACCTGAATCATCCCTGTCAAAATCCCAAGACATGCATTGGAAACATCATAAATCTGACCATTTTCACTAATGTTCAGATTATCAGCAATGGAACAGGCAGTAGCAGGTTCAAACCCTTCTCTTGAGACACCACAAAAAACAAGAGCTTCAATTTGATCTGGATAAATACCTGATTCATCAATTGCATTTTGACCTGCTTTTGAAGCGTGCTCTGAAATAGAGTGATCAACATCCCAAAACCGCCTCTCCTTTATCCCCGTAAGTGCATAAAGTTGACCCGGGCTAAAATTGGTTGCATCATAAAAAGGTTTTAATCTCTTTTCAATATCTTTGGTAGTTATAATATTTGGAGCCAATTCATAACCAAATGCTTCAATATAAACCTTTGAATATTCCACTCTCTATCTCCACGTCTCTTCAATCTCTTTTTGTGTTAGATTTTTTATTTTGATACCCATGTTTTTGTAAAAAACTATTTGTAAATCATCTGAAAACATATGAGCATCAGCTATCACATATGGTTCAGGGTTATAACCAATATCTTTTATTTCAATATAATACCCTGCTTTTTTTGTCTCAACTGTAACAGGACCTCGACATTTAAGATCACTTTCTACTCCATTGATTATATCATAAAAAACATCATCTTTTTTTGAAACCCATCCCATTCTTAGGGTAAATATCCTTAAAGCATGGGAGCAGCATTCATACATAAGGGTTCCAGGCATTACCATGTCATCTATAAAATGGCAAGTTAAAAACCAATGATCTTTTTTAATATCAGCCTGGGCAGTGATGGAACCTAAACCAAACCTGCCGCCATTGGGGTCAAGTTCAGTTACACGATCAATTAAATGCATTTTTTTTCCTGGCAATCTCATGGATTTGCCAAGGCGTATATGATTAAATTGTTCTCCAAAAGCTTTTTTAAGATTTGAATTTCTCAGGGCTTCAATTTGATCGTCACTGAAACTTTCTTTAAAAAATTGGACAAGAGGTTTAATATTTCCAGATTTTTGCTGATCTTTGGTATCCTCTTTTTTTAATATAATGCCACCTGAATTTTCAACTTCTTTAGAAGTGAAAAACCCAGCACATCCATCACGCATGGAAATAAAGAGTTTATTTTTAATAAACCCTTCATAGTGAAAAAAGAACAGATAAACTCCCCCCTGATTTAAAAAACGATCAATTTCAATATGATATTCAATAGTTTCTCCAGGGATTGGCAACGTTCTGTGAAAAGTAACTTTAGCATCAAGCAGCCTGTAACTTCTAATACCTTTAACCTTAAGATCAATGCCGAGATATGAGCAGAGAAAGAGATCTGCCTGACCTGCTTCAATTGAGATGGAAACAGGTGCCTTACCACCATCAAGATACCATGCATTTTCTTTTACATCGTGTTGCGTAATAATTTTTCCTGATTTTAAAGAAAGCTGTTCCCCCTGGATATCCATAATTCGATCAACAAGCATTAACGGTTCAGCCGGAAGTCTGACCCTTACAGGATAAGTATCAACAATATTAAACTCATCACCCAATACATTTGAGACCTTTCCAATGGCAAATTCAAGGCATTGATCTCTGTTAAAAACAGGTTGGATCTCAGGTTTTTCAAACTCCATGGTTGATACATTTTTTGTTAAAGTTTCAAATTGTTTTTCAAGGGCAAGCATATTTTGTTTTGTTAATTCAAGGAACTTGTTATGGGCTTTTGCAGTGTTGTTGGCTGCCTTTACAATTAGTTCAGGGTTTAATGCAGGAGCATGTAGTGCTTTTTTTTGAAAAAATTTATGATCTTTTATTAACTTATACTCTTCCATTATCATATGCGAGCATGCTCCATCATCTGTAATAGATGCAATACATACATTTTTTCTCTTTTTGTTTCTAAGTAAGATTGATGAACTGATTATTGATATGAGGCTTGATACTGAATTGGTATCCCCGATAAGTGTTTTTATGGATGAAAAATCAGTGGAAGTTTTTAAAAAGGAGAGCTTTTTAACATAATCATTTAAAGTATCAATTTCTATTTTATCCTCATTTTTATAGCCCCTGGAAGCAAGTTCAAAATGGTCTATATCCTCAAACTTTGTACCAGCATGTTTGAGACATCTTTTTAATGATAATTGATATACTGTTTGAATTTTTTTTGAATTATCTTTTCTTTCCCACCGCATTTCACCACCGGAAGCATTTCCATACCCCTTTATTACAGCATATATTTTATTTTTATCTTTTTTTGCCTGTTCCAGAGTTTTTAAAACAATAGCACCAGCACCTTCAGAAGGGAAAAAATCCAAAGAGTCGTTTTTAAATGGTACAAAATTATGGTTAACAAAACATTGCCTGATATCTGATGCCATATCAACTGAGCCGCATAAAAAAGTATCTGTTTCACCTGATAAGAGTGATTTTATTCCGATTTCTATTGCTTTTAAACCTGAACTGTTATCTGCTGAAACAGTAAAGCAGGGTCCCCCCAGTTTAAATTCCCTTGCAATTCTGCTTGCAATGATTCCACCAAGTGCACCTAAAGTTCTTGTTGCAGTTAAAGGCGGTGAAATAGAAGGATAATCAGTAATATTTTCTGCTTTAGATTTCCATCTTAAATAAAAATTTGTAGCATTAAAATCAAACTCTATACCAATTGCTGCACCAAAATCATCTCTCAGTTTGTCATGCTTCCCAGGTCTTGCCTTGATTCCTGCATCAATCAAAGCCATTTTAGAGGCTTTAAGAATAATCAGTTGATTTTTCAGGATATCATCAATCTGATTGGGTGGAATGTGGAACTCATGGTTTGAAATTGGTAATTTTTTTAAAAAAAAACATTTTTCTCCCGTTGTCTCTGATAGTTCTGGAGCGGGAGTATAAGATTTATTAATAATATTTTCAAGTTGTACAATGTTGTTAAAAGATCCTGTTATAGCTTCCATTCCAATTATTGCAATACTTCTGTTTTTAAAATATTTTTCAGGTGTAATAAAAAAATCTTTTTTCTTATTGCCAATATACTCTTCAATAAGAATGTGAGCATTGATACCACCAAAGCCAAATCCACTGATACCAGCTTTTCTGCTGGTATTAGAATTGTTTGTTTTCCACTCTTCAACTTGGGTTTGAACTTTGAAATTTGAATGGTTTATGGGGCTTGAATCAGGAGGTTTAACAAAGTTCAGGGAGGGAGGTAAAAATTTATTTTCCATTGCAAGCAAAGTTTTGATCGTGCCTGCAGCACCGGCAGCAGTTAATAAATGCCCAATCATCGACTTAACTGAACCAATTGCACATTGTGCAGAAGCAAAAGTACCAAAATTTTCAGCTGAACTTATCATGGAGTTAAGTTCAACATTATCCCCAACAGGTGTGGCAGAGCCATGGCACTCAATATATTGTATTTGGTCCAAGGACCAGTTTGCAAACTTATATGCTGAATTTAATGCTCGTATCTGCCCTTCAGAAGCTGGAGCAACAAGATTACCATCAATATCATTGGAAAGCCCGAAACCTGCAATTATACCATGAATTTTGTCTTTACATTCCAAAGCATCTTTTAAGCGTTTTAAGACAATTATCCCGGCACCTTCTCCCACAACCAGACCATCAGCATTTTTATCAAAAGGTGAGCACCTGCCAGTGGGAGAAAGAGCCTGGAGCTGGGAAAATCCAATCTGAGTGTAAAGTGAATCAGGTCTTGAAACTCCGCCTGCAATCATCATATCAGCTCTATTGAGCCATAGTTCTTCACAGGCAAGTTTAATGGAATAAAGCGAGGATGCACATGCAGCATCAAGTGTATAGCAATTTCCATTAAGTCCAAAGCTTTGTGCAAGGATTGCAGCAGGAAAAGACAAAACCCGGGAGGCTAAACCATGTACAATATCAACACTCTTCTTTTTAGAGAAGATATCAAATGCAAGTTGAGACGATTTTTCAGTAGGAAGTGAAATTGCAGCAAGAATAACACCACAACGTTTTTTAATATCACTATTTGAATAACATTTTTGTAAAGCATCTCTTGTGGTATGAAGAGTCAATTGGTGCATGGGATCAAGTTCAGACAATATATCTTTATCAATTAAAAACCCATGGGGATCAAAAGAAAAATCAGTTATCAGACCAGCTTTGGAACTAAGAGCAGTATCAGGTAATATTTTTTTTGAAACTGCAAGGTTTTTAGGAAGAACCCATCTTTTTTCAGGAACTTCAATTATCGACTCTTTTTTATTTAAAATATTTTTTAAAAATATGTCAATGTTTTCAGCACCTGGAAACACGCCTGAGATACTGACAACTGCGATTTTATCAAATTTATTTTTCATTAACACCTATATAGTTTTATAGCGAAACAGTTACAACAAAAATATGTAAAATTTGTGTAAAATCAATTTACTATTGACTTAACCTGTTTGCTGCGATATCAAAAATAATATTAATAACTAATAGATGATATTTGAGACTATGAAAAATATTAAAAGAAGAAATGTTAATCCTTTTGGTGTAAGCAGAGTTGATAATCCTTTTCAAGATCATGTTGATTTGAAGACTCTTTTTTCCAACCAGTTTACAAGACTAAAATCCATTATTGATGAAATAAGCAACGATAAAAATCATCAATCTCGTGGTGTTATTGTGGCAGGAGAACCTGGTGCAGGAAAAACCCACCTTATTATGCGTCTTGCTAAAGATATTATTGCCAGCAATAGAATTCTTTTCATAAGACAACCAAATAATCCCGATGCAATTTTTTATCACATTTATGCAAGAATTGTTGAATCCCTTATTCAGAAAGTGCCAGGAACTCCCTATACACAAATAGAATACCTTTTGGCAAAAAGCTTTTCAAATATTTTTATTAAAGATTTAAAAAAGCAGAAAAAAGTAAGTCCCAAGATGATTGCCATGAAAAGAATGCTTGAAAAAGATCACCTTAATTTATTAAGAAAACTTGGCAGCACAAATGATGATGAAAAAAGATTAAAGAACTGGAGAGCTATTGAAAAAAGAACTCTTGAATGGTGGGGGTCTACCCATGGATGGGGAACCGGTGCCGCAGTGGTTAGAGCATTTGTTAAATACTGCTCATACCCTGATTTTTCACGAAGAGAAATTGTAAGAAAATGGCTGGTTGGTTTAGAATTGTCAAAATATGAAATCAGAAAAACCGGAATAGAAAATACTAATGAAAAAATCAATACTGAGGAGTTTGCCTTAGAAGCAATGTCAGTTTTAGGTAAGCTTTCCATTCAGGATGAACCCTTAATAATTGTCTTTGATCAACTTGAAGGATTGAAATATAACGAAGAGCTTCTAATGAAATTTGGAGAGAATATTAAGGAACTTTTCACACATCTTCCAAATTGTGTAATGATTTTTAACTTTTTTCCCGATAGATGGGAAGAGTATTCAAATATTTTTGATGAGTCGATTGTGCAGAGAATGTCAAAAGATATTATTGCACTTAACACGCCTTCTAAAATTGAACTGATGGATCTTTTAAACTTCAGAGCCAAAAAATTCAATGTAGATATCAGCAAAATTCTCCAAAGAGAAGACTTGATAACTATTTTAAAAGGCATAAGCATCAGAAGTGTTTTAAATAAAGCCTCTGATTATTATAAATTCAGAAAAGAGGGGATCCCTCTTCCCCAGAAGATAAAAAGCTCTGCAGGAACTTCAGAAGTTGATACTAAAATTTACGATGAGTTGGAAAAACTTCAACAGCAAATCTCCTGGATCAGAGAATATCTAAATATTGATGCTTTGTCTGATACTGAACAAAAAGAGATGACCAAAATCAATAAAATTTTAAAAGCCTATGAGGAAAATGCTACCAATGATTTTGACAAATATTTAATTGTCAGTGATTCAGATGACACTGGCAAGGTTAGTATCATTATTAAAACTTTAATGGAAGACAGCTTGCAAGACACATCAAAAACAAGACTTGGCAGAAGAAAACTTCCTGAGCATATTACAATTAAAGATATTGATAATAATAATATTGTCATTGGATTTTTACATATTGATGGCAAATCTTTTTCATCCAGAATTAAAAATTTCAATAGTGTGGTTTGGGAAAATCCCAATACAATGTTTTACATTTTCAGGGATAGCAGAGCACCGGAAATAAATTCAAAAAAAGCTTTGAATGAAATCAAATGGCTGAATTCTTCAGATAATGGCAACCTTAAGACATTAAGCAAAGAAGACAGAATTCGCTTTGAAGTTATTTATAAGATAATTACTGATATCCAAAATCGTGAACTTGATTTAAATATCCAGAGTGTTGTTAAAGTGATTAAACATCTATATAATAATTTTTGGCTTTTAAAACTTATTGAGACATAATAGAATAAAATAATTATATCTTAATTCAGATTAGCCAGATAACATAATTGAACAGAAAAACAGAGACCAGATTAATGCACATAAGGTAATTCCCATGAACAGGAATGCTGAAATTTTATGGAGCCTGTTCTCTTCTGATTTTTCATTATAGCCAAGTAACTTTCCCAACACTACACCCGATATAAGTCCTCCACCATGCCCCCAATTATTAACATTTGGAACAAGCACACCAAATATTATAATGAAAATTACCCATCCCGAAGTTTGTTTATAAATTGCCTCTCCTAAAACCCCCCCCCTTGATTTACCATAATAGAGAATTGCTCCAATAAGTCCACAAACTGCTGCAGAAGCGCCAATTGTAACTTTTACACCAGCAAGATATGAAAGAAAAAACCCTGCAATACCTGCAATTGAAAATATTAAAAACATGCGGTATTTACCGTATACAGTTGATACCATGGATGCAACCTGGTGTAATGCAAGCATATTAAATAAAATATGAAGAAGACTGCCATGGAGAAAATTAGCAGTTATTAATGACCACCATTCATGATAAACATTTATGGGAATTGTACCGGATGCTCCCAAAAAAATAAGGCTTTTTGTTGAGGGTGTCAGGGCAGTAAAGGGATGGATGTCCAACCACACATCGTGCCCGCTTAGGATTAAACTTATGGCAAAAAAAAACAGATTTATGTAGATTATTATTGTTTGAATTGTAAGATTATAAATATTTTTTTTTATCATTGTTTTTATCTTAATTTTCTTTTATTTAAGAGATATAAGTTATATTAGCGATACTTTATTAAAGTAACAATTACTATAACATTAAATAAGAGGAATAGACAATGTCTTCAATCTTATCAGGTAGAGATAAATTTATACTAAATCAATTTATTCAAATTTTCAAAAAAGAAGAAATACCAATTGAAATTATTGATACTACTGGTAAAAAGTACGGAACCGGACATGGAAAAATAAAATTTAAATTTCAAATAAAAGATAATCGATTTTTTAAGAGTCTGATATCACCAGATGCATTTTCTCTTGGTGAGGCATTTATTAAAGGCTATTTTGACATATACGGCAATTTAATTGAGTTGTATGATGTTGTCTGCAATAAACTTCTTAATACTAACAGAAGGACCTCTTTTTTAAAATTTCTAAAGACTTTTTTTACTTCAGATAGAAAAAAAGAAAAAAAGAATATTGAGTATCACTATGATATACCAAGTGACTTCTATGAACTCTTTTTAGGCAAAACTTTAGGGTATACTTGTGGCTATTACAATGATGAAAAAACATCCATGGATGAAGCTCAATATAATAAAATGGAGATAATATGTAAAAAATTAAGATTAAAAAAAAATGAAAAACTTTTAGATATAGGCTGTGGATGGGGTAATTTTATAATCTATGCTGCAAAACATTATGGGGTTAAGGCAACTGGTATAACATTAAGTGAGGAGCAGAAACAAACTGCTGAGAAATTGATTATAAAGCATGGGCTTGAAAATAGATGCAGAGTTAAAATCATAAATTACCGTGATATTGGCGACCAATTATATGATAAAATTTCCTGTATTGGCATGTCAGAGCATGTTGGTAAAAAAAATATCCCGATTTTTTTTAAAGTTACATACAACTCTCTTGTCCCCCATGGGCTTTTTCTTCAACATACTATCACCACCAATGTAAAACGTAAAAAAGGGCATGAAAATACTTTTCTTGATAAATATATGTTTCCAGGGGGAGAGCTGTTATTAAACCATAACCTAATTGATCATGCATCTGATTCAGGTTTTGAACTTATCTCCTCGGAAAATTTCAGAGTACATTATGTAAAAACGCTTAACGACTGGATTGATAATATGGAGCTGAAAAAAGATGAAATTTTAGAAACAGTCTCTGAATTTGTCTATCGCATTTATTATGTTTTTTTCATAGGATCACTTATCTCCTTTAAAAATCAGGAGATTTCTCTTTTTCAAAATCTCTTTTACAAAAAAGGCATGTATGACAATAAAATTGACTATTTTTCCACGCCTTATGCCTCATAAGGAAACCTTATGAACCTCTTTAAAGGTATAAAATATAATTTTAAAGGTTTTATGATGGGGATTAAAAATCCCCAACTGTTATTTCTGGGAATCTTGCGTTTTGTGGTGGTTGTATTGTTAGCTTTTCTCTTATCAGGCGCAGTTTTTTATTTTCACAATCAAATAGTGAATTTAATCTGGAAAATGCCGGAATCAGGATTGCTTTTCTATCTATGGAAATTAGTATCATGGATAATAACAATATTACTTGCATCAATTTCAGCTATTATTGCCTATTTTATCGCACAATTTTTATTCTCTCTTTTTATAATGGACTACATGTCAAGAAAAGTTGAAAACATCATAACAGGAAAAGAGATCTACTCTGATGATACATCATATACAGCGCTTTTCTTTTATTTAATAAAACAGGAGATTCCCAGGGCATTACTGCCAATGTTTTTAAGTTTAATAATCATGTTTACAGGTTTTTTGACTCCTTTTGGTTCAATAATTGCTGTTATATCTTCCATTTTTGCAATAACTTTCCTTGCCTGGGACAATACGGACCTTGTACCTGCAAGAAGAATGGAGCCTTTTAAAAAAAGGCTCGCATATTTCAGAAAAAATTTACTGTTTCATATGGGATTTGGACTTCTCTTTTTAATACCTGTTCTTAATATTCTTTTTCTATCATTTGCTCCGGTTGGAGCAACACTCTATTATATTGAAAATATTGATTTAAAATCAAATGAAGATAATATGTAAAGAATCATCAAAAAGCATTGTTAAGGAGAAAAACAGAGCTTCAGATATTATTGAAGGTGGGAAAAATATTTTTTGTGTTTACTGCAACAACCTAATAACAAAACAAAATTTTTACACAAAAGTAAATGACAACCATAAACATGTATTTGCAAATCCCCATGGTATTGTATTTGAAATAGCCTGCTTTAAAGAAGCATTTGGTTGCACTGTGCTTAAAGATTCATCCAATGAGTTCTCGTGGTTTTCAGGTTTTGTATGGCAAATTGTAATTTGTAACAGCTGCTTAAATCATCTTGGTTGGCTCTTTTCTTCAAACTCCAACTCCTTTTTCGGGCTTATTTTAGAAAAACTTTATTATAATTAAAATCCTTTTGACATATTCAAACATTCAGCTATAATAAACAAACCAAGTTGCAATCAATAGATTCAAACAATTTTAATTTTGTTTCACAATTTCACTTTATTTAGCCATCGGTATTATTATTGTAAATTATTAGATTCAGTAAGATGCCGATTTTTTTAATTAAAATCATTAATTAAAAGGGGGATGTTATGGGAGAGAGTGTTTACAAACTTATTGATCTTGTGGGTTCAAGTCCAAACTCATGGGAAGAAGCAGCTAAAAATGCCATTGACAGGGCAGGGCAATCCATACGAGATATCAGAATTGCTGAAGTACAGAAATTTGATGTGAAAATTCAGGAAGGACAGCCCTTACAGTATCGCACCAGTATAAGATTATCTTTTAAGTACGAAGATTGATGTTTGAAATTTAAAAATTTT
>CAZMEX010000079.1:0-11735 GCA_964565415.1 uncultured Desulfobacterales bacterium | reverse complement strand
CCTCACCTGTTATGCTTTTTGGTGAGACAGGTACAGGCAAAGAACTATTTGCAAGAGCAATTCATAATCACAGCTCACGAAGTGCAAAAAAATACACCCCTGTAAACTGTGCTGCTATTCCTGAAAATCTTCTGGAAGGAATCCTGTTTGGTACATCCAAAGGAGCATTTACAGGATCTGTTAACAAGGCTGGATTATTTGAAAGGACCAACAAAGGTACTATTTTTTTGGATGAGGTCAACTCCATGCCCGTGGGGCTGCAAAGCAAAATTCTCCGAAGTATTCAGGAAAGCAAAGTCAGAAGAGTGGGAGCCTTGAAAGAGATTGAAACTGATTTGAAAATTATAAGTTCTGTAAATAATGACCCTCATATCTCCATTTCTGATGGAACATTGAGGTCTGATCTTTTTTATCGTCTGGGAGTAGTCTTTATTCACATTGTGCCTTTGCGGGAACGATTAAGTGATCTGAGATTGCTGGTAAATCATTTTATCGAAAAGCATAATACCATGTTGGGTAAAAAGGTAGAGAAAGTATCTAATGCAGTAATGGATCGGTTTAAAGCTTATAAATGGCCGGGTAATGTCAGGGAGCTTGAACATGTTATTGAGGGTGCCATGAATATTTTGGATACAAATAAAATAATCCAAATCAAATATCTGCAAACCCATTTTTCAAACTGGTCTGTAAAATCTGCCTCTGAACGACCTGCAAGAAGGTATGATGACAAACTTTCAGCAGGTAGTACCACCAACTTATTTAAAGAAAAATCAGCCCATGAAGAGAATATCATACAAAGCATCCTTCTTGAAAACAAGGGGAATATTACCAAAACAGCCAGGTCCCTTGGGATATCACGGCAACTTCTCTATTATAAAATAAAAAAATTTAATATTAACCGGGACATTGCAAAGTAACTTAAGTGTTATTAAAAACAGTCGAGTTTTTTTGCACTCTGTTTCATATCCATGGCCAGAAAAGCACAGCCAATGTGCACAACTTTTTTTCATTTCAAAAAAGTATCTCCTTTTTCAAAATCTCCTTCTTTGAAACGACTGTAGCGCAACGGGTTATCCTTATTGTCCATTTTGCCTGTGGCAATATCTGCAACTCTTTTACCTGCTTGTGGTGACATCATGACTCCGCACCAATAACCACAGTTTAGATGAAATCCCTCTACTTCATCACTGGGACCGATGATGGGTTTATCATCCGGAGTATATACATATTGGCCTGCAGATATATTAATATCCTCTGCTTTTAAGTCATTGGCAATGGTTTCAAAAAATGGGTTGAGTCGGGATACTCGATGGATGGATTCAGCTGCAAAATCCCAGTCTGCAGCTATTTCATCTGCAGGTGCGCTTTCAGGTTCGTTCGGGTCTACCCAGGCACATAGTACGCCTCCTGCTTCGGGCCTCCAATAGCTGTGGTTTACAAGGTCCACGGTGAATGGTGCATCTTTAGGGAGACTTATATTTGATGTTCTGATATAAGCCTTTTGACGTCGTACAGTCCTTATTGGTATGTCCAGTCCTGCCATTTTTCCGATTACTCCTGCATAGGGACCAGCACAATTTACCACCAGTCTTGTTTGAATGATTCCTTTGTCTGTTTCAACACCACAGATGCCTTTACCATCTATTTGAAGACCTGTTACTTGAGTCTGGGTAAAAAACTTTGCATTTTCTGACCCTTTGGCAAACCCGTAGGTTGTTTCATGGGTGGATATCCAGCCATCCCGATTATTAAAGGTTGCTGCCAGAGCATTTGGAGCAAGAAATGGAAAGCGTTTATTAAGTTCCGCTCCGGTGATGAGTTCTGATTCGGGTATACCTAAGTCATTATATCTTTTTACAGCTTTTTCAAGATCCTGTGCCATATCCGGGTCATCAGTAACAAAAAGATAGCCTTTCTGGGTAAGTCCAATGTCAATATTCTGAAGTTTTACCACATCTTTGAAATGCTCAAACATTTTTACACTCGGAAGGACAAGGTCTGCCATGGCTTTTTCAGTGAACTGAGTTCGAAAGCATTCAACACTGGCAGCTGTGGTCAAAGTTGAAAGACCATCCCGTTTTTCAACCAGTATAACATTCATGCCAGCCTTGGAAAGCCAAAATGCAGTAGATGATCCAACTATGCCACCACCTATGACAACGGCATCAGCAGTTTCAGTTTTAAAATTTTGAGGGATAATTATTTTACTCATATTAGTTTTCCTTTATATATTTAAATCACATTCTTAAGGCCGACACGATCAAGAGTTTTTTTTGTTGGTATGCCATTTTTATCCCATCCTCTTGCCGCATAATAGGCATCTAAAAGCTGATCAAGCTCTTTTTTATTTATGCAATATCCTTTGTTCGGGCCGCTTGGGGTTGCTTCCTCATAAAATCGTGCAGGCGGATAATCAAATTTACGACCAAAATTTTTTATTTCTCGTGCCCAGATCATTCTTGTTAAGTTCCATACTTTTTCAGATACCTTGATAAGGTCATCCCAATTCATCTTTTTGCCGGTTATAATACTATAGAGCTCAGCATAATTTTCAACTTCAAAACCAAGTTCCATCATCTGGAGTCGGCAGCATCCCAGGAGATCAAAAGCAGGGCGGGTATGCTGGGAATCAATAACAAACTCTGCTGAGTCCTCGCTGTAAATTACAGCCTTAGGCCTTGTATCACTATCCGTGCCAGCAGAGATAAGGTCGTGGACATTGGTGGCAGCGCCCAATATATCATGTCCCAGAACCCAGGCACGGTTATGGTGAGCTCCTACATCTGCCGTCATATACGCCAGCATCATAGATGGCGCGTTGCGGCATTCATATCCGGTCCACTCAAGACCCTTGACATGGATGGCAAATTTTTCAGATCCTTGCTTGATTTTTTCCGAAGCAATTTTAACTCCCTGGGCAAGAAGATCACCAAGATTATTCTTTCTCAAGCCCATGAGATCTAAAAGATAAACAATGGAGTCAAAGTCACCAAATTTAATGTTTTTTCCGATTTCTTCTTTGGTAATCAATCCTTTTTCAAAACACTCAATGGTAAAGGCAGCAACAGAAGCCCCTGATATGGTATCAATGCCAAGTTCGTCACAAAGGTAATTGGCATAGGCTATTTCCTCTATGCTTTCAAGCATACAGGAGCCGCCAAAAAGGGAGATGGTTTCAAATTCCGGGCCTTCCATGTAAGCTGCGCCAAGGATGGTCTTTGTCTTGCCATATTTACCACAGGGTGTGGGACAGCAATAACATCCTTTGTCTGTAATTTTTAATCGCTCTAATACTTTTTTACCATTAATCATGTGGCTGTGATCAATATGGGAAGTTTGAAAATTTCTTGCAGGAAAGGCTCCGATTTCATTTACCCAGTCAGTGATACCAGCGGTTCCTTCAGGAGTCCACCCTTTAAACCCAGGTTTTTCAGAGACTTTTTTAAAGGCTTGTTTCCCTTTGGCATAGGCTTTTTCAAGATCAAAAACCGGAATGTTTCCCGTGCCTTTAACAGCAATTGCTTTGATGTTTTTAGAGCCAAGGACAGCACCAATACCGGTTCGTCCTGCCTGGCGCCCGAAGTCATGGGAAATACAGGCAAATTTTACAAGTTTTTCTCCGGCAGGACCAATAGTCAATATCTGGAAATCTTCTCCAAGCTCTTTTTTCATCATCTGTTCACAGGTAAGTGACCCTTTTCCCCAATAGGCCTTAGCAGATCTTATTTCGATATTGTCATCTTCAATAAAAAGATAGCTAGGAGCAGCGGCTTTTCCAGTAATGACTGCCATATCAAATCCTGCATATTTTAAGGCTGGCCCAAAATGTCCTCCCATGTTTGAATCAGCATATCCGCCAGTGGCCGGAGATTTTGATCCAAAATGAGTTTTACCGCTGGCAGGAAGAAAGTGACCGGACAGGGGACCCGAAGCAATAATAAAAAGATTGTTTTCACCTAGAGGATCAGTATCAGGCGGTAGTTCTTCATAAAGGGTCTTTGCCACAAAACCTCTGCCTCCAATGAATTCATCACACATTTTATTAGATAACGGTGCTTTTATTACTTCGCTTGTACTGAGATCAATTCGTAAAATTTTCCCTGCATACCCATCCATTATATGTACTCCTCATCACTTCCTTCATCAGATATTAATATAGCTTCCCTGGGGCAGACCTTCGCGCACTCCCCACATAGAATGCATTTTGCTGGTATGTTATCTTTGTTTTTTATAATCATGACACCACGAGGGCATTCTTCCACACACGCATTACATCCAATGCATTCATCATCATTGATCCAATAGATTCCGTTTTTGAATTCAATAGCCTCTACAGGACATACTTCAGCACAAAGACCGCATTGATCGCAAAAATGGATATGGTAAATCCCTGGTTCGGGGAACAGTCCTTCGATTCTCAACATAGCTTTAGATGGTGTTACAAGCTCAAAATTTTTTATACTGCAGGCAAGTTTGCAGACTCCGCAACCTGAGCATTTTCCATGGTTAAATTCTATTTTCATTTTTTAAAGACCATTTATTAAAATTACATGCAAAGATTTATTCAAAAAGTTCAGCCCTAAAGGCTTTAAGATAATTCATGCAATAATCATCTTTGCCTGCCAGGGCTTCTGCCGTGATAATTGCGGAAATCATCCCTTTATCCAGCGGATTAACAATTGCACCGTCAAGCCCTTTTAAAATAGCCTGAATCATAAAAGCGCGGTTTAGATGTTTTCGACCCGGAAGACCATAGGAGATATTTGATAGACCGCAGGCAGTATGAATGCCTTTAAATTTCTGAGTAATGGCTTCTATGGTATTAATAAAACCTGTTCCATATGTTTTATCTACAGACAAGGGCTGTACAAGGGGGTCCACAAAAATGTTTTCCACAGGAATATTATTCTGTAAAAGCCCATTAATCAGTTTATCAGCTATTTTAAGCCGGTCATCTACTGTAACAGGCATTCCTTCATCGCTCATGCAAAGGGCTACCACTTTCAGATCCGTACCTGCAATAATGGGTAACAGATTATCATATCGTTTTTTTTCAAGGGATATGGAGTTGATCATAGCTGTACCCTGGTGTACCTTGAGAGCGGCCTCAATAGCTTTTGGATCAGGACTGTCAATGGCACAGGGAATATTTGTTACTTCCTGAACTGTTTTAACCAGCCATGTCAGATATTGTGTCTCTTTATCGACAAATATACCGGCATTTACATCGATGTAATCTGTAAGATTTTCAGCCTGATCTGTGGCAATTTTTTGTATGGTACCTTTGTCACCTGATTCAATGGCAGTAGCAACAATTTTGCGGCTGGCGTTTATGAGTTCACCAATTATTATCATTCTTTCTCCTTATTTTAAAAGAGTGTGTTAAGCACACAATTTTTTAGCTAATTTACTGGCTGATCCAGCATCAGGGGCATATCCATCTGCACCGATTTTATCAGCAAAATCTTGATTTACAGGGGCACCGCCTACAATTACTTTTACCTTGTCCCGCAGTCCGCTTTCTGTCAGTGCATCCATAGTCTGCTGCATCATGGGCATGGTGGTGGTGAGCAGCGCTGAAAGAGCTACAATAGTTGCATTTTTTTCCTGGACAGCTTTAACAAAGTCATCCGGGGCTACATCCACTCCAAGATCAGTAACTTCAAACCCGGAGCTTTCAATCATCATGGATACCAGATTTTTCCCAATATCATGGAGGTCTCCCTTTACAGTTCCAATGACAATATGTCCAGCAGAGCTCACATCATCATCACTGAGAAGCGGTTTTAAGATTTTAACAGCTTCACTCATAGTTTTTGCAGACATTAGTACTTCCGGGATAAACATATCTCCTGACTGCATTTTTTCTCCCACAATATCCATTCCGGCAATCAGGCCTTTATTTAATATGTCACTTGCATTAGTTTCTTTTGTGACTTCATCTCGTACCAGACTGCAAACTTTGTCAGTATCTCCTGCAATTAGTGCATTTGTAATTTGAGATAAATCTGCCATTATTTTCTCCTTATTTTAATATTTCTATTTTAGTTTTTTATTTCCATGAAGCCTGCATTGTATCAAGTTCTTTAATTATTTTTTCTGGAAGCTCTCTTGGCTTGTGTTCCATTTTTTTCAATGTCAGTGCCTGTAATCGGGCTTTTAATTTTTCACTACCTGTTTTTTCCCATTTATCATAAACACTTCGATCAAAAAGTTCTGAGTACTTTATTTTTCTGAAATTATTCAGAGTATGATCTTCCATAAGATAATGACCTCCAGGTCCAATTTTATCAATAATATCAACAGCCAGAGTCTCTTTTGTGACAGGGATGCCTTTCATAAAATGATGGACTGAATCAACAATATCATGAGTCAGGACCATAAATTCAGGTGAGACCAGACTGCCATGATCCATCCAGCTTGAGCAGTCATGAACAAGACCCGAGCCTACAGCAGCCGATGTAAGGCATTGGAATGCCACTTCTGCTCCTGCCTGGGCATCACAGAATTTTGCATCGGTTGCACCGGCAGTTCCAAAAAAAGGTAATTGATAATATTGTGCCATCTGCGCCATGGCAGCTGTCATTAGACTCAGCTCATTGGCACCATAGGAAAAAATCGAAGTTTTCATATCCATTATTGTGGTGAAAGCACCATAAATAAAAGGAGCTCCTGGATTAACAAGCTGATGAAGAACCAGGCCGCTTAAAGATTCTGCACTCCCCTGTACAATGGTGCCGGCAAATGTGGCTGGCGCTGAACCACAGGCCTGGGGGGCAGGGAAATTTATCAAAGGAATACTGTTTTCGGCACAGAAAATAACCTTATCCACAGCAGGATCATAATAAAGCAACGGAGAGATCGGTTCAGAATAATGGACAAGACATGGGGCGTTATCAAAATTTTCTTTGCCACCGCAAACAAGCAGTCCCATTTCATATATATCTCTAACACTGTTAGTGTCCTTGCAGCAGAAGACAAGCGGTTTTTCACAGTATTGCAATGTATTTCTGACTACCACACGATCGGCAATATCAGCAGGTACATCATCGGCCATGCCAATAATCATGCACCAGTCAAAAAGGTCAAGGCCATCACACAAGGCTGCTGTCGCCTTAACATGGTCACTTGTAAATCTGACTCTTTTATGGGTTTTAGGATCCATATAATCAATGCAGTCAAGACTTGGACCAAAATATGAGTTGTCTTTTTCAAGAAAAACTGTTCGCTCCCCTTTTTGGTTGCCAAGAACAAGGCGGTGGGGTGCTTTGGCAATGGCGTTCTCCACCATCCATGAAGGGATTTTGACTCTATTGCCCTCTACTCTTGCCCCCGCTCCATCAAGAATTTCAAGCCCTTTTGAGTGGGTCATTTGAATACCTGTTCGTTCAAGGACTTCCAGTGAAGCAGCATGAATTTGACTTATTTGCTCATTGTTAATAACGTGCAGGCTTGGTTTGAAATAGAGATTTTCTGTTTTTATTCCCATTCTTCCCTCCAGTATTTACTATGTTTAATCATTTTTATGTTTTTAAATATTGAGAACATCACGACAGTATCGGATACTTTTTTCAACAGCCTCGAATTCTTTTTTTCGAGCAGTCTCGGGTCCATCATCTCCTGCATCCCATTCCACTTCAATATTGATACGGTCCATGGTTGATGTTTTCTTAAAAATTTTGAGGGCTGTTTTTAAATCAATATCACCTTCACCACAGGCAACTCCTGTAAACCTGCATCCGAATTGATCCCGTTCAATCCTGTGGTCACAAAAATGGTTTGTAAATGACTTCGGTGCAAGAGTTTCAATGGCTGTCATGGGATCTTCTAACACCATTATAGAATTCACTGTATCCACACAGGCACCAACATTTGGGAGATTAACCGCATCAATCAGCCATAATATTTCGCTTGCAAATGATTCAGTATGGTTCTCAAATGCCAGCCTGACACCGCTATCTTCTGCCAGAGGAGCAGCTTTTTTGGTGAGCTCTGCAATATGAATAAGCTGTTTCATAATATCCGGGTGGTGTCGGCTCGCGCAAAGAGGGCGGGGGCGGCGTAAATCAAGACTAACTTTTCCGATATCAGACCCAAGGGTATGGGCAATTTTAATGCCTTCTTCCAGAGTATGGGTCAGCCTGGGATCAAATTCTTCATTCAAAGAAAAATTATACTCAAGGTACAGGCCATGCTCCTTTGCTGCATCCCTGATTTTTAAAAGCTGTGGTATAGCTGTGGATTCACAGTCAACAGCCGTAATATGCAGACCGTCCAGACCAATGTCAATTGCCCAGTCCATGAGTTTAAAAATATCCATTACCCTGGGCCAGGTAAGTGTGTGACCTCCCCAGTTCTGCCCCATGCCGTGCAGATGGAAACTATAAGTGTGCAAGCCCAATAACATGTCTTTCTCCTTAAGAATTGATTAATTACGGACAGACTCCATATACTTATCAAGGTTTTTGCGAACAGTATCATCCATGACTGGTTCTTTATAGTTTTCAAGCATCTCTTTGTATTTGGCATTTGCCCGCTGCTCCATGGACAAAGAGCCATTGCTGCTCCAGCTGTCAAAGTTATCTCGCTCTTCCATGATCGGTGTATAAAGTTCAGTTTTAAAATTTTGGAATGTATGCATATTGGTTAGAAATTCGCCGCCAGAGCCAACTTCTTTGATCACATCCACAGCAAGCTTTTCTGCAGTGATTTTTTCACCGCGCTTGATGCGTTGACACATACCGCATATTTCACTGTCAATAATAAATTTTTCATAGGATGCTGTCATATAACCTTCAAGTATACCGGCAGAATGGAGGACAAAGTTAATACCGCTTAAGGTAGCCATTTGCATGCTCATCATGGATTCATAGGCTGCCTGGGAATCAACGATTTTTGCATCTGTCAATGCGCCACCACCCCTGACCGGGAGATTATAGAAACGTCCCATTTGGGCTGTGGCAGCTGTATTAACTGCCATTTCCGGAGCGCCGATACTCAAAGTGCCGTACCGCATGGCAGTTGCAGATGATGATCCTGCAAACACGATTGGTGTTCCTTCTCGTACAAGCTGGGTCAATGTGATACCGGCAAGGATTTCAGCATTCTGGATTACCAGGGTTCCTTCCATGGTGACAGGAGCAGTAGCTCCTGCAATGGCAAGAGAAGAAATCAACTGGGGCATGCCGTTCTTTGCATATTCTATAATGCCACCGCACATTTTGTCGTCAAATGCCAGAGGTGTCAAAGAGCATAAGATGCTGATAAAAGGTGGTTTTTTTGCCATCGCTTCCCGGCTTCCAAAGACTATGGATGCCATTTCAATAGTTTCTTTTGCATCTGCTGCACCGGTTCCGGCTCCCATAAAAGGCTTGTCAGACAATGCCATGGAAGAATAAATTCTTTCAGCATTCCTGTTTGCAACCGGGATGTCATTCGGTTCTGTCATCATACCACCGGTGATATTCATGTAGGGGCTTAAATATGCAAGCTTGGCAAAATTATTAAAATCTTCAAGGGTTCCTTCTCTTCTGCCGTTATCCATGTCGTAGACAAAAGGGGCTCCGTAACAGGGCATAAAGGCAATATTACTCCCTCCGATCACAACATTTTTCTCAGGATTTCGGGCATAGAGAGTAAACTCTGACGGGGCTTTTTCGATCTGCTCTTCAACCAGTTTTCCAGGGAAAAAAACCTTTTGCCCATCTATTTTACATCCTGCCTTGGCAAAAAGGTCTCTTGCTGGTTCATAGGAGAACGTAAGCCCTGTTTCCTCCATTACAGTGAGTGTGACCTCGTGAATCTGCTCTAATTCGTTTGTTGAAAAATATTCAAAAAATCCCATTTGACTCTCCCCTGATTTAAATAGTTCTAATTGTGCAAAATAGTATTATTTTAAAAAATTGCATGATCCATGCCATATGGTTTTCAAAAAGTGAGTTGATTTGTGATAGTGCCTTTAATTTTAAAGGGTTAATGATGCTATCTTGCCATACACATTGAAGTTGTCATAGAAATCAGGCAGGAAAGATAAAAATTTTTTTATTCTGTTGCTTTTGCTTTAAAAACAAGGCATTTAATAGAAACAAGGTGTAAAATTATCGAAATATAGATAAAAATTTTTTTATTTTAATTAATTTCAATTTTACACTAAATTCTATTCAAGGGGTATAATTTGATGGATAAACTCAATTTGGATGATATTGATATTTACAGAGTTTTATCATCCATGCATGAAGGCATAGTAATCTCAGATATCACCGGGAAAGTCAGATTTTTTAATAAAACCCAGGCTGAAATCGATGATATTGACCCGAAAGATGCGCTGGGAAAAAAGATTACAGATATTTATCAGCTTAACAATAAAACAAGCCCAACCATGCGATGTTTGAAAAGCGGCCAGCCAATAATCAATGAGACAATGTTATACCGGACACAATTGGGCAAGGTTGCTAATATTCTTTCCCATGTATATCC
Source organism: uncultured Desulfobacterales bacterium (assembly GCA_964565415.1). Classification (GTDB taxonomy): domain Bacteria; phylum Desulfobacterota; class Desulfobacteria; order Desulfobacterales; family Desulfobacteraceae; genus JAIOSM01. The sequence continues at coordinate 1,259 of CAZMEX010000079.1, read as the reverse complement.
TTTATATAAATCAGATAAATTAATCGGAGCTATTAATTTTTCAAAAGACTATCAGTTGCTGGAAAAAACAATTATACGGACTAAAGGTTCTTCTAAACAAAAGAAATCCGGAAACAATGCAAGGTTCCATTTCTCCGATATTGTCGGATCAGATTCAGGATTACAAAATGCAATACAGATTGCGAGGTTGTCATCAAACTCACCTTCTCCTGTCATGGTTTGTGGTGAGACCGGAACAGGTAAAGAGTTATTTGCTCAATCTATCCATAATCACAGTTCAAGGAAAAAGAAGCCATTTATTCCGGTAAATTGTGCAGCGATTCCGGAAAATCTTTTGGAAGGAATTCTATTTGGAACCTCAAAGGGATCTTTTACCGGCGCTGTAAATAAAAGCGGTTTGTTTGAGCAGGCCCATGGGGGAAGCATATTCTTAGATGAGTTGGATTCCATGCCCCTGACACTTCAGGCCAAACTTTTACGTGTTATTCAGGAAAAAAAGGTTAGAAGGCTGGGCTCCTTGAAGGAGATTGATCTGGATGTGAAAATACTCAGTTCAGTGGGGCAGCCGCCTTTGGAAATTGTCAGGAAAAAGGTATTAAGAATGGACCTGTTTTATAGAATGGGCGTAGTTTTTGTTATGCTGCCAACGTTAAGAGAAAGAAAAAATGATTTAAATGAATTGACCCGGTTTTTTATTACAAAATATAATCAAATATTAAAAGAACAGGTGTCCAATGTTTCAAAAAATGTGTGGAACTGGTTTAATAACTACCATTGGCCCGGAAATGTGCGGGAACTTGAGCATGTTATTGAAGCCTCAATGAATATGGTGTCTGGAGGATCTATTATCAGGCCTGCACATTTGCCTGCTCATATTTTTCCCTTTGTAAAAGCAAAGATGTCTTCAATTGAAAAGCAAAATTTACCCAGGGTTTCTTTAAACCTGGTTGATAATCAGGCTGCAATTGAAAAGCAGATGATCTGTGAAGCACTTAAAAAGAGTTTCGGTAATGCTGCAAAAGCTGCACGAATTCTTGGGATCTCACCCCAGTCGCTGCATTATAAACTTAAAAAGTTCCAGATCAGTTCACAGGCTTATTCTATTTAATAGGTAAGTAGATTTTTTACCGAAAAAGTGTCAAATAAATTTATAGTAAGAATTTTCAATATTATTATAGAAGTCATTCTAAATCTCATTTATTTCTTCTTGAGTGATTCATAAAAAAAGTCTACCCCAGCAATGAGTTGCTTTAAAAACT
>CAZMEX010000078.1:0-12207 GCA_964565415.1 uncultured Desulfobacterales bacterium | reverse complement strand
AGTATCCTTTTTTCAAATAAAGTAACTGCCTTTAGAGTTTGATTATAAAATCCGTTTTTCCCTGCATATATTATTATGTTTTTTTCTTTTTGTGGATATTGTTTGATTATTTTTTTAGCAATACTTTTGGCAAGATCATCAATGGAGCTTATACCGGATTGGAGCAGCTCTTGTGGTATGGTATTTAGTGGAGTTTCAAAAGATGCTCCACATATTATCTGTCCGGATTGGATATTTTTTATTGAGATATGGAATTTGATGTTGTCTCCGAATTTTGAATAACTGCCTGTGAGCTCAGCTTTTTTTTTATCTGAAGATGCCCCGGATAAAAATATGGGAGATAATGCCAGAGCATCATTGATATGTATCTGCATCTGTTTTCCAATACAGAGTTCTTCTGTAAATGAAGGAGCAAAAGTAAGTGGTTTTGTGTATACAGGTATTGAAGCAATTCCTTTGTAGTTTGACTCAAGCAGTCGCACAAGGGTTTTTGCCATACGGTCAAATTTTGGAGTTAACCAGTTTGGGTCAAGTGTTGATTTTGTTATAGAAGCTTGAGCAACTATTATATCAGTTGAAGAGGTTAAGCCCATTTTTCTTAAGCGTACAGTAACAATGACTCTATCTTTTGTGATTGTATAAGAACCAAGCATTCTGACAGGATTCTCATCAACTTCCTGAACAGACAGGGAAGCACCTTTTTCTGAAAGCGAAAGTGAAAGTGCATCATACAACATAGAAGAAAAAGGAAGGTTGATTTTAGTCTGTTTTTCCCAGAAATTATTAGGGCTTATTTGTATTTGTTTTGATTTTAAATTATAGGTCTTTGCTATTTCTTCTGCAATGTGATCAGCTGCCTTGCCAAGAGAAGAACCTTGCCCTATCATAACTTCAGGTTGAGTTGATACACAGCTTACTAAAAGTGTCAGTAAAATTAAAATAAACAGTGAAATAACAGGCTCTATCGTTTTCATTTTCACTCCTGTTTAAAAAGTAGTTGAATTTGACAAAATAGTGTATATATGCGTAAAAATAATATCTGATTTAATAAAAAATTCAAGTTCTTTTGAAATTATTTTTTTGAAATTTTATTATCTGGCTCGATAATATAAACAGGAGAGTGATGAACACTTACATACAGGGAAAATATGAGTTTTCAAAAAAAGAGATGAAATTGATCAAGCAGGCAGCAAAAAATATATACTACAAGTATTGTTTAAATAGCAGTAACAATATTCTATCCATGGATGATTTGCGACATTGGGGCATTATTGGTCTTATTAGTGCTTATGAAACCTTTGATTCTGAAAGAAAAATTCCTTTTCAAAGTTATGCCATTATGAAGATAAATTGGGCAATCATGGATCATGTCAGAAAAATACCGTTAATCAGGATACCTCAACAAAAGTATTCTCAAGTTAAAGTTTTAAGGCAGGCGATTGATAATCTTAAAAAAGATAATATTTTACCTGTAGCACAAGCACTTGCAGAATACCTTGGCTGGAGTCTTGACAAAGTGCATAAAATTCAGGACCTGGCTGTTTCGTTGGTGGATATTGATGATAAAGAAAAAGTTTCAGAATTTGCTGATCCCATACCTGAAAAAACAGGAGAAGATATTGTAATGGAGAAAGAACTTTCAGATATCATGCAGAAATGTCTTGAGGCGATTGAAGATGCTGCAAAAAGATTGATACTTGTTTCAAGAGTATTAAATAATATGACATTGGACAGTATTGCAAAGAAATTTGATTGCTCCAGGCAGACGGTTAGTAATAAACAAAAACAAGCAGAGCAGGAGATGAAAGAGTGTCTGAAAATCAATAACTGGACTTTGGAGTAAAAAAAATGGCAAGAAAAATTTCATTAAAACATGCATTTAATACATGGGAACGTCATCATATAGAAAAAGATTCTCACATTTCATTGGAAAGATTTTATGAGCTTTCTCTTGATGGAGGAATAAAACAGGCAAAGCCAGAGGACATACACCACCTATCACTATGCCCTGTGTGCCTTGAAGTATGGGAAGCCATGACTTCTTCAGAAACCAGTGAAAAAGCTGATGATTATGATGAGACAGAAGAGATTGATATGGCAATTGGTTTTTTGGAAGCTGCTGCCACAGACGTTGCTACTCCGCTATATATTAAAAGCAGTTGCTCGCGTTTTATGCTTGGTATTTTTCCTGAAGTTGATAACTCCTTAAAAGGAATGGTTGTAATAGAAACAATTCCTGAACAAAAAAAATTTTACGAGGGCGGGATGGTAATTGTAAAAGATGCAAATGGTCAGAATATTTTAAAGGCAAGAATAAAAAATGGACGGGCTGCAGGCAAAGCTGAAAATTTAGAAGTATTTGATCTTTCTAAATGGACAGTAGTTTTTACAAAATTTAAGGGTTAGCAATTAATGGGTAAAACTTATCTTCTTTTTGACAGCCACGGCAGTTATTCAGTTGGGTGTGATTTGTATGCAACCCCTAAAGGATATGCAAGACGAGATGATGCACACATTGTTTCAGGAGATAATGAAGATTTTGAAATTGCAGCAAGAAAAGCAACCTATAATGTTCATAAAGAAGCTGAAAAAAGGGGTGTTGCATATAAACCCTGTTCTGTCGGGTTTGAACTTTTAGAACGGATAAATTCAAAAAGAAATATCGCAGGTGAGAGTGGCGGGCTCGCATTTATAGTTGCTTTTAGTCAAAAACTAATGAAGAAAGATATGGGCAATATCGCAGCAACCGGGGTTATAGAAGAAAATGGTAAAATTGGTGCTGTAAAAGGCATCCAATCCAAACTTGAAGCTGCCCTCAACCTTTTACAAAGTAACGATACTATTTTTTATCCAGAAAGGAATAAAAAAGATATCCCGGAGAGCGTAAAAGAGAGTATTAAAGAGAAAAATATTAAATTAATAGGCATAAGCGATGTAAGCAATCTTTTTGATGTTCTATTTAAAGCTGAATTGTCATCCAGAAATACAAAAAAAAATATCAAACTATTAATTGGTGCTGTAACAGCATTATTGATAGCAGCAGGTGTTTATTATTATACTTTAAAGAGCAGCACCAGCACAAACAGAGATCCTGCAAAAATAAAACAACCTGTAATTGAGAAAAAAGCTGATCCTGTTAAAACTATACCTGTCAAGACTATACCTACTGAAACTATACCTGCTGATGATAAGGGGTTTTCGTAAGATAAAAATAACCTTGTCTCAATATAAACGTCAGTATTGCTTGTAAATATTATCAAATTGATACCACGCTATTCTGTTTCGGTATTTAAAAAATACCTGCCATACAAAAAGGTTTTTTCAATAAAAATCAGATATTCTGTTAATACAAGAAACAAATTGATTTTCTTTCACAATCATTTTTTAGAAATTTCAAAATTCCATTCGATATTATTTACAGACAGGATATGTAATTAATTTTCAAAGGGAATAATCATGAAAAGAATAGCAGGATTTATCACAGGATTAATTATCGCGAGTATTTTATGGTTTGGGTTTAATCACTTTGCTACAATTGATTTTAACCCTTCTAATAAAAAAGAAATTAAGCAGACAATTAGTAAGGCAGTCACTTCTGTAACAAAAGTCATAGACCCGGTCAGCAGTAAAAAGGAAGAGGCTGAACCAGGTTTTGAGCCTGTTGTTGCCCCTATTGTTGAGAAAGATATTAAACCTGATATAGAGTCTGGTATTACGCAAATAACCGAAGTTGTTACAGCAGAAAATCTGGCACAAAAACAATATTTCTGGCAGCCGTTTGATTTGCTGAGTAAAGCAGAAGGGTTTTCAAAATATATATCTTCAAATAGTTCAGTTGTTTGTGTAGCAGAGAGAACAGCTGTAGGAGAATTTATGACCTATTTTCTATACGAAGATGAACAGGATCGTTATGACAAGATAAGTTTAATAGAAAAAACAGGAATAAGCCTTAAATTAAACCAGGAGGAAAAAAATGAATAAGAGTAATGTAATGCAAAAGAGGTTGGTAATTAATGCAATTTTGGCATTAATGTTTATAAGTTTTTTAAATATAAACGGGTTTGCTGCAACAAGTCCAAGGCTTAAGCTTTTCCCAAGAGAAGTAACCGAACATTTGAAAAATACTGGAAGAATAGCAAAGCAGATGGAAACTGATCTTAAAGGAGTGATTCTTGAACTTGAAAATCAGATGCAGCTTTACACGGCATCGGGGTGCGAAAATTCATCAGATCCAGGGTGTGAGGAAATTGCAAAACAGATCGGGGAAAAGTATAATGCAATGCTTGATATCATGAAAGCAAGCTTGCCGGAAATGCGCAATACTATCCAGATTACAAACGCCGGAATTGAAAGAAATCTCAGAAAAGAACTGGGCAAGAAAGCCACTCCAGCAGATATTCAGCGCATGTTATCAAAAAAAGCAAAACCTAAAGTGTATAATGGGCGTTTTTCTTTAAGTAAAAGGTTTGCAAAATATCATAGATTGATTTCTTCAAGCAGCAAAAATTCACTTGCCACGCTTGCAGCTGAGATTTATCTGGACAGCAGTGAGGTAATAAATTTTATTGATTTAATGGAAGCTGAGATATCCAGAGAAAAGATTATTATTGAGCTGGGTAATATGTATGGCACGTTGACCGACGAAATGACCAGTACTGTAGATTCTGTGAAGACTGTTATTTTTGGCGAGCCCGAGGGTGAATCTTTACTACCGGAAGCAACCTCCGAGGGTTCCAGTGGATTTAAAAGCCCTTTGGAAATAAACTAAATAAATATAACAGGAGATAAGATTATGGCAACAAAAATAACTTCAGTAAAAAAATATATGATTTGTATGGTATGTTTCTCAATAATGACTCTGGCATTGGTACCAACAGGATGTTCTCATAGTAAACCTGTGCCTGTAACACAACCTTCATGTCCGCTTCCCTCAGGGAACTTTGTTGACCAGGCATTTGATACGGCAAGGTCTACTTTGTCATATAATGAATGTAAATATCAATTTGATCAGGTCATGGATGCACTGCTTGAAGTGTGTGAAGGCACACCTTCAATAAATAATAAGAAACTGTTCAGTGATTTTTTGGTATGGGCAAAGAATCAGGGAATAATCAGTACTGTGCAGGCAAAAAAAATTTATACCCGGTATTTTACAGCAACATTTGTCTCGCTTTCAGGTGATTTCCAAACATGCAGTTTGTGCCCACGAATACATAAAATTCTTTCAGACTGCGATCAGGAGCTTGAGAAAAAGAAATCAGGTCTTTTAAAGATTTGTGGTGATAAGAAAACCTATGCAAAAGCAAGTAATGATTTAAAGCAGATATCATTGATACTTGAAGCTACCTGCAAAGCATGTGAAGCAGAATAAGGAGCAAAGAAGAGAGATGAAACAAGAAAAGAAACAGAGTATATGGTTGTTTATTCAGGGTCTTTTTACAGGAATCTTATGTGTGGGAGCAGGGTTTTATTTTTTAAGTTTAACTGGTGGTATTGTAATAAGTGCCACCAGGACAACTTCTGTTATTGACATATTGAATTGGTGCTATCAAAACCTTGGAGTATCTCTTGTTTTTTTTTCCATGGTTTTATTTTTATTTTTTGGATATCTCATTAAATTAAACCATCTGCTTTCAGCTAAAGAGCAGGATCATAAAGCTATTAACAATGCTGAAGACAGAATCGAACTTTTAATAAATATATTTTTTGCCATCGGAGTAATCTGGACAGCCATTGGCATGCGAAATGCTTTGCTGGCATCCCTTGGGAATATGGATGCACAAATGGCTGCCCAAAAAGGGGCTTTTGATATCTTAAGAAAACTTGTGGATGGGGGAATACTATTGGCATTATCTACAACGATTTTTGGAGGAATAGGCGGTTATACAATGAGAGCAGTAAAATCCTGGGTAGTTGATGGAAGGCTATTTCAGTATTATGAGGAAAGATGTAAAGAGGAAAAAAAAGAAGTTAATGACAGGCTTGATAAAATCGCAACTCTTTTAGAAGCAGGATAATACATAATGATACAACATCATTTTAATTATAGACATCAAAGCAGAGTACATGACCCTACAGAAGCACTCCAGACAGATGTGATGAGATTTATGGCTATTATCTGCATGTGCCTTATGGTTATTTTTTCGCTTGTTCAGTCTATGCCGATACATAACAAAAACAATCAGCCTGATTTGAAATTGACTGGCATTGTGCAGCCTGAGCCAAAGCCAATGGTTGAAATATTAAAAAAAGAAAAGACCATTGTATCGGTCGTAATACCAGAACCAATGCAGAGGCAGAAACAGAATCCAAAACCAACAGTAAAACCAGTAGCAAAGTCGATGGTAAAACAGGTATTAAAACCAGTACAGAAACAAATATCCGGGGAAATACTGGTACAGTCAGAAACTGAACAGAAGAGAGGTTTTTCCCTGGGATTTGTTTCAAATGATGCCCTTGAATACTTGCTTAATGATCCAACCAAGGTAAAACTTTATCTTTTTGCTTCAAACCGATGTTGGAAGTTGAATGTCAAGGAGGGTAGAATATTAAAATTTCTGTTATCAGATCCACCAGGCAAAGTTTATGATATGGAGATGGAAACTGTTCCTGAAAACATTCAGCATGCTGCTGCACAAGTGGTTGCGACCTTTGGCAGGGATCAGGTTTCCTATGGAGTGCATCTTTCAAGGGATATGCAAGAGCAGATTATTCTGTTGATGTCAGAACTCCAGGCTGGAGACCTTGTTATTTTAAAAAACGGGGAAATAGAGGTGGCACCATGAATCAAAAGGTATTATTTGTATTTATAGGGTTGCAGATTTTTTCTTTTTTTAGTTTTACAGAATATTTACAAGCAAAGACAAATTTGGAAAAACAAGATTATGCAATGAGTTGGCAGGCATTTGCTGTTAATGACTATAGAAAAGAACCTGTTAAAAAGTATCCATATGAGGCTTGTTTTAGAAAGGCTGCCATACAATATGGTTTGCCTTTAACTCTGCTTTTAGCAGTTGCAAGGGGTGAATCTGATTTTAATCCTTTGGCTGCATCAAATAAATCCTGTTATGGTATTATGCAGATTAGATGGCCCCAAACAGCGAATGAATTGGGGATAAAAAGAAAGAAGCAATTATTTGACCCATGCAGAAATATCAAGGCAGGAGCAAGATATATACGGCAGATGCTTGACAGGTATAATGGAAATATCCATTTTGCCATGGCAGCATATAATTATGGACCAAGCAGAATAGGGAAAACTCCTTCAGCATATTCTTTGCCTGAAGGAGCAGTCTGGTACAGTGGATATATTTTTCATCATCTTGAAAAAATAATTCAAGGATCTAAAATAGTACAAATACCTGAAAATAAGCGTGAATTATACAAACCCGGCAGAAAGATACCTGTAATTCTTTTTCATAATCCCTACAGAGCGAGCAATTTTTTTCAATATGTTAAAGAAAATAGTAAATCATTAAGGCTTGACTGGTTTAGAACTTCCCTTGGCGAAACTTATATAGTTATGATATATGATACTATTGCCGAAAAAACAGCTGGCATTTATCAAATGAAGAAAATTGGATATAGTGTTGATAAAAAACGAGTTTTTAGATAACCTTTAGACGATTACAAAGGAGAAAAAATGAAATTACATATTTTTATAATCATATTGCTGCTTATTGCTTTAGTTACTCCAGGTTGTGTTTCAACTAATAAGCCTGTATCCAGAGTGTATGAGCAATTCATGCCCTTAGATGAGTGGATTACTGAAAAAGCCGCACCATATTTAATCAAGGAGCTTGGACAAAATCCAAGATTTAAAAATCAACCATTTATAATTGTAAGTTTAAAGGGCGAAAATGTTCAGCCAAATATTGATAATCTTACAAGTCAGATAAGAGGAATACTTGTTGATCATCTTATGATTGAACCAGGAATAAACTTAGCTTGGCGACCATCTGTAGCTCCGTGGGAACATCACAGGAAATTAACAAATATTAAATGTGGTCCATTGGAAAAAGAAAAATTCTATATTGGTATTGATACTGGAATATCAAGTATTGATGGAATGTTAACCATAAAATTACGAGCTCTAGATCTTGAAGAAAATAAATGGGTAACAGGCTTTGGCACAGCATGGAAGGGAAAACCAAAAATATCTCAGAAAAAGGCTTTGCAAACTTTAACACCGGATAATCATCTTTTAGGTTTAAGACCTTTACCGTTTAACAGTATTCAGGGCGATCTCCTTGCATCTTACCTTGCACGTAATTTAAGCTGCCTTTTTACCAGAATGGAAACCAATGAGATTGTTGTGCATGTAGAACGTAGTAATCCATATAATATAGAGTATTTTATTGATTCGTTTTCAGTACTTCAAAATTATTTGGCAAAGTTTAGACAAGTTACTGTAACTGATGACCCGAATTCTGCAAATGTGAGAGTATCAGCAAAAGTCCACAGGATTCATTCAAAACTTTTTCAGGTCTGGATTACAGCAAGATATATAGAAGATAAGAAGTATGTTTCAGGAACTGAGACAGAGGCTTATGTTTTGCTGGAGCAATATAATTTCTCCAAGCCAAAATCCCAGGTTGAAAAACAGAACACATCCGGTGCCAATGACAGCGGGTTTGATTAAATTATAACCTTTTTATATTGTATGGGAATTATAGACATGAGAAAAAAAGTGATTTTATGGGGATTAGCAATAATTTTTTCATTCTTTATTTGTGCAGATTATAGTTTAGCAGAGGATAATAACTTTGCAGATACAGAACAGGAAATAATTCAAAAGCTTTTAAAACCAAAGGCAAAGACCCGTGGACTGACCAGAAGTTTTGTTTCCGGTCAGGGAGCAAAAACCAGAACAATTGTGGTGATGTCTGAAAAAAATAATCAACCGGTTCAGAAAACAATAGTTGTTTCAGATAATGATTTATCTTCCAAGGTAAATATGAAGATTGAGTTTAATCATAATTCAAGTGCCATTAGATCTGATGCTTTTTATGTTTTGAACGAACTTGGTAAAGCTGTGACCTCAACAGAGCTTCAGACAAAAAATTTAACTATTATTGGTCATACTGATTCAGATGGTTCCGGGAATTATAATTTGAATTTAAGTCTTAATCGTGCAAATTCAGTAAAGAATTTCCTTGTGAAAAGTTATAATATTCATCCAGATCGAATAGCAGTATTTGGCTACGGAGAGACAATACCTCTTGTGGATAATACAACGTCTGATAATAAGCAGGTTAATCGGCGGGTTGAAATCAGAGCAGAATAATTTTTATTTTAAATAAAAAATTAGAAATATAAAGTTTTCATTCGATATAATAATACAAGAGAGTCAGTTTGAGTTAGCCGGGTAAAGCAATTAATTTTATAAAGGAGAGTGAGATGGAAAGAGTAAGCAGAAAAAGAGTAAGTAGAAAAGGAATTATAATTTTAGGATTATTGGCAATCTGTATGCTTTTTTTGACTGCACAGTCTGCCATGGCTGGATTAAGAACTCGCATAGTAATCCTCCCTTTTTATGTTGAAAAGGGGGTAGATGTAAATACAGGCAGGTCTGATCTTGGATTGCATTATAGAAGAATGACAGGGTTTATTGAAAACCATCTGGTCAGAAATGGTTTTGAAGTAATTGATCCTTTTGCTAAAGATTCATCAGAAAAAGAACTTAGTCGTGTTATGGAAAGAGCAAGAGACGATTCTGCTTTAGCATGTTTAAACATGGCACAGAGATTTGCCGTGGATGCCGTATATATTGTGTGGCTTAAGGTCAAAGCTAAATACACATCAGATGGCTATTGGAAAACCAGTGCCCTCCTTGATGGAAAAGGATATGACAGTGGTGGAAGATCCCTTGGAGCAAATGTATTAAAAACTTTTAAAGTGACAAGACAGGATTTTGATGAGGCAGTAGCTGTCGTGGAAAAAGAAGTTGGTGATGAAGTCGGTTATGTTTTAACTGCGTGGAATAAAAATAGGAATACAGGTAATGTAGTGGTTAGTTCCTCTCAGACCAATACTTCCAAAAGCACAGCTAAAGGCGTTCTTGCAAATAATATTAAAAATCAGGAAAGATTTATTAATGTCCGGCTGGACAGAGCCAATAAATACGAGTTGGTAGAGATCTTTGGCAAAGTACTAAATAGTGTAAGAGGTGTTGTTGATACAAAACGTTATACCCAGAGGATAATTCCAGATAACCCCCAGGCTTGTAGTACTGAATGGGAAGTTGAGATTTCAAATACTGATCCCTTCCGTCTCCAGGCAAATATGATGAAGATGATTGATGACATTCTAAAGGCCAAAGGTGATATTAGAATAAATGGAGTGCCCTATAGGTATACTCCGGATGAAAGACGGCTTATGATGGGTATTATGCCCGCAGAAGCAACTTCGCGCTCCATTCAGTTCGTAATAGATAGAGAACGTGCAAGGGACGTTGAGTTTTCTAAGAAATATGATTTTGATTAACCAATAATTTTAAGGAACTCTTAAATGAAATGCTGGTGCCATATATTAACATTAATAATTATTTTTGCTATATCATTTACTTCTAATCTTTATGCAGCAAACAGAATTGCCCTTGTAATAGGTAACAGTGATTATCAAAATTCCCCTCTTGTAAATCCTGTTAATGATGCAAGGGATATGGCATCAGCATTAAAAAAGTGTGGATTTAATGTGATACTCAAAATCAATGCAGATCAGCGGACCATGGAAAAAGCAGCTGATCAGTTTTACACCATTTTGAGAAAATCAAAAGTCGGTCTGTTTTATTATGCAGGGCATGGAATGCAGATCAATGGTTCAAATTATCTTATCCCTGTAAATGCTCATGTTGGAACAGAATCAGATGTAAAATATGAATCAGTGGATGTGGGCAGAATTCTTGGAAAAATGAAAGACGTAGGAAATGAACTCAATATAGTTCTGCTTGATGCCTGCCGCGACAATCCATTTAAACGATCCTTCAGAACTGGAAAAAAAGGACTTGCCAGAATGGAAGCACCAAGTGGTACCATTATTGGATATGCCACAGCACCGGGATCAGTTGCAGCAGATGGTAACAACCGAAATGGATTGTTTACCGGTCATTTATTGAAATATATGATGCAGCCAGGCATTCCAATTGAAAAAGTCCTAAAAGAAACAAGGAAAAAGGTTTATAATGAGACCAATGGTAAACAGGTACCTTGGGATTCTTCCTCTCTTATGGGTGATTTTTATTTTGCCAGGGGAACGCAGCCGCCAGCTGATCAGAGTCAGCCTGCTGCATCTGTTCAACCGCAACCTGTAGTGACAACGCCTTTAGCACCAGCTATGGGAGATACCTATACTGATCCTGTAACCGGCATGGAGTTTGTCTGGGTAAAGGGGGGTTGTTATCAGATGGGTAGTCGTTCAGGTTCTTCAGATGAAAAACCGGTACATAAAGTCTGCGTAGACGGATTCTGGATGGCAAAATATGAGGTAACCCAGGGGCAATGGAGAACGATTATGGGAAATAATCCATCTTACTTTAAGGCTTGTGGTGATGAATGCCCAGTAGAAGAAGTAAGCTGGAATAGAGCAAAACAATTTATTAAAAAGGTAAACAGCAGAGGCAATGTAAAATTCAGACTGCCCACCGAAGCTGAGTGGGAATATGCAGCCAGAAGCAGAGGGAAAAATGAGAAATATGCCGGAGGTAATGATGTAGACAGAGTTGCCTGGTATTATTCTAATTCCAATTCCAGAACTCATGAGGTAGGCACAAAAGCCCCCAATGGTATTGGGCTTTATGATATGTCCGGCAATGTCTGGGAATGGTGTGAGGATGTTTATGATGAAAATGCTTATTCTAAACATATTACAAACAATCCTTTAGTAAAATCTGGTGGTATCTATCGCGTTATCCGCGGCGGTAGCTGGAGCTACTACCCTGCTGACGTCCGTAGTGCTTTTCGGTACAGGTTCACGCCGAATGATACGAACGACATCTTAGGTTTTCGGCTCTGTTCCGCCCAAGTCCGGCAGTAACTGAAATCAGCAGCTTAACCGGTGCCGACCACGTTGTTTCGACCTGTGCAGATAGAATTAAGCCGCCAGTTTAAATCGAAATTCTTTATCTCAAACTGTTTGTCATTTTTTTAGTGGGTTATTAATCATTAAATCGTCTGTTATCCCCTTGTTATTTTTTTAAAATTGCTGTAT
>CAZMEX010000077.1:0-13028 GCA_964565415.1 uncultured Desulfobacterales bacterium | reverse complement strand
TGCTAATGTCACCATGAAAGCATTTAATGATTCAGGTGCATTAATTGCAACTAAAAAACTAATTTTAAATGCCCATGAAAAAGTTCTAGGGATTGCAGATGCCTTATTTGCCACAAGCCTTGCCAGGGCGACATATATCACTTACGAAGCAAACCAAGATATTGTAGGATTTCAGCTGAACGGTTCAAAAGATAAGATGCAGCTGGATGCTTTGCCTGGGCATTAATGGGTGAATTTTAGTATGGTGGATAGGAACAGCAATATTTATTGATTATGTTGGAAGGGAGGAAATATGAAAAGATTATTGTGTTTGATTCTGTTTGTTCTGGTGATGCCAGTAATTTTGTTGTTAGCAGGATTCCCAACAGGAGCCGCAGCGGATGAACCCGTTACCAGGGGGCAGCTGGCAGATATTTTAAAGAGTATAAACAAGGCTGTGGCAGACAGTGACCTGACCGCATTTGAGAAATTAACCGTTGCTCCGAGACCAGGTATGAAATTGACTCCTGAAGAGTTCACCAATGCCAAGGCGAGAATGATGGAATTATTTCCGCCTTTGTCCTCTATTGACCCTGTTAAGTTCACCTTGGGGGAAAAGACCTCTTTAGTTGTTGCCCGGTTCAGACTATATGACAAAGAATTTATCCATTTGAGAGCCTATCGATTTACCAACACCAAAGAGGGCTGGAAACTGCTTCTCAAGTTCACCAGCAAATCCATTACTGCAAAAGATCCTGCCACGGATAAAGCGGCTATCACCCGAGAACTTGAAGCCACCACAGATTTTCAACTCATCGAAGTTGAGAAAAAACAACGACCGGACATGCCTACTCCCACCACTCTGGGATTGGAGAATCATGATGGTGCCGGTTTTTTATCAGTTGCCGGAGAGATTTATTCGTTCAAATATTCCGAGGCTTATAAAACCAAATCCGGTAAAGACAAAATGACAGTGGTGATTGTCTCTGATATCCCTATTGACCGTGATAAACTGAAATCAAAAGTTAAAAAACTGGGCACCTGGACAGGATTTCAAAATCATGTAATGATTTCCTTTGATCAGAAGGGGCAACCTGCTTTTCTCTCGTTCTGGGTAAAAAAAGACAGTATTAGTCTGAGTTCGCCAGCATTTGACCTTAAAAGCGATGTTCTCGTTAAAGGGGATCAGATTATTGGGCAGGTGATGATGAAAGCACCGAAAACCCAAGTTGGGCCTGATTATTATTTCGAGGTGGCTTTTAAAACTGATATAATGATGCTTTAGCTATGCTATATATGCTATAAGACCCGTTTGAAAAGTCTTAAGCAGGCTCGCGCGTGAGAGATGTCCTGATTTCCTCTGGTTTCATTGCTCTGTTTTTGTTAAATTTTATTGGAAAACACAAACAGGCTTTGTATTTTTTTTATGCCCAGCATTGCTCTTATTTCATGCTTTAACAGGGGAGAAAGCGAAATCAGTGTAAGGGAGAATAACAAAATCATAAGGTTGCCATCATAGATGTCGCTGATCTGGTTAATGGTTTCAAGGTGGCTGCCAATAAGAGCATAGATTAAAATAAGGGGGAAAGACCCAAAAAATGTAGTTAGAATAAAGATGTGATTTTTTACGTTAAATGTTCCGCACCCTATCGTGATCAACGGAGCCGGAAAAAAGGGCGACAATCTCAGAAAAAACAGTGTAAGGATGGTGTCCTTTTTGTCAGCTTTAAGAATTTTAAGATTTGAATGTTTGTCTCTAAGCCCGGCAGTGGAAGAGCGGGAAATAAGGAAGAGAAGATATGAACCGCAGGTTATTGCGATATTCGCAAGCAGAGCACCCATGATGGAACCAAACAGATATCCGGCAAAGAGATTCATAATTACATTAAATGAGATGGATGATGTAACAAAAGCTGAATAGATTAATAAAAATAACAGGGCAAACAATATAAGATTTGCATCCCGCAAGGTGTTGAACTGCTCTTTATATGCAAGGAAGCTGTCCGCAGAAAAGTTGTTAACCATGCAGTGATAGGTGAGCACAGCCATGGGTATCAAATAGATAATCAGTAAAAAAAACTTTTTCTTCTTAACTTTTTCCATGTAAATCAAGCTCCTGTTTATTATAGGTTAAACAGCTTGATGGGTGTTATATTTTTCCAAATATTTTACTAAATTTTCCGGCAACAGATTCAGATTTATATTTTTTACTTTTCTGTTTTTCATAAAGTCATATCGATGATGGGTATTCCAGAACAAAACTGTTTTTCTGTCTAATAACCCTTTTTTTGCATAATTAAACAGGGTTGTGAATGATTTTCCAGTGAATGTATTGTCAAGGGCAAGACTGTTTTCTGCCTGCACTCTTTTGACAATGGTCCTGGTTTTTTTCGATGGGATCCCATAGGCTGGCTCCCAGATAAGATTGTCATATAAGAAATTTTTTTCCAGGGCGATTTCCGGGTCAAGCTTGCTGCATACATTTTCCGGCAGCCCAAGGGAACAAAAAAGCTCCATGGTTTTCTTCAGCAGTCTGCCCGCATTTTGAACTAGAAACGGCTGGGCTGGATTTCCAAATATCAATGTGCGTTTCCAGATCGACTTATCCTGGGAAGTCGTGCCCACAACCTTTGTTTTCCATCCCAGCAGAAAACAGCCCAGAACCAGACCCATGCATGTTCCACCTGAACCAAGGGAGACAAAGATATAATCAGGAGGTTTTTTAAGCGGGTTTGCCCCTGTTTTAATCTGTTCATCAAGTTCAAAAACTGCATTTACATGGGCAAGGGTTGTCAATGGGTTTGATCCTCCAGGCTCATAGTATGCAAGATTATCGTCCGGCGAGTAGTATTCACGAATCTGATTGGAAAAAATTTTAAGGGCGACTTCAATATCGTTGTCAAGAAAGCGAATCCTTGCGCCCAGTGCCAGAAGATATTTAAGTTTTTTTATTATCAGCGGATGAAATTTCTGGGGATAAAGATTGATGAGAACTTCAGGGTTTTGTCTGTTGAAACATGTTCCAAGCTTACTGCATGCTGTTGTCAGAGAGCTATAAAGACAATGATTGCTGGCAAGGCTTCCAAAGGTGATGATTTTTTTTGCCTTTGTCTGCATGTAAAACGGAAAAGCGAATTCGTATTTACGTGCTTTGTTTCCAAACAGAGCAAACCTGCTGCTTCCTTCATCCTTTACATATATTGATGCTTTGGTGACAGAATCCATGAGCTCGCTGTTAAGCTTATAGATGGGAGTATGTTTTTTAAAAAGAGGCATCCACGGGATAATAAATTGATTTTTTTTATTTGTCATGGAGAAAAGACTGTTATGGATCTGTGCGATACCCTCGGTTTTCTCTGTAACTTGTTTAAAATCTCCATGGAAAACATTAATAATTTGAACTTTTGACTGGTTGCCGGCACCATAATCAAGCTGGGGAAAATATCGTGTAATGGGCAGTGTATCAGAGGCTGATCCCTTATACATGGGAAGATCTCCCGGTTGGATAATTTTTTCTCCTGATATCTTCAAGGGATAAAAGTTTTTAGATGGTGTAAGATCGCTTTCCATGTTCAGAAAGTCAACATTGTCCTTAAATGAGTTTTTCAATAGATCGTTAATACGCTCTCTATACAATACTGTCCCTGTCCCTGCAGCAATTAACGAGGCTGCAGACAATTTCAGAAACGTACGTTTTGAGAAATGTTTGTTCATTTTTGAAAAATCTCCTATAGCGATTCATAAACATACTTCAAGTAATCATGAATTGCAAGCATCAGTTTCAAAAATTTAAAAAAAAATGTGCTTGTATAAATTAAGTATGGAGAAAATAATTTTTTAAAAGCTTTTTATAAATAGATAAATCTGGATATTCCCAACGTTTATTGCTATTGTGGGAGTGTACACCCAAAGTAAAAAAAAGAGGTGAATATGATCTTTTATTATAAAAAACCCAAGGACCTGCCCAAAGGCTATATGGATGAAATATGTAAACTTGTGGAGGCAGGAGGGTCGGTTGATACAAAATTTGTTCGTTATAATCTTGAAAGGGCATTTTTGATTGCCTATGCCATGGATGATAAAATCATTATAGGTAACTCCAGCCTGAAACACCCCAGAAAGGAATTTATTGACCGGATAAAAAAAATAACAGGTTTGGACTTTACAAATTTTCTTGAACGAGGCTATACATCAGTGAGACCGGAATACAGGTCAATGGGTGTAGGTGCAAAGCTTTTAGGAGGTCTTACAAAAAGAGCAGAAAATTATAAAATATTTTCCATCATAAGTGAAGATAATGAAGCAACAAAAAAAATCGCAACTCGAAATAAAACCAGGAAAATTTTAAGTTATTTCAGTGAAAAAACAGGAAAAAAAATGGAAGTGTGGATGCCGGAACATATGATTACAGATGAATTGGATATAAAGTGCTGAATATAGGGGTTCTCACAGTTAATGATTTTAGTTTCCATCCCAATGGCAGATTAAGGGAAGCTGCTGAAAAGCTGGGACATAAGATTATTTTAATAAATCCCTATGATATGATAGCAGGGATAAGCAAAAGTACATTTGAATATTATATTGACAGCATTGCTGACAATCTGGATGTTGTCATGCCCCGGCAGGGTTCTCCCATGGGTGATTATGGGCTTGTGCTGCTGCGCCAGTTTAATGAACTTGATATTCCCCTTGTCAACAACCTCAATGGTATCACCATTACCCGCAACCAATACATCACTCTGCAGGTTTTAACAGCATCGGATCTGGCTGTGCCTGATACCTGTTTTATAACTAAAAAAGAGCTTTTGAGAAATGCTGTTCAACAGGTTGGCGGATTTCCTGTGGTTCTTAAACAGATTGATGGCATGGGCGGTACTGGAGTGATTAAGGTTAATAGTGAAAAAGATGCTGTAGCGTTTCTTGAACATCACTTAAGCCAGCGCAGGGGCGTACTTGTCCAGCAATTTTTATCACCAGAAAAGCGGCAGGATGTTCGTGTCTTGGTTGTAGGTGGTAAGGTCGCAGGTGCCATGGAGTTAAAGCCTGAAAAGATGAATTTCAGAGCAAATATCCATCAGCAGGGCAAGGCAGAAAAATTTGATTTGTCAGAAGAGTTGGAATCCCTTGCATTAAAAGCTGCAAATGTATGTGACCTTGAAATAGCTGGAATTGACCTTATTTTAAAAAAAGGCTGTGATCCTGTAATAATTGAGGTTAACTTTTCGCCGGGGTTTAAAGGTCTTGAGTCTGCATGCAGTATTGATGTTGCTGAAAAGGTTATACACTATGTGGTCTCAACCCATAGGGCACCCGGGATTTAAGGAGTCATAAGGAAAAATGAAGATATCTGATTTCAGCATTACCCAGGATGGAAACAACATACAGGCAAATGCTCTGGTTTGTTTTGAAGATTGTGATATGGCTGCAAAAAAGATTTACATTAGAACCGAGAAACGGTTTGCCCATGACTTTTGTTCCAATCCCCATGCTTTTCTTGTGGGTTGCCTGCTTCCGGCACTCCATCTTGGTGAGAAAAGGGTGTTTTTAGATGAAGAGATATGTCCTTTATTAAAAGAGAGTCTTGATATTGCAATGGCTATCTTTGAACACTGGACTTCAGGAAAATACCAGCCAATAAAAATCGAGGCAAAGACAAGCAGGGTTGTAAAACCATTGCAGAAGCCAGGGACAGGAATGTTCATGTCCGGGGGCATGGATTCTTTAGCTGCATTGAGATTAAACCGCCTGCATTATCCTGATTCCCATCCAGGATATATAAAAGATGGTTTTTTCCTCCATGGATTTGATATTGGCGGTGTAGTGGAAAGGGGTATGAAATACCATGTTTTTGAAAGGGCAAAACAAGCTATTGTTAAAATCACAGATGATGCAAAAATTGAGTTGATTCCGGTCTACACGAATATCAGACATCTTTGTGATGAAAGAGATTTATGGCTTGACAGCTTTTTTGGTGCGGTTCTGGCTTCCATTGCCCACTCTTTTTCCAACAGAATGAATATGGTTTTTATCGGCTCCTCCTATGATATTAAAAATCTGCACCCCTGTGGCTCACACCCGCTTCTTGACCCTGAGTATTCAAGCTATGACATGAGAATCAGGCATAGAGATTATGAACTCTCCCGACTTGAGAAAATAAAGATAGTTTCAAAATGGGATGTTGCTTTTCAAAATTTCAGGGTCTGCCTTGCCAATGTCCCTGATCAGCTCAATTGCGGGAAATGTGAAAAATGTGTGAGAACAATGGCTGAACTTACTGCTTTGGGTCTTTTGCATAAAACAAAAGCCTTTGTTGAAGATGAAATATCCCCGGATCAAATTTCCAGATTTGATATTACCATAAGGGTGCGCCCGCCCTTTTACAGACCCTTGATTCCTTTACTTAAAAGAATGGGAAGGGATGACCTTGCCCTGGCAATAGAAAAACAATTAAAGGATTGCTGATGAAAAGAATTAACATCCTGATTCCGTTGATAAACATAATTGTAGCTGTTTTAACTTATATCTACTTCTTCTTTATATTGGAGCCCAGTGGTGGTACGGAGAGTGTTCCTGAATATTACAGTCTGCTGTTTTTTGTAATTGCCACTGCTGTCATGGCGTTTAGTTATATGCTGACCAGCAGAAAAACAATGAAGTCCCTGTTAAACATCGCATATGGACAGAGTGATGTGAGCTCATTGGAAGCTTCAGAGCTTTACCTTATTCAAAGAAAATCTCTGCAGTTTCCCATGGTTGTATCTGTAATAACATTTATGACCTGGATTCTGGCTGGATTTATATTTGGATTTCTTGAACCCTTGATTACAAGTAAAATTTTTAATGTTCACACTCCAGACCTTATTGTCTGTTTAAGGCGTTTTCTGGGTATTTCCCTTCTGGGTGGCGGTATTACCACAATGACGCTCTATTTTATTATTGAAAATGCATGGCGAAATTATATTCCAAAATTTTTTCCGGAAGGAAATTTGCGCCGTGTCAAAAATGTGTTTAGACTTAATATCCGAAAACGGTTTTTGATTGTATTTTTAAGTGTTACACTGATCCCCCTGCCTGTGCTCAGCCTGACCATATACTCCAAAGTCACAGCTTTACATGCTGCTGATGCACTCACAAGGACTCAAATCATGTCATCTCTTGTGGGAGAGTTGGCTTTTGTTGCAGCAGATTCACTTTCAATTTGTTTGATCCTTGCTTATTTCTTGGCAAAAAGCATATCAGAACCGCTCCTGCGCATCAAAGATGCAATAAAGCAGGTTGAGAACAACAATCTTGATACCCAGGTAGAAATTGTATCAAACGATGAACTGGGAGAGGTTGCAGAAGGTTTTAATCAAATGATTAAAACCATGAAAAAAAATCAAAGCATTAAAGACTCCTTTGGAAAATATGTTTGCAGCGAGGTAAGGGATGAGATCATTGCCGGCAATACATCTTTGGAAGGTGAAATGAAGCGCGCAACTGTTCTGTTTTCAGATTTGCGTAATTTTACCACCCTTGTGGAAAAAAATCATCCCAAACATGTTGTTACCATAATGAATCAATATTTCAATGAAATGACCATAGCAATTAAGGCAAACAGAGGTCTTGTATTACAATATGTGGGGGATGAAATCGAAGCAGTTTTTGGAGCACCCATTGGCTTTGATGAGCACCCTGACATGGCATTGCAAACAGCTCTGGATATGAGAAAGCGCCTTGTTTCCCTTAATAAGAG
Source organism: uncultured Desulfobacterales bacterium (assembly GCA_964565415.1). GTDB lineage: Bacteria > Desulfobacterota > Desulfobacteria > Desulfobacterales > Desulfobacteraceae > JAIOSM01. Next base: position 5,314 of record CAZMEX010000077.1, on the reverse strand, counting down.
GCTGGAAGAGCAGGGGTTTGAGCCATTGGCCCATGGAGTTGGCATCCATTCCGGGGCAGTGCTTGCAGGTAATATAGGAAGCGAAGAGAGAATGTCCTATGCACTGGTGGGAGACACTGTTAATACAGCATCCCGCATTGAAGGGCTTACCAAGGAGTATGGATGTGATATCATCATAAGCCAGACCACATCAAACCTTTTAACTGAATCTTACAATAGTGAGCAGATTGGTCATGTAAAAGTCAAGGGCAAGAAAGATGAACTGATAATTTATAAGGTATTGTGATGTCACTATTCATAATATCACTGCCCCACTGTTCTTCCAAAGTTCCCCGTGACATCTCATCTGATTTTGCCCTTGATAAAATTAAGATTTTAGATTCTCTGGATTTTGGATCAAAGGAGATCTTTGGAGTTTTGCCAGCACCGATTATAAAGGCTAAGTTCAGCCGGCTGGTTGTAGATCTGAATAGAGACCCTGCCAATGTTGGTTTTAAAGGTGTTGTACCAAAAACCGATTACAAAGGTCATCAAATTTACAAATCTCTAAAATACCCGGATCAGGATATCATTGCTCAGTTGGTACAAAAATATCACAGACCCTACCACAAAAAGATAGAAAAGGCTTTTGCCAGGGAAGAGATCAAATTTTTATTTGATTGTCATTCCCTTGAAAGTATCGGACCAAAAGATGCGCCAGATGCAGGAGAGGGGCGAAAAGATATTATCTTGAGCAATAATGGAGATATTAATGGAAACTTAAGGGATTCAAAAGGTTTGATCTCATGCCCTGCCAATATTGTAATGTTTATCAAATCACTGTTTGAAAAATATGGATTTTCAGTGGGCATTAATGACCCCTATACTGGAGGCTTTACAACTATCCATTATGGCAGAAAATATTCCAATAAAAATGCTCTTCAGATAGAGATTAATCAGAAACTTTACATGAACCCCAAAGATAGAGCCCTTGATAATAAAAAGGTCCAGGATATCAGGATAAAAATTCTAACTGTTTTTAAAGAATTTTCAGACTATTTTGCTTAATCTTCAAGTGCAGATGACGTATGCGACTGCTTAAAACTTTGCTGATCTTAAGGGCAATTCTAGGATACTCCATTACAGTTTCGTTAAACTCCTGCTGGTGGAGAATTAAAAAACAGGAAGGTTTTATAGTCCTGATTGTTGCTGACCTCATTTCATTATCCAATAATGCCATCTCACCAAAAGAATCTCCTGCTCCAATTTTATCAAGTATTATTTGTTCTCCATCCTCTTTCTCCTTGATAACTTCCACCTCACCATCAACAATCAAAAATACAGTTTCTCCCACTTTGCCCTGCTTGATAACAGTGCTATTGTCAGGATAATCCATCTCTTGTGTTACAGCAGCAATGGCAGCTAATTCGGCTGCTGTAAGATCAGAAAATATATCAATTTTTTTTAAAAGAAGTATTTTTTCACTAAGAGATATTTCGGTTGGTTTAACCCTCCGGGGGTCAGTGGACTCTTTTTCTTCTTTTTTAAACAACATTTGAACTTCCTTTAAGATGTTTTTGTTTTTTGAATTCTGCAGATCACTCAATAGATCGTGCCCCTCAAGAAGAGAAGGCTTATCACGGGCAAGGCTTATTCCCATCAACACATCAACCCAGTCTTCCGAAGAGATTAGATTTGAAAAAACATCTTTGCATTCAAGGTCAAATCTGGGTATCTTTGTGACTTTTCTCCCTTCAGCAAGGGTTGTAGCAGGTGTCGGGCTTTCCAGAAGTGGCAGTATAATTTTGAGCAGTTTTTTATCCATAATATCACTTAAAAGCTCTATGGCATTAGCTCTCTGCTTGGTGTCCAGAGAGAATATTCCCTGCCATGAAGTTTTCATCCGATGGGTTTTGTCATGTATGGCAAGTATGCGGAGAACATTTTCCAGCTTAAGCTCTTTTTTTTGTATCAGATGCTCTTTAACCAGGTTTCTCATGGGGGATGCAGGCAGATTGCCAAGATTTTCGCCCATGGCAAGAGAGAGATAACATTTATCCAGGCTACTCTTTGCAAACATGAAAACATCAACCTCTTTAATATCCAGTGTCTCAAGAAGTTCAAATAAGCCTTTACGAATGCGGGTGTCTGGCATGCCTAAAGATTCAATTAACAGCCTGGGGTTCTGGAATTTTGAAGTCTTAATTTTTTGTCTGGCAAATTCCTGTATGGCTTTTGAGGGATCACCTAAAAGCAGGATAGCCTTTGTAAATGAAAAATCATCGTTAAGTTCAAGAGCACCAAGAGCGGCCATTCTCACATCTTCCTGTTTATAAAAAAGATAAGAGTGAATAACATCGGTAAGTTCCTTTGCCCGCAAACGCGAGAGTGCCAGGATGATATCAGGTATTATGGGATCAATTTTTTTCTCTTTAAGTATTAAAAGAAGTATATCTATATACTCTTTTTTTTGTATGAGCCCGGCGCTGATGATACCGGCTTGCCTGTCTTGCAGGGTTGTGCCGGCAAGCAGTTTATCTATCATTTCTTTATACTGGTCAGGTTTTTGCGAATAGAGATATGCCAGGGTAAAGCCTTTTATAACCGGATGGGGGTTATTGATATACTCTGTCAAATCTATATTTTTCACCTCTTCAAGTCCGTACTGCTGCATTATTTTAATAATGGCAATACTTACTCCAGGTTTTTTAGGATCAAGTACAGGAATCAGCTCCTTGAGAGAATTTTTTTTGAATTTATCTGACAACATTTTGATCAATGTTACTTTTGTCCCATCATCCTGATATTGAAGGGTTTTCAAGATATTTTTATCAAGGCTTTCATCGGAAAAATTTTTTAAAAGTTTACCATACCATATGGCATCCTTGCCCCTGGCTGCCAGAAAAGAGTGCTCCAGCTCAAGTGCAATATTGTCCTCTTTAAAAATCTGCTTTAACTCTTTTTGTTCAAGACCTTTTATATCAAGCATATTTCTGGAAATCAGACCCATCAGGATCTTTGCATATTTTGATCTTAATATGACAGGTGCAGCCATCCAGCAAAGTACAAAGGGAAGAGCAACAAAAGTCAGGTATCGTGGGTGGAAAAAACCTTCAGAGAGAAGAATCAGACCAGAGCCTGTAAACAGGGCAAGCCTCACTACGGTCCCCCTTAAGAACGGGCGTATCATTCCCCTGTAGGATTCTGGAAAAAGACCAATCAATATTGAATTTGCCGGTACATTAATGGTTGTACGTATAATATTTGTGGACATCCTTGCATATATTGCTGAAAACATATCAAAGCGGAAAAGAAAAGCAAAAAATGCTATCATGTAATTAAAAGGGTGAAACATCAAAGCAACTGGTAATCCCCATTTGCCATAAATTCTTCCCACAAAGAGCAGTATAAACAGGCTAATCATGTAAAGCACTCCCCGGAAATAGCCAAAAAACTGGATCATATTAGCTTCACTTGCAAACTGCTCATTAACTGCAAAGTTAAACTGGTAGTTCATGATGGGAATAACCACATTGGGCATAAAGGTCAGAACCAGAACAATTTTAATTAATGTTGAATCTTTGATTAAGGGCAGAACAGCTTTAAATTCCTGAACCATGGATGCTTTTTTTCTCTCTTTTGCTGCTTTGGTCTGCTCGGGAAAAATAAGAGTAGGGAATTTTCGCCCCATGGCTTCAACAACGACAGCACCCAGAAGAGTAGTACAGAGATAAAGATATAACAGGTTATCAAGCTGGAAAGTTTTAGCAAACCAGGGAGTTCCAAAACTACCTAGAATAAGTCCGACAACACCTCCGGCAGTGAGCAGAGGAAAAAGCCTTTTTGATTGTCTTGTATTAAACAGGTCATTGCAAAGGTTCCAGAACAATAGAGCCTGCAGCAATTCAAACTGACTTTTAAGCATAAAAAGAAGCGGGTACAGAAGATCAATACCTGTTGGAATGAGCATCCGAATCGCTGTAACACTGAGACCGCAAAAAATAAAAAGGTATGATAAAAGCCGTGCCCCAGGCATTTTGCCCATAAAAGCAGTTAAAAAACCAGTGATAAAGAAGGTTGCCACAGCATTGGCCATGTTAACGATGGGCAGGTATTCAACACCATATCGTTTTAAAAATGCAGTCTCTGCATAATTATTAAGAATAATTCCTGAGCTTCTGATAATAAACAGCAGTGCTGCTGTCCACAACAAAATATTGATTTCATCTTCATATACTTTTACGAGGTTTAAGAGCCTGGTCAGCATCAATCCGCCTCTAGGACAAGTCTGAATCCGGTTGTCTGAAATTTACCAGCAGGATGAGCATATGCTCTGTTGGCACTCCTGAGATAAAAACCATATTTATACCAGCTCCCTCCCCGTTTGACTCTGGTTCCAGCATTTATGATATCATAGTTACCTTTTCCAATATCGTCTTTATATTCACTGTAATAATCAGAACACCATTCCCACACATTGCCATGCATGTCATAAAAACCCCAGGCATTGGGTTGAAAGCTTTTAACCGGGGCTGCCTGATTGGCAGATAGCCCCAGAGATTTATAGTAGAGTATGCAATCCCCACATTTTTTGCTGTTATTTTGATACATTGCCTTGGAGCAATCGATTTTTTCGCCCCAGCAATAAGCAGTTGCAGTTCCTGCCCGGCATGCATATTCCCATTCTGCTTCAGTTGGTAGTCTGTAAACACCTCTTTTCTGCCCATTGAATTTTCTAATGAATCTTTCAGCCTCATAAAAAGAGACCTTTGTTACAGGAAAATTGTTCCCTCCTGTTTTTTTTGCAAACCATTTTCGCCCCATAACTGCCCGCCATTGTTTAACCGTCACCTCTGTTGCCGTGAGATAAAAGGCATTGGGTATGGTTACTTTATGCAAAACTTCATTTTTATCACGATGGAGCTCGTCTTCAGGGCTGCCCATCATAAATGTACCAGGCTGGACAAGAATAAACTCCATGCCAATATGATTGGTAAATCTGTCTTTAAAGGATAATCCAGTATTGGTAAAACAAAATAAAAAAATAATCACAAAGAGAAAAAGAGATAACGATTTTTTCCTGAATTTTAAGAAAGATAAAATATTCACAATGCTTTTTAACCTCCCTTTTAAAAAATGTCCAATATAGTTTATCACTATACTATAGATTGCTGTTAAACAAAAGTGATACATAAAGACCTCAGCAATTCTCGGTGAACGCGATTCATTAAAAAAATTTAATTTTTTATACCGATAGTCTCAAACAAGCGCGATTATGTGGTTGTAAAAAATAGTATACCTGATAACCGAACGTAAATTATTCCAAAACTCCTTA
>CAZMEX010000076.1:0-13040 GCA_964565415.1 uncultured Desulfobacterales bacterium | reverse complement strand
TTTTGTAAAGAATAGGAAAAAATAGAGGAATACTGTCTCTGGAAATGGTTAGAAATAGTAATTTAGAGTTGGTATCTATAAATTATTTCCTATATGCTTGACAAAAATGACTAATAATCATATATAAATTTAATATGTAACTATAATATAGCTATTGGAAAACAATGAAAAATTTTAATAAATTTAAAATAATTACTCTTTTTTTTGCAATCTGCTTTTTCTGTTTCTTGTTTTTTGGAAGCGGGCTGGCTGAAAAACGGATTAAAAAAGACATTGATAAAGATGGCAGCATTGATCAACTGTTTATTTATGATGATGCTGGGACCATTTTACAAGTAGAGATAGATAAAGATCATGACAATTATCCTGAAAGAGTTCAGTTATATAAAGATGGCAAGCTTTATAGGATTAACAGAGATACGGACAATGACAGGAAAACAGATAGTATTGATTATATTAAAGATCAAAAAAGAATCTGTCAGAAAAGGTTGAACCCACAAGGTAATGTAATTCAGGTTTCATTGTTTGATAAAAATGAACATATCAAGTTAATTAAAAAGGATACAGTCAACGATCAACAATTTGATACCCATTATTATTATAAAAACAGTGTGCTGATCTCCTCTACAAAAGATACAGATCATGATGGCAAAGTAAATGTCTGGACTGTTTTTGCAAACCAGATGCCTGTGGAACAAAAGCAAGACAAGAACAGAGATGGAAAAATTGATACCCTGACTCTATTTACAAAGGGTGTGCCCACAGAGCAGAAAAAAGATACCAATTTTGATGATAAATTTGACATGGTAATGAAATTTTCCAATGGCCTTTTGAAGAGTCGTGAAAAAGACAGTGATTTTGATGGCAGGTTTGATTACTTTGCTTCTTTTGATGAAGCAGGGCGGCTTTTAAAAATCAGAGAAGATTCAGATAGAGATGGGCAAATTGACCGTGTCAGTTATTTTAAACTTGGTAAGCTGCATAAAATAGAATTTGACAAAGATGCAGATGGATATTTTGAAACCGCTCAAATATATAACAACCCGGACTGGTCCATGGTACTTTTGCAGGATATTAATGCTGATAAGAATGTAGATGTAAGATCATTTTATTTAAATACTATTTTAAAACAAAAAGAGCTGGATGATAATTCCGACGGTGTAATAGATTGTATTGAGTACTATCACAAGAGAGGAAGTATTGAAAAACTTGAAGAGATGAAAAAGGGAAAGATTGTGATCACCTGGTTTTATGATGATAAAGAAGTCCCAATGCGGGCTGAGGAAGATAAAAACAGGGATGGTATGATTGATATCTGGTATTTATATGACAACGGGATCTTAAAGGTTGTCAAGGAGGATACCAACCTGGATGGCAGGGTGGACCTGTGGGAAGAGTATGATGAAACTAAGACAGTTGTGAAAAGAAAGAGAGACCTTGATTTTGACGGTATGCCTGATTTTGTTGATGCAAATGTAATTGCTAAAACTGATAGTTGATTTATCCATATGCAGGAACATTACAACAGAGCAGCTGATAATAAGCCCCTTGTCAACACAACTCTGATATAAAATTATAATTACGGAGAGATAAATGCTGGACATTTTATTAAAAGGCGGGATACTGGTTATTCCCATATTGTTTTGTTCTGTACTGGTACTTGCGATTTTTTTTGAAAGAGTTATCAGGTATGCAATTAACAAAAACAGAGGCAGGGATATTGAAGAAAGAGTAACAGAATTACTCAAAAAAGATAATGTCAGGCAGGCACTTGAGGTTTCAAAGGAGAGCAACTCTCCCATGGGAAGGGTTCTTTACAAGGCAATTGATGCAAAACATCTTGAAAATCATGTTCTTGAGTCTGTTATAGTCAATGCAACAGAATCAGAAGTCAGGGATTTATCTTCTTATATTCAAGCCCTTGCCACCATTGGTAATATTGCTCCCTTGCTTGGTCTTCTGGGGACAATCATCGGTATGATAAAAGCTTTTATGGTGATTCAGCAGATGGGTGGTAAGGTAAATGCCGCTGTTCTGGCAGGAGGTATATGGGAGGCAATGCTCACGACAGCTTTAGGGCTTGCTGTGGCATTGCCCACAATGGCAGCCCACAGTTATCTTGTTGCAAAGGTAGATAAGTATGAGGCAAGGCTCCAGAATGGATCAATTCTTTTTTTAAAGTCTATTTCCAGAAAGGTGATGTGATATGCTGGTATTCAAACCCAGAAAAAATCGCTATCAGATACAATCACCCTTGACATCATTAATTGATATTGTTTTTCTTTTATTGATATATTTTATGCTTACCACCAATTTCATCGTGGAAGAGGGGATAAAAATCAAACTTCCCAATGCAAAAGCCTCAGCTCCCCAGGTTAAGCAGGAGATAACTGTCTTTGTTGATAAACACGGCACAACCTATATTGCAAATAAAGAGATACCCATTGATAAACTCTACACAAAAATCAAGAAGATGATCAATCACGATACAGACAGACTAGTTGTGGTAAAAGCCGATAAAACTGTAATTTTGAACAAAGCAGTCAGGGTCATGGATATTGCCAAGGCTGCCGGAGCATCACGTTTGTGCCTGGCTACTGAAAAAGGGTTATAGTCAAAGAGCCATGGAAATAGTGAATAGCAGACCTAACTGGCTGCTCCGGGGATTTTTTTTAATATCTTTTGGTGTACATATCTTTCTGTTTTTACATATTGCCAGAATATATGAGAGTCGTGCTATCTCCTATATTGAACTGACCATGCATCAGATATCCAAGCCAAACTTTCGAGTTATTCCAAAACCCAGAGTACGAAAAAAAATTCCAGAGGTTCCTGACACAAAAAATATAAAAATGCAAAAGATGGTTATCCCTCAAATCAAGATTAATACCCTTAATGCTGAAGATCAAACATATGAACAGATTGATATGCCAAGCCTGCCGGACAATGTGGATGTTTCAGGCTATGCAGTACCAGCTCTTAAACTTGAAAATCCAGTGATTCAGTTCACAAGCATAAAAGAGTACTTTGAGATGTTAAATCTCAGGGTCCACAGTTTTAAAGAGTATCCTGATTTTGCAAAGTCAAGGCATATTGAGGGAAAAGTAAAGATTCAATTTGTGCTCTCAGGTAATGGGACCATATCAGAGTTGAAAGTTATAAAAAGTTCAAGGGATAAAAGTCTGGATACTGCGGCAATAGAGGCAATAAAAAAAGCATCGCCATTTCCTCGACCACCTGTATTTCTTTTTAAAACTCCAGCAACTCTCAGCATAAATATTGTTTTTGAACTTATTTAAAGATGAAACTTAAAAAAAAAAGAAAGATAAATATGAAATATAATATAAAGAGAAAACAATGCTTTTTTCATCACTTTATTGGTTTGATAGTAATATCAGTATTGCTCATTCCCACAATATTATCTGCCAGGGAAATAAACCTGCGAACAATTACAGATATGGCAGGTCGCAAAGTTATAATCAAGGGTGCTGTAAATAAAATTGTAACTACATTTAAACCATCGACTCTCTGTATACTCTCTTTAGGGTTGCACCATAAGCTTGTCGGGGTTGACAGCTCATCAAAAAGAGATAAATTGTCCCTGGCGGTTTTCCCTGATATTGTTGATGTTACAGCAATTGGATCAAAATCAATGGGGATCAACTTTGAAACCCTGGTATCTTTAAAACCTGATCTTGTTATTCTCTACTCACAAAAAGATGGTCTTGTTCTGGCAGAACGGCTTCATTCAACAGGAATTCCTTCAATAGTTATTCTCCCTGAAACATTTGACAGTATCAAAAAATCCATATTGCTTATTGCCAATGCAGCAGGGGAATCTGAAAAAGCAGAATCAATAGTTCATCAGATGGATGCAGTGACAAACCTTTTAGAAAAGCGACTTACCAGGTTATCAACTGCGGAAAAGAAATCTGGATATTTTGCATCCTCAAGGGGTCTTTTCAGCACCACAACCAAAGATATGCTTCAGGATGAAATCTTCAATAAAGCCGGGATTAGAAACGTATCCCATGATCTAAGTGGTTATTTTCAGGATATTTCTCCTGAACAATTAATAAAATGGAATCCTGATATTATGGTGTTTTCTCAACATATGAAACAAAGCGAGATCAAAAGGCTTGATAATAAAGCACTTAGAAGGATTACTGCTGTATCACAAAAAGATGTTTACCAATGTCCATCAACCCTTGCCCCTTGGGATTTCCCTTCACCAATGTCTCTGCTTGCAAGTCTCTGGCTTGCCTGTAAAGTCTATCCTGAAAGATTTTCAGGCATCGACTTTGCAAAAAAAGCAGATGAATTTCATTTTAAATTATTTGGTAAAACATTGACTCGGATGGGCGGTAAAATTGATGGCATGGTGTATTAAAATAAATTGAAAACTCTTTTTACATTCAAAGGATTTATCTGTCTGCTCTTTGTCTGCTTACTTGTTCTATTTGTTTTAGCTTGTATATCAGGCAGGGTAGGCATCAGTTTTTCTGACATTGCCACTATGGTTTTAAACTATTATTACGGGTTAAAATCAAATGGAGAGCTCTTATCCAAAGAGCTGGTCTTTTTCTGGATACGGCTGCCCCGATGCATAATGGCAATTTTAGCAGGTTCAAGTCTTGCTGTGTCAGGTGCTGTGTACCAGGCTTTGTTTAGAAATCCTCTGGTTTCTCCTGATATACTTGGTGTTTCAGCAGGATGCACTTTTGGAGCAGCTTTGGGTCTTGTTCTCCCTTTTCAATCCTTTGCACTGGTTCATGTAATCTCTTTTATGTTTGGCATTCTAGCTGTTTCCATGAGTGTTGGACTTGCAAAGGTAATCTCAATAAAACCTGTGATTGTTCTGGTACTTGCAGGCATGGTAGTGCTTTCGTTTTTTAATGCTCTGCTCATGATATTGAAATATTTTTCAGATCCCTATGAGGCTTTGCCAAGCATCATTTTCTGGGTCATGGGAAGCTTAAGCCGTGTAACCTGGGACAATGTGCTGGTAATGGGATTTTTCGCCATTATTGGAATTGCTTTGTTCCTTGCACTGCGATTCCGTCTCAATATTCTCTCCCTTGGTGATATACAGGCAAAATCTTTGGGTATGAACCCCTCATTTTTCAGGGCGATTTTAATTACAGCAAGTTCATTTATGGTGGCAGCATCTGTGGCAACCTGCGGGCAGATTTCCTGGATTGGTCTGATTATCCCCCACATGGCAAGAACACTTGTGGGTCCTAAGCATGAGAGAATGATCCCGGTCACAGCCCTTATGGGCGGAATTTTTCTCTTAACTGCAGACTCTGTTGCAAGAAGTATCTCTTCTGCTGAAATACCTGTGGGTATAATCACAGCACTGACAGGCGCTCCAATTTTTGGGTATCTTATGTATAAAAACAGGGGAACAGGATGGATATGATACTTGAGTGCTGCGCTCTCTGTTTTTCTTATAATGGACATAAGGTTTTAAATGATATCTCGTTTAAGACTCAGCAGGGGTCGTTTTGTGCAATTCTGGGCAGGAACGGCTCAGGGAAGACAACGTTGATCCATTGCCTTAATAAAATTTTAACTCCTGCTTCAGGGCAGATTTTACTCCATGGCAGAGACATTACCTCTTTTTCCAGAAGTGATATTGCAAGGCAGATTTCTCTTGTGCCCCAGGAGCACCTGGACATATTTCCCTATAAAGTGATTGATGTAATTATAATGGGTCGTGCTCCATTTTTAAAAATTGCCGAAAGCCCTGGTGAAAATGATTATGAGATTGGTATTAACGCTCTAAAAGAGCTGAATATTGAGCATCTTGCCAATAAGAATTTCAATCGAATATCAGGCGGGGAACGTCAGATCACCCTTCTTGCAAGAGCCCTTGCCCAGACAACAAAAATTATGCTGCTTGATGAGCCCACCAACCATCTTGATTTTAATAATCAGTATCACTTACTTTCATCCATTAAAAAGCTTTGTGAATCAAAAGGCTTAAACATTATAGCTTCCATGCATGATCCAAACATGGCAGCTGTTTTTGCCGACAATGTAATCATGATTAAAAATGGTAAAATAATGGTGCAGGGGGGTGCTCAATCAGTTATGAACCAGGAAAATATCTCAAAACTCTATGACACAGATGCCAGTGAAATTTTTATTAATACAACAAAGAAGTTTTTTCTTCCAAGTTACATAATAAAGGATTGTTAAAATGATACAGGTGCTGCCATGGGCTGCTTATCAGGCTATGTTTCTGCTGTTTTCAGGTGAACTGATTTTTATTTTATTAAAAAAAGTCCGTATTGCAGAGGTTTTTAGTATCCTTGGAGTACTTGTTTGCTTTGCAGGTTTGATACATATTCTTCTCATTGCAGAAAGGCTGCCACTTTTTGGGGCATTTGAAGCAAGTTTTTACATTGTATTTGTTTTGGCTCTGCTGAAAAAAATATCCAGAGGTAAGGTTATTCCATTGGTCTTTCCAATTATTATTCTGCTTATTCTTGCTTTTCAGATGGGAAAACCAATTGTTCTCAATGACGACTACTATATGTATGACAATATCTGGGTCATGCTGTTTTTTAATTTGAGACTCCTGGCAGCAGCCTTTTTTGTCCATGCCATGGCTCTGTATATCTCCTGTTCAAAATCAGCAAGGCTTTATCAGCTGGGCGGGATATTTATCTATCTTGTAAGTGAGTGGGCAGGGTCAATATGGTGTCTGAACTGGTTTGGAGAGTCATGGTTATGGAGCCATGGTTTTTTTAAGGCTTCCATTGTGTTTCTACTGGTCATGCTTGCATGTCATATGCCCTCTGTTTTGGAAAATAATAAGTTGTTTAGAACAATAATCGGATCACTGCCAGCCTGCTTCATACTCTGGATGATTTTTTTCCATTAAAAGGAAATTTTTATGATTCAAAAATTAAGTTCCATAAAATTTGCATTTTATAATCTTATCTTTATGATTCTTTTGCTGGGAACTGGAATTTATCTAAGTCAATTGTATAAACCATGTTTTAAGATGATAAATGAAATTCATATTTTCAGGTGGGTGAGCAATACCTGGCAAGAAACACCAGTTTTAGTAGTGTGGTTTATCCTGATCTGCTGCAGTGCAGCATTGCTTTTTATTAATGCACTATTTTGCAGCCTTACAAAACAGATTAATATTGCTATAAAAACAAGAACATTACAAAAGTGGCTTTTTTTTATTCTTCATTGTCTCTTTATTATTGTTCTTGCCTGCCATGGCTTAACTATGCTCATTGGTTCTAAAGAGAGTAATATTATTCTTTTTCCCAATGAGAATTTTATTTTTAAGAATCAATATAGAATTGAAGTGTCAAAAATCGTATTCAAAGATGATGTCACTATTTTAAAGGCAGATAAGAGTGAGCAGCGCGCTCTGATGACAAGAAAAAATCTTAATCGGAAGCATAATTTTGTAAATATATCTCTTTTTAAGGATTCAAAATATATTACTGAATCACAACTGCTCAAAACAAAAAAAGTGATAATGCTTTCGCCCTTGAGATATAAGGCTCTCCAGATAACTTTAACTGACTTTATCATTAATGAAAATGAAAAAATCGGAGTTAAACTCATAGTTACAAACAATATTTTAAATACCTTCTTTTTTATAATTTATGCACTGATGATTTTGGTTTTAGGTTTATATATTGTTCTATTATTCAAAGAAGCAAAACAGAAGGGATAGCAGATGAAACAAATAGTAAGGAGTTTACTCTATTTAACGATTGTCCCATTAGCAATAAATTTTTGTTTATTTGAGGCTTTAGCCATTGCCAGCGATGGCAGAACCAGGATTGTCATTGATAACTATGGCAGGAAATTAAAAGTGCCATTAAAGGTAAAAAAAATTGCATGCATGCCAGGTTCGAGCTATGAAGTGGTTTTTATGTTGGGTGGTAAGGATCAGATAGGTGAAATAAGAAAAGATCACAGAACAGCATATCCGCTTGCCAACCTGACTAATCCTGACTTGGTTAATTATTCAAGCCGTCTCTCAAATATCAACCCAAAAGCACATATTAATATAGAAGAGTTTATTAAAATTGCTCCTGATGTTGTTATCTATTACGATGTGCCAAATGCAATTGCAAAATTTCAAGAGGCTTTAATCCCGGTCTATACTTATCAGCCACACAGGAGAACAAAGAGCCTGGAGGAAGCCATTAAAAGCGAGAAAAATACCATCACCTCCCTTGCCAATCTTTTAGGTGGCAAGGCTTTGAAAAAAGCAGAAAAATGGTGCAGATATTATGATGAAAAAGTGACTTTTATCAGGTCACGTACCGCAGGTATTCCTGCAAAGGAACGTTCCAGAGTATATATAGGCAATAGCTGGGGAACTAATCCCCTTGCTACATGGGCTGGCAGCACTTTAACCTTTGCAATAAATCTGTGCGGTGGAATCTGTGTATCAAAAGATATTCACGGGGCAAAGTTTCCTGAAGTAAACCTTGAACAGATAATCAAATGGAACCCTGATGTTATAATCATTGATAACCATGGAAGAGATCCCGGTAAAGTGATTAAAAATATTTATAAAGATTCTGGATGGGCTGTCTTAAATGCAGTTAAAAGCAATAGAGTGTACAGAATCCCTTCGGGAGTTTTTTTTCTCGATAAGGGCAGCAGCAGACCTGTCTATCTTTTATGGTTAGCCAAACAGATTGTCCCTGCAAAGTTTGCTGATATTGATATGGTAAAAGAGATAAGATTTTATTTTAAGGAGTTTTATGGTTACGATCTCTCTTTAGAAGATGCTCAGCATGCTCTCAGGGGCTGGGATGCAAATTATAAGAAAAGAGGATAGAGCACATGAGCCGGGCAAAAATAATTATTTTGACAATTATGCCTTTGCTGATATTTTTTTTATCTCTATTTGTCGGACGTTTATCCATTGATCCTATAACTTTGTTAAAAGTACTTGGCTCAAAGATATTCTTCTTTTTTCCCATGGAAAAAACATGGTCAGATGCAGTGGAGATTGTCGTTTTCCGTATCCGGCTTCCAAGAGCGATCATGGCAATGATGGTGGGGGCAGGGCTTTCCATAAGCGGTGCAGCATTCCAGGGCATGTTCAATAATCCACTTGTAAGCCCGTATCTTCTGGGAGTATCTTCCGGGGCAGGTTTTGGTGCTGCTTTGGCAATTTTAAAAGACAGTAATACAATCATGATTCAGATGTCATCATTTTTTTTTGGAACCATGGCAGTTATTATAACATATTGTATCAGCAGGGTTTATAAAACAACTCCCCTGCTTATGCTTGTGCTTTCAGGGGTGGTAGTCTCTTCATTTTTTATGGCTCTTATATCTTTAATCAAATTTGTGGCTGACCCTGAAGAGAAATTGCCTACCATTGTTTTCTGGATCATGGGGAGTTTTGGCGGAGTGAGATTGGAAGACCTTTTCATGACTTGCCCTCCTATTATTATCGGCATTACAGGTCTTTTACTCGTGAGATGGCGTATAAATGTTATGTCCATGGGAGAGAAGGAAGCCAGAGCAATGGGCACAAAAGTTGAAGCTTTAAAAGCAATCATAATTATCTGCACTACAATGATTTCAGCAGCAGCAGTCTCTGTTTGCGGTATTATAGGCTGGGTGGGTCTTGTTATTCCCCATATCTGCAGGCTCTGGGTGGGTCCGGATCACAGGATATTGCTTCTGGTTACCACTATTGCTGGTGCCTGTTATCTGCTTATTATTGATAATTTTGCAAGGGCAATGACTGCATCGGAAATTCCCCTGGGCATATTAACTGCCATTATTGGTGCACCGTTCTTTGCATATTTGTTAAGAGGTTCAAAAGGAGGCTGGTTTTAATGGAAAAAGTCATTGAAATATCTGATGCATCTTTTGTATATGGTCAGCAAATGGTTTGGCACAGCTTGAATATTGATATTTTCAAGGGCGAATTATTATGTCTTTTAGGTGCCAATGGCTGCGGGAAAACAACTTTGTTAAACTGTATGCATGGAGATATGCACCTTGAAAAGGGAAGCATTCTGTTAAACGGACAAAAAATAGAGACAATGCAGATAACAAGCATTGCAAAAAAAATAGGTGTTGTTTTTCAGGAGCATACCACACCATTCCCATATTCGGTTTTTGATGTTGTTCTCATGGGGAGAGCTCCACACCTTGGTATGTTTGAATCTCCGTCAGGAGAGGACAGAACAATTACTTTGAATAGTCTTAAGACAATGGGAGTTTTTGAACTTAAGGATAAACCCTATACTGAGATAAGTGGAGGTGAAAGACAGCTTGTTCTGATAGCAAGGACTCTGACCCAGGAACCTGAGGTGATATTGCTGGATGAACCAACATCATTCCTTGATTTTAAAAACCAGGCCCTGGTTCTTGGAATGATTCGCAAACTTACACAACATGGTTTAACTATTGTTATGACATCTCATTTTCCTAATCATGCTTTAATGTGTGCTGACAGAGTTGCTTTGATGAATGGTAAAACGTTGTCAGAAGTGGGAGAAACCCACGAAATTATGACAGAAAAGAATTTAAAAAAAACCTATGGTATTGGTGTTAAAATTTTATCTGTGAATGATCCAGAAGAGGATAAAGTTTATAAATTTTGCATGCCGTGTGTAAAAAAAGAATGCATCTGTGAATTAACAGAACAATTTGAATAAAGGAGAATATCATGAATGATGGCAATCCATATAAAGATGATAAAGAGGATTTAAAGGCAGCAGAAAGCATGGATAAAATTTCAAAAACGGTTTTTGCACCACTCTATCCTATGATTGCAAATCAAATCAAAGAGAAGTCAAAGCTTGAAACCGGTAATTGTATTGACATTGGAAGTGGCCCAGCAGCTCTTTGCATTGCCCTTGCAAAAATTACAAAGTTACAAATATATGCCATGGATGCATCAAAATACAGCTTTGAAATAGCTAGGAAAAATATACAGGAGCAGAATCTGGAAAATAGTATAACCCCCGTAATGGGAAGTGTTGAAGACATACCCTTTGAAGATAATTTTGCAGATCTGTTGATAAGCCGGGGCTCTATCTTTTTCTGGGATGATCTTGTTAAAGCTTTTAATGAGATAATAAGAGTTATGAAACCCGGTGGAACAACCTATATCGGCGGCGGGTTTGGCAGTGGTGAGTTGAAAAGAAATATCTTTGAAGAGATGGCAAAAGAGAACAGTGGGTTTTCAAACAAAAGCAAAGGCAAGTTAAATCCTGAAAACATTGGGAGAATTAAAAATGCCATGGAACAATCAAAAATTCAAAAATATGACATCACCCATGGGGATAAAGGGTTTTGGATTCATATTATAAAGGAATAATTGCTATGAAATGTGAAATATGTGAGCTAGCTTGTAATATAGACAAGGGAAAATTCGGCAAGTGCAGAATGTATATCAATAAAAATGGAATTGTTGAAGAACGCTACCCCAACAGCTATTCCACTTTATTCCCCATATCCATAGAGACTTTGCCCACTTTGCATTTTTATCCTAACCATAAATTTTTGCAGGTTTCAACCATTGGATGTAATTTTGCATGTAATGGCTGTATTTCAGAAATCCTTGCGACCGGTACTGAGACAATTTTTTCAACATTAAAAAGTTTTCTCCCTGAAAAAGTAATTCAAAGGGCTGTTAAAAAAGGTTGCAGAGGGATTATTTTTTGTATTAATGATCCTTCAGCCTCTTTTTTTACATTTATGAGCCTTGCAAGGTTGGCAAAGGCAAATGGGTTGATGGTGGGATTTTCAACCAATGGATATTTTACAGCACAAGCGTTGGAGCAGCTTATCCCATATACTGATTTTGTCAATATCGGTATGAAAGGTTTTTCAGACACACCTTATAAATCATGTGGAGTTCCCTCTTCGTTGCCAGTATTAAGAAATTTAAAGCGACTCTTTGAAGCAGGCATACATGTCGAAGTTGCAGCCATCTACATGAAAGGCTTTGAACATGAGATCAATCTGATTGCTGATTTTGTAACCTCCCTGTCAAAAACCATGCCTTTTCAGGTCATGCGGTTTATACCATTTGGAGAAGCAGACATTGCCCATGAACCAACCATAAAAGAAGCTGAAGCCCTGTGTAAAAAATTAAAAGAGCAATTAACCCATGTTTACCTATTTAACTCACCAGGTACTGATATGCTCAATACATATTGTCCGGATTGTGGAGAGGTTGTCATCACAAGGGAGTTTTTCGGACCAATGGGTGCAAGGATTATCGCAGCAATGCCCAATGCTGTTTGTGAATGCGGTAAACAGCCAGACATCAACGGCAGCTATACTGCAAATCGTTATGATGAGCATGGTTTTTTTGGTGGATACAGAACCACCCGTGCCTTTGAAATGCTGCATTCAATCATGGTCTGCATTGGTGCCAATGACCCTGTAAAGGTGTCTGAATTATGGTTTGATCTAATTGAAACTGATTATCTCAAGGAGTTCCATGACACTGTTCAACTTCCTGAAGCTTATGGAAAGATTATTGATCGTATGGCAATCAAAACATGCCAGACTGAAAAAGGTGATCTTCTAAAAGAGTATATCAACAAAAGATTTACATCAATCAAATCAAAAGCTGAAAATGCTGAACCCCCTACAGTCTATTATGCCATGGGATACCCCTTATTTGCCTTGAATGCTGAAAGATTTGAGACTAATCTTGTGGAGGCAGCCGGTGGTACATGCCTGAACAAACAAATCACAAAAAAAGGCAAACCCGGCATCACCATATCAAAAGAAGAGTTCATGGAGCTAGACCCAGATATAATATTTATTTCAGGTTTTTTATCCTGTCCTGCTTCTGATTTTACTGAATATTGTATTAAACATGATCTTATGGTCAATGCTGTGAAAAATCATCAAATATATGATCATTTCCCACTTTGGGATTTTGGCAGCCCCAGATGGATATTAGGACTGATGTATATTGCTAATACTCTCCATCCTGAATTATTCGGCTTTAACATGGAAGAGGAAGCCAACAGATTTTACACAACATTTTTTGATAAACC
>CAZMEX010000075.1:0-13488 GCA_964565415.1 uncultured Desulfobacterales bacterium | reverse complement strand
AAGAGAAGGTGGACGTACTGTTGGTGCTGGTGTTATAGGCGAGATAATCGAGTAAAGCTATAAGGAGCTTACTGTGGCAAAGAAAAATGAAGCAATTATTATCTCTCTTGCATGCACAGAATGTAAGAGAAGAAATTATACAACAACTAAGAACAAACGTACGACTCCTGATAAACTGGAGTTTAATAAATATTGTAAGTTTTGTGGTAAACATGTGTTACACAAAGAGTCTAAGGTGAGATAACTTATGATGCATGCAGGTCAGTAGCTCTAATTGGCAGAGCTCCGGACTCCAAATCCGGCAGTTGTGGGTTCGAATCCCTCCTGGCCTGCCATTTTAAGACTGTTTGAATTTAATAATTTTTAAATTGGAAAAAGTATGGCACGATTACAAAAAAAGCATTCTTCAAAAGAAAAGAGCAAACGAAAAAAAAGAGATGCTTCATTAGATTCTTCTGGGGATAAGAGAGATAATAAAGCACCCTTGACAGGAGCTAATAAAGTTGTTTCCAGTTCAAAAAAAGATAATTCAGTAAAAAGTTCAACCTCAGAACAAACAGGGAAAAGCAATATATTTACGCAGGGGATTGATTATTTACAGGAAGTGCAGTCAGAGTTGAAAAAGGTAACCTGGCCGACTCGAAAACAAACCCTGGGAACTACATTGGTTGTTATTGTTTTAGTTGCTGTTGTTTCGATTTTTTTAGGTTTGTTTGATTTTGGGTTTTCAAAACTCATCCAGGCGATCCTTGCATAAAAAAGAGGAAGAGAGAATGTCTCACAAATGGTATGTTGTTCATGTATATTCCGGATTTGAGCAGAAAGTAAAGACTGCTTTGGAAGAACAGATAGCAAGTTTTAGATTCCCGGAAAAATTTGGTGAAATACTTATTCCCACTGAAAATGTTGTTGAGCTGGTCAAGGGGAAAAAAAAGGAATCATCCAGAAAATTTTATCCAGGCTATATCCTTGTTAATATGGAACTGGATAATGAAACATGGCACATTGTAAATTCTGTTCCCAAGGTTACAGGCTTTTTAGGCGGGAAAAATAAACCTGCTCCAATAAATAAGCATGAGCTAAGTCAAATTTTTAAAAAGATGGAACAGGGAAAAGATACACCAAATCCAAAATACTCTTTTGAAATTGGAGATGAAGTGACTGTTGTGGATGGACCATTTGCAAATTTTAATGGAACCATTGAAGAGGTTTCTCCAGATAAGGGAAAAGTTAAGGTTCTTGTCAGTATTTTTGGCAGAGCAACTCCTGTGGAGTTGAATTTTATCCAGGTTTCCAAGATGTAGCTGAATAGTGAAAAAATAAAATTTTTAAATATGTATTTTAATTTTTAGTTTCAGGAGTTAATGAAATGGCAAAAAAAGAGATGGTGCAGATAAAATTGCAGGTTGAAGCAGGTAAAGCAAACCCTTCTCCACCAATAGGACCTGCCCTTGGTCAGCATGGTGTGAATATTATGGATTTTTGTAAAGCTTTCAATGCAAAAACCACAAATGATGTGGGTCAGATTATACCAGTTGTAATCACTGTATATCAGGACAGATCATTTAGTTTTATAACAAAAACACCTCCAGCATCAAGATTGCTTATACAGGCTGCCAAAATCAAAAAGGGTTCAGGAGAACCAAATAAGGAAAAAGTTGGGAAGGTGACCAGAGATCAACTTGTGGAAATTGCTGAAAAGAAAATGGTGGACTTGAATGCTTCTGGTATTGATTCAGCTGTAAAAATTATTGCAGGGACTGCAAGAAGTATGGGAATAGAAGTAGTATAATCGAAATAACCAATTAGAGAGTTTAAGAAAATGCCAAAGCGGAGCAAACAATATAAAAAGGCTTTAGAAAAAATCGACAGGAGAAATGATTATGATCCCCGGGAAGCTTTAGAGCTTTCAGTTCAATCAAGTTATGTAAAATTTGATGAAACTGTTGATGTTGCTGTTAATCTTGGAGTAGATCCAAGACATTCTGATCAAATGGTGCGGGGAACTGTTATTTTACCCAATGGTCTAGGAAAAGAGATCAAAGTACTTGTTTTTGCAAAGGGTGAGAAAGAAAAAGAGGCCTTGGATGCAGGTGCAGACTTTATCTGTGATGACGAAATACTCGCCAAAATTAAAGATGGCTGGTTTGGTTTTGACAAAGCAGTTGCTACACCTGATATGATGGGTACAGTTGGAAAGCTTGGAAGAGTACTTGGACCAAGAGGTCTTATGCCCAACGCCAAGACAGGGACAGTAACTTTTGAGCTTGAACGGGCTATTAATGAATTAAAAGCTGGAAAAATTGAATTCAGAGTTGAAAAAGCTGGAATAGTTCATGTGCCTGTTGGTAAAGTATCTTTTGGTACGGATAAGCTGCTGGAAAATGTTAACTCATTTTTAGAAACAATCAAAGCACTCAGACCAGCATCAGCAAAAGGAAAATATATTGAAGGAATAAGTGTCTCAACTACAATGGGACCGGGTTTTAAAATAGATCCAACCTTGATATAGAGTAGTAAAAATAAATTGTCTGTCAAAGACAGTAGGTGCATTTGCATGTGATGTAAGTGTTTAATCGGTGATGCCGGCCTGCCGAGATAGAGTATGTTTTGGTATAGTTGGCACCTCTATTAGTAGAAAAAGCATAAAAGGGAGGAGGTGTAAAAAAATTGTTAAATATTTCCCAGAAAAAGGAACTGGTCAAAAGACTGCACAAACAGCTTTCTGATGCAGAGATATCAATACTTGTAGATTATAAAGGGATTGATGTTGAAAATATTAATCGTTTAAGAGCTAAATTGCGCGAAAATGATGTTAAAATGGAGGTTGTTAAGAATACAATTCTCAAAAGAGCATCAGAGAAGACAGATTCAGCATTGCTAAATGATTTTTTTTCAGGTCCGAATGCTATTGTGACATCAAGTGATGATCCAGTGGCTCCGGCAAAAATTTTAATAAATTTTGCCAAGGATAATGAAAAATTGGAAATTAAAGCTGGTGCATTTAATGGTGCGTTGGTTGATGCAGAGGCAATTAAACAATTGTCTAAACTGCCATCTAAAGAAGAGTTACTTGGTCAATTTGTATGTACAATTAACCAGGTGCCTACATCTTTTGTTAGAGTACTTAACCAGATACCAGGATCTTTGGTCAATGTATTGAGTGCAATTAAAGATCAAAAAGAAGCTGCGTAATTATAAGAACATTATTGATTGAAAACAAAATTAGATATAATATATTAGGAGAGAGAAATGGCTGATATTAAAAAAGAAGATGTGATTGAATATATTGCTGGCATGAGTGTGCTGGAACTTTCTGAGCTCGTAAAGGAGTTGGAAGAAAAATTTGGAGTATCTGCGGCAGCTCCTGTTGCTGTCGCTGCTGCTGGTGCACCTGCTGTAGCTGAAGAAGAACAGACTGAGTTCAATGTAGTGCTTGAGACTTTTGGCGATAAAAAAATCAATGTAATTAAAGAAGTAAGATCAATCACAGGACTTGGTCTTAAAGAAGCAAAAGCAATGGTGGAAGAAGCACCTGTTGCTGTAAAAGAAGGTATTGATAAAGCAGAAGCAGAAAAAATTAAAGAGCAGCTGGAAGGTGCAGGAGCACAAGTTTCAGTAAAATAGTTTTTAATTTTTAAGTATATTTTGTAATGCTTTTAATGCGGAGGTATGAAATTTGGTTCATGTCTCCGCTTTTACTGTTTTAAAAAATCATGAATGGAGATGCTATGACCGGCAGCCTTTTGATAAACAAACGGATGAGAAAAGAATTTGGAAGCAAAAGCAGAATCATTGATATCCCTGATTTAATCGGGATGCAAAGGGAATCATATGAAGGCTTTCTTCAAAAGAGCACTGCTCCAGAAGAGAGGAGTGATAGAGGGCTTCACGCAGTATATAAATCTGTTTTTCCCATTAAGGATTTCACTGAGACATCCTCGTTGGAATATGTCTCCTATTCATTTGGAGAGGTAAAACATTCAGAGCTTGAGTGCATCAGCCGTGGAATGAGTTTTGAAATTCCCATTAATATCAAAGTGAGACTGGTTGTTTTTGATAAAGATGAGGACACTAATGTATCTACAATTCGTGATATAAAAGAGCAGGAGATATACTTTGGCACCATCCCTTTGATGACCAGGCAGGGTACATTTATAATTAATGGCACTGAAAGGGTTGTGGTAAGTCAGTTGCACAGATCTTCCGGTGTGTTTTTTAATCACGACCAAGGCAAAAGCTATGCCAGCGGGAAGATAATATACAGTGCACGGATAATTCCAGTGCGTGGCTCCTGGATAGATATGGAAATTGACACAAAAGATATCATATATATTAGAATTGATAGAAGAAGAAAATTTCCTGTTTCGTCTCTGTTCAAAGCTTTTGGTTATACAAACGAAGATATTCTGGAGTATTTTTATTTTAAAGAAGAAATCATAAAAAAAGCAAACTCTTATTTTAAAGAGTTTGTTCCAGCAAGATTAAAACGTCAAAGAACAAATTTTGACATTAAATCCCCCAAAACCGGTGAGGTGGTAGTAAAAAAAGGAAGAATTTTTACAAAACGGGCATTAAAACAGTTGGATTCAGAAGGGTTAAAACAGATACCAATAAGTCGTGAAGACCTGATTGGAAAAGGATTTGCCCAGGCAATTATTGATGATACCAATGATGAAACAATATTTTCAGCAGGTCAACTTATTGATGAGGAAAAGCTTGAAAAACTCGATGAGTTAAATATGCGCAAATTTCATGTCTTGCATGTGGATTCCAACTCTTCTGATACCATGAGAAAAACCCTTGCTGTTGATAAAGTGGAAACCAGAGAAGAGGCACTGATTGATATCTATAAAAGAATGAGACCTGGAAATCCTGCAACTGTTGAAGTTGCACAGGATTTCATTGACCATCTTTTCTTTAAGCACACCTATTACGATCTTTCAAAGGTTGGAAGATTAAAGATGAATGAAAGACTTGATTTAGACACTAAAATCAATGTGAGAACACTGCGTAAGGAGGACATCCTGGTTACTGCTGCAACCATGGTTAAGCTGAAAGATACCCAGGGACAGGTTGATGATATTGATCATCTTGGAAACCGACGTGTTAGAGCTGTTGGTGAGCTTCTAGAGAATCATTACAGAATCGGTCTTGTCAGGATGGAAAGGGCAATAAAGGAAAAAATGAGCATGCAGGAAGTAGATGCCATGATGCCCCATGATTTAATTAATCCAAAGCCTGTATCAGCAGTAGTACGGGAGTTTTTCGGTACCAGTCAGTTATCCCAGTTTATGGATCAGACCAACCCTTTGTCTGAGACAACGCATAAACGCAGGCTCAGTGCCCTTGGTCCAGGTGGTCTGACAAGGGAGAGAGCCGGTTTTGAAGTAAGGGATGTTCACCCTTCACATTATGGTAGAATTTGTCCCATTGAAACTCCGGAAGGACCAAACATCGGCTTAATTGTCTCACTATGTACCTACGCAAGAGTGAATGAGTTTGGATTTTTAGAAACCCCTTTTAGATTGGCAGAAAATGGTAAAGTCACAAATGAGATAAAACAGCTGTCAGCCTTTGAGGAAAAAGACCATCCAATTGCCCAGGCAAATGCACCGTTGAGCAAGGCAAATGAGTTTGTAAACCCTCTGGTTTCATCAAGGGTGGGTGGAGAGTTTGAGATGGTTGACAATGCCGACGTTAAATTTATGGATGTCTCGCCCAACCAGTTAGTTAGTGTCTCAGCCTCATTGATTCCGTTTCTGGAAAATGATGATGCAAACAGGGCATTAATGGGCTCTAATATGCAGCGCCAGGCTGTTCCTTTGATAAAAAGCGAAGCTCCATTGGTGGGAACTGGTATTGAAGGCGTTGTGGCAAGGGATTCTGGTGTAACTATTGTTGCTGAATTTGATGGTGTTGTAGAGATTGTAGATGCAAAAAGAATAGTTGTAAGAAATTTGGGCAGGGCTGAAAATACAGACACTTTTACCAAAGCTGTCTCTGTGTATAATTGCCGAAAGTTTGTACGATCCAATCAAAACACCTGTTTTAATCATCGACCAATTGTTGAAAAGGGGGAGTTTGTAAAAAAGGGTCAGGTAATTGCCGATGGACCTGCAACGGAAATGGGTGAACTTGCTCTGGGGAAAAATGTCACTGTAGCTTTTATGCCATGGGATGGTTATAATTATGAGGACTCAATTCTTGTAAGTGAACGCCTTGTTAGAGAGGGTGTTTATACATCGGTACACATAGAAGAATTTGAAGTTGTTTCACGGGATACAAAACTTGGCAAAGAGGAAATTACAAGGGACATACCAAATGTTGGAGAAGAGGCTCTCAAAGATTTAGATGAGAGTGGAATAATTCGATTAGGTGCTGAAGTATCATCCGGTGATATCCTTGTTGGAAAGGTTACACCCAAGGGAGAGACTCAACTCTCGCCTGAAGAAAAGCTTTTGCGAGCTATATTTGGTGAAAAGGCAGGCGATGTAAAAGATACGTCCCTGCGCGTACCTCCTGGAATTCAGGGGAAGGTGATTGATGCAAAAGTTTTTTCAAGACGTGGTGTGGAAAAAGATGATAGAACAAGGATGATTGAAGATGAAGAGATAGATCGCCTTGAAAAAAATCGTGATGATGAGATAGCTGTTATTAATGAGATCGCAAAAGGTGAGATGGTAGAAGTTTTAAATGGTTGTAAATTAGCTGAAGATTTGAAAAAAGGAAGCCTGGTTTTAGCAAAGGCAGGAGAAAAAATCACAAAAGAACTTTTTGCAAATATTAGTATTACTAATTTATCTGACTTGGCAGTTGACGATCCGGCAATTACTGATAATGCACTGGCAATACTTGAGAACGCCCAGAAACAGGTAGAAAAGGCAAGAGATCATTTTAATAGTCAAATAAGCAGATTTGAAAAAGGCGATGATCTTTCTCCAGGCGTGTTAAAACTCATTAAAATTGATGTTGCAATGAAAAGAGTTCTTTCTGTTGGTGATAAAATGGCAGGGCGGCATGGAAATAAGGGCGTTGTTTCCCGTGTATTACCCATTGAAGATCTGCCCTATTTTGAAGATGGAAAATCCGTTGATATGGTATTAAATCCATTGGGTGTACCATCCCGTATGAATGTTGGACAGATTCTTGAAATTCATCTTGGTCGTGCAGCACAGGGATTGGGAAATCAGATTGAAACTTTGATGGAAGATATGCAGACTCAAGAGTTAAAAAAGCGTATAAAGAAAATATTTACAATGTCTGCATCAAAACCTAAGCAAGACAAAGAAGATAAAGATTTTATTAAAAAAATTGATTCAATGGATGAAGCTTCTTTTATGAATTTTGCAGCGCAATACAGAAATGGTGTTCATATGGCAACACCGGTTTTTGATGGTGCAACGGAAGATGAGATTAAAGATTTACTTGAATATGCAGGCATAAACAGATCAGGTCAGGCAGTTCTTTATGATGGAAGAACAGGGGAGCCGTTTGATAAAGAGGTGACTGTCGGAATAATGTACATGCTCAAGCTTCATCATCTTGTAGATGATAAACTGCATGCCCGTTCAATTGGTCCATATTCCCTTGTCACCCAGCAACCCCTGGGAGGAAAAGCTCAGTTTGGTGGTCAACGTCTTGGAGAGATGGAAGTGTGGGCAATGGAAGCATATGGTGCAGCCCATGCATTGCAGGAATTTTTAACAGTTAAGTCCGATGATATGATTGGAAGAACACGTATGTATGAGAAAATTGTTAAAGGGCAAAGTGTTCTTGAACCTGGATTACCCGAAGCTTTCAGAGTTCTGATAAAAGAACTTCAGAGTTTGGGTCTGGATATAAATCTTGTTGAAGGTAAAAAATAAGGAGAATATATTGGAAACTGTATATGATTTCTTTGCAAAACCAAAGGATCCGAAGATTTATGAAGGAGTACAGATAAAGCTTGCATCTTCTGATCAGGTAAGGGAATGGTCCTATGGCGAGATTAAGAAGCCGGAAACTATAAATTACAGAACTTTTAAACCGGAAAGAGATGGTCTGTTCTGTGCAAAAATATTTGGTCCCACAAGAGATTTTGAGTGCAATTGCGGCAAGTATAAGCGCATGAAACACAGGGGAGTAGTATGTGAAAAATGCGGTGTTGAAGTTATTCAGTCCAAAGTACGCCGGGAAAGAATGGCACACATTGAGCTTGCATGCCCTGTCTCGCATATTTGGTTTTTAAAAAGTTTGCCTTCAAAAATTGGTAATACTTTAGATCTTACACTAAAGACCCTTGAGAAAGTGCTTTATTTTGATTCATACATTGTAATTGATCCCAAAGACACTGGATTTAAAAGATTACAGCTTCTCTCCGATGAAGAGTATTATGAAGCAATGGAAGAGTTTGGAGATGAATTTGAAGTAGGTATTGGCGCAGAAGCAATCCTCAAGTTATTAGAAGAGATAAATCTTGAAGAAACCTATGATCAGATAAAAGAAGACATGAAGAATACCAAGTCTGTTGCTAAACAGCAAAAACTTGCAAAACGTCTCATTGTTATTGACTCCTTTTTAAGATCAGGCATTGAACCTTCAAGAATGATCTTTACAGCAATCCCGATACTACCGCCAGACCTACGACCTCTGGTGCCACTTGAGGGCGGTAGGTTTGCCACTTCAGATTTAAATGACCTTTACAGAAGAGTGATTAATCGTAATAACAGGTTAAAAAGATTAGTTGACTTGCAGGCGCCTGATATCATCGTTAGAAATGAGAAAAGAATGCTCCAGGAAGCTGTTGATGTCCTTTTTGATAATGGCAGGCATGGAAGGGTTGTTACTGGAACCAATAAAAGACCTCTTAAATCCCTAAGTGATACATTAAAGGGAAAACAGGGAAGATTCCGTCAGAATTTGCTTGGTAAACGTGTTGATTATTCAGGAAGAACAGTAATTACGGTTGGATCTGAGTTAAGACTGCACCAGTGTGGTATCCCTAAAAAAATGGCTTTAGAGCTGTTTAAACCTTTTATATATAGCTATTTGGAAAAGAAAGGTCTTGTTTCAACTGTAAAAAGTGCCAAGAAGATGGTTGAAATGGAGGAGATTGAAGTGTGGGATGCCCTTGAAGATGTAGTTAAAGAGTATCCTGTTATGCTGAACAGAGCACCAACGCTTCATAGGCTTGGAATCCAGGCGTTTGAACCTATATTGATAGAAGGCAAAGCAATTCAATTGCACCCATTGGTTTGTACAGCATTTAATGCTGACTTTGACGGTGATCAGATGGCAGTGCATGTTCCCCTATCTCTGGAGGGAGTTCTGGAAGCCAGAATAATGATGCTTTCCACAAATAATATTTTGTCTCCGGCAAATGGCGAACCCATCATTGTACCAACCCAGGATATAGTTTTGGGTATTTATTATATGACCCGGGGTATGCGAAATAAAAGGGGTGAGGGATCAAGTTTTGCAGGTCCCGAAGAGGTCAGGGTCGCTTTTGATGCAAAAGAGATTGAGCTCCATTCAAAAATCAAAGTTCGAGTGGAAGATGAATTATATGAAACAACCACAGGGAGAATAATACTTTGGGGAACTATACCAGGGGATACTCTGCTTTCCCTTGTAAGGTTAAAAACCGATTCAAGGGAGGAGAGTGAAAATGCCCTTGCTGATTTAAGAAAAGGATCAACATTTCAAAAAGCCATAAAAAAATACTCCTGTGAAGAGAGTAAGAAGAATAAGGGAGATACAGGACTTCTCACAAGAAAAGAGTTTAAGAATCATTTCCAGGTTTCACAAATTGCAGTTGAACAATTGTTTGGTCTTAAAAAGGGTCAATTTACCGACACAATACATATTGATGGTAAATATTACATTTTTCAGGTAAAGGAGAGAGAAACAACAATTCCCTTTAGACTGATAAATAAATTAATGGACAAATCTGCTGTTGTTGAATTGATTGATTATGCTTATAGAAATATCGGTTTAAAAGAGACAGTAATCCTTTGTGACAGATTAAAAGATCTGGGATATAAACACTCAACGCTAGGTGGTCTTTCCATCAGTATTGATGATATGATTATTCCCGATGAAAAATGGACTATTATTAAAAAGTCTGAAGATAGTGTCAATGAAATAAAAAAACAGTATTCTGAAGGTTTAATAACCCAGGGTGAAAAATATAATAAGGTTGTAGATATCTGGGCACAGAGTACTGATGAGATTGCAAATTCCATGATGGAAGTGATGAAGAACCCCCCTGTACGAGATGGTGATGGAAAAGATCAGGAGGAACTCAATGCTATTTTTGTGATGGCTGACTCTGGTGCCAGAGGTAATAAGGATCAGATGCGTCAGCTTGCTGGTATGCGTGGACTTATGGCAAAACCATCCGGCGAGATCATTGAAACCCCGATTACTGCATGTTTTAGAGAAGGGCTTTCTGTACTTCAATATTTTATTTCAACACATGGTGCAAGAAAAGGTCTTGCTGATACAGCATTGAAAACAGCAAATTCAGGATATCTTACCAGAAGACTTGCCGATGTTGGTCAGGACTGTACAATTTCTGAGGATGATTGTGGAACTTTGATGGGCATTGAGGTTGAGGCTTTATATGAAGGTGGAGAAGTAATTCAAAGCCTTGGGGAGAGAATCCTTGGAAG
Organism: uncultured Desulfobacterales bacterium; assembly: GCA_964565415.1. Classification (GTDB taxonomy): domain Bacteria; phylum Desulfobacterota; class Desulfobacteria; order Desulfobacterales; family Desulfobacteraceae; genus JAIOSM01. The sequence goes on along the minus strand of CAZMEX010000075.1, from coordinate 2,833 downwards.
AGAAACCCAGGAAGATATCAGGGATCCTTACACCAACTCTCTGATTGTTAAAAAAGGTATTGAGATAGATGAAGATATAGTGAAGGAAGTTGTAAAAGCAGGTGTTACCTCAGTGAAAATTCGTTCAGTCCTTACATGTAATGCAAAACATGGTGTGTGTGCAAGATGTTACGGAAGAGACCTTGCACATGGTAAAAAGGTGGAAATCGGACAGGCCATTGGAATTGTAGCTGCCCAATCAATTGGAGAGCCCGGTACTCAGTTGACCATGCGTACTTTTCATATTGGCGGTACTGCAAGCAGAAAGGTTGAAGTTGCTGAAATCAGAGCAAGGGTTGGTGGATTATTAAAATTTGAAGAGGGTATGCATATTGTTACAACTGCTGATAATGTGCAGATTGTAATGAATAGAAAAGGTGGTGGTATTCTCATTCAAAGCGAAGATGGCAGAGAGAGAGCAAGAGAAGAGATTATCTATGGAGCAACCCTTCATAAAACTGTGGGCGAGATTGTGGAACCCGGGGATGTAATAGCAAGCTGGGATCCCTTTACAACCCCAATCATCACTGAAGTATCCGGTAAAGTAAAATTTGTTGATATTGAAATTGGAAACACTGTGCAGGAACAGATTGACCAGGTTACAGGTAAGGTAAGCCATACTATTGTTGAAGGAAAAAGCAGTGAAGTGAGACCTGGTATTGTTATCAAAGATAAGGATGGTAAAGCAGTTAAGCTGCCGGGGACATCAATGCAGGCAAAATACTATCTTCCTGTTAATGCTATTTTAACTATTGAAGAGGAAGATGAGGTTATGGCAGGTGATGTTATTGCAAAACTTCCCCGTGCCACAACAAAAACAAAAGATATTACCGGTGGTTTACCACGGGTTGCCGAACTTTTTGAAGTCAGAAAACCAAAAGAACCAACAGTATTAACAGAAATTGAGGGTACTGTGTCAATAGAAAAAGGTTCCAAAGGAAGGCAGAAAGTAATTGTAACTCCTACGGATGTTGGAGAGAAAAAAGAGTACTTGATTCCTAAGGGACAACATATCATTGTATATGAAAATGATTATGTGAAACCTGGAGATCAGCTTGTCCCGGGTTCTGCTAATCCACAGGATATACTCAATATCAAGGGTGATATTGAGCTTGCCAAGTATTTAGTTGATGAAGTGCAGGAGGTTTACAGGTTACAGGGCGTTAGAATTAACGACAAACATATTGAAGTTGTGATTAGACAAATGACCCGCCGGGTCAAAATACTAAATGTAGGTGATACTCATTTTATTCCAGATGAACAGGTGGATAAACTGAAATTTGAAACTGTAAACAGAGAAGTTGTTAAAAATGGTGGGGAGCCAGCAAAGGGTGAACCGCTGATTCTAGGCATAACAAAAGCGTCACTGTCAACAGAGAGTTTTCTATCGGCAGCTTCATTCCAGGAGACCACTAAGGTATTAACCATTGCAAGCATACAGGGAAAATATGACAAGTTGCAGGGTTTAAAAGAAAATGTTGTGATGGGACGTCTTATACCAGCTGGTACAGGGTTTAAAGGTTATGGGGATGTGGAAGTCCAGATTGAGTCAACACATGAGCTGTAAAAATCAAAAAACTCTTGACTTTTTAATTGTATAAGAGTAATAATACCCTTTTATTATGCAAAGGGTTAGTTTGAGTTAATATAGAAGGAGAGAAATTAAGATTATGCCGACCATTAATCAGTTGGTTAAACAGGGAAGAAAGAAAGCTGTAAAAAAGGATGCCAGGCCTGCCCTTAAGGGTGGACCTCAAAAACGTGGAGTGTGTACAAAGGTATATACCTCAACTCCGAAAAAACCTAATTCTGCACTGAGGAAAGTTGCCAGGGTTAGATTAACAACTGGAATGGTCATTACTGCATATATTCCCGGAGCAGGGCACAATTTACAGGAGCATTCTGTTGTACTTGTCAGGGGTGGCAGGGTAAAAGACCTTCCAGGTGTTCGTTACCATATAGTCAGGGGTTCCCTTGATACTCTTGGAGTTGATGACAGAAGGCAAGGCAGATCTAAATATGGGGCAAAACGTCCAAAATAGTTATACTGTTCAGAAAAATTAAATATTAGGATTTGGTGAATATATGGCAGGCAAAAAGATAGTTAAAAGTTTCTTAACAAAAGACGCTACGGAAAAAGAGCGTACTCTTCTGAAATTCATGAAATATGTTATGAGGGATGGAAAAAAGAGTGTGGCAGAAAAAGTTGTGAATGATGCCTTACTGATAGCAGAAGAAAAAGGCGGAGAATCAGCTTTAAAAATTTTTGAAAAAGCCATTAATAATATTCGTCCTGCTGTTGAGGTTAAATCAAGAAGAGTTGGTGGATCAACATATCAGGTACCAACAGAAATCAAATCTTCCAGACAACAGGCATTAGCCTTTAGATGGCTTGTAAAATTCAGTAAAAGCCGGAGCGAAAAAGGCATGGCAAACAAACTTTCAGCAGAACTTCTTGATGCGTTTAATGAACGTGGTGGAGCCGTAAAGAAAAGAGAAGATACTCATAATATGGCAGAAGCAAATAAAGCATTTGCTCATTTTAAATGGTAAAATAATATAATTATATCCTTAAAAAAAAATCCTTAAGGGAGGAGCTTAAGCATGGCAAAGGAAAAATTTGAGCGGAATAAACCGCATGTGAACATAGGAACGATCGGTCATATTGATCATGGCAAAACCACTCTTACAGCAGCTATAACAAAGCATGCAGCCCTTAAAGGCGGTGGAACATTTGTGCCTTTTGATGAGATTGACAAAGCCCCTGAGGAACGTGAGCGTGGCATAACAATAG
>CAZMEX010000074.1:0-13790 GCA_964565415.1 uncultured Desulfobacterales bacterium | reverse complement strand
CTTGCATTCTCAATAGATGCAGGATCTTTTTTTGGAAAGGGTATCATGGCTCTGAGCATACCATAGTGAACACCTCTATAATTTGTTACTCTGACTGAAGGAGAGAGGTTTCTTGCAATAAGAATTTTTTTCCACTCTTCATAAACCGGTTCCCACTTATTTACAGGTGTAAAGGTTCCAGGCCATGAAATCCCTGCTCCTGCTTGTTTTGTATAATTTTTTGTTGATCCCACAATCTGGCTGGGAAGTTGTGTTCTTGCTCTCAAGGCCTCTTCAGGATAGTCTGTCTCTTTTAAGGAAGAACCCTTTTTTGTCTCTTCATCTACCACCATTTTCCAGATTTCTTCTCTTGCTTCTTTCTCTTTTTGGGTCCAGGAAAAGGTTGTGGCAAAAGAGACCCATTCAGGTGCATCATTTGGTTTTGGTTTGTATGGATATGGGATTGGCACCTGTGATAGCCACCAGGAAACTCCAGTTAAGTCATCACATATTTCATAATTGCCAAGGGTTCTAAGATAGGATGCCATGTGAGCAATTTTTTCTGTGGATGCTGTAAAGACTTTAAGGATAGGAGGCATAGGATGCACGCGCAGACCAAGTTTTGTTATAACCCCGGTGGTACCGAGCCATCCTGTAAAAAGGCCATCCATCCTTGGCAAAGGAAGACAACTGTGCCATGCATCTTCCTGAATTGCACAGGAACCTACTCTCACAAGTTCACCTGTGGGCAGAACCACTTCCATGCTGGTTATTTCCTCACTATTCAAACCGTACCTGGCGCTTAAACCCCCGATTCCATGGCTGATGGCACAGGAGGAGGTAGAGGCTGAAGGCGGACCCACAGGCCAGCTCCATCTTAGATTATATTTTGCAAGTGCGCTGGCAAATTTGGCATGGGAGACTCCTGGTTCAATAATGGCATAGTGGGATTCTTCATCAATACGTATAATCTGGTTCATCCTTTTCATATCAAGCAGAATACCACCATTTTCAGGAATACACAGACCACCGATATTGGTACCTGCAGTAAATGGTGTGACTGAGATTTTTTCCTGATTGGCAAATTTCATTATTGCCTGGACCTGTTCAACGCTTGTGGGCATTACAACATAATCCGGCAATTTAGGCTTCACAAAGGATAAATCATAGGAGTAGGCATAACGGATGTGCTTCATATCAGTTGCATTTTTTTCACCTACAATGTCACACAATTTTTTTGTGATTTTAGAATCAACATTTGATTCTTTTGAGATATCAGCCATTCAATTCCTCCTGCTAATTATTTTTGCATCTATAATCTATAATCTGTTCAATCTGCCATATTTCATAAGATCTCGTTAATTGCACAAAATTGAATCTCTAATGGTATTTTGCTAGTACATTTATAGGATAATGGTGTTTAAGCCCTGCCATTTTTTTTTAACAGCCCTTTTTCAGTAATGATCATTGATCCATCTTTGCTTGCAAGCATTCCTGCTTCCACTTCATTAATATGTTCCAGCATGGCTTTACTGGCTTTTTCAGGATTTTTCTCTTTTAATGCTTTAACAATTTTTCTGTGACCTTCACAGACCATTTTTAAAAACTGTTCATCTGTATGCACTATCTGTTTGATATTGATTAAAGCAGTCTGAATGCTTTCCACGACAAGACTGATAATTGTGTTTTCTGTAATGTCCACAAGCTTTCTATGAAAAGCAATATCAAGGTTGCTTATAAACCGCTTACCATCAACCTCTCTCTCCATGTCTAAAATATTATTTTCAAGGAATTCAATATCTTCCCTGGTTATTTTTGTGGCACATATCTTAACAACTTGCGGTTCGATACAGGTTCTGATCTGTGTATAATTTTTAAGACCTGGATTCTGAAAAAAAAAGTAGTTAACAAGGCTATCTTTCACCGTGGCAAAATCAACTTTCTTAATAAAAGCACCCCCAGACATGCCTTGACGTATTTCAAGAAGTCCATAAGCCTCCAATGCTCGATATGCTTCTCTCAAGGATGATTTGCTCACTCCAAAATGTTTGGCAAAATCTTTTTCAGGTGGGAGCTGTTCTCCAATTTTCAGTTCCCCTGCCAATATAGCTCCTCTAATTTGCTCAGCAATATTCTGAGATATTCTGTTGACTTTTACAGTTTCAAATTCAAAAACCACGATTTTATATTTTCCATAATAATTAATAGTTTAATATTTATATCCTTCGATTACATATTAATTTATTGATGTCAAGTAATATTTTAAATATTAAAAGAGCAGATATTTAAATATTTTTATTGTTGACATCTATTTTGTTATTGATTACTAAGAAGACATATTAAAAAAATAGTCATATTATTTTAAAATTTTATAAGATTAATTAAGACAGGAGATATAATATGGGTATCAAAATTAATGCCTTAAAATGTACCAATTGCATGGCTTGTGAAATGGTTTGCAGCTATCACAGAGATGATGGTTTTGCTTTTCTTTCTGCATGTATTGTTGCCTATAGGGCTAAGGAAAAAAAAGATTATTTTGGGGTTATGCTTAAAGAAGAGGATGTATTGGTTGTGGCACGTCCCGAAGGACTGGAAATCAATAAAATTGGTGAAGAGGCTGATCCTGACAAAGAGGCTGATGCTTCAGCAAAACCCATGCTTCTCAGAGAAGGGTGTGACCTTTGTGAAGATATGGATGACTACGGGCCCATGTGTGTTGCATTTTGCCCGGTTGATGCAATTATTTTGGAATAAAGGAGAAAGACATATGGAATATTTATCAACCGAAAAAATTCTTGTTGTTGATCTGACAGCTGCTGAAGTTGAAGAAGATGAATTGGATGAAGTTCTTGTTGAAGAAAAAATCGGCGGTATAGGAATTACAAAATATTTATATGACAAATATGAAGATGATGATCCTATAATTATAGGAACAGGATTGCTCACCGGTACAACCTATACAGCATCTGCGGCAAGCCAGATAACAGCAAAGAGCCCTGTAACTGATAAAGTGTGCCATTGTCCTGTTATTTATAAAACAGGAGTGGAGATTAAGTATTCAGGGTTTGACTACATTGTAGTCAAAGGTAAATCCCAGTCTCCAGTCTACTTATGGATCCATGATGGTGTAGCTGATATATCAGATGCATCTGATATCTGGGGGAAAGATGTGTGGGAATCCACAGCAGTGCTAAGGAATTTTGTGGGTGATGATCTTTTGCAGACAATGATGATAGGTCCTGCCGGCGAAAACGGGTCTGATTATGCCCAGGTTTGTTTTAATCAGTGGAGCAGTCCTGATGGATTTGGGTTTGGCAAATTATTCGGAACTAAAAATTTAAAAGGGTTTGCTTTCAGGGGAATGGGTTTGATCGAGATTGCAGAACCTGAAGATTTTGTTGAACGTTCCCTTGAAATACTCAAAGAAGTCAAAGCAAATAGCTTTCTTGAGAAAAAAGGAGTGGCACCAATGCTTGCTGCTCTTGGAAAAGAAGATATAAGTGAATGGATAGAACCTGTTATCCATAGACACAGCGCAGATTATTTTACACCCTATGCAAGTAACACCTTTATCTTTTTAGATGAAGACCCTGCATTGCTTGAAGAGACAAAGCAGGAGGAGCCAGGCATCCTTGTATCTGATATCTATGCCCTGTGTGGATTTAAAGAACTTGGTCTTTCAGCAAAGGATGCTGGATTTGCCTTAAAAGCATGTGCAAAATATGGAATTAACCCCCTTGCTGTTGCAAACCTGAGTGGGAAAACAACTCTGGAAGAGATAAAAGACTCTTTTGATTCTTTAGAGGGTGAAATTGCTATCCCAGGAAAAGGGCTTTTCAGCCCCTGGTGCCCTGCATATCCGATTTTTAATACTTTTGATATTTCAGGTGATGACGAAATAATAGCCTGGTGGGAAAGAAGACAGGCTGTGTCCATGATTTTCGGAATACAGCCCATGTTTGCACTCATGTGCCCTGAACTTACTGAAAAAAATATGCTGGAACTTGCAAGTATCGGGACAGATCTTGAATTGACTCAGGATATCCTGGATGCTGTTGTTGATGATCTTCTCGGATAAAAATCGGATAAAAAATGAAACCTGGAAAGATAGGAATATATGCAGGGTCGGGGACTTCTCATTCCTGGCTCTGGTTTGTGGATCTTTTTGAAAAGGCTGGCTTTAATAACCTGGTTTTTTTTGATGAGTTATCTGTCCAGAGCAATGAAATCAGAGACCTTGATGTATTGGTTATCTCTGGAGGAGATACCTTTGCTGTTGCCCAAAGTCTTGGGAAAAAGGGCGGGCAGAATATCAAATCATTTGTTGAAAAAGGCGGTGTTTATATAGGTTCATGTGCAGGGGCATATCTTCCCATGAAATCATCCCAGAAGCCACTTGATCTATTTAATTTTGTAGATGTTAAAATTACAAATTTGAGCAAACTCTTTCCTGGCGATGAAACCCAGACATGCCAATCCTGTGCAGCTTATGGTTATGATTTTGTTTTCCATCCGGTAAGAGACGCAATGGTTTTAAGAACCACCTCTTTTTTTGATAAACATAAAAGGTTAGAATTTAATGCCCCTCTTTTTGGGGGTCCAGGCATGAAAACCCATGATCCATCCTGGGTGTTAGCTCAATATCAGGATTTTACTTTGAAAACTTCCTTTTTTACAAGTCGCAAGATTGCCAAAAAAACTCTTTTGGGTAATGGGGCAGTGGTAAGAGTTCCTTTTAAAAAAGGATGTTTTTACCTTTTAGGTCCCCATCTTGAACATCCTAAATTCAAGCAGGCAAATAATTTTATTATTGATGCTGTGCTAAAAGAAACTGATAGGGCTTGTGATCCTGTTAAGTTAAAGAACAGAAAGATAAATCCTGCCAGAAAAGAAAAACTAATGGGAAAAGATGCTAAAAAACTGCTTTTATCTATCAGGCGGGAATTGAGCAATTCCAGAATTGTGGCTGGCAGCCTTGAGTTTTTATCAATCCAGTGGCTTATCGGGCAAAAAATTTATCAACCTCAAAAGATACGAGTCTATCTTGAATCTATGTGGAAACGGCAAAGAGCGCTGGAAAAAAGCGGAGCGCTTCTCCTTAGACCTGGACTTGATGATATAATCATAAAAACTGCTACCCAGATCACAATTGAGCTGCGCAGTATTAAACAACAGATTGATAAAAAACAGAACAGCCTCAAAACAGCCACCATAATTTTTGATTTGCTGCATATTTTGTCTATTTCATTTTTTGAACTCTATTTTGCTACTGCTTCAAATGGCAGACAGAGATAGAATATGATAGAATAATGCTATTAACAACCACATCAAAAATGACCACAGGAGATGAATGTGCAAAAACAAAATTGGAAAAAAGAAAACAGAGTGAAGAATAGATGGATCTGTGTTTTTCTGACAGCATGCTGCATTTGTATGTCAATGGCATTGACTTCCAATGTTCTGGCAAATGCTGATCTGGCATCATCTGCCTGGTTTGTGGATATGCAGAAATATGCAGGAGCAGCCCATGGTACACTCAAATGTGAACAATGCCATGGATCAATGATGGACAATGGAAAGATACACCCAGATCAAACAGCCAGTGATTTTCTTAAAATTCAAACTAAAAGAGGTTTTAATTATCAGGTTTGTCAGCAATGCCATAAAAGTGCTTATGAACGTTTTATTAAAGGTGAGCATGCAAAGGCTCTTATTAAGGAAATCAATGAAGGAGAAGTCTCAAAGACAGGATTTGCACCATCTTGTGGTGATTGTCATTCTTCCCACTATTCAAAATCTCATTTATCCCGTACGCAAACAGGAAGATTAATGACACAAAGTTGTGGCAAATGCCATTTTGAACAAAAAAATAGTTACCTTGCAAGTTACCACGGCAAAGCTGCTGTAAATCTCGAATATGAAAAAGCTGCCTTTTGTACTGATTGTCATGGCGCGCACACTACGCACTCCCTTAAAAATAAAGACATTGCATTAAAAGCCTGCCAGCGCTGTCATTTTGATGCAACACCTGAATTTGCTAATATCATTATTCATGACAGCACCAAAAATCTTGATCAGAAAAGTGAGGCAAAACAAGCTGATCTTAAAACAGTTCATATACTGAGTGCTATTTCTTTGGTTTTTGTTTTGGTCTTTTTGGTTTTCTTTTACATGCACACAGGACTTTTAATGTTAAGAAAATTTCAGGAAAAATTGAGGAGGCATAAGTAATGGAAATAGATCAAAAACTCCAGGCAGCCAATCAGTCAACTAATGATCAGCCTGCAAACTATCAAAGGTTTCATGTCCTGCACAGGATTTTACATATTATTATTATTTTTAATTTTACTCTGCTTGCTATTACAGGTTTTCTCCTCCATTTCAGTGAATTTGAATGTACAAGATTTGTTATCTTATTAATCGGAGGGGCAGGGGCTGCAGGATGGCTGCATAGATTCTGCGCTACACTCCTTTATATTGGGATAGTGATACACGTTTTCTGGCTTTTTTATTATAAAATTGTGCTGAATCAGAAATTATTTGGGCAGGATTCCATTGTTCCAGGGAAAAAAGATTTTAAGGATCTGTATCAGAATTTGAGATATGTATTTAAAAAGGGTACTCCTCCACTATTTGACCGATTCACCTATCTTCAAAAACTGGATTACTGGGCAGTCATGCTTGGTATGCAAAGTATGGGAATCACCGGTCTTATGTTGTGCTTCCCTGAGTTTTTCACAGGTTTATTCCCTGGTTATTATATTAATATAGCAGGGCATTTTCATTTCCATGAAGCTGTATTGGCAGTTATGTATATTGGCATTATCCATATGTCAGATACTCACCTTGTTCCAGATATTTTTCCTTTAGAAAAAACTATTTTTACAGGAGAGATTTCAAAAATTAGATTTATGGAAGATCACCCCGGGGAGTGGAGGCGTAAGCAAAGGATCAAAGATAAAACTATTTGATTAAAAGATCTAACTTGATGAATAACAACAATGGGAAAATAAAAATTTCAATGGGAAACTGTCTTATGAATTTTAAAATAATATTTTGTCTCCTGACCTGTGGTGCCTGGCTTATTTTCATAACAGCTTTAAACTATCCACTGGCTGTTGCTGCCAAAGATCATAATGATTTAAAGAGTGAGATAGATATTGAAGAGCCTGGTGTGGAATCACGTGTCTGTATTGACTGTCACAGAATGCCAAATACTAATACCAATGAGGGTATCATGGCTTCCCGCTCTTTTTGCCACGACTGCCATAAAAAAAATGATATTAAAAAAATAGTTAAGCCCGATGATATCAGCCTTCAAATCACTTTGGAAACATTTAATAAAAATCAACCTGTTCATCGTTATATTGCATGTATAAGTTGCCATACTGACATTGCAGCTTCCCCCCATAAAACAAAAACAGGAGCCACCTGTATAGAATGCCATCAACCCCACGGTGAAGGTACTGCCCATTCTCCCCATTTAAGGGTTTCCTGCCAGGCTTGCCATTTCAAATCAAAATTTGTATGCCTTGATCCTAAAGATAATCGGGTGAAACTTGCCCATACTGATTATGATTCAGTTCCCATAAGCCTTTCCGAGCATATTACAGCAGATACATCTAATAAACAGACATGTGAAAAATGTCATTTTAAAAAAAATCTGGTGGGTGCTCCTGCTGCTGTACTTCCATCCAAAAGTTTTATATGTATTATATGTCATAATTCACCAATATCCCTAGGGCACCCTGTTTTTGGTGTTGCCGGTATAATTTTTATTACTGGAATTATTTTTATGGTTTTGTTCTGGTTTAAAGGAAGCGTTCAAGGAGAAGAAAAATCCCTTCATAAAAAGATCAGTTTAAGTTCAGAATCAATCTGGAAAACACTTTTTTCAAAACAACTCTTTTCAATGATTAAAATCTTTGTTCTGGATATACTCTTACAAAGAAGAATTCTGCAAGAGAGTATTTCTCGCTGGTCCATGCATTCTTTGATTTTTACTGCTATTTTATTTCGTCTTATGTTAAGCCTTTTTACAGCTATTGGATTCTATTTTAATCCGGAAAGCAGTTGGATGACAGCGCTTGTGGATAAAAACCATGGGTTTACTGCCTTTGCCAATGATTTATTAGGTCTTTTTATTCTTCTTGGCATTGTATGGGCTGTTGTTAAACGATTTGTTGTTAAGCCCGATTATGTGGTCTCCCAATATCAGGATAATATTGCACTTGTGATTATTGGCAGCCTTGTGTCACTGGGATTTTTTCTTGAAGGGGCAAGAATCCTTGTCACTGGAATACCTTCTGATATGGCATGGTGTTCCTTTGTGGGGTATATGATATCCAGGCTGTTTTCTGTTTTCCCTTTTGAGTGGGCATCTATTTATCCATTTATGTGGTATGCCCATGGTATAGTGGCTGCTCTGTTTATTGCCTATCTTCCTTTTGGGAAAATGAGACATATTTTTAATACACCCCTGACCTATTTTATAGAAGCAGTAGATGGAGTCAAAAATGAGAAGCGGGTTTAACGCAAGAATATTATTAAAAGGTATATAAAATGATCAAAAAAGATAGCAATATATCAGACTTCCAAATTAAGGAAACAGAGCATAAAGAAGGGAGTAAAGCATCTTTAGATTCCGAAACTGTCCCTGAAGAAGCAGTAAAACAGATACCCATACATAAGCTTGATATAAAGCGTTTAATAGAACTTGATGCCTGCACCCGTTGCGGAGAATGCCTTTCATGGTGCCCTGTATATGATCAGGATTCCAGAGAAGATCTCATCCCGCGTAGAAAAATAATGGATTTTTTAAGGCTTGCAAGATCACAGAATGGATTTCTTGCCGGGATTATGAAAAGTGAGAAGGTTGGAGAATCATTAAAAAAGGTTATTGGTAAAATATGCGGTTATAAAGAAGTCTCCAAAGAGCAGGTGGATGAATTTGTATTTAACCTTTATGAATGTTCAACCTGTGGACAGTGTGAAGTTGTTTGCCCGGCTCACATAGACACTGTTAATTTATGGGAAGAACTCAGGCGGATAATAGTACGGGCAGATTATGGTCCCCTTGAGCCTCAAAAGGCTTTAAGGAAAAGTGTGATGACTTTTGATAACCCCTGGCAGCAGCCAAGAGCGGGTCGTACCAAGTGGTCCCGTCGTGCAAAAAAGGATATGCTGATTGCCAGAGAACCAAAACAGATAAAAAAAACAAAAGGTAAGGTTCTTGTTTTTTTCGGGTGCACAGCTTCCTATGATGTCAATGTAAAAACAGTTGCCATTAATACTATAAATATTCTCGAAGCCTTGGACATAGATTATGGTGTCCTTGGCAAGGATGAAAAATGCTGCGGCAGTGTACTGTTGAGAATGGGAGATCCTGAATATAAACGATTATTCAGGGAAAATATTGAGCAGTTTAATAATCTTGGTATTGAGACATTAATCAGCTCCTGCTCCGGATGTTTTAAAACCATTATGCAGGATTATCCAAAAATTGAAAAATTAAATTTTGAAGTTCTTCATACTGTGGAATATTTGGCAAGGTTGCTAAAATCCGGTGATTTAAAATTTCCTTATCCTGTTAATAAAACCGTTACCTATCACGATCCCTGCCATCTTGGAAGGGCAACTGGTGGATTTGATGCCCCCAGGATGATTATGGACGCTATCCCAGGGTTAAAACTTATAGAAATGCCCAGAAACAGGGAGTATTCAAGATGTTGCGGTGCAGGGGGAGGTTTAAAGGCTGGTTTTCCAGATATCCAGGGTCGTATGGCTCAAAAGCGGATAAAAGAAGCAGAAGAAACCGGAGCAGAAGAACTGGTATCCTGCTGCCCGTTTTGTTTCCAGGGACTTCAGGTGGGTATCAGTGTATTGAACTCTAATATTGTCATGAAAGATATGTCTGAATACATTGCGCAATCAATTTTAGGATATGATGTATTTGCAAGGGCAGCCGAAGCAGCCGAAGAGAAGAAACGCAAAAAAGAAGAGGCAAGAGAAAAGAAAAAACTGGAAAAGGAACAAAAAGAAGCTGCAAAACAGTCAACTTGATCAGGCAGATATGATTCTTTTAAATAAAATTGGGTTATTATAAAAATGGCAAGATTAACTATATCAAAAACTTTTTCTGAAATTCAGAAAAAAATAGATCAAGGAGAAGTGGTAGTTTTAACGGCCAATGAAGTTTGTGAGCAGGTTCGCAATGGAAAAACCATTGAATTAGGTGATATTGACGTAGTTACCACAGCAACAAGTGCTCTGATGAGTGGAACTTATGCTGTTCTGTCTTTTAAGGTGGCTGAGCCAGATACATTTATAAAAGCTGAAAAAGTCTGGATAAATAATATTCCTGCCCAGGTGGGTCCCTGCCCAAATGAACGAATTGGTATTCTTGATTTGATTGTTTTGGGAACTGAACCAAGTATTAAGGATCCAGATTATGGTGGAGGAGATTTGTTTAAAGACTTGGTCTCAGGTAAGCAGGTTCAAGTGAAAATACAAACTATTGAGGGGCAGCATCTGAATACTGCTACAACTCTCAAACAAATTCCCCATGCTATTTTGCATGCCTCAAGAAATGCTTTTAAAAATTATCTTGCTTTTGTTAATCCTGGAAAGGCTGCTGTGTCAACAATATTTCATTGCGAAATGATGAAAGGAAATTATGAAGAGATGAGTTTCTGTGGATGTGGTGAACTTAATCCCCTTGAGAATGACCCTGAATTAAAAACCATTGGTATTGGAACAAAGGTTCTAATAAATGGTGCCCAAGGTTTTATTACCGGTGCTGGTACTAGAAGTAGTGCTTGCAACCCAAACCTTACAGGGTTTGCAGATATGCATGAAATGAATCCAGATTTGATGGGAGGGTTTTCCACCGGGCATGGACCTGATATTATCACAACCTGGGCAGTGCCAATCCCAGTACTTGATAAAAATATATTAACTCATATTTTAAAACTTGATGAACAGATTCCTTTAAAAGTAGTTGATGTCCGTGACCGTAAAGCAATATTTGAAATAACATACCAGGATGTATGGGGTGATTCTGATCATGAAATAAGCTTTGATAAACAAAAATGTCAGCAGTGTGATGCCTTCTGCAATGTTGGCAATATATGTCCTGTAAAGGCAATTCATATAGAACCTGATACAGGTTTGGAATTTTATCAATCCAAATGTTTTAATTGCGGGTTTTGTGTTTCTGTTTGTAATGGCGGTGCTTTTTCTGCAAATATGGGGGGGATAAAATTTAAGGGTGTGGATATTCCTGTTACCGTACGGCAATCTAATCGTGCAGCAGCTCTTAAGACAGCTTTGGATCTTAAAAAGCAGATCCAGAACAAACAGTTTAAATTAACAGAACCGCTGGGAAAAATCAGTTTTCCAGATAAGTCTTAAATCTTTTTGTAATCTCCTCAGGTTTCAGAGTAATGTTGGGGCAGGGCGAGTTCCCTGGTTTCAATATAACATGGATAAATGATAATTCTTTCCTTTGTCCAAATTTGTGTACAGTATTTTTAAGTTCTGTTGCAGTATGAATTCTTGCAGTATTTTCAATACCGCAACTTCTGGCAAGATATTCAAGATCAAGTCTGTTTTGTGTATAGGTTTTTTGAGAGCCAGTGGATCCATAACAGGCGTTATCAAGTGCAATTATCATCAAGTTATCGGGTTGGTATTGACCAATGGTAATCAAGGTATTGGGATTCATCAATATACTTCCATCTCCTTCCAGAACCACGATTTTTTTATCTGTAAATCGAGAAATTCCAAACCCAATGGAAGAGACAAGTCCCATGGACCCCAGCATATAATAATTCGATGCCTGGTCATTAACAGCAAATAATTCTTTAGAAGGTACTCCAAGATTGGCAACAACAATCTTGTTATCAAGGAGGTTACCCATGCTTGAAATTGCCTCATAACGTGTCATTTTTGGTTTGGAAATCCTGGAGAGAGGCTTAAGATCTCTGCTTTGTCTGGTTTGGATAGTTAAAGCAGAGTTATCCTGCCAGGTTTTGCATGACGAACCTTCCCATATTTCAGGAGAAATTAGTGCTACGTGAGGTCTTTTATGGTCATAGGCATCCTTGATGACAGCAGATAGATGCCCAAGCTTTTCAATCTTATCAATAATTGAATAATGGATGCCGCTTCCTTTTAGAATAGCCGGCAGATGTTTGCCAAAAGGAATCTGGGAATCAATGCCTTCTTTATAAACTCCCCGCCAGCTTGCAAAAATTGGAATGGGTATAGCTGATGCAATATTCAAAGAGGCAAGAGCGTTCAACATATTGCCAAGTCCAGTACTTTGGATAATTATTATGGGATAGGCTCCGGCAAGATAGGCACCAGCGCAGATTCCTAGACCATCTTCTTCTCGTGTTAACTCTATCGTGTTAAATGATTGCAGGACAAGAGGCAGTAAGTTTTTTGTTCGATCGCAGGGCAGTGTGGTCACAAAATTGATTTTAGCTTGTTTCATTATTTGAATAAGGTGTTTTTCCGTATACATCTCTTTTTTGTAGTTTTTTTTATTCATAATAGCTTTAATAGTCCAGTCATGTGGGATTCGTACGGTTTATTGCATTTGGATATCAATGATTCCAAGGTGAATTGCATATTGAATTAATTTTGAGATATTGTCCATATTAAGTTTTTCCATAATATTAGAGCGGTGGGATTTTATTGTACTTGGGCTCAGGTATAGTGTCTGGGCAATTTTTTTGGTGGAATACCCCTCAACCATCATTTGAAAGACTTCTCGTTCCCTGTTGGTTAATGCATCGTATAGCTCTTCCTGGGATGTTTTTTTATTCATTTCCACATAGTCTTCAATCACTTGGCTGGAAATCGATGGGCTCAGGTAGATGTCTCCTTTTATAGCTGCCATAATTGCTTTGATAATATCACTGCTTGCAGCATCTTTAAGCACATAGCCCGATACACCAACACTTAAAAGTTCTCTTATATATCGGCTATGACTATGCATTGATAGTATAACTATTTTAGTTTTTAAATTGTGGTATTTGATTTGGCGGGAGGCTTCAATTCCGTTCAGTATTGGCATGGCAATATCCATGATTATAACATCGGGTTTTAATTTTTCTGCTTTCTGTACAGCTTCTCTTCCATTGACAGCTTCCCCAATAATTTGTATATAGTCTTCCTCTTCCAAAAGCTTTCGCAAACCTTGGCGTACAATGGTGTGGTCATCGGCAATGACAATCTTAATCTGCTGGTTTTTCATAATTCTCCTGCAAAAAATTTGCATGGGTTTTAGAAATTGATAGCTCACTATTTTTCATGGGGATTTCAATTCTAATGCGGGTGCCCTTACCTGGTTTTGTTTGAATGGAAAACCTGCCATCCATTATGGTTGTTCTCTCTTTCATGGATAGCAGTCCAAGGGAAGGTCTTTTATGATTAATGTCATCAAGATTAAAACCGATTCCATTATCTTCCGCAATAAAAACAATAATAGGGTAGCCTCGTATGATTGACAGTTTAAATATAGTGGCTTTAGCATATTTTATTGTATTAGACAAAGCTTCCTGGGAAAACCGATAAAGCACAGTTTCAATATCTGGATTAATACGTCCGGTGAATCCAATCATTTTAAAATCAATTGTCATGTGACTTTGTTTATCAATCTGGTTCAAATATGCATCAAGGGCAGGTTCAAGTCCCAAATCTGTCAATAATGCAGGATGCAATTGATGGGAAATACGTCTCATCTCCTGGTAAGTACGATTGATCTGTTTTTTAATACTCCTGATAATATTTTTCATATC
>CAZMEX010000073.1:0-14382 GCA_964565415.1 uncultured Desulfobacterales bacterium | reverse complement strand
TGCAGTGGTGAAACTTCACTGCTGGAGCAGTAAATATTGAATTGAAAGTGTTGAAAAAAAATTATATAATTCTTTGATGGGTTATACAATAGAGAATTTTCATGGTCCAGACTCTGTAGAAAATTACAAAGTCTGGACATGTATTGGATTATTTACTGTTTTTTTTTATTACACTTCAGGTCTTGGGTAGAGTCCGCTTCTTTCAACTATTTCAGGGACTTTTTCCTCCCACTCTATTGCCATTATATGGAAACCTGATATACCTTCAACCTCTTTTAAGCGTGCAATGGCTTCAACACAGATGTCAATGCCTTCCTGGGCCTGTTTATCTTTTGCCACACCTGAAAGGCGGTCTATGATTTCATCGGGAACATCCATGCCCGGGACACGATTTTTCATGAATTTTGCCATGCCTGCTGATTTCATGGGTGTCATGCCTGCAAGAATAAAAACTTTTTCGTGGAGACCTTTTTCCCTGAGCCGTCTCATCCACTCCTCAAATTTATCCAGATTATAGATACATTGTGTCTGGATAAACTCAACACCAGCAGCTACTTTTTTTGCAAGGCGGGGCACTCTGATCTCAAAGGGATCTGCAAACGGATTTGCAGCTGCACCAACAAACATGTCCGGCGGCCGTTTAATATCGTCACCGCCAAGGAACTTACCTTCATCCCGCATGTGACGAACTGTTTGAATGAGCTGCATGGAATCTAAATCATGCACATTCTGCCCCTGGGCACAATCTCCAAAACTCTGATGATCTCCTGAAAGGCAGAGAATATTATTAATGTCAAAGGAAGCTGCTCCCAGGATATCGCTCTGGAGAGCTATTCGGTTTCTATCCCTTGTAACCATCTGCAATACTGGTTCAATGCCCATGATTTTCAAATGAATACACGCTGCAAGAGAACTCATCCTTGTCATGGATGTCTGATTATCCGTAACATTAATTGAATCCACATAATCCTTAATAAGATTCCCTTTTTCTCTCACTGCTTCAGGATCACTTCCCCTGGGCGGTCCACACTCTGAAGTAACCGCCATATGCCCTGCTTTTAATATCTTTTCCAGTTTACTTGCCGTATTTACACTCATACTTGTACATCCTCCCTAACAACCGTTCTAGGTCCCCCGGCTCTGTCAGTTGACCAGTCTTTAATAGGTGCCAACTTTTCATAATCATCCAGTTTATCCATTGCCTTTAAGCGGTCAATAATCAGCTGCCAGGCACAGTCCAGGTCTTTATTAATTTCACACTTTCCTGCAGTTGAACCGCCGCATGGTCCATTTAAGACTCTTTTTGCACATCGTGAAACAGGGCATATTCCCCCGGTCTCAGCAAGCACACATGAACCGCATGCCTGGCATCTTTCTGTCCACATGCCACGCTTTTCATTGGCACCGAGACAGACAGTATTTACACCGGGCAGCAGAGGAGTATCATGGTATTTTTCTGCTGCAAACTGAACCCCTACACCACATGCAAGGGATACAATTGCATCATACTTATCAACCACGTCACGAATCTCTTCTAAATATTCATGATCACATTGTCTTTCCAGAGTCCTCTCATCAATTTGTACATCTTTACCCTCTTTGATAAAATACATTCTAAGGGCAGAGGCAAGAACACCAACTTCTTTTTTTCCACCTGCTTCACACACTGTCACGCACTCGTTACATCCGAGAATCAGGAGCTTTTTATATCCGGAAATCGTATCAATTATCTCCTTAATCGGCTTTTTTTCTGCAATTATCATAATCAAAACCTCATTATTGATTTATTATTTTAAGCTGCATTAGCTTTTTTCTTTAGTGCTTCTCTTATTGGGCTTGGACCAAGTTCTCTTATTTTTTCATCCATTTCAATGGAGTATTCCGCAAACAGAGGGCCTTCGCCCGAGGAGAGGTTATACATTTTTACACGGTCACCTCCCACACCAATCTGGTCAAGTATTTTAGCTGCCTGTTCAACTTTTTTTCTTGCTCTGAAATTACCGGAATTAAAATGACAATCACCTTCCATACAGCCCACCACATAAACTCCGTCTGCACCTTTTTCAAAAGCGCGCAACAGGTGGATAATGTCAATTTTCCCGGTACATGGAAGCCTGATAATTCTAAAATTTGCCGGGCATTTCAATCTCATGGAACCTGCCAGGTCCGCAGCTGAGTATCCTCAGTAATTACAACAAAATGCAAGAATTATGGGGTTAAATTCCTTTGCCATATTATATTTCCTCCAATAGTGATTCAACCTTACTGAGCAATTGAACATCCTCATACCAGTTAAGTTTGATTGTTTTAGCCGGACACTCTGAGACACAGACTCCACAACCCTGGCATAAAGCAGGATCAATTTCACTTTTTCCAAATTCATTAATAACCGGAACATCATAGGGGCATGACCTTACACATACCAGACATGAAGCACAATGGTCAGGATCAACCTCTGCTGTTACAGCAGAAAGTGTCAGATACTCCTGGGCAAGGAACGTTGTCGCCTTAGCTGCTGCTGCCATTGCCTGGGTAATGGTCTCAGAAATCAATTTTGGACCGTGGGCAGTACCGCAGATAAAAATACCCTCGGTTGCAGAATCAACAGGTCTTAATTTAACATGGGCTTCAATAAAATATCCGTCACTGTTTCTGCCTGTTTTAATAATTGATGCAAGCTCTTCTGTGTCCGAAGGTTCCATGCGGGCGCTCAATGCAATAATATCCGGTTCAACTATCAGATCTTGTCCAAGAATATGATCCCTGAATAATACCTCTACACCATTTTCAGTTTTTGTAACCTTTGGCGGGTTATCAGCATCAAACCTGAAAAAGAGTACTCCTCTGTTTCTTGCCTCGGTATAGTATTGTTCAAGCATTGCATAGGTTCTAATATCCCGGTATAGAATATAAACCTCAGTCTCAGGGTTTTCTTCCTTAATATGCAAAGCATTCTTTATTGCACTCTGGCAGCAAACCCTTGAGCAATTAGGATTGTCATCATCCCTGGAGCCGACACACTGGATCATCACAACCTGTTCTAAATCATCTGCTCCATTCTCTTCAATAAGATCTGTAAGCTCCATCTGGGTTACAACCTTATCTGTCTCATTGTACATATATTGCTCAGGTTTGTATTCGTTTGCACCTGTTGCAATTATCACAACACCGTGGTCAACTTTTCTTTCATACATGCTTGGAGCTATAATCAATTCAGTTTTGAAATTTCCTTTATAGCCTGCAAAGCTGACAACCAATGCCTGTTTTAAGACCTCTATTTTTTCATGGTTTTCTACTTCTTCTGAAAGTTTTTTAACATACTCTCTTACATTATCACCTTCAATGGTTTTAAAAAGTTTATTTCCAAGACCACCCAGTTTATCCTCTTTTTCCACAAGTACAACTTCATATCCCTGATCTGCAAGTCCTTTTGCCGCTGTCATACCTGCAATACCGCCACCTATTACAACTGCTCTTTCAGTGACTGGTATCCTTTTTTCATGCAATGGATGTAAAGTTGCAGCCCTTGCCACTGCCATTCTCACAAGGTCTTTTGCTTTATTGGTTGCCTGGTCAGGTATGTGGAAATGCATCCAGGAACCCTGGTTTCTTATATTTGCCATCTCAAACAGATATTTATTTAAACCAGCCTGTTCAAGGGTGTCCATGAAAATACCTTCATGGGTTTTAGGTGTGCATGATGCAACCACTACTCTATTGAGTTTTTGCTCATCTATAACCTTTTTTATGCCAGCCTGGGCATCCTCAGAACAGGTAAAAAGATTTTGTTCTGTATGCACAACATTGGGAAGTGTTTCAGCATAATCTGCCACTCCCTGCACATCCACTACACCGGCAATGTTAATTCCACATTTACACACAAAAACACCGATTCTTGGCTCTTCGGAACTTACATCCCTCTGGGCAGGAACCTCCACACTTTTTGTGTTTGAGTGTCTTGCCGCAGCAAGCCCCATACCAGCAGCACATGCAGCACCACTTGCCTCTGTTACAGACGAGGCAATATCTTTTGGACCCTGGAAAGCACCAGAGACAAAAACACCTTTTCTTGAAGTTTCCAGGGGGTTAAACACAGATGTTTTTGCAAAATTATATTGATCAAGTTCAATACCGATTCTTTCTGCCATGGCAATGGTTGAATCACAAATCTCAAGACCAACTGAGAGAATCACCATATCAAACTCTTCAGAGCACATTTTTCCCTGCTCATCGGCATAATTTAATATCAGATTTCCTGTTTCCATGTTTTCAGTAACAGTGTGTATCCTTGATTTTACGAACCTGATCCCATTTTCATCACGACCTCTTAGGTAGTATTTCTCATAATCCTTTCCAAAAGTTCGTATATCCATATTAAATACAGCGCAATCAAGTTCTTTTTCAGAATGCTCTTTTGCAATCATGGCATCCTTTATTGCATACATACAGCAGACAGATGAACAATAGCCGTTATTGCATCTGTTTGTATCCCTTGAACCAATACATTGCAGCCAGGCAATTTTTTCAGGTTCTTTTTCATCGGATGGTCTTGTAAGATGTCCCATTGTAGGACCGCCAGCGCTTAGAATTCTTTCAAATTCAAGGCTTGTCATTACATTGGGCGATCTCTTATACATATAAGTGTCATCCATGCCGGAAGGATCAAAGGGTTTACTTCCCGATGCCACAATTACAGACCCTACATTCAGGTCTCTTATTGAGAAAGTTGCTTCATGATCAATGGCTTCAGCCAGGCAGGCATCAACACATTGATAACATTCTGAACAGATTCCGCAGGAAAGGCATCTTGCAGCCTCTTCCTGCATTCTCTCTTCAGAAAGACCAAAGGTTATCTCCTTGAAATTGCCTTCCCGGTCTTGCACTGCAATGGTATCAGGGACTGCCCGATCCAACAGCGGCTCACCAAGGGTATCAGGTTTTTCAAACTCAAAGATTTTTTCTCGGTCCTTGGTTAAATCCTCTTTTTGAATAAATCTGTGGATGCTTTCTGCTGCCTCTTTTCCACAAGCAACTGCATCAACAACTGATTTTGGACCATACACTGCATCACCGCCTGCAAAAACCCAGTCAATGGGAGTTTGATAGGTCAGGGGGTCAGCATCAAGCCCGCCTCTGTTTGTAACAGCAATGGATTCAGAATCAGAAAATCCAAACTCTCCGGACTGACCAATTGCCACAATCACATAGTCAGCATCAAGGGCAGTTATATCTTTCTCATCATATTGGGGATTAAATCTTTTTTGATCATCAAATACTGCTGTACATTTTTTAAACTCAATGCCCGATGTCTTACCGCCTTTTTCCAAAATTTTTGCAGGACCAAGACTATTAATTATTTTAACATCTTCTTCAAGGGCTTCTTCAATCTCATAATCCCAGGCAGGCATCTCTTCACGGTTTTCAAGACACACCATTGTGACATCTTTAGAACCAAGCCTTCTTGCTGTTAAAGCAACATCGCAGGCAACATTACCGCCACCGATCACAACTACTTTGCCCTCAATGGAATCCATCTTTTCCAGTGCTGCATCCCTTAAAAAAGATACTCCTGGAAGAACCCCTTTTGTATCTTCGCCATCAATACCAAGCTTTCGGCTTCCATGGAGACCTGCTGCAAGGAACAGAGATTTAAACCCATCTTTTTTCAAACTTTCAAGGGTAATATCTTTGCCAAACTCAACCGATGTTTTGATCTTCACACCAAGTTTTTCTATTATGCCAATCTCTTTTTCAAGCTCTTTTTTTGGAAGTCTGTATTCAGGAATACCCACTGCCATCATTCCGCCCTTTACAGGCAGTTTTTCAAAAACAGTAACTTTATAACCTTTTATTGCAAGATAGTATGCTGTTGTAAGTCCTGCAGGACCTGATCCCACTATGGCGACTTTTTCATCTCTATCTTCCTGAATTTCAGGAACAAAGGGATCATCTGAAGCAAGATCAAGATCTGAAAGATATCTATGAAGATATTGAATTGCCAGAGGATCATCCACATCACTTCTTGTACACTCACTCTCACAAGGGTGATGACAGACTCTACCGCAGGAGCCTGGAAAAGGGTGTTCCTGCTTGAAAAGCTCCAAAGCTTCTCTATGCTGTCCCTTATTCATCAGGGCAATAAATCCCTGGATACTTACATGGGCAGGACAGGTTACCTTACAAGGTGCTGTTGAACGTTTGGAAATACCAAAAGCCCCGGGGATTGCCTGCTCATATTGTTTAAAAGCTGCTTTGCGCATGGCAAGTCCCTGGTTATGTTCACTTAAGACTTCTACAGGGCAGACTTTTGCACACTCACCACAGCTTGTACATTTGTCAATATCAATATATCTTGGCTCCTGCCTGATCTTTGCAGTAAAATTCCCCTGCTCACCATCAAGTTCAAGAAGCTCTGTGTTTGTTAGAAGTTCAATATTTAAATGCCGGCCGACCTCGACCAGTTTTGGAGAAATAACTCACATGGTACAATCATTTGTAGGGAACGTCTTATCCAGCTGAGCCATCATTCCACCAATGGCATATGATTTTTCAACAAGATAAACATAGTACCCGGAATTTGCCAAATCTATCGCTGACTGCATACCAGCAATTCCACCACCAACAACCATAACTGAACCTGATAGATTCTTCTGGGGTGTTACTTTTTCCGCCATCTCGTAAACCTCCTAGCCTTTTAATCCTTACATAACTCCTAATAGTTCAGGCAATCTCTTTTCCCAGCCCATGCATGACACATTCACGCCGCCAAAATCATTTGCCTTAACCTCTCTTATCATCTCCTTTGCAATGTTGCTGCACTCTTTGACTTTATCAGGAGCTTTCTGGATTCTTTCTGCAATGGAGTCAGGAAGATTAACAGATTCCATATTACGAGCCATATATCGTGCCATTCCAAGAGATTTTAAAAGTAAAACCGTCGGAATTATTTTAACATTGTTTTTCTGAGCTGTTTTGACAAAAGCGTGTGTCATTTCAAACTCAAACAGAGGTTGAGTAATAAAATACTTAACATCAAGGTCAATCAACCTTTTCATCCTGTCAAGCTCTTTTTCCCTGTCTGCACCACGCAGGCAGGTATTAAGAGTTGTCCCTTTTAAAAACTGCGGGGAACCTGAAAGTCCAACCCCTGCCATATCTTTTCCCTGACTCAGTTTATTAATAACTCCAAGGAGTTCATCAAGGGAAATATCATTCACAGCTTTGGTTTCATGATGATCTCCCAAGGAGGGATCATCACCTGTTTCAACCATTAAGGAATCTATCCCCAGAGCTGACGCAGCAAGTATATCACCTTGAAGCGCAAGCCTGTTTCTGTCTCGGCAATTCACCTGTACAATTGTATCAACTCCTTGTTCTCTCAAAATCATGGCTGCTCCAAGTGAACTCATTCTCATCACAGCATTGCCCATTTCAGGGACAATAAAAGCACTGACTTCGCCTTTTACACTTAATGCATCTGCTACTATTGATGAGACATCTGTCCCCTTGGGAGGTTCGATTTGAACAAGACAGGCAAATTTACCAGTTTCAAACTCTTTCTTAAACTGCATAAATTAATCTCCAAAATTTAAGTTCAATTAATCAAAACTATTAATAAAACATTTCTTGTTTTTTATTAAAATCAAAAAAAGTATGTTAGTCAATGGATTTAAGAAAAATAACAGCAAGCAGATTCATTTATTACTAACCATCAGGTTGAAAAATAACAGCCCACTTTCATAACATACTATTTATGAAAGTCACCGTATTGTAGAGGGGTAATTTTGTCAAGAAATATTTATTTTGGTCAGTAGTTTGGAAACAAACTGACACTGGTAATGTCAAAATATTTATGATAGTTTCTCCTAGGACAGCTAAATTAGGACAGCTAAATAGAATCAACATTGATCAACAATTATAATAAGGGAGGTATTTTATGAAATATTGGATAATTAATACCATTCTGGCATTGACACTGCTTTTCAGTATAAATGTTTATGCGACTGACTATGTTGACAGGCAGCATATCAATCAACTTGTCATGGGCGGTCCTTCAAGCCAGCGCCAGGCAGCACAGAGCATGTATCGTGCAGAAGAAACCAACACAAAAGTCCTTGATATAGCAGCAGAAGTTCTATTCCAAAATTATAATAAACCAGGTAAAACAGAGGTAGATGCTGCTGCATGGCTTTGTAAAACCCTGGGAGCATCAAAAAACCCCCGATATCGGTCAGTTTTAAAAATAGTATCAAGGCAGGCTGACAATGCAAAACTCCGTAAATATGCAGGCTCTTCTCTAAAAAAATTAAGTGGAAAAGAAGTAAAACAGTACAAAAAAGGGAGTGTTAATCTTGCTAAAATCCGAAAAAAAGCAAAGAAAAACGCCAAAAAAAATGCAGCCAAACAGAGTGGGAGTAACAGCAAACAATCCATTTCATCTGTCCAGAAAGGTATGAGCATGCAGGAGGCATACAACCTGGCAGGAGATCCAACCAGCTCAAGATCACACGTTACAGGTAAAGCTTTTTCACCATTTTATTATGGTGGTGATACATCAAGAGTAATTGCATATTATAAAGGACAGGGTCGAATAATCTTTTCACAGTCAAATAAATATTCACGTACATGGCGAGTGGTTGAAGTATTGATTAATCCCAATGAGTCAGGATATCCATAAAATTAAAAAAATTGAATGATAAATGAGTTGAACAATAAAATAAATTGTACTACTCTACTTCTGTTTTAATGAAATGTTAATTACTTAAGGTAGCAATTGACATTGATAAGTTATGAATATATCAAAAAAAATTGATATGAAAATTAACATATCTTTCAATTATATTAAAAATATTTTGAGATATTGTTAAAATCCAAAAATTATTTTAAGGAGGTAGTATGCGGAAAATTACTTTTCTATTAATTGTAGCTGTTACTTTTGCTATGATGTTTGCGTTTAGTGGATGTGGTGACAGGGAAACTGTCATTAAGGTTGGAATCAATGCACCTCTTACCGGTGACATTCCAAAAGTTGGTGAAGGTTCAAAATACGCTGCACAAATGTGGCTTGAGGACATTGAAAAAGCCGGTGGTCTTGAAGTAGGCGGCAAGAAGTATAAAGTTGAACTTGTTATTGAGGATAATGAGTCAAAATCTGATTCTGCTGTGAAAGCTAACACTAAAATGATAACCCAGGATGACGTTCTTGTAATTATTGGGCCTCAATCTTCTGCCCAGGCAGTTCCAGCAGGAGAGGTTGCAAATAATTACAAAACAACCATGATAAGCCCATGGTCCACAAACCCTGCAACTACACTTGACCGCCCCTATGTTTTCCGCGGTTGTTTCCTTGATCCTTTCCAGGGACCTGTTGTAGCAAATTTTATTGCAGAAGAGTTTGGTTTTACAAAAGCTGCTGTTCTTTATGATGTTGCATCTGATTATCCTAAAGGTCTTGCAGAAGTGTTTAAAAAAGCGTGGGAAGGAAAAAATGGAGCAGGTTCTGTAGTTGCATATGAGAGTTTCACAACAAAAGATACTGATTTTTCATCACAGCTGACTAAAATAAAAGCATCTGGAGCTGAAGTTCTTTTTACTCCTCAATATTATAATGAAGTTCCCCTGATTGTTAAACAGGCAAAGGATCTTGGCTGGACAGGTCCAATTGTTGGATCTGACTCATGGGGTTCTGCTGAAACTGTTGAGCTTTGTGGAGAGCCATGTTATGGACTATTCTTTTCTTCACATTATGCTGCAGCCGGAGCAAAAGGCGCCACAAAAGAATTTATAGATCGTTACAATGCTGCCCATGGTTATGTTCCAGATGATGTTGCTGCCCTTACATGGGATGCACTCCGCCTTGCACAACAAGCAATTGAGAATGCAGGAGAGCTTACTGGAAAAATCGAAACAGACAGAACTGCTGTTCGTGATGCATTGGCAAAAATTAAAAACTTTGCTGGAATTACCGGAAACATGACTTTTACTGAAGAAGGTGATCCTATCAAATGTGCTGTTATCGTTAAAATAAACGATCAAGGTAAATATGAATTTTATAAATCAGTTTGTCCTTAAAGTTTAAGCAAGAGGTATATATTTGATAATTTGATCCTGGAATTTAGATCAATGAGATCAATATTAAATCAATGGTTGCTGTGCCGTTAGCATTATGCTTTTCAAATGCTCATCAAAAGGCACAGCAACTATTTTGTATAAAAAAACAGGAGTTGGTTAATGGATTATTTTCTACAAAACCTGATAAATGCACTCCAATGGGGTAGTTTTTACGCTGTTATATCCATTGGATACTCAATGGTTTACGGTGTTTTAATGGTTTTCAACTTTGCCCATGGTGATATCTTTATGATCGGAACCTATATCGGGTTTGCCATTGCAACGCTTTTCATCGCAGTCTTTTCTTCCATGCTGCCTGCCTGGGTAATATTTGTTGCGGTTGTAATTGTTACCATGTTCCTGGCTTCATGGGTAGGAGTGTTTGTGGAAGTTGCAGGCTACAGACCTTTAAGGCAAGCCCCCCGCGCCTCGGCTGCCATAACCGGTTTAATGATTGGTATTATCTTTGAAACCGGTATTTTGATCTTTCTTGGGGCAAAAAGACTTAGTTTCCCACCTTTAATGAAATCAGTATCCTATAATATAGGTGGTGTTTATTTTACAAATGTTAAAGTCATGGTGATTGTAATTTCACTCTTCTTGATGATTGCGCTCAATTTCCTCATCCAGAAAACTAAATGGGGAATGGCTATGAGGGCTATGTCCTATGACTTTTTAGCAGTTCCCCTCATGGGTGTTTCAATTAATATAATTGCACCTCTTACATTTGCCATCGGAGCAGGGCTTGCATCTGTGGCAGGTATTCTCTATGGTCAGGCATACCCGATATTAGACCCTTATATGGGTATTCTCGTGGGCTGGAAAGCATTTGTTGCAGCTATTCTCGGAGGACGTGGCTCCATAAAAGGAGCAGCCATGGCAGGTTATCTTTTGGGTTTTATAGAAATATTTGTCCCTCTCATTCCTTATGTTTCGTCTTCTTACAGAGACCTGATTGCCTATTCCATAATTCTTCTGATTCTTACATACAGACCCAGGGGATTTTTTGGAATGGAACACAGTACAAAACTAAGACTTTAACTTGAACAACTGATATATACAGGAAAGTTTCATGGAAATAGCAAGAAAATTAATAAATAAATTTTCAATGGTGCCAATGTTTGGATGGCTGTCAGGTATTCTTGCAGCTGTACTGGTAGAATACTTTTTTGGGTATGATTACATATCATATCTGTTTGGATTACCTAAAATTCCCGTACTCTTCGGCACTCTCATCGTGCTGAAAAATCCTATTATGATACCCAGTGTTCTGGCATATGACATCATTGTTTATATAATCCCTGTTTTAACAGTGGCAAAATTATCTGCCCCTTTTGCAAATAAGATAGCCAGGGGTTTAGAAAAAGCACCAATATGGCTCTCTACAATTATCCATCTTATGCTCTTTTATGGGATTATGCACCTATGGGCAGGTATTAACGATTACAGAATACTTGTTCTAAAACTTACAATGATTTCAATCATTCTTACCATCAGCATAAATGTTATTAATGGATATCAGGGTGAATTTTCATGTTCCCACCCCGGATTTATGGCTGTTGGCGCGTATGTAGCATCTATTCTCACTCTGGTTTTATTTGTAAATGACAAAATGTTCGGGCAAGCTTTGCTGCCACCGGAACTTGGACCCTGGCTTTTTCCGTTTATACTTGTTGCCGGAGGTGCAGTTGCTGCTTTAAGCTCTTTAATTGTGGCAATACCATCCTTTAGAACCAGGGGAGATTACCTTGCCATTATCTCCCTTGCATTTATGTTCATTGTAAAAAGCGCCATCGAGAATATTGACTTTATAGGCGGAGCAAGGGGTATGAGCGGTCAGCCTGATTATGCAAGTCTGCCTGTAATCTTCTGCTGGACAATATTAACCATATGGATAGTTCACAATTTTGTAACTTCCATTATGGGCAAAGCCTTAAATGCTGTAAGAGATGATGAAGCAGCATCTGAATCCATGACCGTAAAAACAAAAAAAACAAAAATAATTGCATTTATGTTTGGTGCATTCTGGGCAGGCATAGCAGGTGGTCTTTTTGCCCATGTACTTAGATTTATCAATCCTGGTACCTTCAGCATCCAGAGACTTGCTGAAATTCTTGCCATGGTTTATTTTGGAGGCTTAAACTCCATAGTCGGATCAATTGTCGGAGCTGTAAGCATTAGTGTTCTCGGAGAAGCATTAAGACCACTTGAGCTCTTTAAATGGATTATCATTCCATTAATACTAATTTTTGTGATGATATACCGCCCCTACGGTCTTATTTCATTTAAAGAAATTAATGTTAAAAAGCTTTTCAGATCTAAAAACAAATAAAGAGAACAAGGAGTTAAGGCATGAAAGCATTGCTCAATGTAAATAATATGACCCATTTTTTCGGCGGTCTTAGAGCTGTACATAATTACAATTTAAACATTGAACCCCAGCAGATCACAGGTCTTATCGGACCCAATGGTGCAGGCAAAACAACAATATTCAACTTGATCACAGGAGTTTATACACCAACTAAAGGTTCAATAACACTTCAGGATGAAAATATTAAAGGACTTGCAACCAATGAAATTGCTGCAAAAGGCCTGGGACGAACATTCCAAAACCTCGCGTTGTGGCGGCATATGAGTGTGCTTGACCACATTAAAATGGCACACTATTCCCAACTGACCTATGGTCTTCTAGGATCTTTTTTCAATACCCCTGCATGCAGAAAACAGGAGTCAGAAATAGAAGAAAACTCTTACAGACTACTTGAGCTATTTGCAATCAAACAGCATGCTGATCAACTTGTTACCAACCTTCCCTATGGTGCTCAAAGACGTGTAGAAATGGCAAGAGCAATGGCAACCAATCCGAAAATACTTTTTCTTGATGAGCCAACAGCAGGCATGACTCCCGATGAATTGGAGCAGATGATAAAAATTATACGACAGGTACATGAAGAGTTCAAAGTTGCCATATTCCTGATTGAGCACAGAATGAAATTTGTCATGGAATTGTGTCAACATATTCAAACCCTGGTATTTGGTGAACTTATTGCAGAAGGACAACCTGAAGAGATCCAGAATAATCCCAAGGTTGTTGAAGCTTATCTTGGCAAGGAGGATTTAACATAAATGCAGCTTAAAATTGAAAATTTACGCGTTTCCTATGGAAATATAAAGGCGCTCCACGGAATTAACTTTTCCGTTGAAGCAGGTGAAATAGTTACAATAATCGGTGCCAATGGTGCGGGAAAAAGTACGACCTTAAGATCTATCTCAAGGATGATCCCATCTGAACAAGGCTCAATACTTGAATTTAATGGCAAAGACCTCCTTAAATACAGCGCAGATAAAGTTGTATCAAAACTTGGAATCTCCCATGTCCCGGAAGGCAGAAGGATTTTTGGTAATCTCACTGTTACAGAGAATTTAATTCTTGCAACCTTTGCAAGAAAGGACAGCAATCAGATTACAAAGGACAGAAAGTGGGTTTTTGATCTTTTCCCCAGACTGGAAGAGAGAAAAGATCAGCTGGCAGGAACCTTAAGCGGTGGTGAACAGCAGATGCTTGCTGTGGGAAGAGCATATATGAGCGGTCATAAAATCATGCTTCTTGATGAACCTTCCATGGGACTTGCCCCCTTATTAATGCTCGACATGTTTGATGCCTTAAAAGAGATAAACAAGCTTGGGACAACCATCCTGCTAGTTGAACAAAATGCCCGCCTGGCTTTGAAATTTGCCCAGCGAGGTTATGTTATTGAAAATGGAGAATTTGTTCTTGAGGGGGAAGCAGGCAGCCTTCTTACCAACCCGGATGTTAAAAAAGCCTACCTTGGAGCCTGATAAAAATTACAAGCCTTGACAAAAAAACTCTGAATTAATAAGGTAGGACTTGCTTTTAGCAAATACCTCAACAAAAGCGACAGGGCGGAGCTATGCAACCCCCTAAAAATCAAGCGGACTTCTTGCCTCTTTAATGGTTCGGGATTTAACAGTATGAGTATAAATCATTGTGGTTCTTATATCACTATGCCCCAAAAGTTCCTGAATTGTTTTGATATCATAATTTGCTGCCAGTAAGTGGCTTGCAAAACTATGCCGAAACGTATGAGCTGTCGCACGCTTTGTCAGTTGAGCTCTTTTAACAGCACTCCGAATGGCTTTTTGGGCATGGGTTATATGCAGATGTGAACGTCTGTATTCTTTTTTTTCAGAAACATGAGGCTGTTTAATAGTGCCACAAAAAAGCAGTGAAATCGGGCATACCTAATCAAT
>CAZMEX010000072.1:0-14627 GCA_964565415.1 uncultured Desulfobacterales bacterium | reverse complement strand
GAGCCAGCGAAAAATAATTAATCCTGTTGTTTCAGAGTTTTTATACTTTGCAATGATTGTTTATATTCTTCAGCACTTGTTGTATTTTTCAACAAATCATTTCTTATACAACCATATTTAATTTTCAAGTGAGATATATTGAAAATCTTACCATTTCACAATCTCTTACTAAAATAAGGAGAATACAATCTTTTCTGCCAAAAATCCCAGGTGGATTTTCCTTTATCTAAAGATTTTAATATATCTACCAAAAAATCTGTAATATTAACCATTTCTTCCTTTGGCAGATAGGAAGCTGCCCCATCTTTGATAGATTTTATAAGGTGCTCTGAACTCAAAGCATTGGCAGTCAACATGATTACTGTTATATTTTTGCTTTTCGCAATGTTCAATAATTTATATCCATTAACACCCATAATATCTAAAATCGCTAAATCAAAGTCATTTTTTTCCAGGAGTTCTCTAGCTTCATCAAATGTAGACGCTTTTACAACTTCACACATATCCAGTATTTCTCCCATCACTTCCAGGACATCAGGCTCATCATCAACTATGAGAATCTTTTTATACTGTAACAAAACAGTGTCTGACATGATTTATTCCCCCTCTTAAATCATCATTATTTATTTTCCAAATCCCTGAAGCATAAGATCAATTATATGATCTTTATCATCTTTCCCTTTTTCTTTCAGTATATTTTCACTAATTTCCTTTTTCCCTGTTGCGGTTACAGGTCTGGACTGGGTTGAAAAAATATTGTCAGGAAATAATAAATCTTCGTCAATGGCCCATTCAATATCCTGTGGCGCTTTATAATGTTTTTCAATATTTATTCCCATTTTTGCAATTTCATTCACTTCTCTTGCACTGATACAGGGAATTTTCTGCTGATTTAATGGCACAGGTACGACAATAGTACCACAGTCTTTAGCGACAAATTGCTCCTCTTTTTCACCTATGATACTTTGTGATATGGTCATAGAGTTCTTCTGTATTATGAAGTAATCAGGAGAAACCATACCTTGTACAATGCTTTCACCAAATCCAAAATTAGCTTCAATTGTTATCTTGGACTCATCTCCTGTAACAGGATCCAGAGTGAACATCACGCCGGCGGATCTAGAGTTTACCATTTTCTGTATCCCCACGCTGATCAGTACTTCATCTTGAGGAAATCCCGCTTTCATTCTGTAAATAATTGCTCTGTCAGTAAAGAGACTTGCCCAACATCTGTGGGTTGCCTCAATCACCTGATCATCACCCCATATCCACAGATAAGTATCCTGTTGCCCGGCAAAACTTGCATCTTCAAGGTCTTCGGCCGTAGCGCTCGACCTCACAGCTACTGGAAGGTTTACAGCCTTACATTTTTCACAAAGTATTTTATAGGCTGCTATTATCTCTTTTTGAATTTTTTTTGGTATGGGTGTGCTAAGAATTGCCAGACGAATCGCTTTTCCTGCCTTGACAACTTTCTTAATCTCCTTTGGAGAGGATATATCAGTTAACAATTTTTTTACATCAGCCCATAATTCTGTCTGTTTCATAAATTGTTCAAATGCCCTGCTTGTTACAGCAAATCCCGGTGGGACAGGGATGCCAGCATGCACCAATTCTCCCAGGTTGGCATTTTTCCCACCTGTAAGAGGAAGCATGCTTTTATTGCATTCTTCAAACCAAAGAACATATTGAAATTGTGATGACATGCTGTATTACTCCTTTCTAAATCTTAAAATTTGCTTTACAGACTGAGTTGTTTCACTAGCCAGCAGATGAATTTAGTTTTAGAAAAACAACTCAGACCTATTTTTTATAATTCAAATATGTAAACAGTGTTACTCTATTTATCTAAAATATAAACAACACCATTGTCACCATCCACTTTAATTCGCTGACCTGTTTTAATTTTAGAGGTTCCTTCAAAAACATTGATAACACAGGGAATCCCATACTCCCTGCTTACAATGGCAGAGTGAGAAAGACTTGCTCCCCTGTCAACCACAACACCACTCAAAAGACCAAAGACAGGAGTCCAGCTTGGAGAGGTTGACACAGCAACCAGTATATCTCCTTCCTCTATTTCATCAAGTTGCGACTCTTCCATAATTACCCTGGCAATACCTTCACAGGTGCCCCCAGAACCACATACTCCGTAAAGGTCTGCATTGAGTTCCGGTTTAGGAACAGGCATTGAGCCGACCACAACCTTTAGCGCAATTGGATCTTTAGACTGCACGAGAACTCCCATGGCATCATCCATTGTAAAACCTTCTTTAAGAATCACAGGTGGATTTTCTTTCTCACACCATCCTTCCCACTCTTTACGCCTTCTGTCTACAATATGTCTGTAATCAAAACCATCTGGAACAAGGGCAGCTGCCCGAAGCTCATCAGGTATAAGAAAAAAAGTGTCATCAGGTTCATTAATCACACCTTCCCGGGCCAGCCTTTTCCCAATTCCAAGACATGCCCTTCGCATAAGAGCATGGGTATATAAATCCAGATAATGATTATGCTCTTCACTGAAAACACCAGTTTTCTGTGCAAGACCAAGCAGCGTTTTAAACCATCCTTTCTGCTCTTCCGGTACTTTTTCCAACACTTCTATTGTAGCTTCATCACGTTTTTTTGATTGCTTCATCCTCTCTGCATCCAGATCGAAATCTCCTCCCTGTTTAAGGAAAAATTTCACACTTGCTATGGCAGGTGTTGGATCCTCAACCCATGTAGGCATGTTTATCTCAGCCATTCGCTGCATGCGCCATCCATCTTCATCAAGTAAAGCCTGAAACTCAGTAAGCCATTTTTTCCCCTGATCATCTGCTTTGAGTTTGTCAAGGACATCGACGGTTTTATTATTGAGTATGATCTCGACAATACCCATTTTATCTGCCTTTTTGGAAAATTTCCATAGTTCCCTGTCCACCTTAAATACCTTATTATCAAAACCCCTTAAAAGTTCATGAAATGTTGGATGGGTGTCATCTATACCAAGGATATCTTTACAAATATTTTCAAAAAGAATAAAAATTGTATAGACACCATACATCATATACATATGGACTTCCCACATGCGCCTGGTAACATTTACAGTATTTTCAAAATTTGTGAGAAGTTCAGCATTGCTGGCTGTATCAGTGTCACATCCTTTTAGTTTTGTATAGTGACCGAGCATCTCATGCACGTAATCGCCCCAAAGTTTATCATAGTTATCAATAAATGGACGAATGGCCTCCTTAAATTTTGTTTCACGCTCTTTTCGTTCTTTTTCATCTGTTACAAGAATAAGTGTAAGATATCCTCCCCCGTCCTTGAACCTCCAGTCCCAGCCCTTGACAGTTGGAAGGCTGAGTTTTTCAGCTCCATACTGCATGCCGTGACGGCAAAAGTTAACCCAGAACCATCCAAACATTGGGGTCCAGGGTGGTACTGAATGAGTGGCATCTAAAAACCATGCCGGTGATTTTTTAAGATCTATCTTTTCATTAAACTCCAGCCCTGGAACCACATCATAGGTTTTCATTTTTTACTACCTCCGTTTTTAAATTAACTATTATTAATGTGGGCATTTAAATAATTACCCACCTTCAAAGAAAGACCTTTCATCCCTTAATCAAGACCAAGCTCTTTAAGCTTACCAGGAGTTGGGACCCCGTTTTTTTCATATTCCAAGGCATCATAGTATTCGTCTAACAGCTTGTTGAGATTCTTAATCATCTGTCCAGTAGACGGGCCTGCTTTCTTTAATGGTTCGGTTGTCATCCTCTTTGGGAGTGAATCATCTTTGCGTGAAAAACCCTCCCTTACATTGAAACACCTTTCAATACAAATTATCCTTTCACCGATTTTGAGAAGATTGTTTACGTTCGCAAACTCTTTGATTCCTGTTGCTGCACTGAGATATTGGGCATACATCTTAAAAGTAAGCCCTGAATTTCCAAATGTGCATGCAATCAATGAGTCATCAATTGCCTGTTCTTTTTGCACCTGGGCTATGGATATACCTTTGTCTGTTTCTGTATATGGATCCACTTTACCAGAGAGCTCATCTCGGGGACGTCCATACATGTGACTTCCGCCGATATTTGATGTGGCCATACTAAGTGCATATCCCTTAACACCTCTTGGATCATAACCTGCAAGCTCAAGGCCCTTGATTTCCATGGCGTATTTGTCAGCTTCTCCACCCAGTTCTCTGGCAGCCCTTTTTACTCCCTGACCCAGAATAATACCAAAGCCTTCCTTTTTCCCAATCATTTTAATAAGAGAAAACATGGATTTTTTATTATCCCATGTAAGATCAAGACCATTGGTTTCAGATTTTGAAATCACTCCTTTTTCAAATAACTCACAGGCAAAAGCCAGACAGACTCCGGTACTGATGGTATCCAACCCGTAATAATCACAAAAAGCATTGGCATCTACTATAAAAGAAGTGTCTGTAATACCCAGCAACGGACCAAAAGCATAAATCGACTCATATTCAGGACCATCAATCTGAGTGTCTTTCAGAGGACCATTTTTTACATTTCGCATACCACCGCATCGTGTCATGCACTGATAGCATCCTGCCTTTGCCTTTTTTGAATCATAGAACTTATTCCCGGAAATTTTATCAATATCCTGGATGCTTCCCTCTTGAAAATTCTTAACAGGGAGTATGCCCAGCTTATCCAGAACCGTTGTAATATAGGGAGTTCCCAAAGTAGTCATATTTTTTCTTCGGGGATGATCTTTTAACATGCTGATCTGATCTTTAACCAGATTCTGAAATCGTTTCCCATCAAAAGGAACTGGCTTATTCACAGGTATATTAATAGAAATAGCTTTTAGATTTTTTGCCCCCATTACAGTTCCTACTCCACCGCGAGAAGCTGTCCTCTCTCCAGATGTAATGGTTGCATAACGTATGAGGTTTTCTCCTGCGATCCCAATACATGCAGATTCAGTACGTTTACCGTATTTTTCTTTAAGCAGTTTTTGCAATTGGCGAGGATCAACACCAGACAACTCTTCAGCATTTGCAAAATGAACCCCTTTTTTATCAACATGTACTGTTGTTAAATCTTGTGCTTCACCTTGAATGATAATCAAATCATATCCTGCATATTTTATCCAGGTACCAAAGTTTCCTCCTATTACTGAA
Source organism: uncultured Desulfobacterales bacterium (assembly GCA_964565415.1). Lineage (GTDB taxonomy): Bacteria > Desulfobacterota > Desulfobacteria > Desulfobacterales > Desulfobacteraceae > JAIOSM01. Next base: position 9,481 of record CAZMEX010000072.1, on the reverse strand, counting down.
CGAAATATTGTGCCGGTTAAGGGGCTTTTGGTAGTAACAGCCCATTTTGAAAACCCTTGAAGACCTGTACCTGCAAGCACTCCTACGGAAAGAATCAACCTGTTAGCATGACCTAAAGGATCTGTGTTTGGTTTGAGTTCGTCAAAAAGATATTTAGCAGCAAGTCCCCGTGCTGAAATAAAATCACACAGGTACTGGTCAGGAATTTTCTCTTCTTTGGATGTAGAAGTACTTAAATCAATTCGGAGTAATTTTCCAGCAAAGGTTGTCATGGTTTCCTCCCTAATTTACAACTAAAAAACAATACTTTAGTCAAATATGATTTTTATCAACTGGTCATTATTAATGCATGGCACGCCCACCATCAACCAGCAAAGTCTGTCCTGTAATAAAATTACTTTCAGATGAGGCTAGAAAAAGTGCTGGTCCTGTAAGATCTTCTGGTTTTTCCAATCTCTTCAAAGGTGTTTTTGATGCATCATATTTTTTTATATCAGCCAGATTCCTGCTTGCCTCAGTATCAGTGAAACCAGGAGCAATACAATTAACACAAATATTATAAGGACCCAGTTCCACTGCAAGAGCACGGGTAAGACCGATGATCCCTCCTTTTGATGACACATAGTGGGCAAAACCGTGTGAACCGGTAAAAAACACCTCAGAACTCAGATTCACAATCTTACCATAGCCCTTCTCTTTCATATGGGGGAATACTGCTTTTGCAGATAAAAAGGCACCTTTGACATTAACACTCATTACAAGATCCCATTCATCTGAATCAATTTCATAAAAAGGTTTTCTTTTAATGCCGTCATAAATAGCAGCATTGTTTACCAGAATATCTATCTTTCCAAAAGCTTTAACAGTCGCTTCTGCCATGGCAAGTGTATCCTTTTCTATTGCCACATCTGCCTGAAAAAGATCAGCATCACCTCCAAGATCCTTGATCTGTCTGACGGTCTTGTTAAGATTATCCATATCTTTACGTGTCACCACCATAATCTTGGCTCCTTCTCCAGCCATTTTTAATGCAAAGGCCCTCCCAAGACCTTTAGCTCCTCCCGTCACAATGGCAACTTTGTTTTTTAATCTCATGTTATGTCTCCTTAAAACTTTAATCAGAAGTTCTTTAAATTCCAAAACAAGTTTCGTGAAACTTCTGATTGTCCCGGAGCAAAGCATCCGGGACAATTATATTAATCCTTTTTCACTATTTGAGTGATGAGGAGCCGGGAAGTTCTTAATATTCCGGTTTTTGCAAACCATAATCTTCAGCAATAATCTGGAAACAATTATAGCTTGATCCACGTCCTATTGCAGGTCCGCCTGCTACTCCTGAAGAACACATATAAAGACCATCAATAAATGTCTTAAGTCCACCAGGAAGTCCCCTGAAACGTCCATTCTGAGCACCTCCGCAATTACCTTCAGACCAGCCACCTTCTCTCATATCTAAGTGGGTGTCCTGTATATCAATGGGTGTTGTAATACGCTCGGCAATAAAATTATCTTTTGTCATATTAGGGGCATATTTCTGCCATTGTGTGATCATGGAATCATAAAATTCATCATGCAGACCGCGCCACTCTTTTCTGGAAAAAATTCTTGCAGGACATGTAAACTCCTCCACATGCAGGCTGTGTTTTCCTTCTGGCACGCGGGAAGGATCCCAGATACTGTCTGGAGCTGTTAAACAGAGAAATTTAGATGGCATTCCCATCAGGAATATTTCATGCATATATTTATCTTCCATATAAGCAAGATCTTTGGGCAGCCAGTATGTGCGTGGAGTACAATTAACATCTGGATTATTCTTGGCAGCTTTGTAATCCGGCAGTTCATGCACACCCACTGTTCCCCAGAAAAGCTGTGCCCGGTCAAAGAAATAAGTGTCTACTTTCCGCTTCATCTTGGTGGTTAAATTATCTTCTCCAATCATACGTAAAAACAGTTGAGGAGTTGCATTGTCTGATATAACCATCTGATTTGCTACAATTTCAGTGCCATCCAGCAATTTAATACCTTTAGCTTTATCATTTTCAATAAGGATTTTATCAACTTCAGAATTTGTAAAGTATTCAACGCCAAGTTTTTTACCGGCAGAGACCAATGAATCTGTTATAGATTGAGTTCCTCCCTTTGCAATGGCAGCTGTTTCCCATCCAAGAACCAGATGCAGGACAGCAAAAGTATAAAGAAGTCCAGGCACATCATCCGGGAAAATACCGCACGAAGTTAAAAAACCTCTTAAGGTTAATATTCTGAGTTCTTCGCTTTCAAAAAAATAGTGTGCAACTTCTCTTGCAGTCATAAACTGCATGGATGGATCAATCCCGCTTTTAGGGTTAGTCACCAGTTCTTCAAGAGCATCTGGCACTCCATATGGAGTTGGTACTGCATATCGATGTCTGGCAAATGCCGGTCGGATTATATCTTTATATTTCTCTGTCCAGTAAAGATATGCCTGGGCATCAGCTTTGGAAAATTGTTCAATCTGCTCAAGAGTTTTTTGTACATTTTTTTCGCTGTACTCTGTTTTCCCGGTAATCGGATCCACAACAGGAAAACCTGCATAACCCACATAAGAACTTCCATCATCAAAAATAGCTGCCTCATTTGTATCGGGAAAAACATATTCCAAACCCTCATCTCTTAGATTAAATTCCTTGTAAGCAGGATGTCCGTAAAATCTGGTAAAATGAGCACAAAAATTACCTCTAAATCCAGGTGCAGGTGTATCATCAAAGGAAACAGCACCACCGCCAAGATGATCCAACCGTTCAAAAACTCCAACTGTCATACCAGCTTTGGCCAGGTAAGGCGCAATAATTGTACCATGATGCCCTCCACCAATAATCACAGCATCAAAAGATTTGTCTGCCATTGTATTTTCCTCCTTGTGTAAAAAAAATTATTAAAACCTACTTAGGTAAATATAAATAGGATGCTTAAATTCCACCTATTTTATTAAAAATTACTGAAGCTCTTTAAAAATAGTTGCTAATTTTTCAGCCTGTTCATTAATATCTGTACCCTGAATAAACTCACAATCCCTTGTCATATCAGCGGGTGATAAAAGTTCAACAATTCCCATTTTTATCAACTTATCGCTGGACAAATCAAAATCTTCACCACTCCATGAAGGAATGGATGCAGCTCCTCTGAGCATTTTCATCATCTTCATGCGGGAAATATAGCGCAATTCACCGACTTCGTTACTCACTGTTACCAATGCTGGCATCTTTGCCTTAACTTTTTCATATCCTGCAGGAATGCTTTTGTGAACTTTTACACTTTCATCTGTAATGCTGATATGACGAGCCATATTAATACAGGGTAGATTGAGTATTTCACCAAGTATCAGACCAACTTGACCAGAATCCCAGTCACCAGCTTGTCTTCCTGTCAAAATCAGGTCATATTCACCAATTTTTTTAATGGCATCAGCCAAAGCACATGCTATGGAATGACTGTCTAATTTTTTAAATTTATCATCCTGAAGGAGTATTAATTCATCAGCTCCAGCTGCAAGAACCTTTCTCATTACAGTGTCTGAAACTTTTTTGCCCAGACTTAAAACTGTAATTTTTGCATCCATTTTTTCTTTGATCTGAATAGCTGCTTCCAGTGCATTCTCATCAAATGGATTAATGACCAGTGGAGCATCAACAATAATCTCCTTGTTGTTTGAATCCACACTAACATCTGACAATGGTGCTTCAGGATCGGGAATCTGTTTTGCACAAACTATTATGTTAATATTTTTCATTATGACTCCTCCAGTTTCTCTACCAGCAAGGGTATTATTTTCTCAAAATCTTCCACAATTCCATAATCTGCCACTTTAAACATATTGCACCCTGGATCAGTATTAATGACAATTATTTTTTTTGACTTAACCATACCGACCAGATGTTGAATAGCACCTGATATACCAACCGCCACATAGATATCCGGGGCAATCATAGCACCTGTGAGACCCACCTGATGATCAGTGGAAATCCAGCCTTTATCAACTGCCACCCGGCTGCATCCGATCATGACATTGCCAAATGATTTACTTAATACATCTTTTAAATCATTGAGAATTTCAAATCCCTCTTTTTCGTCTAATCCTGCACCACCGGCAATAACAACGTCTGCTTTATCCAGTGATATTATATCTTCTTCCACAATTTCAAGTGATTCAACCTTAATCATGGATTCATCAATTTCAGGCACAATATCTACGATTACTCCTTGGGAATCTGCTTGTGCAGCAGGTTCAAATACCTTTCCCCTCATGGTTGCCATCTGTGGTTTGCCCTGGCATTTAAACACTGATAAAGCATTACCGCCTGAAACCGGTTTTGTCCGCAGTAAAAGACCGTCTTCATGATCAATGGAAAGATCAATGCAGTCTGTAGTAAGACGGGTTCCCAGACGACAGGCAAGTCGTGGACCTATCTCCATACCAATAAAAGAGTGATTCATAAGTAAAATTTCAGGATTGATCTGTTTTACAGCCTGTTCAATGGATTCAAGCCAAATATCTGCCTGGAAATTCTTTAACAGGGAGTGCTCCATTTTAAAAATTCTATCTAACCCAAAAGAGAGAGCCTCCCTGGCTGCTTTAGAAACCTCATCACCAACAAGAAGTACTGCAAGTTTTGAATTACAATCGGAAGCAAGCTTTCTGCCCATATTAAATAATTCAAGAGTTCTCATATCCAGTGAGCCCTCTTTTGTTTCTCCAATTATAACAATATCATTCATTATCAATCCTCCCTAGAAAATTATATTTTGTTTTATCAGTGTTTAAGTTATTCAGCATTTACGCCTTCTAATGAATGTGCTACCAATTCGTTCAAATCCATAACTTTAAGAACCTCATTCAACCCCGCTGCTTTACGGGCATCTTCCAGCATAATACGGCACAGAGGACATGCTGTTATAAGAATCTGTGCCCCCACAGCTACAGCTTCTTCAATTCTCACTTCACTCATTTTAATTTCCCCGTTTAATTCCTGCCACATTCTTCCGCCTCCACCACCACAGCACAAGCTGTTCTCCCTGTTATGAACCATTTCCACCAACTTGATATTAGGAATGGAATCGATTACATGCCTGGGTTCATCAAAAATTCTATTATATCTGCCGAGATAACACGGATCGTGAAATGTGACCTTTGTTATGCCCTTTTGTTGCTTAAACAGCAGTTTTTCTCCATTTAGTAATTCCTCCAGGACATGGGTATAATGACGGACCCTTAAAGATAGATCCGGATATTCATTTTTAAAAGTGTGAAAGCAATGAGGTGATGATGTGACAACATCGGTGATGCTATATTTATCAAATAACTCCATACAACTATCCATCTGTTCAGTAAACAACCCTAACTCACCAACCCTTTTTGCAATATCACCACAACAGGGTTCTTTTTTACCAAGAATACCGAAACTTACTCCTGCTGTTTGAAGAATTTTTGAAAATGAACGTGCCATACCTTTGGCAGTATCATCAAAAGAGGTAGTACACCCCACAAAATAGCAAAGATCTGCCTCTGTCTTAGTGAGATTAACCAGGTCCAGACCATCTGCCCATGCTCCTCTTTGGCGTTTGGACGACTCCCAGGGATTATTATAATTGAAAACCTTTTCAAGTGTCTGATTTAAAAGTTTAGGTACATTTTTACCTTGTTCTACTGCTGTCATCCTTTTTTTAATAACAGCTTCAAAGGTGGGGCCATAAACCGGACAAACCTCAAGGCAAGCGCGGCAGGTGGTACAATACCAGAAATTTTCCACCATATTATTTTTTTCATGCCTGGATAAAAATCTAATATCTCCCAATGGAAACTGTTTTTGCCATTGTAAGCTGCGGATGTTCTGAATAAAATTGCGGGGGGAAAAGGGTTCTTCTGCTCCTGTGGAAGGGCAGACTGATACACATCGCCCACAGCGCATACAAGCATCAAAAAATATATTATCCTGTAGAGTTAACTCTTCTGCCCCATCTTCAATTTCTGGAATAATAGTTGGTGCTGATTCTTGGACATAAATGCTAACAGGTGCACCCAGAATATGAAAAAGTTTTGTAAAAGGAATCACTGCGATCATGGATAGACACAAAATTGAGTGCCCCCACCATAAATATGGATAAAGGAACTCAACCCTGGAAGCTGAAAACATATTGCTAAACCACAAGCCAGCAAAGGACCAGGTTCCCCATGAAGGTTCATAAAATGCCAGGCGTGAACCTTCTAACATAAATCCCGAAAAAACTGTTAGCAGAAGCCATACTGGTACAATTACATCTTCAGGTCTTCTTTCAAGCCTTGGAACTCGCTGAATATATCTGCGAATAAGAGCCCATATTATTCCTAGAATCAGCATAATTCCACCAATATCCATGGTCAGAGAAAAAATTAGATAAACCCTGTTTTCCAGAAACGAAATGACATAATGATGGATAGCCAGAATTGAGGTCCCAATGGTCAGTGATAAAAAACCCCAAAATATAAAAAAGTGCATAATACCTGCTGCAATTTCACCTTTAAATACCCGTCGCCCCAGAAGACTGTCCAAAACCATTGTCTTAAAACCACTGGTTGAAAAGGCAGAATCCCATGATTTTTTATTGCCCTTATTCCATAGCCAAAGGTGAATTGCTATTCCTGTTAAAAAAAATCCAATGGCAAGAATTGCTAATGTATAAAAAATCCAGATATTTTCAATTCTCCAGTACATAATTCGGGAAGGTGCCATAAAAAATAATTCCTCCTAAATCCAGAACATTTTTGTTTCTTAAAACTATTTCTTTGAATCAATATCAACTTTTTTCTTGACATGTAAAATTATTTGTTTTTATACATACATAAGTTTTTTTTATGAATCAAAACTTTTACTTATAGGTTGTATAGTGAGAGTTAATCTAAATCAGCTCAGAGCTTTTTTCATAGCTGCCAAGGAAAAAAGTATAACTAAAGCAGCGGAAGCGCTTTATGTAACCCAACCTGCAGTTACTACCCAGGTCAAATCTCTGGAACAGGATATTAATCTAAAGCTCTTTAAAAAGCGTGGCAAGAGTATTGAACTCACAATTGCTGGCACTGTTCTTTTTAATTATACTGAAAAAATATTTGAAATAGTTGAAGAGATGGAATATGTGCTGAAGCAACACGCAGCTTCGACCCATGGTGCCATTAATATCGGTACTACACGAAGTTTTGCAAGATACCTCATGCCGAATCTTCTATCCCGGTTTCAAAAACTTTTTCCAAAAGTAAAAATAATTCTTAAAGTAGGGAGTTCTCAAGAGATTGCAGAAGGTGTGGAAGACTTTACTTATGATGTCGGTATAATATGCAGACTGCCATATAAAGCCAAACTTGGAGTTATTCCTTATACAAAAGAAGAATTCTGTCTGACTGTATCTTCCCAGCATAAATTTTCAAAGTTGAAAAATGTCTCTCTCCATAAACTAAAAACCGAACCAATCATAATTAGAGAAAATGGCTCTGGTTCAAGATATGCAATCCTCTCACTACTCAGTGCCCATGACATCAAGCCATCAGTATTACTGGAAGCTGCCAGTATAGAATTTATCAAGGAATATACAATCAAAGGTCATGGAATATCTTTTCTTTATTTGCCTGAAATAGAATCGGAAATCTCACGAGGTCTTCTTAAAACAATCCCTGTCAAAGAAGGCTCGATTTTTGTACAAACTGACACAATTTTTCCTCGCAATATTGAACTCTCACCTCCTGTAAAAGCATTTTTACAGCTAATGGAAGAGAAAATGCTATGAACTGGGGTATATTTATTAAGCAGCATAATTCAGGTATTACAGCATTAGATAAGGAAGAACAGATCATCAAAGATGCAGACAAATTATGGCGATTTTCAAAAAAAAGGTTTTTGGGAAGAAGTTGAAAGACAAGGTCTTGAACCAAGAGAACTTTATCAATATTTAACAACCCATTCTTCAGAATGAAAATTTGGAGATATAAAACACTAGACATCCTGACTTGGAGAGCGGCACATTTTGAAGCTATGCTCAAAGTCGTGTGTAACCACAAATCCGAATTGCTCATACAATTGCTTTGCAGGAGTGTTTTTCATCACAAATAGCGTTATCGGTATGCGTGATTGCTCTGAGAGTTCAATGGTTTGCCTGATAAGTTCCGTCCCGATTCCCTTTTTTTGAAGTTCTGGAAGGATCTGCATTTGATGCAAATGCAATTCATCGGATCTTGGTATCACCTTAATGACGCCGGATTTCTTCCGGTCGATCATAACTATCTTAGAATTTGTCAGTGCAGAACCTGCCTTTTCACGTTCTTTAACTTCATTCCAGCCACTTGTGTTTTTAAAAAACGGCTTCATTGTTTCAACTCGAAGTCCAAATATGAACTCAACATCATCAATTGTCGCAGCTCTTAAAGTAAATTCTATTCTATTTTCTATTCTCTTCATGGTTGCAAACCAGACCCCCATAAGAGTTAACCCTGCACCGAAAAAAATAGGGGGTGTTAAGGGCTCATGTAAAATAAAAAATGTCCCTGCTATCGCAAAAACAACTTGAAGCAATGAAAATGGAGAAATTTTATTAACCCCATGATTCGAAATAAGGTTCTGCCACAAAGCCATTGATAAACTCAGGATAATCACCTGATAAAACAGAACAGCTCCAAATGATAAAAAATTCACAACTCCCCAATCGACCTGTCGCTCAAATATAAACGACAAAACAAGTAAAAAAGGAGCTGATAAAAGGTGTGTGCCTGCAATATAAGTTGCCTTATTAATGTGAGGTGTTTTCTTCATTAAAATTTGTGTTATTCCCCAACAAAAACTACCCAGCAATCCTAGGAAAAGACCAACAGAACTTAATTCAGGAATTCCATAAATTAACAGAATACCCATAATCGCAAAAACAATCCCCAGGGACTGTTTAAAAGAAAGCTTTTCCTGAAGAAATAAATAGCTCAAGACAATAGCAATTGGAACCTGGCTTTGCAGAATGACTGCAACTGCACTGCCAGGAAGGATTGACAATGCTACGAAAGCAAACCCGTAATGACCGACATTCAGAGTAAGACCTATTTTGAAAAGGGGGAAAAGATTGTTACGATCAAATTTTGCAAATGGAAGAAAAATCAGCCCAGCTAACCCGAATCGTATAGAAAGAAGTAGCAAAGGAGGGACTTCAGTTAAACCAATTTTACTAACTGCAAAATTCAGCCCCCAAGATAGAACAACCAGGATCGAATAAATTTGATATTTCATAGATAAATTTTCATTTTATTTCCTGATGGCACAATGGTATCCAACCACTGTCACGTCAGGTATCACCAGGACCAAAAGCCACAGGCTTTTGGGATCTGGTGCCTACCCAGGTTATATGATATTTCTATTTCAGCTATGGATTTCATTATCTTTCTTTTCTAATAATCTTTTCAGGTTCTCGCCTTCTTCCTTTACATGTTTCCTACCTG
>CAZMEX010000071.1:0-14804 GCA_964565415.1 uncultured Desulfobacterales bacterium | reverse complement strand
AAGATCGATATTTTTTGAAAATATATGACAAGGGTGAGTAGCTAAAATAAGTATGACAAAATTTATTCAAGAGAGCCTATTATTATCTGTCAAAGAGGCCAAGAATTTGTATAATAGACTTGTTTTATTTGTTGGTCCGTCGGGGGATAGGAAAACAACTATATTGAATCAAGTGGCAAAAGAACTTGGTAAAAATATTATTAATGTCAATCTTGAGTTTTCAAAACGTTTTCTTGAAATGACTAATAAAAAAAGAGCATTAAAAGCATCCAGAATGTTTGAAGATATTTTGGGTACTGACAGGCAAACTATCATACTGGATAAAATTGCAATCCTTTTTGATATTAATTTGAAACAAGACCCTTTAACGCTTTTACAAAAAGCTTCCAGATATAGAACTATTATTGCTTCTTTTGATGGAATAATGGAAGATAAAAAACTTATTTACGCAGAGCCAGATCATCCTGAATACCGTGTCTATAATATAAAAGACACCCTGATAGTTAGTATGAATGGTAACTTAATGTGAATAATAAGGCAGATAAAATATGAAATATTCAGATTTAATACAATTTGATCCCATTGAAACAGTAGTACAACTCACACATGCTGATGAATCAGCTGCGGCTCAAAAATTTGTCAACACATATGTTATATCCGATGAAATGGCTGAAAGGTTGATTAGTCTGGTTATTCCCCAGCTGCAATTTGACCAGCCCATGGACAATAAAGGTTTTTTAGTAGTAGGAAACTATGGAACCGGCAAGTCCCACTTAATGTCAGTAATTTCAACCCTTGCCGAAGATGCTTCTCTGGTTACTTCATTGGATCATGAAGAGGTTAAGGCAGCAGTCCAACAGATTGCTGGTCGCTTTAAAGTGATTAGAATCTCGATTGGGGCAATAACGATGTCGCTGCGTGATATTATAGTTGATAGACTCGAAGAATTTTTAAATACTATTGGGGTTGAGTATACTTTTCCTGAAGTTGGTACTATTTCAAGCCACAAGCATGCATTTGAAGATATGATGGATACCTTTTACAAAGTTTTCCCTGATCATGGTCTGTTTCTGGTTGTGGATGAGCTCCTTGACTATCTCAGAACCAGAAAGGATCAGGAATTGATTCTGGATCTAAATTTTCTTCGTGAGATTGGTGAAGTCTGTAAGGATCTGAGATTTAGATTCATGGCAGGGGTGCAGGAGGCCATTTTTGACAGCCCCAGATTTGCCTTTGTTGCAGATAGTATAAGACGGGTAAAAGACAGGTTTGAACAGATACTAATCGCCAGAAATGATATAAAATTTGTGGTTGCCCAACGGCTTTTGAAAAAAAACACCCAGCAGCAGGCTAAGATCAGGGAATACCTCACTCCCTTTGCAAAATATTACAGCAATCTTAACGAACGTATGGATGAATTTGTGAGGCTTTTCCCGGTACATCCCGATTATATTGATACATTTGAAAGGGTCACCATTGCTGAAAAGCGTGAAATACTTAAAACGCTTTCCATGGGTATGAAAAATATTCTTACTCAGGAGATACCCCAAGACCGTCCCGGTTTGATTGCCTATGATTCTTATTGGGATACATTGAGACAAAATGCGTCCTTTCGAACTATCCCGGAAATACGTGCGGTTATTGACTGTAGCCAGGTACTAGAATCTCGAATAGAGCAGGCATTTACACGCCCTATTTATAAAGCCATGGCATTAAGGCTCATCCATGCTTTATCCATACACAGACTGACAACAGGAGATATTTATTCAACCATGGGGGCCACACCTGCTGAGTTGAGGGATGGACTCTGCCTTTATGATGATATGATCGCCCAAATGGGAAGTGAGGAACCTGACCTCGACCTTCAAACCCATGTAGAAACAGTGTTAAGGGAAATACATAAAACCGTCAGTGGTCAGTTTATTTCATCCAATGAGGATAACCATCAGTTTTATCTGGATTTGAAAAAAACTGATGATTTTGATGCCATCATTGATAATAAGGCTTCAACCATTGATGAATCAAAGCTGGATCGTTTTTTTTATGAAGCCTTAAGAAGGGTGATGGAATGCCAGGATACAACCTATGCAACTGGTTATAAAATATGGCAGCATGAACTTGTCTGGCAGGCACACAAGGCAGCACGTACCGGGTATCTGTTTTTTGGCGCACCAAATGAGCGGTCAACGGCAGTTCCCCAAAGGGATTTTTATCTCTATTTTCTTCAACCCAATGAACCGCCTCGGTACAAAGATACCAAAGAGTCAGATGAGATTTTTTTCAAGCTTAAAAAAACAGATGAATTATTTCAGACAAGTCTGCAAAATTATGCTGCAGCATTGGAACTTGCATCCACATCCTCAGGCAATGCAAAGGCTACATATGAATCCAAAGCCAATGGGTTTTTACGAAAACTTGTTCAATGGCTGCAAAAAAATATGGTAGAATCATTTGAAGTAACATACCAGGGCAGGACAAAATCTTTGACTGCCTGGACAAAGGGTAAGTCCATCAGGGAGCTTTCAGGGATAACTCCCCATGAAACAATCAATTTCAGGGATCTTATAAATATTGTATCAAGTATTATTCTTTCTCCCCATTTTGACAACCAGGCACCGGATTATCCATTTTTTTCCATCATGATTACAGGCAGCAACCGATCCCAGGCTGCCCAGGATACATTAAGGGCTATTGCCGGGCAAAATCGTACCAAGCAAGCCACAGCAGTGTTAGATGCCCTTGAACTTCTTGATGGTGAAAGAATAGAACCCAATAAATCCAAATATGCAAACCTTATTCTTGATCAGCTTAACCAAAAAGGACATGGTCAGGTAGTAAATCGTGGTGAGATTATCAAAGATGACCATGGTCTGGAATATTTCAACCCTGATTCAGCAAGACTGGAACCGGAATGGGTTGTTGTCACCATTGCCGCTTTGGTTTATTCTGGAGATATTGTTTTTTCCATACCTGGTAAAAAAATTGATGCTACTTCCATTAAACATATGGCTGGAACCACCATGGATGAGTTGATACGATTTAAGCACCTGGAACAGCCAAAAGAGTGGAACCTTCCAGCTTTAAAAGCTGTTTTTGAACTTCTGGGCATGACTCCAGGTATGGCACAGCTTATTGCCCAGGGTAAAAATGAGCCTGTGGTACAGCTTCAACAGGCTGTTGAAGAAATGGTAAAACGTATAGTAATGGCACAGCAGGCCATGCATGAAGGCCTTACCTTCTGGGGTGTTGATTTGATAGATGGATCAAAGCTTTTCAAAGAAGCAAAGATACTTGAAAAAGCAAAGCTGTTTTTTGAATCTTTGCAGGCTTATTCAACCCCTGGAAGGCTTAAGAATTTTCAATACAATACAGGGCAAGTAACAAATTTTAATACATCCATACAGGCTCTTAATGATATTGATATTATCCAGCGCTTTATATCTGACATTGGTCCCATGGCTTCCTGGCTTTCAACCGCAGAAGCAGTTTTACCGACTGATCATGACTGGGCAGACAGAATGAATACTATTAGAAAAGATATTATTAACGAAATTCAAAGTAAGGATTTCAGTGTTGAAAAAATTACCTCTTTGGGCTTTAATCAAAAACTTTCAGCCTTAAAAAAAGAGTATATCCATGTCTACTTGAACCTGCATGCAAAAGCAAGACTGGGTGTAAATGATGATAAACGCAAGGCACAGCTCATGGGGGATCAAAGAGTTGAAACCCTTCAGAAACTAACTATCATAGACCTTATGCCTGTACAACAATTGAATGATTTTCAAAATCAGCTTGCCTCGTTGAAAAGCTGTTTTTCCATGACAGAGCAAGACCTTGAAAAATCACCTATCTGTCCCTATTGCAGTTTCCGACCTTCTGTTGAAAAAACTTCTGGATTTGGTGATCAAATATTGGATCAACTAGATGAAAACCTTGATACTATCCAGAGTAACTGGACAGAAACTCTACTCGATAACCTTAATGACCCTGTCACAAAAGACAACCTTGATCTATTGAAAAAAGATGAGAAAAAAGAAGTTGATCAATTTATAAATTCTAAAGAATTACCTCAGCCCCTGGATCATAATTTTATACATGCATTAAAACAGGTTTTGTCAGGATTGACAAAAGTAATTGTTAAAAAAGCAGACCTTCAAAAGGCGCTTCAGGTTACAGGTGGTCCTGCAACCTCTGATGAAATGAAAAAACGATTTAATGAATTTATAGATAACCTGATCAAAGGGAAAGACCCTGTAAAAGTTCGTATTGTACTGGAATAGAAATTATGAAAGATATAAAAAAAGTTAAAGCCATTGATCAGGAGATGTTTACTGAAAGTTCTATCATAGATGAAAAACCAGTCATCTGCCTGGGCATGGAATTTGAAAATGATGAAGCCCGAAGAAATTACTTTACTGAAATACTAGAGGAAAAACTCAAAGACCCGGAATTTAAAAAAATAGAAGGCTTTCCCATTGGAGAAGATAAAGATATCCTTGCTTTGTCTGATCCGCCTTACTATACAGCCTGTCCAAACCCATGGTTAAAAGATTTCATCAAAGAGTGGGAGACACAGAAGCCCAAAAAACCTGAGGATTACAAATACCATAGAGAACCTTTTGCAGCAGATGTAAGTGAAGGCAAAAATGATCCTATTTATAATGCCCACTCCTATCATACAAAAGTACCCCATAAAGCCATTATGCGCTATATCCTGCACTATACAGAACCTGGAGATATTGTATTTGACGGTTTCTGTGGCACTGGTATGACAGGAGTTGCAGCCCAGATGTGCGGGGACAAGGCTGCTGTGGAGTCCCTTGGTGTTACAAAAGAATCTCCTGAGCAACAATATAAGGTACAAGATGACGGGACAATTTTAGAACGTCAGGTTGAAGGCCAAGGCAAAACTGTCTGGAAACCCTTTTCAAAACTTGGAGCAAGAAAAGCTGTATTAAATGATCTTTCTCCAGCAGCCACTTTTATTGCCTACAATTACAATACGCCTGTGGATGTCCGGGCTTTTGAACGTGAAGCCAAAAGAATACTTGCAGAAGTGGAAGATGAATGCGGCTGGATGTATAAAACTCTGCATACAGATGGAACAACAAAAGGGAAAATTAATTACACTGTCTGGTCTGATGTATTTATTTGCCCTGAATGTACAGGCGAGGTTGTGTTTTGGGAAGTTGCAGTAGATAAGCAAGCAGGCAAGGTCAATGATAAATTCCCATGCCCCCGTTGTCAGGCTAAACTTACAAAACGCAAAATGGATCGAGCCTGGACAAACAGATATGACTCAGCTTTAAAAGATACTGTTAAACAGGCTAAACAAGTTCCAGTACTTATAAATTATTCCATAAAAGTGCTTGGCAAAAAAAAACCACCGCGCTTTGAAAAAATACCAGATAAATATGATTTAAATTTAATTAAAAAGATAGAAAACAGTGATATCCCTTATTGGTTTCCAAATGATCAATTACCGGATGGATATAATACTCGCCAACCAATAAGATCACACGGTATCACCCATGTGCATCATTTTTATACAAAACGGAACTTGTTATCATTATCTTTAGTCCAATCCAAAATTAATAAAAATTCAATCTGGGAATATTTATTTACTGGGTTCTTAAATAGAGCAACAAAATTAAATCAGTTACATTTAAAAAATTATTTTTTTGGTGGTGGAGGTTGTAATGCAGGTCACAGAAAAGGAACACTGTATGCCCCGTCGATTTCCATGGAAACACCTATTCTATCTCTTTGGATTGATAGGGTGAAAACTCAAGTGCGCAGTTATAAAGCTTATAAAAATACAAATAAGCAAATTCTTTCCACTTCTTCAGCTAATAATTTTAGCACAAAGATATTTGAAAATATTTTTGATTATGTTTTTATAGATCCCCCATTTGGGTCTAATTTAAATTATTCAGAGCTTAGTTTTGCGTGGGAATCTTGGTTATCTGTTTTAACAAATAATATTCCAGAAGCAATTGAAAATTCAGTTCAAAAAAAAGGTCCAGAAGAATATCGCAAGCTAATGGAAACAGCATTCAAGACCGTTTATAAAGCGTTAAAACCTGGGCGATGGATAACTATTGAATTTTCAAATACAAAATCATATGTTTGGAATATTGTTCAAAATGCATTAGCGAATACAGGCTTTATTATAGCTAATGTATCATCCTTAGATAAAAAACAAGGAGGGATGGCAACAATAAATAGCCGTATAGCCGTATTGAAAGATTTGATAATTTCAGCTTATAAACCCAATGGTGGTTTTGAAGAACGTTTTTCAATTACTGCTCAGACAGAAGAGGGAGTGTGGGAGTTTATCTGCACCCACTTAAAATATCTGCCAGTCATAAAAAAGCAAAAGCAGGATATTGTAATGATTCCAGAACGTGATCCCCGTATTCTTTTTGACCAGGTTGTTGCTTTATATGTTCGCAAAGGCTTGCATGTACCGATTTCCAGCCGAGAGTTCCAGCTTGGCTTGTCCCAGCGTTTTTCAGAGCGTGATAACATGTATTTTTTACCGGAGCAGGTGGCTGAATATGACCGCAAAAAAATGATAGGTGGCGGCAGACCTGTCCAGCAGTCTTTGTTTGTATCTGATGAAGCTTCTGCCATTGAATGGCTTAGAAATATTCTTAGAGATATGCCCCGGAGCTTTCAAGACCTCAATCCACAATTCATGAAAGAGATTGGTGGCTGGAGTAAGAATGAAACGCCTCTGGAATTATCAACCCTGCTTGATCAAAATTTTTTATGCTATGATGGACAAAACACAGTTCCTGAACAGATCCACAGTTATCTTTCCACTAACTGGAAGGATATGCGTAACCGTACAAAAGATGATACAGCTTTGATAGCCAAAGCAAAAAATCGCTGGTATGTGCCCGACCCTAATAAGGCAGGTGATCTTGAAAAACTACGTGAAAAATCTCTGATGAAAGAATTTGATCAATACAGACAGGCAACAAAAAAATTGAAACTTTTCAGGCTTGAAGCGGTAAGAGCAGGATTCAAGAAAGCATGGCAGAAAAAAGAATACAACACCATAATAAGTGTTGCTGAAAAAATCCCAAACAAAATCTTAGAAGAAGATCCAAAGCTTTTGATGTGGTATGATCAGGCTGTAACAAGAATAGGAGAAAGATAACCATGGCAAAAATAGAAGGATTCAGAATTAAAAATTACCGTGTGTTGAAAGATATAACACTGGGAAAATTATGGAATATGCAGCAGGCTCAACCTTTGACACCCATGACCGCTGTTATCGGTAAGAACGGTGTTGGCAAGAGTTCCCTGTTCGATGCATTTGGTTTTCTTGCTGATTGTCTCAAATTAGGAGTTGAAGAAGCTTGTGACACTAAAGGACGAGGAGGCTTTGACCGTATCCGTTCCCAAGGCAGCAATGCTCCCATTGAATTTCAAATATATTATAAACAAGATGGAAAGGCTCGCCCGATCACTTATGAACTTAAAATTGGTGCAGATAGAACCGGACGACCCTATGTACTACTGGAACGTCTTCGTCAACGGCGTAAAGGACAAAAACATGGCTGGCCTTTTTCATTTCTTTTATTGAATAAAGGCAAAGGGGTTGTATGGAAAGGTCAGGAACAAGGGCAACAAATTGATGAAGGCAAAATAGATTTTGACTTGTTTAAATTGATGAGAGAACTTGAAGCAGCTTCGCAAAAAGAAGAAAGCAGAGAAACAGAAATTATTGAACTGCAGGACAAGCGCAAGCTTGGCATTGCAACCCTTGGCGCCTTAAAACAACACCCCCGGATATCTGCCTTTAGACAATTCATTGAAGGATGGTATTTAAGTTACTTTACACCAGATGCTGCCCGTAGTTTGCCCCTTGCAGGACCGCAGAGACATTTAAACATTCACGGAGATAATCTCGGTAATGTTGTTCAGTTTATGGAACGTGAGCACCCTAAACGTTTTAAGAACATACTGAATCGTATTTCTGAAAAAATTCCTGGTATTGACAAGATTGAAACAGAGAAAAGTCCAGATAAACGCTTGCTTATTCGTTTTAATGATAAAGGATTTGATGATCCGTTTTACGCTCAACAAATGTCTGACGGCACACTAAAAATTTTTGCATATTTGCTTTTATTGGAAGACCCGACTCCACCTCCATTCATCTGTATTGAAGAACCTGAAAATGGTCTTTATCATAAGCTCCTTGAAACCCTGGTTACTGAATTCCGTTCACATGCAACCGGCAGAAAAAATGCGCCTCAACTCTTTATCACAACTCATCAACCCTATTTTGTAGATGCACTCTCACCAGATGAAACATGGATTCTTGACAAAAAATCAGATGGATTTTCAAAAATCCGTAGAGCCAGTGATGATGCAATTGTCAAAGCAATGGTGGATGAGGGATTACCCCTTGGCAGCCTCTGGTACAGTGATTACCTGGATGCGAGGTAAGCCAATGCATTTTGAAATACTTGTTGAAGATAAATCAGGTAAAATTGTTTTGGAATCTCTTTTAAAAAAAATCCTTTATCTATACAAGCGGGATCATACCTATAGAGTCATTGCCTACAAAGGCATTGGTCGTATTCCAAATAACTTACAAGGAACCATAGATCCCAGAAGGCGCATTCTTCTGGATCGATTGCCCAAGCTGCTAAAAGGGTATGGGAAAAGCCTAAAAGATTTTTCAGCTGTGGTTGTCGTGATAGTAGACCTGGATGATAAGAATTGTCTTTTGTTTAAACAAGAGATGCTTAACGTTTTAAATGACTGTCATCCACCACCAATAACTTTGTTCAGGATTGCCATAGAGGAAGGAGAAGCCTGGTTGTTAGGCGATCGTAACGCCATAAAATCTGCCTATCCTCGTGCAAAAAGACAAATTTTGAACACGTATGCACAAGACAGTATTTGTGGTACTTGGGAAAAACTTGCGGATGCCGTTTTCCCAGGAGGATCACAAAAACTTAAGAAATTGGGGTGGCCATATACAGGGCAGGCTAAATGTGAATGGGCAAAAAAAATTGCACCTAACCTTGATATAGATGTTAATCAGTCAAAAAGTTTTCAGGTGTTCCGCGACGGTATCAGAAAATTGGCAGGGATTGAGACTTGATAAATTTAATTTGGTTTTCAACAAACCATTATAGAAGTTTTTTTGTAATCAACAATGGAATAATTACATAATGATGAATGATAAAAAATTATTAAAACTGCTTAAGTCACATGAGTGGAATGATGTTGAGTTTAAACAGGCAAGAAAAGCCGTACCAAAAAGTGCCTATGAATCTGTTTCTGCATTTGCAAATACCGAGGGTGGTCATCTGGTATTTGGTGTAAAAAAAGAGGATTTAGATTTTGAGGTTGTTGGTGTCCTGAATGTTGACAAGGTTCAGAATGAATTTTTATCTGCATTGCGCCAAAAAGATAAAATCAGTCAAATTGTTGATGTGAAAGAGTATCTTCATTCTATTGATGAAAAAGACCTGCTTGTATTTTATGTGCCTGAATCTTCACGAGCCGAAAAACCGGTATTTTTGAATGGCGATATCCGCAGGAGCTTTTTAAGAAAAGGTGCCTGTGATGTGAGATGTTCATCTGAAGAACTACAACGTTTAATAACTGATGCATCTGCTGATCGCTATGATGGTCGCATTTTGGATTATGATATAAATAAATGCTATAGCAATAAAGATATTGCCTGGTATCGCAGACAATATGAGGGAAAGGCAGGCAATCGAAGTTATTCTGATCTGGAGGATCTTGAGTTTTTATTTCAGCTGGGTCTTATAAAAGATACAGATAAAGGAAGAAAACCTACCATAGCTTCTATCCTTTTATTGGGTCAGGATGGTTATTTGCGCGGATTACTTCCACGTCCCGTGATAGATTGTCAGAGATATTTGTTTGCTCATAATGATTATTCTGCTGGAGAACGGTGGCATGACAGGACAGTATGCGATTATAATCTGGTTCAAAGTTGGCAGGCTGTGTTGGAATGGTACTATCGGTTTGCAGAAATTCCTTTTGAGGTAAATCCCAAAACACTTCAACGCAAAGACACGCCACCGGATTATATTGCATTTCGTGAAGCCATCATAAATATGCTTATACATCAGGATTATGCAGATCATTCTCGCAAACCAGCCATTACTCACTATACGGATTTAACCAGTTTCTTCAATCCCGGGGATGCATTTGCAAATGTAAAAGACCTGCTTGAACCTGGAGAAAAAGAAACCAGAAATCCGCTTTTAGTAACGGCTTTCCGTCGTATTGGGTTTAGTGAAAATGCTGGATGGGGATTGCGGGATGTTTATAAAAATTGGAGGGGTCTTGGAAAAGTTCCACCTGAAATCTGTAATGATAAAGCAAGGAAAACATTTGAACTGATCTTACGTAAAGAGATTTTGTTATCTATAGAGCAAATTGAATTTCAAAAAACAATCGGGGTCCATTTGTCTGAAAATGAGGCTGCTGTGTTTGCATATGCTTGCAAATATAAACAAATATCTATTTATGATATCCGTGATGTTTTGGGCACTTCGCTTCAGCAATGCCGAGAGGTCGCGGATACTCTGGTCACCCAGGTTTTATTTGTTAAAATTGATACTGAGTGTTATGAACTTGCACCAGCCATGCAGGAGCGATTCAAACATATTGAAGTGGAGGCCCATGATGAGGCCCATGATGAGGCCCATGATAAATTTACTGCAACTGAATCGCAAATTCTAAAGCAATGCATGGATGCAAAAAACACTCCTGAACTACTAAAATTACTGGGATATAGCTCAAGAACAGGCAACTTTAAATCTGCTTTATCCAATCTTTTATCATTGGGTTATCTTGAGATGACTATTCCTGAAAGTCCAAGAAGCAAAAATCAAAAGTATCAAACAACTCAAAAGGGAAAAAGAGTTGTGCAGTCCCCGGAGTTTAAAAAGTGACTAAGTCGGAATGCATACTATATAGACTTAGTCACAAATTAGTGACCAAGTCTGTATTTATCTCTTTGCCGGATTCAAAAAGGAAAAATTCATGAATAGCTGGAGGGACAATATCCATGCTGAGTTTATCCCGAATATTAACAAGTTAATTTTTGTAGCTGATCCGGATTTTCTCTTCACCGAAGAAAAACTTACCATAGAGCTAAAAAACAAAGGGTTTAACATCATAGAATTTAATGATGCGATTGAATTCAGGTACTTTTATGAGTCAAATTATACTAATGATAAAGATAAGGGTGATCTTATTGTTATTCTCAGGAGAAGAAATGCTTCATTGGAAAAGCTTCCCTATGATTTGCATAAAACTGGCACAGCATTGAGCTTTGATCTTGGTCAGATGTTTCCCAATATGAGCTATCCTGTTATTAAACACCTGGATAAAAATCTTTTGGATGATTTGTTTTCTGCCCAGAAGAAAATCAAGCCTGATTCGATGGGCGATAATGCTACAAAAGATTTTATTTTGTGCCATGTATATAAAATTGCAGCTGAACTTATAACCGGTAAAACAGATTTATTGCAAATGCTTTTGCGGTTGCACTACTCTAACCAGGTACTGCCTGAAATGCTGAGTCAGCGCCTGGTTGAAACAATTCAAGCACAAGGGGAGTTTCATGATTGGCCATTGGAAGAAATCATAAAAGATGCTCTGGCTTTTTTTGCATTTTTACAGGAACGCTGGCCCGTTTTTCTTGATTCTTTAAAGGCACCAACCAGGCAAGTTGATGAAGACTTAAGTCGATATGGTCTGAAATTTCAAGGCCCGGCACTACTACCCTTTGATCATCACAATGTTCTTGTCTATATTGATAATTTGTTTGTGGAGAGAAAATTAAGGCCAATCCCTGATAATAGTAAAAAACTGGATCTATCCTCCTGGATCAGGAGCGGTATTTCCCTGCATGAACAAGATGATAAAATGGTCCAGATAAATCGCTTTTATGAACTGCTTGAGAAACAACACCTTTCAGAAAACAGCAGTTATAAGGAATGGGTATCCTTTGCTTTTAACAAAGCAGAATTGGAAGCGCTTATTTGTATGAAGACCAATGTGCCTCAGTATAATCAATTTATAAAATTAAAACACAGACTAAACCAGACATTTACTCGATGGCTTGAAACACATTTTTCAAGTTTAGTGAATCTTCCTCCAATACAGCCGGTTATGCTTCACCATCTCCCTCGTCAGGCAGCAAGGAGTATTAAAAGTTCTAAAAATCATCGTATTGCCATCATTGTAGTGGATGGGCTATCTTTAGATCAGTGGATCACTGTTCGTGAAGTTCTTAAGGAACAATGTAATGATTTGAATTTTCGTGAATCTGCTGTTTTCGCCTGGATTCCTACAATTACATCTGTTTCAAGGCAGGCGCTATTCTCCGGGAAAGTGCCTTTGTTTTTTCCAAAATCAATTCATACTACTAATAATGAACAGAGATTATGGCAGCAGTTTTGGGAAGACTCTGGATTGTTACACTCAGAGATAGGCTATAAAAGAGGTCTCGGGAGTGGCGATGCTGTTGAAACAATGGATTCACTTTTTAATCCGGAACAAATAAAAGCAGTTGCCCTAGTAATTGATACTGTGGATAAGATTATGCATGGTATGCAGCTTGGAACAGCCGGGATGCACAGCCAGGTAAAACAATGGTGTAAAAAAGGCTTTTTATCATCTTTAATAGATTATCTGTTAAAACATAAATTTCAGGTGTGGATGACATCGGACCATGGCAATATAGAATGCAAAGGGATAGGTCGTTCATCAGAAGGGGTTATTGCCCAAACCCGGGGAGAGCGAGCCAGAATATATTTAACACCTGAGTTAAGGGACAAAGCCGCTCAAAAATTTTCAGGAACTCTACCCTGGCAGCCGATTGGCTTGCCTTCCAAGTACTATCCTTTGATTGCCAATGGAACAGATGCTTTTGTCAATAAAAACAAAACAATTGTAACCCATGGAGGCATATCCATTGAAGAGGTGATTGTCCCATTGATCAAATTTGAAAAAAGAGGATTTAAATGAGCAACAGGCACAAAAAAATAGGGATAAAACATGTAATCCGTCTGGAATGGATGGATAAGACTTTAGATATGGTGCTTGCTGGTATGTCCACCAAAGAAATCAGGGATGAATTAAATATCTATCTGGCTGATAAAAAACAGAGCGGCGGTACAGGTGAAAGAGGCAAAAAAACCTATATAATAGCTATCAGTATCATGATACAGACATGGTGCTCTTCAGACAAAGAAATCAAACTATTCAGGGATGCTGTATTAACATATGTAAAAACAATTGATATAAAAGAAAGAATACCATTGCATTGGGCTATGATAAGTGCCTCATATCCTTTCTGGTCCGAGGTGGCAAAGCATACTGGGCGCCTGTTAAACCTACAAGATAAAGTTACCAAAAAACAAATTATTCAACGGTTAAAAGAGCAATATGGTGACAGACCAACCATCAGCAGGAATGCTCGATATGTTATCCGCTCTTTTGTCGCCTGGGGTATTTTAAAAGATACTTCTGTAAAAGGAAGTTATGCACAGGGTGGAAAAATTTTAACAATGCAGCATCAAGCCCTTTTATTGATGGAGAGTCTATTACTGGCTTCTCCCAAATCGTCAATTCCTTTGAAGGAACTTTTGAATTCTCCATCATTGTTCCCGTTTCAAATTGAACCTATAACGGGTAATTATTTTCAAACAAAATGTCCGCGAATAAATATTAATCAATTTGGTCCAGGAGAAGAGACAATCAATCTCTAATAAACAATTACGATACTGATAACGGCAAAAGCTCAGCTTTAGTGACAGACAAAGTTACAGCTCCCCATTCCGAGTCTACTTTTCCTGTCAGTATATAGGGTTTTCCATACTCTATCATATGGCAGAATTTTGCATATATTTTCGGGGAAAATACAGTTTCAACAATCCCTGTTTCATCTTCAAAAGTTAAAAATTTCATTGGATCACCATGCTTTGTAAGAATGGTTTTCCCTGTTATCAGCCAGCCTGCAAATTGAATATTTTTTCCGACAAATTTGAACAGATTGTCTGCTTTCACACTCCTTATTTTATCTACAATTTTTTTATATAGAACAATAGGATGACAATCACATAAGAATCCAAGCACAGAAAATTCGCGGCGCAATCTGTCAAGCGGGTTCTCTCTTGGAAAGTTTGGGTATCTGATAGAATCTGGTGAAACATCAAACAGAGTTATCTCTTCGGCTACCTGATCTGCCTTTTCTGTTTTCTTATATGCCTGCTTTTGCCAGCATGCAAGCAGCCATAAAAGATTTGTCCTTGATCGGTTTTGATTAAATAAATCTAATGCACCGCTGTGAATCAATGCTCTTGCCTCATCATCAGCAGGCCTTACTCTATTAAAAAAATCGTAAATATCCCTGAACTTTGCCTTTGATCGCTCAACAATAATTTTTTCCCTGGTATTAACAGAAAGATTTTTGATTGAAAGAAGTCCTGTCTGAATCTTATTATCCTTTCCACACCAGATTATATCACTTTTGTTAATGTCAGGTCTTAATATTTTAACACCCATTCTTCTTGCTTCTGAGACATAGGCAAAAGCACTGTAAAACCCACCCTGATTACTTATAACAGCAGATATAAATTCTGCCGGGAAATGTGTCTTAAGATAAGCTGCCTGAAAAGAAACCCTTGCATATGAAGCACTGTGGGGCTTGCAGAATGAATACCCGTTAAAACTTAATATCATATTCCACACATGTTTAATTTGTTTTTTGGTAACACCTCTCTTTTTTG
>CAZMEX010000070.1:0-15371 GCA_964565415.1 uncultured Desulfobacterales bacterium | reverse complement strand
TTTATAACAATGTCATTATTATGACAAACCATTAGTAATCCATGACATCATTTTGACAAATCAGCTATCTATTTGCCTTCCAATGTTTTTAGTTTCTCTCCTTACCAAAATAATTCCAGATAAAATCGTCCCGTATCAACATTGTATGGAGATATCGTAAAAATAATTAATTCGCTTGGCACAGGCTTTGCTTTGATATATAATAAATTAAAATCAATTATACTGAAATATATTCATAGTACCTGACTATAAGATAGCTTGGCTTTATTAAAAGAGAGAATCAATACATAACAAATTGTCTGGAGATGAACCTGAACATGGTAATCAGGAGAATAATTCCGTGAATTTAAGGAACCCTTTTAAGAATCTGCTGAAACGATTGTTGAAAAAACCATCGAAAAAGAAAATTGTTATTATAAGTGGTATTGCTGTTTGCGTAATTCTTACTGGAGTGGGTTTGATGTTTCTGCTGGGACCTGGCGAAGATGAAAATACTGCAAATGAAGAAGGGAAAGTTGAGAATATACAGATCAACCAGATTGACTATGATAATATAGTGATGTTAAATCCTTTTAAATGGATACAGCTTGAAAACACTTCATACATGTCTGAAGTCAGCATTGGTATTGCACTTGAAGTTATTTCAGAAGATAAAATTGATGCGGTTGAAAGCAAAACAGACAACATAAGAACCCTGGTGAGAAAAATGATCCAGGGGCAAAGATGGATAGGCTTGAGAAGTCCTGAAGGTAAATTGAAATTTAAGTATATGTTAATACAGAAGATCAATACATTGTTCCCTGATATCGTAATCAGGAACTTATATTTGACACATTTAATAATGCGGAAAGAATAATATGAGCGAAATACTATCCCAGGACGAAGTTGACAGTCTGCTTGATGGATTGGATTCAGGAGATGTTGAAACAGAAACAGATGTTGAGACACCGGAACCAGAAGGCCTAACTGCCTACGACTTTACAAATCAGGATAAAGTAGTAAGGGCGAGGATGCCCACCTTTGATGTTATTAATGAAAGGTTGGCAAGGGAAATCAGAGCAACACTTTCATCCCAGCTCCAGACAACCGTTGATGTGAGTTCAAACCCTTTTGATACACTTAAGTTTTCTGAGTTTGTACGAAGCCTGCCTGTGCCTACAAGTTTGCATGTTTTCAGGATGGAGCCTTTAAGGGGACACGGGCTTATGGTCATGGAAAGTCAGCTTGTTTATAATTTGATTGATACTTTTTTCGGGGGTGATGCACTGGGAAAGGCGAGGGTGGAAGGGCGAGAGTTTACGATTATTGAAGAGGTGATGATTAAAAAGACAATTGTTGCTTGTCTTAAGGATGTTGAAAAAGCGTGGTTTCCCATTGAACCTGTTCAAACATCTCTCATTAGATCAGAGATGAATCCCCAGTTTACAGCAATTGTACTACCCACAGATCTTGTAATAGTTACCAAGTTCGAGGTGGAGCTTGAACAGTCTGCAGGAAACCTGATTGCCTGTTTCCCCTACGCAATGATTGAACCATTAAGACATAAACTGTCATCGGGAATTCAGGCAGAGACTGAAGAGATTGATAATAAGTGGCTAAAAGAGTTGCGTGATACAATTCTTGATTCTGAGATAGAATTGAGGATCCAGCTTGGAAAGGCAGAGATTACAGGTGAGAAACTTATGTACATGCAGGAAGGTGATGTGCTGCAGTTGGACAATGATGCAAAAGAACCTTTAAAGGGCTTTATCGAAGGTTTGCCAAAGTTACAGGGATATGCCGGGGTTCAACGCGGGCTCCAGGCATTCAGGGTTGATAAAAAAATAATGACTGAAAAAGAGAGATATTATGGCTGATGAAGAGAAAGACTCAAAAGAGTCAGAAGAAGAGAAGGGTAAGGAGCAGTTGCCGGAGCAAGGGGCAGCTGAAGATGATGAACTTGAAGAGCAGGAAGGGGCAAGCCAGCTTGATTTTATTCTGGATATCCCATTGGAGCTTTCAGTGGAACTCGGGAGAACAAAAATGCTTGTGAACAACCTTTTGCAGCTTGGACAGGGTTCCATTGTTGAGTTGAATAAGCTTGCCGGAGAACCTCTTGAAGTTTACATAAATCGTAAACTTATTGCCCGGGGTGAAGTTGTTGTTGTGAACGAAAAATTTGGTGTCAGGCTTACTGATATTATCACACCCATGGACAGGGTGAAGAGGCTTGCTGAAACATCATGAGCTCTTCATCTGAAATCTGGGCAGCCTTTGCAAGGACTTTTTCCTGGCTTTTTTTTGTATTGATTATGCTGGTGATTTTCTTTTATTTGATAAAGCGGTTTTCAAATAGAGGTGCAGCTGGAGGTAATGGGCTGATTTCAGTGCTTGCTGTTCACCATATCTCTCCAAAGGAAAAAATACTTCTCCTTGATGTGCTTAAAGAAAAGATTTTAATAGGAGTTACATCCCAAGGAATTTCCAAGCTTGCAAATATTGAAAGCGATATGGATTTATTACAAAGTAAAGAGAAGAAAAATATAAAATTTGCAGATTTTTTGTCAGGAAAACTTATGCAGGTCAAGGGGAATGAGAAGGATAAACAATAAATATGAAAGTTAGAAAAATTATAACAGCTCTTCTCTTTTTGCTGATTGTTTGCCCGGCTGTCTCCCATGCACTCACTTTTCCAATACCTTCTTTACAGTTTGATGTAAAAGAGGCAACCTCTCCTGAGGAAGTAGCAGTTGTGCTGGAGATAATTGCTCTTCTTACAATTTTGACCCTTGCCCCGGCAATTTTAGTTTTAATGACGCCTTTTACAAGGCTTGTGGTCGTGTTCCATTTTTTAAGGCAGGCAATGGGCACCCAAAACAGCCCGCCAAATCAAGTGTTAATAGGGCTGTCGTTATTTATGACTTTTTTTATAATTCAACCAGTGGCAAAAAATGTATATAAAGATGCGCTTAATCCCTATCTTGAGCATGAGATAAGCTATGAATCAGCTTTTAAAAAGGCGCAAATCCCCATTCGTAAATTCTTACTTTTAAACACAAGGGAAGCTGATATTGCCCTTTTTATTAAAGGGGCTGATATGAAAAAACCTGAAACAAGGAGCGACCTTTCACTGCTTGTTTTGATACCTGCCTATGTAATAAGTGAGCTTAAAACTGCATTTATTATCGGGTTTGTGCTCTACATCCCGTTTATTGTTATAGATATGGTTGTGGCATCTGTTCTGCTCTCCATGGGGATGATGATGCTTCCTCCAATTATGATCTCTTTGCCATTCAAACTAATGCTTTTTGTTCTGGCAGATGGATGGCATCTGC
Source organism: uncultured Desulfobacterales bacterium (assembly GCA_964565415.1). Taxonomy (GTDB): domain Bacteria; phylum Desulfobacterota; class Desulfobacteria; order Desulfobacterales; family Desulfobacteraceae; genus JAIOSM01. The sequence goes on along the minus strand of CAZMEX010000070.1, from coordinate 12,057 downwards.
TGACAGGATCATTGCTGAAAAGTTTTGGAGTTTTACCATGACACCTGAATTTGTGGTCTCCTTTGCAAAAGAGGCAATTATCCTGACTATTTTTTTATCCATGCCCATGCTCATGCTTGGGCTTATAGTAGGATTGACAGTTGCTATATTCCAGGCAGTCACCCAGGTGCAGGAGATGACACTTATGTTTGTTCCCAAAATAGTTGCTGTTTTTATGGGGCTTTTATTTGCATCACCCTGGATGCTTGATGAGATAGTGTCATTTACACGGCACATAATTGAAAATATCCCTCTATATATTAAATAAAACAATTAAAAAATCATTAAAACAGTGGTAGAGGTTTATGGAAATTCTTAATATTATCGAACCTGAGAGGTTTAGAATTTATCTGCTTGTTTTAATGCGGGTTGTTATTGTACTGTTCATGATTCCAATTTTCTCCACAAAAATATTTCCAGCACTTACCAAAATAGCCTTTGCAATGGTTTTGTCACTGCTTTTATCTTCTGTTATACATGTTGACCTTTCAAGATTTCCCATGAATGCTATTGATACTGTCAGTTTGATAATTATGGAACTGATGATCGGATTGACACTGGGGCTTTGTATTCGGCTCTTTCTGGCAATTTTTCAGTTTGCAGGGCAGATTGTAGGGTTCCAGATGGGATTTGCCATGATAAATGTTGTTGACCCCCAGACCGGATCAAATATTTCAATTATGGATCAGTTGGGGTATTGGGTTGCTGTTCTGGTGTTTTTAACAATGAACGGGCATCACATTATGTTCCTTGCGATGATAGAAAGTTTTAATGTTGTCCCCTTAGGTTTTTTTGTGATTCAGAAGGTGATGATGTTCAAGATGCTTTCATTGGGTTCTGATGTTTTTATTATTGGGATAAAAATCGCTGCTCCTATTATGGCAGCACTTATTTTAACAAGCTCTGCATTTGGGCTTGTTGCAAGGTTCTCTCCCCAGATGAATGTAATGATCGTGGCATTCCCCTTAAAAATTCTTGTGGGTCTGTTTTTTTTTGGGTTCCTCCTTGATATTATTATTATTACTTCAAAGGAATATACCGGAGGCTTAAAAGAGTTGTTAATGGGGTTTTTGTATTATGCAGGTGGAGGGTAAGGTATAGATCATGGCAGAAGATCCAGAAGGTGGCGGGGAGAAAACCGAAGAGCCGACCTCGAGGAAACTTGAAAAGGCGCGTGAAGAGGGACAGGTTCCCAAAAGTCTTGAAATTTCTTCTGTTTTTGTATTGTTGTCATGCGTAACTTCTCTTTATTTCTTTGGATTTTCTGCATATAAGGCGCTTGTTGGTGTAATATTAAATACCTTGAATTTTAATACCATCCCAACATTAACCAAATTTGAAATTGTCCAGCTTTATGGTACAAATTTGCGCCAACTTTTAATTGCATGCCTTCCTGTTATGATTGCTGCTGTTGTTATGGGGCTTGTATCAAATTTTGCCCAGGTTGGTTTTGCAGTATCTTGGAAAGCCATTGAACCTAAACTTACAAAATTAAATCCCATAACCGGATTTAAAGAGAAATTTTCGTCAAGGGCTCTTGTGGAGTTTATAAAAAGTATTTTAAAGATTACCATTATTTTTACGGTGGTCTATCTCTCCATCATGGGAGAAATGAATCGAATTTTATCACTGTATGATAACTCCATTGGTCATATTTTTATATTTATTTTAAAAACAGCATTCACTGTTTTTTTAAAAGTTTGTATTGTCATGCTCCTGGTGGCGATTCTTGATTATGTTTATCAAAAATGGAAATTTCTCAATGATCAGAAAATGACAAAAAAAGAGATGAAGGATGAAGCCAAACAGACAGAGGGTGACCCCCATGTCAAAGCAAGGATAAAACAACTTCAGGTTGAAGCTGCACGAAAACGAATGATGGCTGACGTGCCTGAAGCTGATGTTGTAGTAACAAACCCGACACACCTTGCCATTGCATTGAAATATGACAAGATGATCATGGATGCACCTGGTGTTGTTGCAAAGGGTGCAGGACCTGTTGCAGACAATATTAGAAAAATCGCAGAGGAAAACAATATTCCCCTTGTGGAAAACAAAAAGTTGGCTCAGAACTTGTATAAAGAAGTAGATATAGGAGAACCAATACCATCACAATTTTTCCAGGCAGTAGCAGAACTCCTTGCATATGTATACAAACTCAAGGGTAAAAAAAGGTAATCGTTACGACATTTTATTGGCACTTGATGTCAAAATTATAATACAAAAGAGGGATTGATGGCTACACAAAGTTTAAACATGGTAAGGATAATTCAGGAAGAAGCTGCTGATATTGTCATTGTTTTTGCATTTATAGGTATACTCATGGCGATGATTTTACCCCTTCATCCTATTATACTTGATTTTTTTCTTGCATTGAATATCTCCTTTGCCATTGTTGTTCTAATAACTACAATGTACACAGAAACACCTTTGGATTTTTCCATATTCCCCTCCCTGTTACTTGTGTTAACTCTGTTCAGACTCTCTTTAAATGTTGCTTCCACAAGGCTGATTCTGCTCCATGGCAGCGAAGGTCCCCTTGCAGCAGGTGCAATTATTAAATCCTTTGGAAGTTTTGTTGTGGGTGGTAATTATGTGGTAGGTCTTGTTGTGTTTGCAATTCTTGTTTTAATAAATTTTTTAGTAATAACCAAAGGTGCTGGCAGGATAGCTGAAGTTGCTGCAAGATTCACCCTTGATGCAATGCCGGGAAAGCAGATGGCAATAGATGCAGATCTGAACGCAGGGATGATTGATGAAGAAGAAGCAGGAACCAGAAGAAAAGAGATTGCAAAAGAGTCAGAGTTCCATGGTGCAATGGATGGTGCAAGCAAATTTGTGCGTGGAGATGCAATAGCAGGTATTGTTATAACATGTATAAACATTGCAGGAGGCTTTGTAATCGGAGTTGTCCAACAGGGTATGCCCATGAAAGAGGCTCTTCAGATTTATACGCTTTTAACTGTTGGTGATGGACTTGTGTCTCAAATTCCAGCTCTTTTAGTGTCGGCAGCTGCGGGTCTCCTGGTTTCACGATCTGGTTCCGAGAGCAGGATGGGGCAGGAATTTTTTAAACACCTTCTCTCCAGTGTAACACCTGTTTATATTGGTTCTGTCATTGTCTTCTGCATGGGTCTTATTCCGGGACTCCCGGCATTTCCTTTCATGACCATGGGTCTCACACTGGGTGGAATAGCATGGTATCTGCTTAAAGACCAGAAAGAGGCTGATAAAGGTGATGCCGAGGCAGAAACCGAGGAAGATGAAGCCACGGGTGCTCCGGAAGAGGTTGACCATCTTCTGACTTTAGAAACAATAGAGCTTGAAGTGGGCTATGGGTTAATACCTCTGGTTGATAAGCAGCAGGATGGAACTTTGCTTGCAAGGATACGTGCCATAAGGCGGCAGTTTGCCACTGAAATGGGGATTATCATTCCTCCAATACATATCAGGGATAATCTTAATCTGGACCCGGCACAATACAGGCTTTTAATAAAGGGCGTTGAAACTGCCCAGGCAGAGCTGATGGTAAACCACTTACTGGCAATGGATCCTGTGGGTGAAGCCTCAAAAATTGATGGAATCAAAACCATTGAGCCTGCTTTTAAACTCCCGGCTTACTGGATTCCACCTGAAAAGGAGGAGGAGGCAAAGTTTGCAGGATACACTGTTGTTGACAATTCAACAGTGGTTGCAACTCATCTTACGGAGATTATCCGTAGTACTGCCCATGATCTTCTTGGCAGGCAGGATGTCCAGCATTTATTAGATAATCTTTCAGAAACAAGCCCTAAAGCTGTTGAAGAACTTGTACCAGATATTCTTTCGGTTGGTATAGTACAAAAAGTTCTTCAAAATCTTTTAAAAGAGAGGGTCTCAATCCGTGATCTTTTAACCATTGTTGAAACTTTAGGGGATTATGCTCCCATGGGGAAAAATCCTGAATTGCTCACCGAATATGTAAGGCAGAAAATAGCTAAAGGAATGCTTGCACCATATTTAACTTCCGACAAAGTCCTCCATGTTATTATAATTGAGCGGGGGCTTGAAGAGAGATTAATTAAAAATATTAAGAAGACAGAGCAGGGAGCTTTCCTTGCCCTTGATCCCAAATTTGTGGAAGATGTTATTAATGCAACAAAAAATGAAATTGAGAAGATGGTGGTGTCTGATACCCAGCCTGTTATAATGTGTGCTCCTGCTTTACGCCGCCATTTCAGGAAATTGATTGAAGCATCATTCCCTTCTGTGTTTGTAATTTCACATGCTGAAGTAGTAGACAATATCAACCTTGAGGTAAGTGGAAAGGTACAATTAAAAGATGAATAAAAGAGTTTTTAAGGCTCGCAATATTTCAGAAGCAATGTCAAAGGTTAAGGCAGCTCTTGGGTCCGATGCAATGATAATAGCAACAAGGAAAATCCCAAAAAATCCCAGGCAACCATATTCAAAGGATATGATAGAGGTAGAGGCAGCGCTGGGTAAACCAGAAACAAAACCTGTAGTTAATAATAATGACATTAAATCCTTAAAGGATGAGTTGATAACCATTAAAGATATGCTTTCCATTGCAGGGCTTGGATCAGGAATGCACAATATTATCTGTAACCAGTCCGGCTCTACAGGTTTGCTTGCATCATTGTTAAGGTCAGGCATTTCTGAAAAAAAAGCATATTCCATGGTGCATAAAGCCTGCTACTCAATGGAGCGGGATCAAAAACAAGGGTTTGAGGTTACATCTTTAAAAAAATATGTTATAAAGGAGTGTGTTAGATGGATTGAGGCAAGGAATAATTTTAAAAGAGATAACAATTCAGGTGTGCCTCATGTGGCAGCATTTGCTGGTCCCACAGGCGTTGGCAAGACAACAACCATAGCAAAACTTGCTGCCCATTTGAGTCTTAGAAAGAAAAAAAGAGTTGGTCTCATCTCCATTGACAATTACCGCATAGGAGCATTTGAACAATTAAAATCCTATGCTTCAATTATGGGATTGTATTGTATGCAGGCTTACAGCAGAGATGATCTTGTTTGTGCTTTGGACAGAATGAAAACAATGGATATAGTACTTGTTGATACTGCCGGGCACAGCCATTATGATAAAAGAAGAATGGATGAATTAAGCTCTGTTATAAATGGTGATTATAAAATAAATGTGCATCTTGTCCTGAGTGCTACAACGGATTTTATCAATATGAAGGAAGCTGTAAAGGCTTTTTCATCTCTTAAACCAGACTCATATGTTTTTACAAAAATTGATGAGACCAAAATGTGTGGAAAAATTTTAGACCAGGTGAGTGACTTTAAACTCCCGGTCTCGTTGGTTACAAACGGTCAAAAAGTACCTGAAGATTTGATTATTCCAGATAAAAAGAGGTTGTTAAGTATCATATTGGGAAAGGAACAGGAGGCCCAGGGTGACGGACCAGGCAGATGGACTTAGAAGTATAGTACAATCTGATGCTTCAACAGGAAGGAAGGCTTTAATGGACTCAAACAGAAAACTGAAGTTTCCAAAGGTTATAGCTGTAACCAGCGGGAAAGGTGGAGTTGGAAAGACAAATATTGTCGGGAATATGGCTGTGGCTTTACAAAATTCAGGTAAGAGAGTCGTAATTGTAGATGCTGATGTAGGTCTTGCCAACATTGATATTATTTTTAATATTCAATCAAAATATGATATCAGCCATGTTGTCTCAGGTGAAAAAAAACTTGCTGATATAATGATTACCACGCAGCACGGAATAAAAATCGTTCCGGGAGGGTCAGGTTTTTCTCATTTAACAAATCTTGCAGAGGGTGAAAAGCTTAATTTATTAAGTGAATTTGAAACCCTACAGAATCAGGCTGATATTGTTTTTGTTGATACTGGCGCTGGAATATCATCCAATGTATTGTATTTTAACGCTGGAGCTGATGAATGTATTGTGATTGCCACCAAGGAGCCTACTTCAATTACAGATGCCTATGCTTTAATGAAGGTTCTTTCCAATGATTACAAAGTAAAGTATTTTAAATTGATCGTAAACATGGTAAAATCTGAAAATGAAGCAAAATTAGTATATTCGTCTTTAAGCGGAGCATTGGATAAATTTCTAAAAGATGTGGTGCTGGAATACACTGGATATATTCCAATGGACGATGGGATGCAGAGGGCGGTATTAAAGAGAAAACTGGTTTTAGATATAGATAAAAAAGCTGAAGTATCCAAAAGTTTAGAGAAAATCGCATTAAAGGTCGGCAGCAGTGAAATAAGAAGTTCGTCCAATGGCAATATCAAGTTTTTCATGAATAGAGTTTTAGAAACTGTAACAGACAATTGATACACGGAATTTGACACAAATAAATGGCTCAAAAAGAGATTGTGCATAACCAGCATGACGAAAATTGGCGAGAAACTACAATTGTAGAATATGCCTATTTAGTAAAGCGCATGGCTGCAAGGTTTGCTTTAAAAGTGCCCAGCAGTGTATTGTTTGATGAGCTTGTCAGTGCAGGTTCCTTTGGGTTGATAGATGCGGTTGATAAGTTTGATTCCAGCAAAAATGTTACCTTTAAAACCTATGCGCAGTATAGAATTAAAGGTGCCATTCTAGACGAATTGAGAAGCATGGATACATATTCAAGATCCATGCGAAAAAAGATTCAGGATATTGCCAAAGCAGTTAAGAAAGTTGAGATGGAAAAAAGGAATACTGCAACAGATGAAGAGATAGCAAAACAACTTGATGTGGATCTTGAAACATATCATGATATGCTCACTGGGATTCATGGTGCATCAGTACTGAATCTTGATGATTTTATCAGGGTGAAAAAGAATAATATTGTTTCAAATAAAAGATTTCAGGCAGGGGTTAAGAGCAGTGCTGATCCAGCCGATCAATATAATGAAGAGGAGATAAAGCAGGTTTTTGCCAACGCAATAAAAAAACTTTCAAAAAAACAGCAAATAGTGATATCTCTATATTATTATGATGAGTTGACTTTAAAGGAGATAGGAGAGGTGCTTTCACTGACAGAATCAAGAATATGCCAGATACATTCAGCTGTTCTTATTCAAATGAAGACCCTGCTGCAAGATTATTTTGAAAAATAAGCTAAAGGTGTAAAATGGCTGATCAAGATGATGAAATAATAGATCAGAATGATATTGACAAGCTTTTAGAAGCTTCATCCCCAGCTCCCCAGAAGAGTGCTGATGAAGGTGCTGATGCTTCTGAATTGTCCCAGGATGATATTGATGCTCTGATGGATGGTGGAGGTCCGGCAGCTTCGTCCGTGGATGATGACTCTCTGGAAGATGAAGAGGACTTTGAGTTGGAGTTGATCTCCCAGGATGATATTAATCAACTTGTAAAGGAGAAGAACAATCAAACTGTAGATACATCGGTAACACCAGAACCAACAACACAAGAAGAGCAGGCACCTGAAAATAGACCCACGCTTGATCTGGAACTGGAGTCTGAAGAAGAGCAAATTCCATCTGCCCGGGTAAAGCCAGCACTCCTGGAGCAACCTCCAGCACAAGAAGAGTTCACAGCCCAGGCTACATCTTTAGTTCAGGAAGAACCTGGTGCTCAAACAGAAGCTGAAGATTTTGCAGAACCAGCAGCACTGGAAGATGGGGTTATTGATGAATCTGAATCTTTAAACGCTGAAGAGTGTCTGGTCACCCAGGAGAGTATTGACCAACTCATTAAAGAGGATAATGAAGCAAAAGAGAATATAGTATCAGAGCAAGAGGTTGCAGCAAAAGAGGAAATAACCACACAAGAAGAGGTGGGCATGGAAGAAGAGAAAAAAGAGAAAGATACCGTTGATGAAAAGCCGGCATCAGATGGAATGGTTGTTGACCTTGGCGAGGATGATGATTTACAGGATGAACTTGAGAATATAGAAAATGATGAGCTCCAGGGAGACATTGATGACCTTCTGGATGATTCTGAAGAGGGTGGTGCTGGCGACGATGAAGATTGGGAGCAAGACAGCTTGATCTCCCAGGATGATATCGAAGAGTTGATCAAGAGTTCAGAAAATGAAGATGAGGATGCTTTAGGAGATTTGGATAGTCCTGATCCTCTTGATGACTATGATGGCAAAGGGAGAGAAGACAACAAAGGAGAAGACGACGACGAAGAAGAGGAAGAAGACGAAGAAGCCGATTCAAAGGTGATATTGGAAGAAGCTGAAGAGCAGGAGGAAGATAGCAAGGCAGAAAAGAAATCAAAAAAGAAAAAGAAAAAAAGATCAATAAAAATCTCAAAGAAACTTATTGTTATAGCTGCTTCAGTTATAGTTTTTATTGGCGTTGGATTTTTGGCAGGATTTTATTTTTTAAAAGGTGATCAAAAAGTCACTCCAAATCAAGAAATAGTTTCAGAAGTGATGACCATTAATGACTCTAGAGATAATGCAGGCAAAGAAACTGTTGTTAAAACAATTGAGATAGATATCGATCAAAAAACATCCGATCAAAAAGTGTCTCAACCAATGTCCAAGGGCTCACTTTTTGAGCCTTTAGTTATGAAAGATTTTGTAATTCTTGCTCCGGATACAATTGAGGATCTCGCATATATAGAGGCAGATATAAATATTGATTATTCCAATAATAAAGCTTATTATGAAATAAAAGAGAACATGCCTTTTTATAGAGATGTGGTGTATCTGGCTGTTAAAAAGGCACTGGACTCTGCCAAAGGCAATATAATAACAGAGCCAGATCTGCTTGCAATTGTTAAAAAAGCTTTAATAAAAGCTCTGCCACCGGGAGCCATTAAGAGAGTCGGTTTTAATTCATTTAAGGCTGGCTAAGAAAAAAGCGAGGTGCGTCAAATGACGACTGTACCTGGGTTTAACCTCCTTATTCAACAGTCAGGGATTGTAAGAGGGTCTAATCAATCTTCAGGCATACTTAATCCTGATCCTGGTCAGGTCACAGCAGAGCAGATTGTAAATGAACAGGCAGTAAAGACAAAAGTTCAGGAATCTGAAGAATCTGAAAGATTGAAATCTAAAAAAGAAAAAGATAAAGAGGAAAATCAAGATAGGGATAAAAAGAGGAAAAAAAAAGAATCCCGGGACAACGATGATCCTGACTCAACAGGGAGGCTGCTTGATACCATAGTATGATTGAATTATTCTCATTTGAATTTTGGATTGTTATTTTATTCATAATTGATATCCTCATAATTTTATGTTTTTTAATTTTTGTAAGACGTGCAGCCAACATAAAAGTATCAGCTCAATACAATCCCAATGATAGAATTAATCAGAGAAAAGCTGAAAAAACAGCTGACAATATTATAGGAATGCTTGAGCCTTTTGTTAAAGAGTCTAAAAAAACAGCTGACAGTTTTGAAAAACAGATAATAGAGAAGCGAAAACTAATACATGAGTTGAATGAATCTCTGGATTCCAGAATTATCAGTCTTAATCTGCTGATCTCCCGTGCTGAAGCTGCAAAAGAAGATTTGAGAAACCTTAAAATAGAAGTTGCACGGCAACCTCTGCAGCCACTGTCCTTGCAATCGCAATCCATGCAACAAAATTCAAGTGATTTTTCAGACAATGTTTTGGATCAGCAAAACAGTATAATAGATATGTATAACAGGGGCTTTGACATTGATACAATTGTTGCAAAACTCTCAATGCCAAAAGGAGAGGTGAAGCTTGTCATTGATCTGAAAAAAAAGTTTAAGGCCATGGAGCAAAAGGAGTGATTAGAGGCTTAAAAATTTCCCCTTCTGATCTCATTGTTCAAAATGAGGCTTTTAAAAACAGTGTTTTTTCCTCTTTAAAGAGCAGGAATACAACTGATGCAAAAGTGCTTAAAGTTTTTTCTGAAAATAAAGCCCTGGTATTGATTGCAGGTAAAAAAACAGTGATAAAGACTCCTTTCCCTTTAGCAGAAGGTGAGAAGTTTCAAGTTGGTCTCTTGGGGAGCAGGGATAATCAAAATGTAAAAACACTCCCGGGAAAAGAGAGTCAATTGTCAGAAAAAATAATCTCTTTAATAAAACTTATTTCAAAATCCAACCCCTTTGCAAACCTCATAAAATCAGGAGATAGAGAGCTTCTGGGTATGTTGAAATCCCTGGCACTTAACCATGATAAAACAGATAAAGATTTCCTTGCCAGGCTTATGGATAAAAGTGGGCTTTTATTTGAAAAAAAAGTATCAGTTTTATTAAAAAACAGTAGTAATATACCTCCTAAGAATGGAATTTTGGATCTCTTTAAAAATGATATAAAGGGATATGTGCTAAATCAGCTCCAGGCACCTGGTACTCACAATACTGCAAGTTTAAAAGCACTAGTGGAATACTCGTCCAATATGGAAAATATTCAGATATTAAATTCACTATCTTCAGAAACAGGAAAATACCTGATACCTTTTCCGGTTTTTGCCAATGGTTCTTTTAGTTTTGGGCAATTGTTGCTGGATTTAGGATTTTCAAATAAAAAACAGAAGAACAAAACCCGAGAGAGAATCATCAACATATCTTTTTTATTAAACATGTCAAACATTGGGGCTTTAAGAGCTGACTTCTCAATATATAAAAAAGCAATTTCAGGAGTATTTAAACTTTCAAATCCTGAAATTTGCAGTTATGTAAAAGCAATGCTCCCTCACTTAAGGACAAGGTTGATAAACAGTGAATATCTGGTTCGCAATATTGAATGTAAAGTTGCTTTAAAAGAGGATATAAGTCCTGCTTCTTTTGTTGAATCGTTTGTGAAAGATGAGAATAGAGTGCTTGATATTATTATTTGACTTAAGTTGGGACAAAATAGCAAGGTTATGGGGAAACAAGACAACATAAAAAAGGCAGTGGCATTAAAATATGATGGCAAGGGAGATATCGCTCCAAGAATAAAGGCTAAGGGTGCAGGTGTTGTTGCTGAAAAAATTATAGAACTTGCTAAAAAGCATGGTGTTCCAATAAAAGACGACCCTGACCTTGTTGAAATCTTATCCCAGCTTAAAATTGATGAGGCAATTCCACCAGAGGTATATGTTGCGGTTGCAGAACTTCTCTCCTTTGTCTACTCCTTAAATTCAAAAAAGCTTAATTAAATGGCAACACTTGCCTTAAATTGTTTTTAACAATTATATTATCAGCCTGGGAAAAAGAGAAAAATTTATAAATTTACGTTGACTTTGTTTTTTTTTTTTGTTATCTTCTTTAGGTTTTCCAATGGTCGGTTAAACTGACCTGAGGGTTTTTAGACGAGCCGATATAGCTCAGTTGGCAGAGCATCTCACTTGTAATGAGAATGTCCTCCGTTCGATTCGGGGTATCGGCTCCAAAAAAATATGAATTAAGGTGGGGTTCCCGAGTGGTCAAAGGGATCAGACTGTAAATCTGACGGCAGAGCCTTCGGAGGTTCAAATCCTCCCCCCACCACCATAAAAAAGATGTAGGAGATCTTATTGTTTTATTGGTGGATCGTTACTACACAGCATTTAAAGATTGCTGGTAGCTTTAATATAAAAATTGTTAAGCTGCTGGTTGTCAAGTTGCTGGTTGTATTAGTTGCAGATTGAAATTGGAAATATGCGGGAGTAGCTCAGTTGGTAGAGCTTCAGCCTTCCAAGCTGAATGTCGCGAGTTCGAACCTCGTCTCCCGCTCCATCACTCACTGTACTGTCCACAATATTAATTTAGTACTTAAGATCAAGTAAAGGATTTTTAAAATCATTTTTTGAGCTGCCCATGTAGCTCAGGTGGTAGAGCGTTTCCTTGGTAAGGAAGAGGTTCATCGGTTCGAATCCGATCATGGGCTCCAGGATGTGGATAAAGACGAGAGCAAAAAAGGAGTTAAGCATGGCAAAGGAAAAATTTGAGCGGAATAAGCCGCATGTAAACATAGGAACCATAGGTCATATTGATCATGGCAAGACCACTCTTACAGCAGCTATAACAAAGCATGCAGCCCTTAAAGGCGGAGGGACATTCGTACCTTTTGATGAGATTGACAAAGCCCCTGAGGAACGTGAGCGTGGCATAACAATAG
>CAZMEX010000069.1:0-15452 GCA_964565415.1 uncultured Desulfobacterales bacterium | reverse complement strand
TTCCAATAGATATACAATTTGTATTGAAAGAGTTTGACAATGATGTTGTATTTATTACTGAATTGTTTGATGCTTTTTTTGAGAGTGTAGAGAAAAAAATACCTTATATGGAGAGAGCTGCTATTGATAAGGATGATAAGGTTTTGGAACCCGAAGCCCATGCAATAAAGGGTGGGGCTGCAAATATAGGTGCAAACCTTCTTTCCAAGGCAGCCTTTGATTTGATGGAAACCTGCAAGGTAAACCGTGTTGATCAATACCGTGAAAACCTTGAAAAAATCAAAAAAGAGTTTTTCAAGCTTAAAAATTATGTTGAAAAACATGATGACCTGATGCCATAGCCTTGATAGAGTTGCAACCTGCAACTTTTTTTTATGTAAAATAAATTTATTTAACAATTTACTTGACAAGGGATTAAGGCTTGTTTTACTATTGACTGAACGGTCGGTCAATTCTTCAATTTGTTGATCCTGCCTGAATATATTGGGAATAGGCTGACCAATTGGTCAATTGGTCTATTGATTAAATTTAAAAGAGGAGGATGTTTTTCCCCAGGGAAATCAAGTGTAATGGTTGATAAACAGGAGAAAAAAGAGAAGATTATTTTAGCAGCCATGTCGCTTTTTGCAAAAAAAGGATTGGCAGGAACATCCATGGCAGATATTGCAAAAGGGGCAGGCATTGGAAAAGGAACAACATATGAATACTTCAAAGGAAAAGATGAGTTATTTTTTGCAACCTTTGAATGGTTTATTGATTATTGTGCCGGGGCTGCAAGAGTAAGCCTTTCAACCCTTGGTTCCAAAAATGCTTCTGATAAAATAAGAGCATACTCACAATCAATGCTCGACTTATTAAAAGAGTCAAAAGATTTTTATCCCTTAACTCTGGAGTTCTGGGCTGCGTCAGCTCTTTCAAAAGATCGTGATAAAATCAAACAACTATTTAATAACCTTTATAAAGAAGCAGGTTATGTACTTGTTTCTATTATTGAGCAGGGAGTTGAAAGTGGTGAATTTGATCCCGAGGTAAAAATTAATTCAATTGTAGCTGCGATAATCGGAGCATGGGATGCAATAGGGCTTCAAGCCTGGTTTTATGAGGGGATTAACAATGAGTTTGATATGGAAAAAACAATGATAGATTTCACTGAATTGATAATTAAGGGTTTGTTAAAATAAAAAATAGAGGGGATGGGTATGTATCAAAAAGGGTTAAACAGGCACAGGTGGATGACAATTGCTGGTTACACTGTTTTTCTGCTTCTTTTTTCACCTGCAATTTTGATTGCAGACAATGCCAATGACAAAAATTCTGAAAATATTGCTGCAGCAATGGTTCAAAAAGCATTTGACTATTATAGAGGCATGGCATCTGTATCAGTTGTTGATATGACTGTACACCGTGCTGACTGGGAGCGAACAATGAAGATCAAGGCATGGACCCTTGGTGCCCACGATTCATTATTTAAAATATTGTCCCCTCCAAAAGACCGAGGGAATGGCACCCTTAAAAAAAGTGATGAGATGTGGACATATAACCCCAAAGTTAACAGGGTAATTAAACTTCCCCCATCCATGATGTCCCAAGCCTGGATGGGGTCTGATTTTTCCAATAATGATCTTGTAAAATCTGATACAATTGTTCGGGATTATATCCATACCCTAGTGGATGTGAAGGAGAGAGATGGATTTAAAATCTATACAATTGAGTCAATACCCCATCCCCAGGCACCAGTTATCTGGGGTATGTTAAGGTTTGAGGTGAGAGAAGATGGGATAATGTTCAAGCAGGGGTTTTATGATGAAGACAAAATTCTTGTAAAAGAGCTTGTTACTAAAGATATCAAGGTGATGGCAGGTAAGTTTTTCCCCCTGGTGTGGAAGATTTCAAAAATTGATGAACCAGATGAATACACAACACTTAAGTATTTTGAACTTGAATTTAAAGATTCCCTGCCATTAAGAATTTTTTCCAAAGCAGGGTTGAAAAAACGCATAAGGTGAGCCCATGTCAACAGATATAAAAATGGCAATGAGAAATATCTTCAGAAGCCCTGTAAGGACAGTGCTTACTATGTCAGCAATAGGATTTGCAGCCTTGATACTTGTGTTTATGCTTTCATTTCAGCTGGGCAGTTATGAGGCAATGGTAAACTCTTCTGTCAAAATTCATACAGGTCATTTTCAGATACAGGTAAAGGGATACAATGAAAAGAAGAGTATGCGCCTTGCCATCCCGTTACCCAATGAGATATCAGCAAAGCTTGATAAGATTGAAATGATTGAGGCATACACTTACCGAGCCAATGGCTTTTCCATTGTCTCGTCAAAAAACAGAACAAGAGGTGTCTTGGTTACAGGTATTGACCCGGAGCGGGAAGCTTTGGTTTCAACCATTGAAACAGTTGTGAAAAAAGGTGAATACCTTGATTCAGAAGATAGAGACAAAGCAATTATAGGTAAATTACTGGCACAGCATTTAAAGGTTTTTGTCGGGGATGAATTAACGATACTTGGTCAGGGTAAAGGTGGGTCTATAGCAGCAAGTGTTGTTACAATTAAAGGTATTTTCTCTTCTGGAGTTGATGAATTTGACAGGGCAACTATTCAGATCCCTTTAAATCATTTTAATGATATGTTTTATATGCAGGGTTCTGTACATGAAATTGTTTGTACGGCTGCCTCTCTATATGATGTGAATGATATAAAAAAGGAGCTTGGAAAAGTTTTACCCCGGAATCAAAAAGGGAAAGAAATTGTTGTGCTTGACTGGAAAGACTTGGTACCTGGGCTTGTTCAGGGAATAAAGCTTGATCTTGTATCGGCAATTATTTTTTATATTATTTTAATCATTGTTGTGGCATTCAGTATTTTAAATACTTTTCTTATGTCGATCCTTGAAAGAACAAAAGAGTTTGGCATCATGCTGGCTTTAGGTGTAAAACCTTCAAGGCTTTTAAAGCTTGTTTTGATGGAATCCTCTTTTATGACACTTGCAGGAGTTATTATTGGAGCAGCAGCAGGGGTACTGCTTACATTATGGTTTGAAAAACATGGGATCAATTTGGAAGGTGCATCAGAAATTTTCAAAGAGTATGGCATGTCAGGCATGGTATATCCAAAATTATCGCTTATTTCAGCTTTTACAGGTCCTTTTGCAGTGCTTTTAATAACATTATGTGCAGCATTATATCCTGCGTTTAAAGTGAAAAGACTCTCACCTGTGGAAGCAATAAATAGTATTTAAAGGAGAACTTAAGCATGTACTTTGAACTTGCCTGGAGAAATATATGGAGGAGTCCGAGGAGAACTATGACAATCATAACTGCCATAGTAATTGGGGTGTGGAGCATGGTTTTTATGGGCGCTTTTTCCCGGGGGATGCTTATCAATATGCTTGAAAATGGGAAGTCAGTATTGATTGGCGATATTCAGATCCATCATAAAAACTACAGAGCAGATCCATCCATTAATCAAAGTATACCACATCCTGAAAAGATAAACTCTTTGTTAAAAAACAATTTGTCTGAAGGGGCTATATTTACCGGGAGGATAAAGGTAAATGCCTATGTGAGTAATGCTCGTCATTCCACAGGAGCTATCCTGGTTGGCATTGATCCTGAAAAAGAGAAAAAGATCTCTTTTATTGGAAAAAGCGTTGTCAGGGGGAAATACCTTGAACCAGATGATAAAAGAGGAATTCTTGTGGGTAAAGCATTGCTTGATAAGTTTGATACAATAATTGGTAAAAAACTTATTTTAGTGACAAGGAACAGGCAGGGCAAGGTTGTATCAAAAGCTTTTAAAATACGGGGGGTCTTTAAAGCCCAGATGGAATCAACTGAAAAAAGTTATCTCTTTATTACCATGCAAGGTGCAAAAAATTTATTAGGGATGGACAATTCAATATCAGAAATTTCAATTGTAATTCTAAAGGGCGAAAACATTGATGGGGTTATAAACATGCTCAAGAAGAACCTTGATGATAAAGTTTACAGTGTTGATTCATGGGAAAACCTGCTTCCCATGCTTGAAGCTTATGTCAGAATTTTTGATGAGGTTATGTATATATGGTATGTGGTTGTTTTTATTGCCATGGGGTTTGGTATTGTAAATACCAGCCTTATGGCAGTTTTTGAAAGAGTCAGGGAATTTGGGCTTTTAAGGGCACTGGGTGTGAAACCATGGCAGACAATCAGCTCTGTTCTTACCGAATCCATGTTTACCTTGATTGTTGGAATAGCAGCTGGAAATTTTTTAGGGTATGTATCTGTTTTTATCATGAAAAGTAGCGGTCTTAATCTGGCAATATTCAGTAAGGGAGCTGAGTTTTTTGGAATGTCCAGGATAATCTATCCTGTCTTAAAACTGAGTGATGTAATAAGTGTAAATTCTGTAATATTTTTTTTAGGTTTGGTTGTATCACTCTACCCTGCAATAAGAGCTGCTCAAATAACACCTGTTGAGGCAATGAGGGATTAAAAATAGAGGGGATGGAAGAAAAATGAATATAGTGAAAGCTGAAAACATAGAGAAAAGCTATAAGCAGGGCAAGATGCAGGTGCATGCATTAAGGGGAATATCAGTTTCAGTTGATAAAAGCGAGTTTATGGCATTGGCAGGACCTTCCGGCTCCGGGAAAACAACAATGCTCAATATTATAGGTGGAATAGACACCCCTGACTCCGGCACAATTATAGTTGATAATAATAATTATTCAAAGATGAAACAATCTAAGCTTGCTGAAATGAGGTTGAAAAAGATAGGTTTTGTTTTCCAGGCGTATAATTTAATACCAGTGCTTTCAGCCTTTGAAAATGTTGAGTATATCATGCTGCTCCAGGGTATTGCAGTAAAAGAGCGCAGGGAAAAGGCAAGGGCAATTCTTGATGATGTCGGGCTTAAAGGAATGTATGCCAGAAGACCTTCTGAACTTTCCGGAGGGCAGCAGCAAAGGGTTGCTGTGGCAAGAGCCATTGTGTCAAATCCAGCAATTGTACTGGCAGATGAACCCACGGCAAATTTAGATTCAAAAACCGGCGAGTCCCTTCTTGATATGATGCGGGAGATGAACAGGGAGAAAAAAGTCACTTTTATCTTTTCCACCCATGACAATATGGTTATGGATTACGCAAAACGAATAGTAAAATTGAAAGATGGGCAAATTGAAAATGATCTCATAAAGGAGAAGTAAAAAGATTAGTATGAAAAAAGTGTTTCTTCTGATTATTATCTGTCCTGTTGTATTTTTATCTTTTTTTACCCCGGATATAATCCTGGCAGACAATAAAGATAAAACAGAGATCAAGAGAGATAAAACAGAGATAGAGACAACATTGGAAGGGCAGATAAAGTTCAGTCTTTCAAGTACAGATTATAAATCTGATTCAATCCAGTCAGAAGTTGAAAACAACCAGTGGATTGACAGCAATATTAATTTAAGGATTAAGACCACCACTTTTATTAATGATACTTTGAGTTTTAATTGTCATTATGTGCTTTCAGGTTCAAAGGGCGATTTTATTAAAGCTTCCAACCTTTTTCATGCTTTTAATCAAAGCCATGACAGTGATGATACAAAATTAATGGATTTGTCCTCAAAAATAAAACAGGGGAATGATCATCTGATTTTCCATAAACTGGACAGGTTTAATCTGACCATGGAAAAAAATTTCTGGAGAATGACCCTTGGCAGGCAGGCAGTAACGTGGGGAAATGGTCTTTTGTTTAACCCCATGGATATTTTCAACCCTTTTTCACCCTACGATACTGAGCAGGATTATAAAAAGGGCGATGACATGGTGTGTTTTGAAATTTTTTTTAAAGATGGTGATGATCTCCAGTTCGTATATTTGCCAAGGCGTGATGTGCTGGCTAATGATATAAAGCTTTCCCAATCATCCCTTGCAATGAAATACCATCTTCTTTTTTCTGATACAGAGTTTGATTTTATGGTTGCAAAGCATTTTAATGATATGCTTACAGGAGTAGGGTGTGTCAGAACCCTTGGTAATGCAGTCTTAAGAGCTGACCTTCTGTATAATTTTGTTGATAATGATAATAAGACCAGGGATAATTTTTTTAATCTTGTTGTAAATATTGATTACTCCTGGGTGCTGTTAAATAAGAATTTTTATGGTTTTGTTGAATACTATTATTCTGGTATTGGTACTGATACTTACTCAGAAATATATACAGACCCTGATTTTTCCATGAGAATCAACAGGGGTGATATTTACGGATATGGGAAAAATTATTTAAGTATAAACTGGGCAATTGAATTAAGCCCACTTTTAAATCTTAATATTGCAGCCATTGCAAATATGGATGACCCATCATATTTTTTTCTGCCCCAGATAACCTGGAATGCTGCACAAAATATTGAGATAACACTTGGATCCAAGATTGCCATCGGTGGAGAAGATGATGAATATGGACAAATTCAATTACCTTTTTCTTCCAGAAAAACAGATTCCGGCTCAAGTCTGTTTTTGTGGGTAACAATGTTTTTTTAAGATGCTGATTATCCTTTAAGGAAAACAACCCTTTTGTTATAGTAATAAGTATCAGGAAAAATATGAATTGAAACTTATATAAGAGGTTTATATGGAAAAGCAGATATACACACCAGAATCAGAAATCTCAAATAGAATAGATTTGCTTCAGCAGGAAATGGTGAATCAAGACCTTGACGGTGTTGTCCTGGTACACCATACAAATCTTTTCTATTTTTCAGGGACATCCCAAAATGCCCATCTTTTTGTACCAAAACAGGGCAAGCCTCTGCTTGTGGTAAGGAAAAGTTATCAAAGAGCTAAAAAAGAGTCTTCCATTAAACAGATTGTTGAGCAAAAGAGCATGAAAAAACTTTTTGAGACAATTTGTGATGCAGGATATAAAGGACTTGAAAAGATTGGGTTTGAACTTGATGTTATACCGGTAAACACATTCAGGTTTTATGATACTAAAATATTCACTGCTTCAAAAATCGTTGACGCTTCTAATATATTTAAAAAGATAAGACTTATTAAAAGCAAATGGGAGATTGACCTTTTAAAAATTGCTTGCAATGCCCTTACTGAAAGTTTTGCAACGGTTCCAGCACTTTTAAAACAAGGTATGGCTGAAGTTGAATTTGCCGGGCTTTTTGAAGCTCAATTGAGGAAACGAGGATATGGCGGATGCAGCAAGATGCGGGCATTTAATCAGGACTTTTTTTTAGGTACTATGGTTTCAGGATCAAGTGGCAGTGCACCTTCGTATTTTGATGGACCTGTGGGCGGCGAAGGCGTGACTCCGGCGAATAATCCCCATGGTGCCGGCTGGAAAAAAATCAGTATGGATGAACCGGTTTTCATTGATTATACCTGTGTTGTTAATGGCTATACAGCAGATGCAGAGAGAATCTTTGTCCTGGGCGATTTGTCTGATAAATTTTATAAAGCCCATGAAAACGCATTGGAGATTCAAGATGCGCTAATGGCAATGATCAAGCCTGGTGTAGAGTGGCAAGCCTTGTATCTAAAGGCGATTGACATGGCAGATCAGTTTTCAATGCTGGAAAATTTTATGGGACTTGGAAAAGATCAGGTCAGGTTTGTGGGTCATGGCGTTGGGCTTGAACTTGACGAATTCCCTGTTTTTGCAGGAGGTCTCTCCAGGAAACTTGAAAATGGGATGACCTTTGCTCTGGAGCCTAAATTTGTATTTCCAGATGGAGTGGTTGGCATTGAAAACACCTTTGTTTTAAGGGATGACAGAGTTGAAAAGTTGACTTTGTTTAATGAAAATGTTATAAAGTTATAGATGGTGAACTTTATAAATATTATTTTTTTATTTGACAAATGTTTAAAAATGTGGTTTTATTCTCAACACTTGGCTCAATGTAGCCAAACTGGATAACCAATAATTTTAGTGGGGGTCAACACATGGCAAAAGATAAAGTTATAAATGATGTTAAGACAGGAAATGATAAATTTTGCCAGGGAGATTTGGCTGTTTATCCTGCCCACGGGGTTGGATGTATAGAGTCCATTGAAAGTAAGAAAATCAATGGTGAAGACTTGAATTTTTATATGATGAAAATCATTGAGAACGGCATGGTTATTATGATTCCAACTGCAAATGCCAAGGCTGTTGGACTTAGAGAAGTTATTCAAGAAGAGGATATTCCAACTGTGTATAATGTAATGTTGGAAAAGACCGAGAGCAAAGGTAAGCAAACCTGGAATCGCCGATACAGAGATTATATGGATAAAATCAAAACAGGCTCTATCTACGATGTCGCAACTGTTTTTAGAGATTTGTATCAATTGAAAATTGAAAAAGATCTATCCTTTGGAGAGAGAAAACTTTTTGATACTGCAAAGAATTTATTGGTACAGGAGTTATCAACTGCCAAGGATGTTGATGAGACTTTAATGATAAAAGAGATTGAAAACCTTTTTTAAATATACAATAAATATAGATAGTTAATAAAACCGGTGGACATTATTTGTTTACCGGTTTTTTTTATTTTATGAAAATAGAACTTAAAATTACTGAAGAGCACAAGGGAATGAGAATTGATGATCTTATTGCAAAATCATTTGATCTCATTTCCAGAAGCCATGCCGCAGCTTCTGTGAAAAACGGCGAACTCCGTATTTTTAAACGAAAAATCAAACCAGGTTATAAGGTGAAGGCTGGCGAAATTATTGCAGGCTCTGTGGTCTTAAAAAAAGATATTGATGTTTTACCCCAACCAATTGATTTAGATGTTGTTTTTGAGGATAAATATATAATTGTTTTGAACAAGCCACCGGGGTTAGTTATACATCCAGGAGCAGGTAATAATTCTGGGACACTTGTAAATGCGTTATTAAATCATTGTCCTGAAATCAAGAATATTGGAGATGATTTGTCCCGGGCTGGTATTATCCACAGGCTTGATAAAGATACAAGTGGAATTATTGCTGTTGCAAAAACTGAATATGCATTACAATTTCTTAAAAAAGAGTTTAAGTATCGCCGTGTTAAAAAGAGGTATCTTGCCCTCTTAAAAGGGGTAATTAAGGACGATACCGGTGCAATTACACTTCCTGTGGGTCGACACCCCAAAAAAAGAACAATGATGGCTGTAAAGGGTGAAAATCTCCGCCATGCTGAAACATTATGGAGTGTAAAACAGAGATTTGAAAATGCTACCCTGGTCGAAGTCTTTTTAAAAACTGGCAGAAAACATCAGATAAGGGTACATTTTTATGCATCAGGTTATCCTCTGATGGGAGAGAGAGTATATCAATTTAGACGAGTCAGGAAGAAAAAAGCCTCTATACCGCGTCAAATGCTTCACTCTGCATCCCTGGGTTTCAGCCATCCTTTTTCCGGCAAATGGGTGAGTTTCAGCGCTTCCATACCCGAAGATTTCAAATCAGTTATGGGCACGCTAAACTAAAAAAACAAAAAAGCTTACACTATTTCCAGGCTAATGTGAAATATTAACAGCACACACCTTGAATTCAGGTATTTTTGCCGTTGGATCAAGTTTTGCATTTGTAAGTCTGTTTGCAGCAGCTTTTGAAAAATGGAATGGAATAAAAATAGTTCCATCAACGGCTTTTGAAGATACTTTCAAGTTTGCTGTTATTTCTCCCCTGCGTGAAGATATACTGACCTTGTCTCCATCTTTACATTTAAGTTTTTTTGTATCATTTTCCGAAATCTCAACATAGCATTGACTTGCAAGGGTGTTTAAACCTGCTGATTTCATAGTCATTGTACCTGTATGATAGTGATACAAAAGTCTTCCTGTTGTAAGGATAAACGGATAGTCATCATCCGGCATCTCTTTTGGAGGAGCATGATCAATGGCATGGAATAATCCTCTGCCCCTTGTAAATGCTTTTGTATGCAGGATAGGGGTACCAGGATGATCTGCATCAGGACATGGCCAGTGAATCCCTGTTTTTTCAATTCTTTTCCAGTCAATACCGCGATAGGAGGGTGTAACCTGGGCAAGTTCGGTAAAGATGGCTTCACTGTTTCCATACTCCATTTCATAACCCATTTTTGCTGCAACATTGCATATAATCTCCCAGTCAGATTTTGTTGAACCGGGAGCTGTAACAGCTTTTCTAACTCTTTGAACTCTTCTTTCAGTGTTTGTGAATGTACCGTCTTTTTCTGCAAAACAAAATGCTGGAAAAACAACATCGGCAATTTGTGCTGTTTCCGTGAGGAATATATCCTGAACCACCAGAAAATCAAGATTTTTAAATGCCTTTTCAGCATGGTTAAGATCAGGGTCTGACACCATTGGATTTTCACCAATTATATAGAGGCTTTTTATCTCACCTTTGGCAGCCAGGTTAACCATCTCAGTTACGGGTATTCCAGGCTTGGAAGGAAGCTCTGTTGTCCTCCATTTTTGTTCATACACAGCCCTGGCAGCATCATCATCGACTTTTTGATATGCAGTAAACACATTGGGTAAACCTCCCATATCACAGGCACCCTGAACATTATTCTGACCCCTTAGCGGATTTACACCACCACCTTCAATACCAAGGTTTCCGCATAACATTGCAAGGTTGGCAAGGGATTTAACATTGTCAGTTCCGGTTGTGTGCTGGGTAATACCCATGCAGTAGAGCAGGGCACCTCTTTCAGCTTTAGCATATAGTCTTGCTGTTTCAATTATATCTTCAACTTTAACATTGGTTATTTTTGAAACATATTCAGGTGTATATTTTTCAATTATTTTGCTGAACTCATCAAAATTTTCAGTTCTGTTATCAATAAACTCCTTGTCATGCAGGTCTTCTTTTATTATGACATTCATAAGACCATTTATCAGTGCGATATCACTACCTGGATCATGCCTTATCCATTTGCTGGCATGTTTTGTAAGATCAATTTTTCTCGGATCAATGACAATAAGAGTTGTCCCTTTAAGGGCAGCTCTTTTAACAAAACTTGAAAGTACAGGGTGGTTTTCAGTGGTATTGGAACCCATTACGACAATTGTATCTGCCTTTTCAACATCACCAACTGTGTTAGTCATTGCACCTGAACCAAAAGAAGCAGCCAGACCGGCTACTGTGGAAGAGTGTCAGAGCCTGGCGCAATGGTCAATATTGTTGGTTTTAAGGACAGCTCTTGTAAATTTCTGGGCAATATAATTTTCTTCATTGGTAATTCTTGCAGAAGTGAGTACACCTATACTGTCTGGACCAAATTCATCTTTGATTGAACCCAGTTTTGATGCTGCAAAGCTCAATGCTTCATCCCAGGTTGCCTCCTCAAGTTTTCCGTTTTTCTTGATTAAAGGAGTGGTCAGGCGCTCCGGGGATGCAACAAAATCAAATCCAAACCTGCCTTTTACGCATAAACTTGAAAAGTTTGGAGCAAGTTCATTGTCAGCCCCTTTTATGTTAATTATCTTATTGTTCTGGGTAAAGACATCCATCTGGCAGCCAACGCCACAGTAAGAACAGGTGGTGCGGGTCTTTTTAGTCTCAATAAATCTCTGGCATTCAAAGGTTTTTTCAGTTACTAATGCGCCAACAGGGCAGGCCTGGACACATTCACCGCAAAAAACACAATCAGAATCCTTTAAAGTAACATCATTTTTGCCTGCAATGATTTTTGCATCGGCACCTTCATAGCCAAACTCTATTGCATTGTTAACCTGGATTTCTCTGCAGGCTTTGACACATCGCCCGCACAGGATACAGCGTGAAAAATCCCTTATAATAAAAGGGTTTGCCCTTTCTGTTGGATATTTGCAATCAGACAGAGGTTCATTTTTTATTGTTACCTGATATTTATAAGCAAGGTTTTGAAGCTCACAATCTCCCCAGACAGGGCATAGATCATTTGTTTTATCCTCTTTTATTACATTGAGTTGAAATTCAGTCCAATCCTCGGCATCAAAATCCCTGATGGCACAATTGTGATTTCCTGAATACAGCATTGATTTTATTGTCTCTTTTCTTGCACTGATAACCTTTGGAGATTCAGTATATATTTTCATTCCAGCAACAGCAGCTGTTGAGCAGGAAGTCACAAGATCAGATTGATCCTTAATCTCAACAACACAAACTTTACATGTCCCTGTGGGTGTGGTGTTTTTAAGGTGACACAAGCTTGGAATATCGATGTTGTTTTGCTCTGCTACATTAAAAATAGTGTCATTCGAAGAAAAAGTAAAATCATTGTCATTAATGGTAATAGTATTTGTATTGCCCATGAGTGAATCCTCTCAAAAGACTATTATTGTGTATTGCTCTCTGCCAAATTATCTAAAGTTGAGTACAATATAAATTAAGAATTGTCAACGTGGAGGTTGACTTTTTATTGGTTAGATGATTAGTAAAAGTAATATTTTTTTAGAACAAACTAAGAAATAATGGGGGCATAAATGTTTGAAGCATTGATTTTGATGGGTGGGCTTGGAATTGTCATTGGAAGTTCTCTGGCAGTTGCATCAAAAGTTTTTTATGTATATGTGGATCCAAAAGTTGAGGCAATTGATGAAGCACTGCCGGGTGCTAATTGTGGAGGATGCGGATTCCCCGGTTGTTCACCAAATGCCCAGGCAATAGTTGATGGCAAATCAGGTGTTGATTCATGTGTTGCAGCAGGATCAGATGTTGCCCGGATCATTGCCGGAATAATGGGTGTTTCTGTTTCAGAAAAAGAGCCGGAGTATGCATCCCCGGGCTGTTATTATGACAAATCAGAAACAGATATGAAATACTGCTATGACGGCATTGCTGACTGCCGCGCAGCTGATTTGCTGTATGGTGGAATGAAAGAGTGCAAGATAGGGTGCCTAGGTCTTGGAACATGCGTTGAAGCATGCCTTTTTGGTGCATTATCCATGGGAGATGATGGTCTTCCAAAGGTTGATCAGGAAAAATGCACAGGCTGTGGTGCATGTGAAAAAGCCTGCCCTAAAAATATGATTTCACTCACCTCTGTTACAAGAAGAATTATTAGAGAATATACTGAAGATGAATGTATAACACCATGTCAAAAAGCATGCCCCGTTGGAATAGACATTAGAGAGTACATAAGATGTATAAGAACAGGTGATAATGATGCTGCTGTTCAGAAAATCAAAGAGAGAAACCCTTTTCCAACGGTAATAGGAAGAATATGCCCTGAGTTTTGTGAACTTGAATGCAGAAGGCAGCTTATTGATGAACCAGTTGCCATTAATAGTTTAAAACGCTTTGCCTGTGATTTGGAAAGAGATGGCAAAAAGAGAATTTTACCCTATAAAGCACCTGCAACAAATAGGAAAATTGCAATTGTCGGGGGCGGAGTAGAAGGACTTTCTGCTGCATATTTCAGTGCAAGACTTGGACACGATATTACAATTATGGAAGCAACTGATATTTTAGGAGGTCTTTTACGTATTGCAATTCCTGAAGAGCGGCTGCCTCAGCAAGTGTTAGACTATGATATTGAAGGAATACTTGCAACAGGAGTCAAGGTCAAAACCAATTGTAAAGCAGGGGTTGATTTTACAATACCCGGGTTGCTTAAGGAGGGTTTTGAAGCAGTTTTCATGGCAAGCGGCGGCTGGGATAATAGAGTTGCAAGGGGAGATATTGATGAGATTGCAAATGTTTTCCCAGGAGGCTATCTTTTAATAGATCTGCTTAGGGCTGATTTGAAAAATAGAGAGTCTTCATGGGGTAAAAACGTGGTAATTGCAGGCTCTGGCAGTAAGATTTCAGATGCAGTTAAAATTTTAAAAGAGTCAGGCAGCCAAACCATCACCATTTTATCTCGAAAAGATGTTGACAATGACACTGCCACCACTCTTGAGAAACTTGGAGCTTCCATTGTTTTTAAAACAGGTATAAAAAAGATTTATGGTGAGGACAACGCCTTGACCCATGTGGAATATGTCGACCTTGACACAGGGGAAAAACATATCATTGTTGCAGACAGTTTGATATTAAGTTCGGGCAGGTTCCCTCAAATCTGTTTTGCAGATGTAAACTTAAACTCTAATGATAAAGGGAATCAACCTTCTGAAATCAATTCTGATGAGCAAAAGATTGATGTACCATTGAAATGGGAAGGCATTGAGATTTATAAAGATCCTTCAGATAAAAGAGATCAGGGACTGCTGTCAGGTATTGATCCAGTAAGCGGTTATTCTGCGGCAATACTTGCGATAAATGGTGGACGTAAAGCTTCTGTCTTAACCCATCATCTCATGTATGGAATTGATTTTGAACAATCCTGTAATCTTATCACTAAACAGTCTGTAATCCAGCAGGTTAATCAACTTGAAAGAGTGGATATACTCCCAAGAAATATTATGCCGATTGCTGAAGATAAAATAGGAGCCAGAGTTGAACATTATTCAGGGCTTTCCCAGGAGAGTGCAATAAAAGAATCTGAAAGATGCTTGAGATGTGGAATCTTGTGCTATGAAAGGTCAAAGCAGCAGACTATAAATTAGCTGTAACAGGCTCAAAAACACCTGATATCGTATATTAAGGCACATCAACATAATATTAAGTGGGTTATATCCATAGATTTTTAATGGGGAGCAAAATGGATAAAGATTTGTTCGATATTAGTATAAAGATTGTTGATATTGCACTTAAATTAGGTGCTCTTGGAATTGGTGCTATCTGGGCTGTGTTTGAGTTGAAAAAGTATAGACGATTACAACAATGGATACAGTTTGATATAGACCTGACTCTGTATAAACAAAAATCTGCTGTAAAAATGGCTGCGTATTCCTGGTGTAATAAAGGGAAAGATACAGTTATAAAGCCACATACCCATGTCGTTGAGATATTATTGAAATTCACAAATAAGGGTAAAACCCGCGCAAGAATTTATAACATACAAGCTTTTATTAATACTATGCGACCTGCCGCTGAAACTAAACGTGAACAGGAAGAAGGTCGCCTGATACTTACACGGATATTTACAAGTGGAAACATTGTGCCCAGAAAAAATAAATTTTACTACATTGAACCAGGAGTCGAACAGACTATCTCTTATGTTGCACTTATTCCAGAACCAAGAGATTTAATACAGGTTGTAGGTAGATTCAGTTTGGAAGAGAAGAGAATATTTCCTGAAAAAGAGACAGATACAAAAGATTTGCAGCCTCATACAACATCACGAATATATCCAGTAAACATTGAGGAGCATCCTGGTCAAGAACAAACAAAACTATAAGGAGTATTAAGAGGTCAGGTTAAGATTAAGAAATTTCCTCAAAAAAATACTCTATATTTGTCGATTTGGGTGTGGAATGTCAGTTGCAATTACTTTTCGTTGGAATATGTTTTGAGTTGTCAGAACCTTGCTTGGTTGTCTTTTGTTTGTCGGATTCAGGTTTTATTATACACAGTATCCCGGCATTATTAAAAATTGTTTTATATTTTTTAGCTGTTATTTGATCAATATTTTTTTTGATCACAAATG
>CAZMEX010000068.1:0-18905 GCA_964565415.1 uncultured Desulfobacterales bacterium | reverse complement strand
TTTTTTTGATATATAACACTTTAGATTAATGTTTTGCCGCAAACCTACCGATAAGATCTCTATATAAAAAAAAGTATTAAAAAATCAGAGGTGACGAAAATGACTTTAGGATCAGTATCAAGTTTAGGTGTTGGTTCAGGATTTGAACTTCAAAAAATGCTTGACGATCTACGTGCTACCGATGAATCATCAATGAACATTAAAAAAGCTGAGGAGAAAAGACTTAAAGCTCAGGTTGTTGAATTTGATTCATTAAATGCAAAGATTCTGCAAATGAAATCAAATGCTCTCTCTCTATCTTTGGAATCAAACTTTTTAGAGAAAAACATAACGATAGATGAAGAGATTGCTTTAGCAAGTGTTCAAACAGGAACTGCTTCATCATCATATTCCCTTGATATAACACGTCTTGCTTCAAAAAGTGCATGGCAGGCAGATACTGGTGCAGCAAGCTCCGACACTGTCATGTATGCCGAGCCCACGACATCGTATACAACTTTTACAGAAGCTACTGTTGGTGTTGACACTGCACTCTCTTTTACTGTGGAAAATAAAGATGGACAACAAACCATTTCTCTTACTATTGCAGCCGATTCAAGCATTCAGGATATTGTGAACTCAATTAATGCTGATTCAGAAAATATTAATGGTGATTCAACTTATGTGACAGCCACTGCTGCAACAAGTGAAGATGGAAGCTATGTTAAACTATCTTCAACAACTAAAAATACAGCAGAAAACAGTCAAATTCTTGTAACAGAAGGACCTGGTTTTATAACACCTGATCTTAATTTTTCCTATCAGGTTGGAGCAGATACTGATCCTGTATATGTAACAGTTCCACCGGGTGCAACCTACGATAGTGTTGTTTCCCTGATCAATAATGATATTAACAACAGTGGTATGACTGCTGCCATGGTTGATACTGGAATCGGTAATACTCCATGGCATTTGACATTCACAGCAGAAAAATCAGGTGAAGACAATAGAATTGATATTAGTGCAAACCTTGCAATGACCGAAATACAAGGGGCTGTTGCCGAATCTTTAAATGCAGCTTTTTCAGTAGATGGTACTGACTACCAAAGACAAACAAACAGTGGTATTGACGATGTTATCCAGGGTGTCTCTCTAACCCTTAAAAAAATAGATTCAACTCAACTGAGCATATCGTCTTCATCTGACACAATGAAAGAAAAAATTATAGCCCTTATTGATTTATATAATGAAATCAACACAGAGATTGATTTAAAAACTGCCTATGCAACAGATACAAATGATAAAGGTGGAATTCTTTCCAATATACAATCTTTAAAATCTCTTGACTCAACCCTTTTTGACCTTTTAGGGACTACAGTAAAGACTGGGACAGACATTACATCCCTTGCAGATCTTGGAATGGAAACCAACCAGAATGGGACTATAACTCTGGATCAAAGTGGTCTTGATAAAGCTTTTGCCTCTTCCTTTGATGATGTAGTTACTCTTTTCATAGGAGACAGTGATAAAAATATCAAGGGGCTTGGTGATACTCTGAATGAAAATTTAAGATCAATGACCAACTCCAGCACCGGAGTGGTGAATGCTGAAAAAAGCACTGCCCAGAAGAAAATTGATGCAATAACTGAAAGCATTGAATCTGCTACATCACGGCTTGACAGAAAATATGAACAGATGGCAAAACAATTTATTCAACTTGATTCATTTATTGGAAGGATGAATTCACAAATGAATTATCTTTCCAGTATGATTGATTCATTTAACAGCGCAAATACAAAAGATTGATTTTATAAAAAAGGAGGGGATATATGTCCGCCGCAGCAAACATGAATACCTATCTTAACAACCATTACCAGGGGAAAACACCGGAACAGCTTATACAGATGCTGTATAAAGGGGCATTACGAAATATTAACCTTGCCAGGCAAGGTATTGATGAAAATAATCCAAAAAAACGCGGCGAACATTTAGGCAAAACAATCGCCATCATATCAGAACTTTATACAAGCCTTGACACTAAAGTAAAAGATGAGTCAATTCAATTTTTACGAGAACTTTACAGCAATATGTTGAGTGAACTGCCAAAGGTTTCACTCACCAATGACCCCAAGGCTCTTGATCTGACATATTCCTATATCAAACAATTAAACAAAATATGGGAGGATAAAGTTTTAAATAACCATGACAACCAGCAAGTTATACCAAATGCAGCTATGGAATCAGGTGGCAGCGAAAACAATCATCTGACTCGGAAATCTTTATTTGCATGAAATCAGTAACAAATTTTTCTATTAATTAATTTAGGAGGAAATCATGAACATCAACAATATAAACTCAGAAGTAGCAACAATGGAATCGCCTCCAATCGATGCCCATATGCCCCAGGCATTACCGTCTGATGCAGAATCTGTTGTTAAAACCGAAAAGATTAAAGAGCTGCAAACAAAAGAGATGGCAAAGGCAGAGAGAGCAGCACAGCAGGAACAAGCTTTATCTTCACAGGAGACCGAAGAGATAACTATTGATCTCAATGAGTATATGAGTGAGCTGCAAACTGACTTACGGTTTTCAATGTATGAAAAACTTAATCATCAGGTAGTTGTGGAGATAAAGAATCGCAAAACAGATGAGCTGATCAAACAGATTCCATCGGAGGCGTTACTTGAATTAAGAGTAAAGATGGAAGAACTTACAGGACTTCTTCTGGATGAAAAAATTTAAAAGGAGTGTAAAATGAATATTGAGCAGTATAAACAAAAACTTGAACTTTGTTTTACTGAGTATGAAGAGATACAAACTTTACACCTTAAGGTTATGCGAGAAGAGCCAATGCCCGATATAGCCCTTATGACAGAGGAGAGGGACAAGGTGTTTGCCAGGTTAAAAAAAAATATTGATGGCTCAATTGCCAATGCAGGGTCCAATGGAGGAAAAGAGACTGTTTCTGTATTGGCAGGATTTGAAGCAAGACTTGCATCAATAATGGATGTCAGTGAAGAGCTTTCCAGAGCAATACAGGGTTATCAAGATAATTTAAAGACTAATCTTGCAAAAATGCAAATTGGCAAAGCTGCAATGCATGGTTATAAAGCTGTTAACATAAATTGACTTAATAATTTATTTTGCAAGGGGATATTGGAACGAATAGTCATAGTTTTGCAAAATAAGTTGTAAACCCTCTTTTCTTTTTCTATTAATAACAAGGGGGGCAAGCAAATTCGCTGTTGCTTTTTCAGGTCCTCTGTTTGGTATTGTGACTATCACAAACAAGCTGATATCATCATTGTCAAACTCCCAGGGAACAACTCTTTTTATATCTTTCTCTTCTATCTTATAATCCGGCATAATACTTTCAGGGTCCAGGGTTACAAATGAAAGATCTGGATCATCCATACTCTGGAAAAAGAAAAATGGGGCTGCCTGCTCTTTTTGATATATTGAATAACGTTTTCTATCTTGAAATCCAGGTATTCCAGCAGGCATATTAATGATTTTTGTTTCATCAATCTCTATCATGCCAAACTGCCTTGTCATAATTTCCATTACTTCTTTTTTACTCCTTCTTTGAAAATAATTGTGCGGCTTTTGTAATATCTTCAGCATCACCCTTTGAAGAGAGAATATTCTCTTTCTGGATTGTTTCAAGGACTTCCTGCCTTAGGACTGCAATCTCTTTTGGTGCATCAATACCGATTCTTACGCTATTTTTACCCGTCTCAACTACCTTTATGGTGATATTGTCTCCAATAAGAATACTCTCACCAATTTTTCTTGTTAAAATAAGCATAAATAATTACATGTAATCCATCAGGCTGATATTCATGACCTTTGCTGTTGAACTTAACGCAGCCTTATAAGCTGTCTCAATATTTTTGATTTTCATAATTGACTCCACAATATCTGCATCCTCAATGGTGGAACGCCTTTGGGTAAGACTCAAGCCAACTTCAGCAGTTAGTGTTGCCCGTACCTCAAGACGGCTGTATTTCATACCAGCATCTACAATTCTTGAAGTCATGATATCATAATTATTTTCAAGTCTCCCAATTGTTCTGTTAAGACCATCTTGATCATTATTATTCAAATACTCTTTCAAGTCAAACAGTGTATTAAAAATACCCCACTCTACTCTCTTTTGACTCTTTATTGATGTCCCATTATCATCCATGGTATCAAATCCAAGTATAGCTCCCATGGACTGACCTGTACCACCTTCTGAAAGCGGTGCATTATCTCCTGATTGCCATTGGAGATGAAAGTTTTCAAGGGTAGTGCCACTCTCTTTCATGGTAAACTTTTTTGTGACATCATCAAAGGTAACAGAATAATTAATTATATTACCATTTAATCGGGATTCTGCTTCCAGTGCCTTTTCTATCTCAAAGGCAAGTTCTGCGTGGGAATTATAAGTTTTTTGAGCTATTGATGCAGTTAGCCTGCCACTGTTTTCACCGGTGTTGCTGTTAATAACTTCTGTAAAATCAATTTTATTATTTGTCCCGTCAATTATAAGATTGATAATATCTCTATCACTCTCAATAAAGGTGACTGAATCATCTGTTAAATTATCAAATCCAAGCATCCCGGCTGCATTATGGGAAAAATTCTCTCCTGAAGGGCTCCATAAAAGCTCAAACCCTTTAATACCGGCATCGCTTCCCTTTATCATAAATCTATTGGCAGCATTATTATAATCAACAATATAATCAACACCATGCAGTGAATTGTTTCTAAGAGCCAATTGTATCTGGGCTGCCACATCATTAGGGTCTGTATAAACACCTTCAGGTATTCTTATACTTCTTTGCCCTGACCTTATGCCATTTATACTGGTTTCTCTGAAATCAATTACATTATTTGTATCATCAAATGTCATTGGACCAAATACTGCAGTATCAGATAGAGGATAAGTGACAGAGTCATCAAAATTATAATGTCCCAAAGTAGCGCCAGCACTAACTGCTGCATTGGCACCGGTATTCCATAGAATCTGAAGCTGATTCAGACTTGAGCCATCCTCCCTGATATTAAAACGGCTTGTTTCAGCATCATAGGAGACTGCATAATTAATACTGTTTCCAGAAGCAATGCTTTCTGCTTCTATACTTGATTCAATATGGCTGGCAAGGATTGACATATCAGTATAGGTTGTAGAACCTGTATCAAGATCGACATTTATGGTTGTTGATACTCCTGCTGCATCTGTTTCTACAATATCAATCATATCATTTACACCGGTTGTAATGGTAAGTTCTGTAATGGATTTAGCCCCTGTATCAGATACAGGTGGTGCAAGGATCAAATCATCTCCATTAAAACCAATTTCATGCCCCAGGGAGCGATCACCTTTTTCGGCAATAATCTCAAACTGGATATAATCGCCGCTATGCATCGCAGCATTATCAAGATTGATGGTTATATCTGCTGTACCTGAATCATTTAAATCAATACCAACACTGTTTGCTGTCCCCGGGACATGCTCAGGTATTATCAAATACCCGGGATTATTCTTAACATGCCATGTGTCATTACCCTCAAAGACAAGTCTGAAAGGTTTAGTTCCATGGGGCAATGGAGTATCAATCAAAAGTGCCTCTTTATGAACAATTGTGATATCAAGATCACCAGGATTAATATTAGCACTTGTTTTAATATTATTTATATAACCATATTCACATGTATTCCACATAAATTTTGTTTGAATAAACCCATTAAAAGAGCCATCCTCTCCTAGGGAAAATTTTTGATCATCACTGTTGTATTCAACTTCATAAACAACTCCATAGCCTTTATCTGATGAAACCTTGTTCAAGGCATTTTTTATCACAGTCTCAAGTTTTTCTTTACTATAAAGCCCGTTGGGAATAACAGCTTCAAGAGTTTTTTTTGAAGCATCCCCATGACCATTATCCTCTGTAAACACGATTGTATTATTAGTGACATTTATATCAATTTCATCTTCCCAGAATGTCTCTTTTCCATCCCGCCCAACCTGTACACTTGAATTTCTGCCTGCCCTTATTTCAAAGGGGGTGTCATTGCCATTGTAAACCACCTCTGTTGAATCACTATTGTATTTCAAAGATATCATATCAGTATCAGTACCACTGAAAATGTAGCTGCCATTAACCTGTGTGTTTCCTAAACCAACTATCTGATTAATAAGGTGGTCTATTTTTTGGATTGTATCCCGCCGCTCATCTGCAGTTATTGAATCGTTGGCAAGTCTTGTTACATCCACCTTTGCATCAAGTATCAAATCACTGACACTATCAATGGCATTTTCTATACTTGTTATCCATGATTTGCCCATATTAATGTTCCGCTCAATCTGTTCAAAATACCCCAATGAATTTTTTATTGTAAGTACCTGGCTTAGTCCCAATGGGTCATCGGAAACTTCATTAATTCTTTTCCCGGTACTTACTACCTCATTGGCGTTCTGCAAGCCACTTGAAAGATTACCAAGCCTGTATGTTGCATTTGTATAAATGGAAATATTAGGAACCCGCATTTCACTCTCCCTGTAACCGTGTAGTTACCGCATGGCAATAAGCGTATTCAACATCTCATCAGAAACAGTTAATAATTTTGATGCTGCTGAAAAAGCATGCTGATACTTCATTAATTTAATCATCTCCTCATCAAGTGATACTGCTGAAATTGAATCTCTCTGTTCTGTTAAGCTATTAACCATAACATCGGCAAAATCTTTGGAATTCTTGATGGTTCGTGATTTAATCCCCAGAGAACCTATTATCTGATTATAATAACTATCTAAAGTTGCATTGGTTGTGCTTGATTCAGCCTCTTTGCCTCTCTGGTATGTCCAGAGTTTCAATGTCCTTTCAGCATACTGAATATCTGCCATGGCAAGTGCATTGGTGTTATCACCCAGGCTTATTT
This sequence comes from uncultured Desulfobacterales bacterium, assembly GCA_964565415.1. Lineage (GTDB taxonomy): Bacteria > Desulfobacterota > Desulfobacteria > Desulfobacterales > Desulfobacteraceae > JAIOSM01. The sequence goes on along the minus strand of CAZMEX010000068.1, from coordinate 11,999 downwards.
TTCCGGTTTCACTGTTAATTGTTGCAGAGGCTATAAATTTTGTATCACTCAGCTTATGGTTGACTTCCATTGTCATTGAGTCATGGCCATTAAAATAGGTATTAACACCTGCTGCGGCAACAAGCCCTGCCGACGAGGAGTTATTATCTGAAAAGGTAAACCCGATATCCTGGAAACCATGTTTTTGCAAATCAAATTCAACAAACCCATCACCGGATACTTGTTTATCAAATTGAATCTGGATATCACAAAGCCCATCCCCTGTAATATCCACACCAAAGCCATCATCATCACCTCCTGGCGGCATCATGGCAAGAACTCCACCGGTCGGGTCATTCATCACTCCCCAATTCCCGCCAGCACGGACAAACCTGAGATCTGCTGTTTCAAAATCAAGGGCTGTCTGATTTTTTACTATAATTGAACAATTTGCTTTGGAAAATCCATTGTCATCGGAATATTCAATATTATTTATTACATGATATTGATCTGATGTAGAAAATTTGAGCCTGTGATCCAGAGTAGTTAATGCTTTCATCCCTGCAGCATTTTTATTGAACTGATCGGCAAATGAATCGATTGTCCAATGCCAGTCAGAAGCTCTTTCGCCTGTACCAAGACCTGCTCTGTTCGTGGATACAGCCATTCCCACATCATCGGTGGTAATATTAAAAACATCATCGGTATGAAGTGTCCCATCATAAAATCTCAAAATCATACCATCCACATTTACATCCACTGATGCAGCAGGGGTGTATGGAGGATCATGCCCTTCAATTGTAAATTTACCTGTCTTTACACTGCTTTGCCATTCAATAACAAGAGGCTCCTGGTTTGCTTCTGGAAGATGTCCTACCTTGCCTCCGGAAACAACTCTGAATTTATAAATTTCATTAATGCTGTTTGCCTGTTTGCTTATTGTAAAATTTAAAGGGTCAGGATGGCCTGCTGTGTCAGTGTTTATAATTAAGGTATTTCCGGCAACAAGGCTGCCCTTGGAAATATCAAAGGTTAATGTAGTAGCACCCCCCTCCACAATGGAAGCACTACCTTGATCTTCAACAGTTATTAATCCGGTTTCTCCTGTTTTAAGCCCGTATTTATTAAGTTTTTCCCATAAAATGACAGCATCATTATCATACAGAGACGAAGTCGCAAAATCCCTGTAAGTATCACCGGATTCAAGACGATCATTTTCAGGCTGGCTGAAACCTGTGCCTGTCCCTGTGCTTACAGCAAGAGTTGCATCATTTGTGACAGATTCAGAAAAATTTGTAATCTCCAGGGGTTCATCCAGGGAAATATCTTTAATAATAGATACTGATGCACCGGTGCGAATAACTTCATAATTGCCATCAACACCAGCCAGGGTAAAATCATTGTTAAGCTCTGTCTCCAGGGCAGTTGCAAGCTGGATACCATCTGTGCCAGCAGGGACAGTAAAATTTATTGTTGTTCCATCCACATCAAAGGAGATCACCTCACCTGGTGTAAAGTTATTAAATCCATCGGTTCCGCCCAATGTTATTATTGAACTTCCTGTTTTTGCGTGGGTATCATCAAAGATACCTCCTGAGCCTGCACCTGAAACAGATGAATAAATAGACATTCCAGGGTCCATAAGTATGGTTACACTCCCTGTCATTACAGCTGATTTATTTCCAGCACCGGCTGATGTCTCTGCAATGGCAGCAGTCGAAGTCCAGGCACCAGCTTTAAAAAAATCTATACTGTCAGCAGTGCTTGCTGTAGCTGTAAATGTATCTGTATTAGCAGGATTGGAAAAATCAATTGTATTTCCAGGGTTTGCATTGGTGCCTGCAAGGGTTGTAAGGTTAATGGATGCATTATTCCCTGTATCATTGGCTGCATTTGTAAGTATAATATCTGACCGGTTAGTTGTTCTTAAAAGAACAGAGTTATTAGAGGGATCAAATTCTACTGTAAAGGGTGTGCCTGAAAGCTGTGATGCCATTGCATCATTAAATGTTGAAGCAAGTTCAGCCTGATCCGTGATATCTACTCCAGTTAAATCCACAGAAACCTGAGTGGTTGAAATTGGTGCTATGCTGGATTGAACAGTAAAAGTTATGGTGTCCCCTTCATTAAAATTCGTAAATGTATCAAGGCTTATGCCTGTATTATCAACAACCTCAAAATCCTGTACACCCAAAGTTTTTCCTGAACTGCTATCAATTCTCAGCCCTTTTACAGAGAGGTCTTTATCTTCATTAATTGAATTTATTTTCTCTGCAACTGACAACAAAGCATCTTCAAACTGCTCCTGCAGGGTTATGGTACCGCCCTTGGAATCCCTGACAAAACTTGCCTGTTGAATAACTCCGTCAACATAGAGTGAAAATTGAATCTCATCACCATCCTCAGCATTTGCTATACCAGCAACACCAAAACGAGCACTATTTTCAGATGCAGATGCCTGAACTCCCTCTGCCTTGTTTAAAAGTTCAGCAATAGAAGCAGCTGAACGTTTTGCATCTCCTCCACCATCGCTTATATCAATTATATTTGTCCCCAAAGGTCCGCCATAGATTGTAAGGGTCTGATCAGAAATGGCAGCATTGAGTGCTGCAGCTGCGCTTCCTGTGGATCCATGCACAATACCAAGCCCATCCCCATCAGATTCTGCTGCTATTCTATCGCCTAGAACACCTTCATCAACAACCGTAAGTTTATATATTGACTGGGCACCACCCGGGGCTGTCCCCTGCCAGTTTGAAATAGCAGCCTCAGAAATACCCATATCAATATTTGTTTTGGTATATTGAGTTTCAGCAAAAGTTGTATCTTCAGTCCACATGGTAAAATCTTTTGTGTAATCAATCTTGTCGCCAAACCCATAACTTGACAACCAGCCGCTCTGGTCTGCTGTATATTCTCCTGTTACAGCATCGCTGAAATATTCAAGACCTGTCCCTTGAGAATGTTGGTAATTAAGCGCCCATATCATTTCCCTTGCCAGTTCATCTGTTTCTGCACGATATTTAGGGATTATATCATCCCTCATTTCAAGCAATCCTCCGAGCCTTCCTCCTGTGATTCTGTCGGAAATATTTTGCACACCACTCATTGAACTTACCCAGGCAACATCCTTGTCATGCATTTTCAAGGTATATGTATCAACTCCATTGAGTATGGTAAAGCCATTGGCTGCATTTATAATAAGCGCTCCATTGGGTTTCTCAAAATAATCAATATTGATAAGATCGCCCAGCTCATCAACAAGCCTGTTTCTCTGATCCCTTTGATCATTGGCAGATCTGTTGATTTCCAGACCTACGATTTCATTATTCAAATCTGCAATCTTCTGGGAAATGGAATTTATCCTTGTGACTGCAGAATCTATATCAGAAGTAATATCTTGTGTTAAATTATCCATATCTAAAACTGCTGCTTCAAATCTTGAAGCAAGTTTTACCCCGTTCTCAAAAACTGTCACCCTCTCTGAAGAGCCCAATGGGTTATCAGAAAGATCTTGCCAGGAATTCCAAAATTCAGTTAATATGCTCCTGATACTTGTATCTGAATTTTCATCAAAAAAACCTTCAAGAACCCGCATATATGATTCCTGCTCCTCAAAAGATGCCTGGGTTGACATCTCATTTGTAAGTCTTTGTTCAAGAAGCTGATCAACACTCTGACGAATCTGAAAAGTATCAACACCTGTCCCAAAGAGAAACCCGCCATACAAAGAGGGTCTCATGCTCTGCTGCTGGGCGTTCTGGACACTGTAATCAGGATTGTTTACATTTGCAATATTCTGACCTGTTATGTTTAAACCGTATTGCTGGGCAGCTATTGCTGTCTTTGCTATGCTTAAAGTCGAACCTATTCCACCCATATTACACCTCTTGCCGTAATAGACAATTCCCTTTTTTACAATTTGCCACAGCACCTGAGCCCTTATATTGATTCTCCTCTGTGACATTCATAATAGTGGAGAATACATCATCAATAACTAAAAGATATGAATTAACATGTTGGCTGTTGGCATGGGCAATTGCTTTTATGTCATCCTGTTCAGTCTCAATTCTGGCTTTTAATTTAAAAAAACCTGATTTGATTTTATCAGGAACAGATAGTGTTTTTATGACCTTTGCAAGGGTGAATGATTTAATATCTGTATCTGTCTGAACAGAACACTCTTCAAATATTGAAAAAAATTTCTCCCTCAACAGAGCAATTGCCAATCCTATCTCTTTTTTTTGCTTGATAATTTTCCACAATGATTCAATATCAATATTAACAATGCAATCCCTCTCTTTTAAAAAAACTTCTTTTAACTCCTTAAATAAAGAGAGGTTTTCCAAAAGCAACTTTTCAACTTTCCAGGCAAATTTTTCCATATCACATCTCCTTCATACTATTATCGACTACAGGTGTCTTAATATTTATCTCTTAGCTTATTATACAGAAATTCACCCAGACCAATCCCACTGCCCTGCTCGGAAAGTGCTTCTGCAAGGTACTCATCCTGCATTGATTTATATATGTTCATGCCGTGATTATCTGTTGCAAACAGGTTATCGCCCGCAACAGAACCGCGCATGTTTTTCAGCATATTTTTTAAAAATATTGCTTCAAATCCCTGGCAGGCTTTTTTAAGTTCCCTGTTTTCTGAACTTTCAACTCTCTCCGGGTTCACAATTTTATGATTTACAATACTTACATCCATACTGATATCAAACCTCCAATCAAGCTATATTATTTCAAGTTCTGCCTGGAGCGCTCCTGCAGCTTTTATACTCTGAAGAATACTGATGAGATCACTTGATGATGCACCAATGGAATTAAGCCCGTTCACAAGCTCCCCAATTGTTGAGCTGCCCGGTAATTCCATAGTGTTTTCTGCACCCTCGTTTATTTTACCTTTATTCACGATTACTGAAAGACTGCCATGGGCAATGGCTACAGGAGAAATAGTAACTTCATCTCCAATGACAACTGTTCCTGTTTTTTCATTTATTATAACCCTTGCCCTGGTATCAGGAATAACTGAAAGGCTCTCAATATCTGCAATAAATTCTGCCACACCTGTTTTCCACATGCTATCAGGAATTCTTAACTTTATCGCACTTGCATCAATTGCCTCTGCAACACTCTGTCCAAGAGAGGTATTTATTGTCTGGGCCATCCTGATGGCAGTTGTAAAATCTGATTGGAACAGAGAGAGAATAAGCTTTTTTTTCCCATCAAGTTTGAATGGTATCTCCCTCTCCACAGTGGCACCGTTTGATATTCTTGCGACCTGAAGATGTCCACTCTCACCAGGTCCCACAGTTACCGCTCCCTGGGCAACCGCATAAATCTTACCATTTATCCCTTTTAAAGGAGTTACTAAAAGTGTGCCACCCTTAAGACTTTTTGCATCCCCCAGGGATGATGCAACTATATCAATCACATCTCCTATCCTTGCAAAAGGCGGAATATCTGCTGTTACAATGACAGCTGCAACATTCTTTACGTTGAGTCTGCTTACATCAATGTGGATATTCATTTTTTCCATCATGTTTCCAAGAGACTGTTTTGTAAAACTCACTCCGGACTTATCACCTGTCCCGTCCAGCCCCACAATAAGTCCATATCCGGTCAACTGGTTTACACGAACACCTTTTATGGCTGCAAGATCTTTTATTCTTGCAGCATCTGCTCCTATGCTGCCCCCAACAATCATAAACAGGGCAAACAACAGGCTGAACACAATCAGATTTTTATTACTCATCTTATTATCCTTTTTTAAAATGGCCAGAGATTATCAAACAATCTTGTTCCCCAACCAGGCTTTTGCCTGTCAGAAAGCACTCCTTTGCCATAATACTCTATCCTTGAATCAGCAAGAGAGATAGATTTCACTCTGTTATCAGCACTGATATCCCCAGGTCTCACAATCCCTGACACTAGAATATACTGGGTTTCATTATTGGTTCTTATTGATCTTCTGCCAAACAAACTAAAATGCCCGTTGGGCAGAACTTCGGTGATTCGTGCAGCTATTGATGCTGTTATCTGACCTGCTCTGTCACTTTTTGCTTCTCCCTGGAGATCACTGTCATATGTAGTTTTAAGCAGTTTGCTGGTATCTGTCAGATTATATTTCTCAGCAATTGATGCCATCTTGCCAAATAGATTCGGGATACCGATATTTATCCCACTCTTTCTTGAGGTTTCAGTCTTCACCTTCATGTTTGAAGATGAATTCTCTACAATATCCACCACCACTGTATCTCCGACCATTGAGGCTTTTGTATCCTCAAAAAAGAACCTGCTTTCTCCTGAAAAAAGGGAGCCTTCACTGGAATGCAGTTCTGCAAACTGAGGTAAAATTGCAGGTTTGTCAGACAACCCTTGGGGCACTGCAAGCCCTGTTTTGCTCTGGTGCCCTGACCCAAAGATACAACCTGAAACAATAGTTAAAAAAAATGGTAACAACAGTAAATGTATGTATTTTTTTCCCATAATCTATTTTCTCCTAATAATATACTTCAACCATGCATCTGCCTTTTACAAATCCCCTGACAATCTTGCCTGACCGTAAATTTTCAACTCTGATCAACTCATCAACCTTTCCATCTTCCTTGGAAATTCCTGCTGTGACAATTTCCAGGCCGGATCTTTTTGCCACAAGTTTTATTGCCTCGCCCCTATGTACCAAAGGAGCAAGTTCCAGCAATTTTGTTTTTATTAAATCCCCTTTTTTGATGGTATTGCGCGGAATTTTTCCTGCAACATCTTCAATTTTTGTGGCATAGGTATTGTGCAATCTGGATGTGTTTACACTTTTATAATAAAGATGTTGTGCCTCTATCTGCTTATTTCTTTTTAAAGGAATCATTGCACATACAAATCTTTCATATACATCTATCCAGCCTTTAACAGAGAGTGTATCAACAACATAACCATTAACCAGGACATCAACCTTGATGGAAAATCTTCCCTTTTTATCAAACCTGTTATCCTTATCAAACAATAGAGTTAATTTACCATCAGGATAGGGTTCAAGTCCCCTGACACTGAAATCATGCAATGTAAAGCTCTTGTTCTCCTGAAATGTTTCAGCAAATTTTAAAAAACTTGATCGCAAATACTCTTGTTCAAGTTTCTGGGTAAGGCGTTTAACAAAAATTTTATCAGGGATTTGAACTAAAACATTTTTATCTATCAAATGGTTTGAATATATTTTTGAAATTAAGCGCTCTTTTGAAATTATTTTAATCTCTCCGGGATCTGGTGATAATCCTATTGGTATTGCTCCAATCTCTTCCTTTAAAAAAGAGGGTGCTTCTACCTGGGCGATATCCTCTAGATAGATATTCTCACAATTTACCTTGCTGGTTTTATTCACAACTATGGAAAATTCTTCCTTGGCATTGGCAAGCCCCACTGAGTTAAAACAGATAAGAAATATATTAAAACTCAAAAGAATGGCTAAAAGAATTTTATTTTTTATATATCCCATTAATCTACCTCTTTAATCCTGTTGCTGTGCTCAGCATTGCATCTGCTGTCTGGATTGATTTTGAATTTGCATCATAGGTTCGCTGCCCTGAAATCATGGCAACCATCTCCTCTACCAGATTCACATTGGACATTTCAAGATAGTTATTCACCACAGTACCAGACCCATCTTCCCCTGGTGTTTTCTCAACAGCTGTTCCGGAACCTTCAGTGGGTCTTAAAAGATTATTGCCCACGGCAAACAGCCCCCCCTGATTAATAAAGGTAGACACATAAATCTGATCTGTGGTTAAAATTGTTCCGTCGGAACCATGGGTTGTAAATGTTCCATTGTCCTGCAGTGTTATTGTTACAGCTTCAGCAGGGATTGCAATCTCAGGCTGAAGGCGGTCTCCGGCAGGAGTTGTAACAAAACCCTCGCTATCCAAAGAAAAATTGCCTGCCCTTGTATAGAGTTCTTCATCACCATGGAGAACCTTAAAAAAACCATCCCCCTGGATTGCTATATCAAGATCATTACCTGTCTCAACATAATCTCCCTGGGTATAAATCTTCTGTACTCCTGCAGGTTTAACACCCATACCCACCTGTATTCCTGTGGGGACCTGCCCGCCACCAGGTGTGGTTTGTCCTGCCACAAGTGTGGTTTGATACATTAAATCCTCAAAATTAGCCTTTGACTTTTTAAATCCTGTGGTATTTGAATTTGCGAGATTATTTGCCACAACATCTGTTTTCATCTGCTGGGCTGTCATTCCTGTTGCTGCTGTCCATAGCGCTCTAATCATTTCACCCTCCCTGGTTTATTGTAACTTGCCTACATCATTAATAGCTTTCCCGTCAATTTCATCAAATGTCATCATCATTTTTTGATAGGTCTGATACATTCTGTGATGGTCAATCATGCTGACCATCTCGTCTACTACCTGAACATTAGATCCTTCAACAGCTCCCTGTTCAACCGCGATCTGCAGAGGTTGTATTTCATCCCTTGTATCGCCCTTGTACACATAATTGTTGGCTCCCTCTTTTTGAAGCATGGTCAAGTTATCAAAGGTTACGATATCAAGTTTGTCCTGCAAGGTGCCGTCACTACGAATTTCACCGGCTCTGTTTATATTGACATCTGTTCCATTAACAACAATGGCACCACCCTGCCCCAATACGAAATTTCCAGCTTGATCAACAAGCACTCCATTGTTGTTAAGTGTAAAATTACCATTTCGCGTATACCTTATTCCTGCAATGGTATCAATTTTAAAAAAACCTTCGTCCTTTAATGCTAAATCAAATTTATTGTTAGTTTTTTCCAAAGCACCCTGGGTCAGATCAGTATTCATCCTTGCCCTGAACTCCTTATCAAAACTAATTACATCTCTTTTAAAGCCTGCTGTATCTGCATTGGCAAGATGATTGGAAACTGCTTCAAGTTTTCTCTCCTGCCTTAAACCACCCTGAACAGGCCGTGTCATTTCAAGAATCATTAAACATAACCTCTTATTTATTTTTTTGATTTATTAATATCTCATATATAAGCAATATAAATGCCAAACTTGACGAAACAGCTAAGAACATGCAATGGAGGAGATCCCCACGATTCAGTCGACAAAAGCAATAGATAAGATAAGAAAATTTTTCCTGTTTTACACAGTATGCAAATGTGCAACATCATATATTACGAAAAATGCCCGGGGATAAAAAATACTATTCCAACATGATCTCGTTTACATGTCTGCGATGTATTTAGATGTCTTTATTGGTTATCAGATGTAAAAACTCCATGGGCTTTTTCCATTATCGCCAAATCAATATTCATGACTTCAGCACACTTAAGGCACTCTTTCATATCTTCTATAACCCGCAGCTTGTTTCCTTCACTACTCGCTTGGGTATTTAATTGTTTTATATATTGATAGACTTTATTATCTTTTTTTCTGATATATTGTCCCACTTTTTTCCCGAACTCATGCCAGGGACCTTCCATGCAAACTGCTGTAAATGTTGCTGTCCAAGGTATACTGCCTATATTAAAAGTTTCCGGAGATGCACCTGATGCCAGGGCAAATTGCCGAGCTTCACTTCCAATTGATGCTGTTAAATTACCAATATCCGATGAATTCTTTAGTTTTTTTGAACTTATCATAAAATTCAGCCATACCGCATAAATTCTTGCAAGAGTATCTGCTGCATGAACACCAATGGGATCTTGTGATATAAACACCTGGTCCAGATGCTGTCCAAACAATTCAGCCAGCTGGTTTACAGAGCTGGAAGTGCCTGCAAAAATTCCAGCCACTCTTTTATTATTAACAAGGGCTTCCGGGTTTACAGATCCTGCAAGAATAAAAATCTCAATATCATTTCGTTTGTACTCAGAAACAAGTTGTCTAAGGAAATGATATGGGAGTTTATCTGCCCCGGGAATAAAACCGCGGGTTGCAATGATAATTTTTATTGGTTGTTCTGACACCTTGATAATATTTCTTGCATGGCTTTCAAAATCTTCCGGCCTTGATGCTATAATGATCTCACTTGCTTTTCTGAATGCCCCGGGAAGATCACTTGTGACAAAAACATTTTTAGGGAGCATTTTTTCAGAGAAACGGTCTATTCCATGGCGGGTCACCCCCATTTGATGAGCTATTCCGACTCTTGGATCATAAATAGTCAAACTTGCATTATTATACTTTTTATCATCCAGAAGTCTCAAGCCGATATATGAAGCAAGGGCAAACCCCCAATGTCCTGCACCAACAACAACAATATTCTGATCTGCGGTTGGAGAATAGAGTCTTCTATCTCCATGGGTTGCATAGTAAGAGAGCGCGTTTTCATCTTTAACAAAAGGAAGCCCATGAATATCTTTATGCCACTTACTTACAACACCTCGATTTTTTAATTTTTTCAAACCATCTTTGATAATATCAGCTGTATTGTTTTTAATAATAAAATCTTCCAGGTCTGCATCCTGATTAAATGTATGTTTATGATATTTATTTATATCTTCCAGTTGGGAATTAACGCTGGAGCTTAATTTCCCTGATTTTACTTTTCTTGCATGGTTGATAGCTCTTGCAACAAGCTGGCTTGACATAATTTTTTTATTTTTTGCAATCTCTTTAATTGAGAATAGTGCAACAAACTCATCCAGGGAAATACCGGTTTTATCTTTGCTGTGTAATTTCCTGAGATCACTTAACAAAATTGGCTCAGTCATTGTAATAAACGCTCTTCCATATATACTTTCAAGTGACTTCCACAAGAATGTTTTAGGATAAAAAGGAATTTTTAGAATTGTCTTAAAAAAACCCATACCCCTGACCCAGCTGATGGCACTTTTTCTTGAACACATCACCAGGTCTTCTGGAACAGCTGAGTATGAAAGGGCAACAGGTTGAATTATGACATCATCATCAACATCAATTGCACCTCTTAAAGTTACCAGTCTTTTTGGGTATCTTAAGCTGCCATCCCGGGTTCTGGCACCACCACGCCATGCTTCAAGGAATATTCCCTGCTGTGAGCCTGTCCTGCTCAAAGCACTGCAATAATGGTACAGAGCAGCCATCTGAAATTTGCTTGCTCCCTTGCGAAGAACAACATACGAACCAACCATTAAAAGGCGTGCAATACTTTTAATGGTCATCATGTTTTGACCAGCAGCAAAAACAGGCAAGCCTAAATTCAATCTTTGACAAAACAAATTAAAAATAAATTCATCTAAGTGCGATGAATGGTTTATCAGGTAAACAACTCCATGACCTTTATTTTTTAATTGTTTCAGTTTATCAATATGTTTAATGTCTCTGTGGTCAGGTGATGTAAAAGGGCTGTTTTTATCTGGATAATCAAATATGTGTCTGAATACTATATCTATTGTGGTGACAGTATCTATATGGATATCTCTGTTATATTGTATACCCATCTTATTAATAAGCTCTTTTATTTCATTGGAGTTTACCTTCTCATTGTTTTTTTTAAATTGCGCTATTGTCTGTTTGATTGCAATTTCTTTTATTTTTTCACTGTTTTGCCACTCTTCAGGAACTTGCTTCAGATAATTATAGATGGGTCGATTTTTTTCTAAATGGGCTATTTTTTTAACAAAATCAACAAAACTAAAACGGTTTACAGCATTAATAATTATTTTCTTTAAAATATTTTTAAAAATAGACTTTCTCTTTTTAAATTTGCTTTTATTATCATACATTATTATTTAGTCCTCAATACATAAGTAATACATCAATTGATTTTTTTTACTTACTGTTTATTGACCACAAACTTACCCACTTTGTTCATGGATAAGCATCTCTTTTATACAAGACTTTTTCCCACTCTTCCAGAAAAAACTACAACAAAACAAGCCCAGGGTGCCAAAGTTCATAATAGAATCAGTAATATCCGGTAAAATAGTAATTCTCTATAGAAAATATGACTGTATGGAACCACAATTGGATTGTCTTTAATGACTGTTATCATTGTGTTTGGCTTGATGTGGCAGGCAAAATATTTGTTTTCACCGGAAT
>CAZMEX010000067.1:0-19441 GCA_964565415.1 uncultured Desulfobacterales bacterium | reverse complement strand
AACCACATTAATAAATTTTTTCTTTCAAGTTAGAAAAGTCTCTGTTAAAGTCAATCTGATGAAAAAAACAAAACTTACAATATCAATATCAGAAAAACCATCTGAAACTATTTTCTTTTTCAAGGGTAGTCTTGATGCTGATAGTGTTTCCAAAGTATGGAGTAAAGCAAAAGCACTTGTCTTGAAAAAAACATATGAAAATGTTGCCTTTGATTTATCCCTGACAGAAAATATCGACTCTGCCGGTGCATCATTAATATTATATCTTGAAAATTTATTATCTGACCAACCCCCTAAGCAAAATTCAGTGGAATTTATTAATGTTGACCCTAAACATGAGCAGACGCTTACTCTTTGCAAAAAAAACTTTACCAGACCAGAAGACCTTGTTATCAGTAAAAAACAAGATGACTTTATTACGGCAACAGGAAGGCAGACTCACTCCTGGCTTGCTGAAATCTTAAGTGCAGTATCCTTTACTGGGCAAATCCTAGTTGCAACTTTTAAAACTCTATTTAAGCCATCTTTATTCAGGCTGAAAGAGTTCTTTTTGATCTTTGAAAAAACAGGAGTTGACGCTGTTTTTATTGTTACATTGATAAGCTTTATTGTAGGACTTGTGATGGCATTTCAGGCTGCCATGCCCATGCGCATGTTTGGAGCAGAAATCTATGTTGCCAACCTTATCGGGCTTTCTGTTACAAGGGAGTTAGGTCCTCTTATGACTGCTATTGTCCTTGCAGGCAGATCCAGCTCCTCATTTGCTGCTGAGATCGGAACAATGAAAATAAATGAAGAGGTTGATGCTCTCTTGACAATGGGTATTGACCCTGTCTATTTCCTTGCCCTGCCCCGGATCTTTGCAGCAGCTCTCATAACTCCATTGTTAGTTTTATTTGCTGATCTTGTGGGCATTCTGGGTGGTGCAATTGTCCTTGTCTCACTGGGACATCCTTTTTCTGCCTTTTATGCCCAGGTAGTAAGCCAGGTTACATATATCGATTTTGCAGGGGGCTTATTCAAAGCATTTATTTTCGGGATACTGATTGCTTCAACTGGATGCTTTAAGGGACTTAGAACCCAGTCAGGTCCCAGCGGAGTTGGTGTTGCCACCACCCAGGCAGTTGTAAATTCAATAATAATCATTGCACTGGCTGATGCAGTTTTTTCAATTATTTTTTTTATTTTTGATATATGAACAATAGTAAAAATATAATAGATGTAAAAAATCTAACAGCAGGATATAAAGATACTATTATTTTAAATAATGTCTCATTTACTGTGCAAAAAGGAGAAATATTTATAATTCTTGGGGGTTCAGGATGTGGGAAAAGCACTCTCTTAAAGAATATGACAGGGCTGTTGCCGCCAATTACAGGGCATATACTGATTAACAATAAAAACATAAATAGCAGACATGAGCAAGAGAGGGCATCTATTTTAAAAAATATTGGTGTTATGTTTCAAAACGGTGCCCTTTTTGGATCAATGAATCTTCTTGAGAATGTTAAACTCCCTCTGTTAACCCACACTTTACTTGATATGGAAACAATGAATTTAATTGCGTATATCAAGTTAAGTCTTGTGGGGCTTAAAGACTCTGCCATGCTAATGCCGGATCAAATCAGTGGAGGCATGAGAAAACGTGCTGCCATTGCCCGTGCCATGGCACTTGACCCTGAAATCATATTTTTAGATGAGCCCTCGGCAGGATTAGACCCTGTTACTGCAGCACAATTGGATAAATTGATATTAAATCTTGCTGAAAATTTAGGCATAACATTTATTGTGGTAACCCATGAACTTGAAAGCATATTTGATACTGGAGATAGAGTTATAATGCTTGATAAAGAAGAAAAAGGGATAATTGCCCAGGGGAATCCCCACGATCTTAAAAATTATAAAGATGATAAACGAGTTTTTACATTTTTCAACAGGCTGGCAGACTAATCAAAATGAACGATAATAACAAATTTTTTAAAATCGGATTATTTGTAATTGTAGGAATGTGCATTCTTATTACAGGTCTTATGATATTTGGGGCAGGAGAATTTTTTGATAAAAAATTCTATTGCGAAACATATTTTGACAACTCTGTCCAGGGGCTTAATATTGGTTCGAGTGTAAAATATAAAGGAATGACCATTGGCTCTGTTGAATCTATTAGCAGCACTGCAAGTAAATATAGGCAGGACAGCCAATATATTCTTGTTGTTTTTTCCATTGATGACCAGCAGGGTTTTATTGTTACAAAAAAAGAGGCAGTAAAGGCAGTAAAAAATGGTTTGCGGGTTAAATTGGGGATGCAGGGCTTAACAGGTGCTGCATACATTGAAGCAGATTTTATTGAAAAAGATAAGATCCAGGATCTTCCAATATCATGGGAGCCTGAAAACCCCTATATACCGTCTGTGATCAGCACCATTGCAAGACTTACCGACTCTATCAGTAAAATAGTTGATGGAGTTGAATCCATCAATATTCAAAGCCTTGCCAAAGATCTTGCAACCCTTTTAAAAACACTTGATTCTAAAATCAATAACATGGAGACAGAGGATATTCTTGACAACACATTAACACTGGTTCAAAATGTAAATCGTATTGTCAATAATGCTGAAAAGCCTTTAACAGCATTTATAAAAGATCTTGGACAGGCAGGCAAAGATGTTAAGATGGCTGCCAGGGACACAAAAACAATTATACATAATCTTGGCAGTTCGCTCTCAGGTGTGTCTCCAGCAGTACAACAATTTAATAAAGCATGCACCCAGGTAAACGAAATTGTCTATTTTAAAAAACATGATCTTGAAATAATTTTTAATAATTTAAAAATCATGTCTGCTAATTTAGAACAGTTGAGTGAAGACCTGAAAACTTACCCGGGATCTGTTATTTATGGTTCACCACCGAAAAAAGCAGAATAGCATTTATACAATTTTTGAGTTAACTGGTTTTAACAGGACAAGTAATGAAAAAAAGTAAAACAGCATACCAGATATTTCTATCTTTAATAACTATCTCTATTTTATTTGTTTTATCAAGCTGTAATCTCATAACCCTTAATAAAACAGAACCTGAAAAAAGATTTTTTTCTTTTGATAAAATAGAAAATGAAAAGCAAACCAACAAAATCAAGACTTTAGCAAGTGACCTTATCCTCATGGAGTTTACTACGGCAGCAGAGTTTAAAACAAATCAATTTATCTATAAAACCAAGAACCATTATATAAAAGATTACTATAATCGATTCTTCTCATCTCCGGAAAAAATGGTACAAAATGGTTGTCTTCAATGGTTTGAAAATGCTGGCGTATTCCACAATATATCAACAAAATCCCAAATATCATTTTCTGACCTTGTCCTTAAAGGGAAAATACTTGAAATATATTGTGATCGCACAGACAGTACTGAACCCTTTGCAATAATAAAAATAAAGTTTAACCTTATTGAGTATAATAAAAAAGATAAAACTATTCTTGAAAAAGATTTTTACTCCAAAGTAAAGCTCAGCAATTTTTCTGCTGAAAATCTTGTAGCTGCCTGGTCCAGGTGCTTGAAAAATATATTTCAGAACCTTGAATCTGAGATGATAGACAATCTCTAAACATTAACATTAAAAACCCCTGAAATATATACTCGACAGACTGTCAAAACCTGCCAGACAACTGGTTATGCAAAAATATCATTGGGTTTATATGGATGGGTCCCCTCAATAACTTCAATACCGGATTTAGCTTTGATTTTATTAATAATGGTTTCTTTTTCCGGGCAATGATCTGTGATACAGGGGCCCACATGAATTTTTGTTACTTTTTCATCCATGGGCTTATTCCAGAGATTGACTTGTGCAAGACGTGTCACAATTGTAGCACCGGGGCAATCTCCGCAGTTAAGAAGCCCTGTTATTTCAGCATCTTTATCTTTATATCTGCTGAATTCTCCCTCTTTTCTATTAAACCCTACCAAGCATCTACTGCAACCTATACAGACATCATCCATTGCTTTCTTGCAACCTACAATTAGTATTTTCTCCACTTTTCACCTCATTTTGTTATGTATACGCCATGTGCTTTAAATTAAAATAATTGCTCCTGCTTTAACTTATTTACAATCTGAATTGTAGATTTACTGCGATTCATTGTATAAAAATGAAGGCCGGGCACACCTTGTTCCAGCAGGTCTTTACACTGATCAACAGCAAAATCAATTCCTATGTTTAATACAGCTTCTTTGTCTTCAGCATCTACATTCTCAAGTTTGCCTTTTAAATGTGGAACAATTGTGGAACCACAAACATTTGAAAGTATGTTAGTCAGTTTTACAGTATAAACCGGCATGATTCCTGGAATAACAGGGACGTTAATGCCAGCTTTTTTACACTGTTCAACATAATTGAAAAAATATTGATTGTCATAAAAATATTGGGCGACAATATATTCAGCACCATTATCCACTTTAAGCTTAAGATATTCAATATCCTTTTCAAGGCTCTCAGCTTCAATATGTGATTCAGGATATCCGGCACAACCTAAAGTAAAATCATATTTTTCTTTAATAAAAGCTATCAGATCCGAAGCATGGGAAAAACTCTCTGGATGCGGAGTAAAGCCATCATTCTGTGGTTTGTCTCCACGAATAACAAAAATAGTTTCAACACCAAGTTCTTTATATTTATCTAAAACATCAACAATCTCATCAGGCCCAAGCCCATATCCAGCAACATATGCAATAGTAGGTATGTTTTTATCAATCATTATTGTTTTTACAGTCTGATATGACCCATCTCGATCTGAACCGCCTGCTCCAAAGGTTACTGACATGTAATCAGGATCAACTTCATAAAGGCTGTCTATAATTGTTCCAAATTTTTCTTTTGCTTTTTCAGTCCTTGGTGGAGAAAACTCCATTGAAATTATTGGTTTTTTGTTTGAATACAAATCTGTAATACGCATTAATAAATCTCCTTCGCTATATTATCTTTTATTCAACATTTTTAACTTGTTTAAGCTCGGGAATTTCATTTAGCAATATTTTTTCAATTCCCTGTTTTAATGTAATCTGCGACATGGCACAGCCGGCACATGCACCAGTTAATCTGACTTTAACAACTCCTTTATCATCCACATCAACAAGTTCGACATCTCCGCCATCTTTTTGAAGCATTGGCCTGATTTTTTCAATTACTTCCTGAACTTTTGCTTTCATAACAATCACCCTCTTTTACGACCCATACCTCCACCAGAACCCATGCCGCCTCCGCAGCCCTGACCTCTGCCCTGACCTCTGCCCTGACCTCTGGCACCGCCCATGCCTCTGCCTCTACCGGAACCACCCATACATCGACCACCCTTGCCCATGCCTCGACCACTGTCAGCAGAGCCTATGTTATCAGATACTCCTGCTTTTTCCGGTACAGTTGCTTTGGTTATTGGTTCTGGTCTGCTTTGCTTAAACTCTTGAACAACTTTATTAATTGTCCCTGTAAAGCCTGTAAAAACATCAATTCCGGTCTTGGAAAACACTTCCAGAGCTTTTGGACCGCAATTGCCTGTCAATACGGCTTTCACTCCCTTTGAAGCCACAAAACCTGCAGATTGAATACCTGCTCCTCCGCCCAAAGCAATATTTTCATTATTAATAGATTCAAAACTCATGTCATCGGTCTCAACAACAATAAAAAACTGGCACCTGCCAAAACGAGGGTCTATTTTTGAATCTAAATCTTTACCTGTTGAGCTTACAACTATTTTCATCTATATCTCCTCCTGTTTACCCACTTGCTTATCCAATAGTATCCTGTGATGCAAATTCAGGTTCATGCAATGGCAATAAAATATCTGCCATCTCTTTAATCTTCAGCATAATGTCGTAGGCTTCATAGACATTGACATGGGTCCCGGGAGGTATGACCTCCATCTCCATTGCCTTGATTTCAATGGGAGGGTCAAAATTTTCATTTAATACACAAAAGCCTGTTATCACAGCTTTTCCAGATGCTGTATTAATTACAATTGACATACCACCAGTTGTATGGGCAGGTGTATGCACACACTTAATGCCAGGAACTACCTCTTTATCTTCCGATAGAACCCTGAGCTGCCCATTTTCTTCAACATCTTCTATATAATCTTCAAGATACCGATAGTCCAGAGCATGGGGATCATGAATATTTTCAAGCTCTTTTTCATGCACATAGATATCAGCGTTCACACATTTATAATCATTTTCACAATGGTCATTATGAAGATGAGTATGGATTATAATATCAATATCTTCTGGTTTTAGTTTAAAGCGGTCAAGCCCCTGTTCAAAGGTGTAGATTTTTCCTCCAATTGCCTTTTCACGCTCTTTTGACTGTATTGGGCTCATCTCACCAGTGTCCACAAGGATATTTCTATCTCCGCCTTCAATATACCAGCAATAAATTGGTATGGTATATTGCTCACCATTGCCATGCTGATATGTCATCATACTTTTATCAAAAACTTTAGTACCCATAACAATCGGGTGAATCTTGTATATGCTCATACACACCTCAAAAATAGAGCTGCGTTTTAAACAGCTCTATTATTTTTTGTTGAATTCTTAAGAATATGGTTCTACATCAGGATCAGTTGCAAAAGTTGCCTTGTCATAATCAAACTCTTTGACAGCACTTCTAACCGTGCCCATGACATCATTTACAACCTTTATTCCCACTGCATCCAGAGTTTGATAAGCTTTGGGACCGCAATGCCCGGTAAGCAGTACTTTGGCACCATTGTTCCCCACCAGGGAAGCTGCCTGGATACCTGCACCCTTAAAGGCATTGACATTCTCTGAATTATCAAACGCCTCAAATTCCAGAGTCTCAGTGTCAACTATCAATATATATGCAGCTCTTCCAAATTTTGGATCCATATCTGAATCAAGATCTTTTCCTTGTGATGTAACAGCGATTTTCATATCAAAACCCTCCTTTATGGCAGGCTAGGCTTACCACCGCCACCGCCTCCGCAAACCTGGTCATTTTGGATTTCAGTTAACTTCCCTGCAATCAAATCTTCTACAACAGCTTTAATTTCAGGTCTTGCGTCATCATGATACACATCTATTCCAACCTGTTTAAAACCCATCAAAGGGCGCATTCCAATACCACCAACAATTAATGCTTTAACATTATGATCTGCAAGCAGGTTCACCGGCACCATACAACCACCCTGGGCATGCCCCTCATTCTTTAATGCTGTAACTTCTTTGATCGCACCATCTTCAACATCAACAAATGTAAATGTATCACAATGTCCAAAATGTCCCGCTCTTGTGCCGTCCAATCCACCTTCACCATTTGACGGGACTGCTATTCTTCCCTCTTTCATAACTTTTTACTCCTGTTAATAATTTAAATATATTGTTCACCTAACTCTTTGCTTCTAAATTCATTTCAGATGAGGCCATTATTCTTTCCCACACCTCTTTTACCTTAAGGCTGATATCTGAATTGTCTTCATATTCCATAATTGTTTTTGCCTGGACCATTGACTTTGTAAAGTCAGGGTCAAAGGGTATTTTACCTATAAATGTCAAACCTCTTTTTTTAACACTCTGCTCTATCTGTTCAGTCATATCAGGATTTAAATCATATTTATTTACAATGATCATTGCAGGAACCTTGAAAAATTTAGCAAGTTCCAATGCTCTTTCCATATCATGTATACCAGATACAGTGGGCTCGGTCACAATCACTATGGCTGTTGCTCCGCCAATGGATGCTATAACAGGGCACCCAACACCTGGAGGACCGTCTGTCAAAAGCAAATCAATACTATTTTTTTTCGCAAACTCTTTTGCCTGCTGCCTCACAAGGGCAACAAGTTTACCTGAATTTTCCTCTGCAATGCCAAGTCTTGCGTGAATCATGGGACCAAATCTTGTATCTGAAACAAACCACTGCCCACATATTTGAGTTGGAAAATCAATTGCCTTTTCCGGACATAAATCAACACAAACTCCGCATCCTTCACAATCAATTTTATCAACCACAAAATCATCACTTATGGCATTAAACCTGCAAAGTTCAATACATTGCCCGCATTCAGTGCATTTCTCAGGATCAATTATTGCCAATCCTCCGCCCAGAAAATCAGTTGTCTGTTTTATTTCAGGGGACATCAAAAGATGGAGATCTGCTGCATCAACATCAGCATCGCAGAGAACACTTTTTTTACAAATCGCTGCAAATGCTGCAGTAAGACTGGTTTTGCCCGTGCCTCCTTTACCGCTCAAAATAACAAGTTCTTTCACTGGTTTTGCCCCTCCTTAACAAGATTTTCAATGCTTAAGTATAATTTGAGAAATTGCTCTTTATATTCTGGCATCTTCTCAACAATCAAATCACCTTTTGAATATATTTGAGCTATATTTCTGTCAAAAGGTATCTCAAGAAGAATGGGAAGTCTCTCCTCTTTTGCATAATCTCTAACATCGTCATTTCCAATATCTGAACGATTGATTACAAGACCGCAGGGAATACCAATAAGCTTAACTGCTTTAACCCCAAGTTTTAAATCATGCAATCCAAAAGGAGTTGGCTCTGTAACCATCAAAACAAAGTCGGTGTTTTTCATGGCTGTGATAACCGGACAGGATGTTCCTGGTGGAGCATCAATAATATTAACCATATCAGGTTCTATATATGATCGGACCCTATTAATTAACGGAGGAGACATGGCTTCTCCCACCCGCAATTTGCCATGGACAAAACCTATCTCTTTTGATCTTCCTGTATCAAGATGCCCAAGTTCACGACCCTTTTCTGTTATTGCATTTTCAGGGCATACTGCCATGCATCCGCCACAACTATGGCATAATTCAGCAAAAGTAAGTATTGTCTTTCCAATAATTGTGATTGCTTTATACCGGCATATTTCAACACACTTATTACAATATGTGCATTTATTCTCATCAATAAGGGGAACAGGTGTGAATACAGGTTCTGTTTTCTCGATCTCAGGACTTAAAAAAAGATGAGAATTTGGCTCTTCCACATCACAGTCTAAAATTTTTACACCTCTTTCAAGGGAAGCTGCCAGATTAGTGGCAATCGTAGTTTTCCCCGTACCACCCTTCCCGCTTGCAACACTGATTATCATTTTTTTGTTGTCCTTTTTAATATATCTTCTAAATAATCCAGCAATTTTACTCCATCATCTGAAACTGGATTGCCAGGGATCTGCATTAAAACGCCAAGCCCTTCGCTGGCTTCATGGAAATCCTTTTCAGACAAGGAGCTAATCGCTGCTGTGTTGAGAAATGGATTTGCCATAACACTTTTCTCAATACACCCAAGCCCTTTTATGTCTGAAAGTATTTCATCTGCAACAAAAAGATCAAAGTTACTGCTTTCAATCTTTAATAAAGCTTCCTTGCAACTATCAACCCAAACGATTTTAGTATCACTGTTTTTCCCAAATCCAGCGGAAAAATCATCCAGGGACTTTTGATTTTGACTAGCAATTAATATTTGAACCATCTATTTATCCTTATTAAAGCCCTTTTCCTCAATTTTGTATCAAAACATCTAAAAAAATTTTAAGGAAAAGGGCTGAGTGATAAAAAAAATTACAACTTCTTTTCTATATCGACAATCTTCTTATTGAGCAATTCAACTTCTGCTTTCAGCAAACCAAGTTTTTCATCGGCAGTATTAAATTCACCAGCTTCAATATTTCTGCCAAATCCCTGCCCCTTACCTCTGCCTAAACCTGCTCTGCGGTTTTGTCCAGATGACACTCTTCTGCCAAACCCTCTACTGGAATTTGCAGAGTTGCAATTACCTCGGGCACCACCGGTCATTGAACCTTGACCCTGTGGACCTGTTCTATCTAATCCAGGCATATCATTCACCTCCCTTACTTTTTTATTGAAAAAATTATTACATCCATTGCCTTGTCTGCACTGTTGATTCCTGCACCCAGGCATAAAAAATTCTGTTTTAACCTTTCTATTATCGATAAATGACTTTAAGACCACATCAACATGCCCTGTAATAAAAGGTATTAATCTTGTTTTGCTCAAATCAACAACTGTTGAAAACCGTCTTGAAATTGCCCCGCAAATCAATACATCAATACCAAAATCATTTAAAATTTGAGCTATATCTGATGCTTTTTCAAAATTGATTGACTCATATTGTCTGTCCACAACTTTATTATCCTTAACTTCAGCAATTAGAAATTTTCTGGCAGAATCAAAAACAGGTGAAATCCTGTTTCCCCAAATTGTCAATGCAACTTTCAAATCATTGTTCCTCCTTGTCTGAAATAAAAGCAAATTCTATGCCACCAACAACAAATATTTGTAACCCATGGAAAATACTATACTTTTTAATGATTTATAAAAAGAGCAGGCTTTATCGACGCTCAAAGAGTCGCAATATTGCGACTAATATAGTTGCATCATTGCGACTCTCAATTTATTTTTGAACGTCCGTCCATTTTTGGCAGCTTAATATTGAATTTATTTATTTTCCTGAAAAACGTACTTTTATGCATACCAAGGTATTTAGCAGCAGCCATGCGATTATAGTTATTTTTTTTAAGAGCCTCCTTAATAATTCGGGCTTCTGCTGATTTCATGGAATCATTCAAACCTGTCCCACCTTCTTCCATGGTCTCAATTTGCAAAGAGAGGGTTGAAGGCAGATGATTGACTTTAATATTTCCTTCTGAGCAGAGGACAAAGGCATGCTCGATAATATTTTCAAGCTCCCGGATATTTCCCGGAAAATCATGGCTCATGATTACTTCGAGAGCATCTTGATCAATTCCATTAACCTGTTTACCCTGTATCCTGTTTAGCTTGAGTATAAAATGGTCAATCAAAAAAGGTATATCTTCCATGCGTCTTCTAAGGGGCAGAAGATCAAGCCGAACAACATTTACACGATAAAACAGATCTTGTCTGAACTTTTCCTGGGCAATAAGTTTTAAAAGATCTTTGTTTGTTGCAGTAATGATTCTTGCATCAGTTTTCTCATTCTCCACAGCGCCAAGGGGTTGAAACTCTTTCTCTTCAAGCACTCTTAGAAGTCTGACCTGGAAAGCAGGGCTGGTATCTCCTATCTCATCTAAAAAAATTGTACCTTTGTCAGCCAGGGCAAAATATCCGGGCTTATCTTGTACAGCATTTGTAAATGCACCTTTTTTATAACCAAACAACTCTGACTCAAGCAGACTGTCTGGAAGAGCACCGCAGTTAATTGCTATAAAAGGTCTATCCTCCCGTAAACTTAAATTATGAATTGCTCGTGCCATCAGCTCTTTTCCTGTCCCGGTCTCTCCTTCGATTAAAACCGTGCTGTCACTTTCAGCTATCTGGGGTAGAATATTAAAAATTTTTTTCATCTCTAAATTATTACTCACCATGTCACACATTTGAAACTTTGCAGATATCTCTTTCCTGAGTTCCTGCACAAGGCTGTGATCACGAAACACCTCAACGCCTCCAAGGATCGCACCCCTTTTATCCTGTAAAAGAGAGGTTGACACTGTGATAGGTATCTGTTTCTGGTCAGCATTAACAATATAGGTGGATGTACTGACAAAGGATTTTTCCTCTTCCATTGTTTTTTTTAAAGCACAATCTGCCTCACACATATTTGAACGGAAAACTTCCCAGCAGTGCTTGCCAATAGCTTCTTTGCATGAAACTCCGGTTATCTTTTCAGCAGCCCTGTTAAATGAGGTTATTTTCCAATCATGACCAACTGAGAAAACACCATCAGAGATGCTCTCAAGAACAACTTTGGTCATATCTTTAGGGGAAGTGTTATCATCATCATTTTTCTTCATAATATTTTTCCATGACCCTATTGTATTACTATAAAGTAACAATCATGAATTCATAGTCAACTTAAATAAAAATATAGTGCATGAAACCTGTACAATTACATTAACTCTGTTATAATTGCTTCGATCTTTTTATGAATTATATAAATATGGAAACTTATCACATAAAAGATTAAGGACTTATAATGGTTGAAGAAAAAGAGAATGAAATAGAAATTGACGGCTGGATATGTTTTGAAGAAGAAAATAGTGAGAGTGAAAAAAAAGAAGTTGCAACTGAAAGCAGAGAGAATAATGCATTAGAGAGTACACTTGAAAATGCAAAAAAGTCTTTTAAAAAATCTATAAAAGCTGGAAATATTGGTGCTTACGCTGGTTTAAGTGCGCTCACTGAAAACAGAGAAGAGAAAATAAAGTATCTGGAGTTAGCAGCATTTGCAGGAAGATTAGATGCAATATGGGATTTGTATTTAGCAATGGAAGATTGTCTTGAAAAATATGCCTGGCTGACCATAGCAGTAGATAATACTTCAATACCAGATGCTAAAAAGGAACTTGCAAAAGCATTACAAAAATTATCACCTGATGAAAAGGTTAAAGTAACTGATATATGCAGTGGTTTTCTTGATAAAATAAAAAAAGCCGGGTATAAATTAGTTTCCGGGGTGCGCTCAACAGATTAGTTGTATCAATTTCAATCCTGCCAGTGATATCTTTCTATAATCCAAAGGCAAAAAGAACTGCCCCAAGACCCAGACCAAAAATCAGATTAAAAACTTTAACAAGCATAGCATCTTTAAAGCTGTAAGAAAGCAGTGGCAGCATGCCATGACCATCCTGAATAAAAGAGCTTGTAAATAACACGGAAAAAGGAATTAATCCCTGGGAAAACATCATCACAAATACGAGGTGAGGACCAGATTCCGGTACGATTGAAACAACTGCAGCAATCACCAACGTCAACCACATATGTTGTTTAACAATAATATCCATATTCCAGTATAATAGACCCCAGTGGACAAAAAGCAATGCTGCAAAACTCCACAGAAATACGCGCAGAATATGTTTCTTTAAAATATGCTCCCAAATATGGGAATGCAGATAATGCTCTGAAACTACTATAATAATAAACAGAGTACACAGGGAAAGAAAAATTAAAGTTATGCGTTCCCAATCCCATGAATCAGGACCCAGGTTGCCAGATGCAACCAGAACAGCAAAGGTAAGAATCAGTACCAAAAAAAGAAACCTGGTAAAAGAGAGTGATTGAAAATTAATTATAAAATTACCAGGTTTAAAAATATCGCTGATACTTGCTTTAATGCTTAATTCACTGCTGAGATCAGCAACACACTCAGTGCATTCTGAATCAGGGCACGAATTGCAGGTGGCAATCTTTAAGACATCAACAATATAGTCACTTACTCTTCCAAATATAATTCCGCAAATAAATAAAAGCCCAAAAAGCATCATTGCTGTAACTGGGAATTGTGAAAGCATCACAAATGCTTCATCACCTGAGGTTGCTATCATTCCTCCGACCACTGCACCAAAGCCTATGATACCTCGAACATAGAGACTTACATTCATAAATGCACCAAGGCAGCCGGGTATAGAGCCAAAAAAAGAAGATAAACTGTATTGCCTGAACTTCCCTTCTTTAATAACATCAGATATACGTTTATTCGTAATAAGGTCAACAAAATCAACTAAAAGCATCATTACAAATACAAAAAAGCTGATCATTAAGGCGTGTTTGAAAATTGAAATCAATTCCATGGGTAACTGTCCATTATTAAATTAGAAGTATGATAGTTTTTCTTTAATATACAATACATATTAAACTTGTGCAAACTATTGACCCTTGGTATAGTTGATTATGTTTAAGATTCCAATAAAACATCAATAAAGGGACGGGCCATGTCATCAAAGTCATCAAAGTCATCAAAAATCTCAAGAAGAACTTTTTTAAAGGCCGGGGCAACAGCTGCATGTTCAGTCGCTGCAACCTCTTCCATTGCAAGAGCTGCAAAGGCAGCAGATAAAAGTAAACCCATTGCAACACTGCTGGATATAAGTAAATGTGTAGGATGTGAAGAGTGCGTATATGCATGTAAAGAGATAAATGCCGGTAAATTCCCTGAACCTGAAAAACCATTTCCAAGAATGTATCCAGGTCGGGTTCCGGTAAATGACTTCTCTGAAAAGAGAGGCGTTACAGAAAGGTTAACTCCATACACCTGGCTTTATATACAATCTGCTGAAGTTAAAATTGCCGGTGAAATACACAAATTAACGATTCCAAGAAGATGCATGCATTGTGTTAACCCGCCATGTGTGAAACTTTGCCCCTGGGGAGCAGCCCAGCAGCTTGACAATGGAATCTCCAGAATAGATGATGAAATCTGCCTTGGCGGCTCTAAATGTAAAAAGGTTTGTCCGTGGCATATCCCTCAAAGGCAGACAGGTGTTGGACTCTACCTGGATCTCATGCCGGCGTTTGCAGGCAATGGCGCCATGTTCAAATGTGACAGGTGCTATGATCAAATTGCCGAGGGTAATACTCCTGCCTGCATTGAAGCCTGCCCTGAAGATGTCCAGACTATTGGCCCAAGAGATGAAATTATTGAACAAGCTCATAAACTTGCCCGGGACACCAATGGTTATGTATATGGCGAGAATGAAAACGGTGGGACCAACACAATATATGTTTCTCCATTACCATTTGATAAAATCAATCAAGCCATTGAAAAAGGCAAAGGCAAACCCCACTTCAACAGAGTCAAGAACATGATGTCCCTGGGAAATAATATAGCATTTGCAATGATAATTGCACCTATTGCCGGCGCTGCAGCTGCATTTGGCAAATTCTACAATAATACCAAACAGGAGAAATAGTAAAAATGCAATCAATAATACTAAAAGTTACATATTTTATTACTATCTTTTTTCTTACTGTTTCAGGATTTGGTCAGCTGCCTATTTTTAAAAGGTACTATATTGCTGATATTCCAGGACTTGAATGGCTGGCAAAATTCTATGTAACACATACTCTGCACTATATTTTTTCAATAATTCTGGTTGGTCTGATTGTTTATATTATTGTTGATAACATTTTAAGCAAAGAAAAAACACTTATTGTACCTTTTCCAATCTACACAAAATTATTTCTGTTGTCTGGACTTATGATTACAGGCATATTTATGGGAATAAAAAACTATACTGGCACACCTTTTTCACCATCTCTTGTTATTATTCTTGATTTAACCCATCTTACTTTTTGCATGGCTTTTTTAGTTTATTCGCTGCACACTCTTTTAACCCGACAAAAAGGGCTTATCCATAACCTTTGAGCTTTGCAAGACTCTCTTTTGCAAAGGAGATTGAAGGATCAATTTTAAGAGCCATTTCATAATACTCAACTGCCTCTTTAAAATTGCCCATATCTCTATAGTTTGAGGCAACATTGGCATAGTCAATGGCTGAGCCAGGATCAATCGAAATAACTTTTTTAAAACTCTTAACTGCCTGTTCATGATTTTTCATTTTAAAATGGCAGAACCCGATAAGGTTATGAATATCCGTGCGTTGTCCATCAACGACTCTACCCTTTTCAAGAATCTCCAATGCTCTTTCATATTGTTCCATCTCTTTTAAACATAATCCCATGTAAGAGCAAATATCAGGCAGATTCATTTTAGCAGGTTCAAGATCAAGGGCTTTTTCAAAATGCTCCAGTGCTGAGGCATTATCATTTAAAGAAATCAGACAAAGCCCCTTATAAAAACTGATATAATATTGCAAAGGAAGAAGTTTTTCTATCCCATCAAGTTTTGAAAGAGCAATTGCAGGTTCAAAATATTCAGTGATCAATCTTGCAGAAAACATTCCCACACTGGCATCAACTGCCCGTTCTCTGAAATGTGCTCCTGGAATTATGGTATAAAAAGCCGGGATTTCAAGCCCTTTATGCATCACATCAATTAAAATCACATCCATCCCATTTTTTAAAAGTTCAGCAACCAGATTTTCAACTTCAATCTTTATATTCTTATCTGATTGATCAGGCAGTTCACTAACAGATAAAAATTGTTCAGGGTTTGTAATATATTCAGCTTCTTTAAGGGATTCAAACTTTGGCAGCCCGCTTGCAACAAAGTTAGATCCGGTATTAAAGTCTCCTGCAAGTTGTGCTGTTTCGCTAAGGGCTCGACTTAAAGCTTTTTCAGGGTCTGGAGTAGTACCTGCTGTCCATACAATTTCACTCATAACTGGAAATGTTGCTTTATCATAAGCCATAACCCCAACAGTGGGTATCCCCATACCCTGGGTAAAATCTGAAGCATGGAGGGTAATACCTGCTTTATTATATTTTGCAATCATCTCCTTAACCATTGGATCCTTGGCAGAGCTTAAATCTATACCTGCAACATTTAATCTGCCCTGGCTTACAAGGGATGAAGTGTGACGTTCCACAACCTCGCATATGCCCTGATTGATCGCTTCTTCAGCACAATTACCCGCGCACGGTCCATTAAATTCATTAATCATATAAAACCAGTTAAATGGGACAAGAACTTCTTTTTTTTGTGTTAAGTTATACCCTTTAGCCCATTTTAACGGTAAAATTTCAAAAACCTTTTTTTTTGCTTTAATATCACCTCCATTATCATGCACAGACTGAAGTATCATAGAAAAAGGCAAGGCATCTTTTTCTACATTTTTATAGGTGTCAATAATAAAATTATCAGGGTCATGGACAAAACTGAAAAAACTGAACCTTTCGGCAAGTTCCATTACTGCGCTTGCTTCTGCCTGTTCCGGGGTTGCACCTTTTCCCATCTGCTTATTTGTTCCAATGATCTGCCTTGCATCCATGCCACACTCGCTGAAAAAAACAGGTATATCAAGCCTGCCATTATCTATTCTCTCGGTTTTCTTTAAAATATTAAGGTTAAGCTTTTTTGACTTTTTCTTAAAATTTTCAACGGTCTTTTCCGGTGATAAAATCTTATCTTGATCCAGTGTCTCTGTTTTTAAAGCATCTTTTAACTCTATTTTAAAACCCATGTTTTTCTCCATATTGAACAAAATTAGTTTACTGATCTGTTTTTACCTTTTTTTAAACAAAAAGCCAAGAAAAATAAATATCACATTGTGGTATCTAATCCCCTTGACTTCACAATGCCCGGCATTATAATCTGTTTTATGAACCAAAATAAAAGCCTGAAAAAACATAACACTGCATATTTTCTTTTCCGGGAACACAATTTAAATCAAAATCCCGAACTTAAAAACCTGGAACGGGAACTTATTGTGGAGGAGCCTTTATCCATCAACATTCAGGGCAAAAATTACGCTGTGATAATGCGCACCCCAGGCTTTGAAAAAGCACATGCAGCAGGTTTCTGCCTTGCTGAAGGTATTATTGATAATGTTCTGGACATTGCTGACATTGCCCTTTGTGACAATGATGATTCCAATGTTGTTGCAGTCAAGCTCACTCAGAAACGAGCAGAAAAAATAGCAAATCTTCTCTTTAAAAAAGGGTATCTCAGCCAGACTGGCTGTGGATTGTGTGGCAGAGAGATAATCGATGACTTAACAGATAATCTTAAGACTTTAAAACAGACATTTACAATATCCTTTGCCAGTGCAATGCAGGTAGTTGATCAGATGAAAGGTATACAAAAATTAAGAAAAAGATGCTTTTCTTCCCATGCAGCTGCCATTTTCAACAGAGATTTACAAAAAATATCCGAAGCAGAAGACGTTGGCAGACACAATGCCCTGGATAAAACCATTGGCACCTTGCTGCTTAACAACAGGCTAGTAGATGCATCCCTGGCGCTTTTATCTTCAAGGGCAAGCTATGAAATGGTACAAAAATGCGCCAGGGCAAACATTGAATTAATAATCAGCATGGCAAGACCAACTGCTCTTGCTGTTAGTTTAGGAGAAACATGCGGCATAACCCTTGCCTCTGTTCGGGATAATGGTCTTTATGTTTTTACTGGCAAATCAAGGATTACAAAATAAGGACAGAACAGATGAAATTGCACAATATAACCTATTCAGTTCCCTGGAATCTTTTTTTGATCACATTGGGAAGTATAATTATCGGCATCGGGCTTAAAGCCATTGTGATTCCCCACGGAATGATCACTGGCGGATTTTCCGGTGCAGGAATTCTGCTATTTTATTACACTGGTATTTTAACACCTGGTATCTGGTATCTATTGTTAAATATACCTGTATTTATTCTCGGATGGATCTTTATCAGCAAACGATTTCTATTATACAGCCTCTACGGAACAATTATTTTAACCATTGCCATTGATTTTATACAGTTTGAAATCCCTGTTAATGATCTAATGCTTGCAGTCCTTGCCGGAGGAACCATTGTTGGTGCAGGAGCAGGTATTGTATTCAGATCTCTTGGATCTGCCGGCGGCAATGATATCATTTCAGTAATTTTAAATCAAAAATTTGGTATTCGCATTGGAACCTACAACTTCAGTTTTAATTTTGCTCTATTCCTTTTCAGTTTTGGATCACTGAATACAGATTTAATTTTATACTCCATGGCAATGAGTTATATCACTTCCCAGGTAATAGAATATTTCATGACATTGTTTAACCAGCGAAAAATGATATTCATAATTTCCAATAATCCAAGAAAAATTACCGATGAAATCATGAGCAAACTGAAAAGAGGAGCTACGCTTTTAAAAGGGGAAGGTTCATACACAGGCAAAGAAAAAGATGTCATCCTGACAGTTGTCAACACATTTCAGATCAAACGTATCGAAGAGATTGTATTTACCATTGATCCTGGAGCATTTTTGATAACTGAAAACACCTTCAATGTGCTTGGAGAAGGTTTTTCCAAACGTAAAATTTATTAGTATTCAACTAATTGAAAAAGTATTTTACATTATAGTGAAATATTCTTTACAGCCATAGTAAATATTGCTATTGAATTACTGATGGTTACATTACTAAATTCCAGGTCGGATATCATTCGCTTTCATATGATATCCAGGTCCGTATCTTAACTTGTTATGCCCTTGGAAAGAAGCTGATGAATATCAAAGAGTTTTCAAAAATTTCAGGAATTTCCTCATACACTCTGAGGTATTATGAAAAAATCGGTATTTTCCAAGAAATCAGGCGTAACGCAAGTGGTCATAGAGATTTTACAGAAAAAAATTTGCTGTGGGCAGAATTTATAAACAGATTGAAAGAAACGGGGATGCCTCTTGAACAAATTAAAAAATATGCATTATTGAGGCAACAAGGAGAAAGCACTGCGAATGCAAGAAAGAATTTGTTAGAAAATCATGCATCTGTCCTTAAAAACAAAATTTCAGAAGAAAAACAGCATCTGAGCAAAATTAAAGAAAAAATTGAATATTATGAGAAAGTTATTTTAGACAAAAAAACTTCTTGACTTAGAGTCAACTCTAACCTGTAAGCTATTTCCACAAGTTAACCCAAATAGCTCACAGGAGAAACAACATGAAAAATGAAAGGTTTGAAGCTGGCTTAAAGAAACTACATGAAATTGATGGAGAGGCAGGAGAAAAGGTTATAGAAAGTTTAGCATCCAT
>CAZMEX010000066.1:0-20067 GCA_964565415.1 uncultured Desulfobacterales bacterium | reverse complement strand
TAAATACAAAAAAATTATTTTTCTCAGAATTTAAGATAATAGCTGCAACATCAATGTCCATGGGTTTTGTGTCAACTTTTTCTGTGATAATATTTTCAGACATGCCAGAATTGTCTGAGTTTTCTGATGGATAGTTTGAATCATTGACATAACCGTTGTTCTTAATACTTCTTTTTTTCCCTGACATATGTTTTTTTGTCTTCTCTTTATTCTTCTTTATTTGAATTTTCAATTTATCAATTAAAGTGTCAACTGAAGCGTATAAACTTTCAGACTCCTCTTTTACATGAATTTTCAATTTATCACAAACAAGTGTTATCTCGGCAATATGCCTGATTTTTTCAACTGAAAGTACCACATTCACCTCTGCGGGGCTGTCCAGCATTTTGTCAAAACGGTTTAATTTTTTCTGGATGTAGGATTTTAATGAATCGGAAGGGTCAATTTGTTTAAAGGTTACTATTGTGCGCATAATACCTCCCTAAAATTGTTTTCGTTTATTTGAAGGAAGAATTTTAAGCATCTTCCTGTATTTGGCCACAGTTCTTCTGGCAATATTAACATTTGCATCTTTAAGAACTGCTGCAATTTTTTCATCACTTAAAGGATGGTCATGGTCTTCATTTTTAACAAGAAGTTTTATTTTTTCTTTTACACTCTCCGAGGCAAGTTCGCCTTCCCCTGATTGCCGTTTTATGGCGCTGTTAAAAAAATATTTCAGTTCAAATAACCCCTGGGGAGTATAGGCATATTTATTTGTTGTAACCCTGCTTATTGTTGATTCATGCATCTCAATGTCTTCGGCAACATCTTTTAAAATTAGAGGTTTTAAATATGCTATACCCTTGGCAAAAAATTCCTCCTGGAATTTAATAATACTTTCCATGACAAGGTATATCGTCTTTTGGCGCTGGTGAATACTTTTGATCAACCACGATGCTGATTGCATTTTTTCATTCAAATAATTTTTTGTATCTTTGGGCAGTTTTTTATTTTTTGCAACGGCATTCCTGTAAAAATTACTTATTTGGAGTTTTGGAAGCCCATCATCATTTAAGACAATCTTGTATCCGTTCTCATCTTTATAGACAAAAATATCAGGGGTAATGTATGATGATTCATCCTTGGAAAAAATTCTTCCCGGCTTTGGTTCTAAATACTGTATAACTCTGACTGCTGCCCTGATATCATCATGGGATATCTTTAAATCTTTAGCAATAGCTTTTATATTTCTGTTTTCAAGGTTTTTTAAATGATCAGTAATGATTCGTTCAATAATTATATTTTTAAGCCCCAGGTATTTAGTCTGAGCTAAAAGGCATTCGCTTATATTTCTTGCACAAACTCCGGAAGGGTTAAAACTTTGCAGGACAGTTAAGGTTTTTTCAACATCGTTAATATGAAAGTTGCCAGCATGGGCTATCTCTTCAGTAGTGGAACGAAAGTAACCATCTTTATCAAGGTTACCAATAATCATGTGGCCAATTTTCTCTTCAGTTTTATTGAAACCCTGGAGCATCAGCTGCCAGCGAAGGTGCTCTTCAAGAGTTTCTTCTCTGGTTGTGAAGGCTTCATAATTTATAGATTCTCTTACTTCTCTTTCTGCATGTACTCTGCCCGTGGAATTATATTCATTTATATAGCTTTCCCAATCAGTATCAGTGCTTACCTTCTCCTCAATTGTCACCTCTTTGGTATTGTTCTCTGATGTATCAGAGGTTTCTACAGAAGTGCTGGTGTCATGATCCGCATCAAGTTGTTGTTCTTTCTCTTCTAAAGCAGGGTTTTCTTCCATCTCCTCCTGAATCATCTCAACAAGCTCCATGCGTGAAAGTTGCAGAAGTTTAATTGCCTGCTGCAACTGTGGTGTCATGACAAGCTGTTGGGTTAAAGTGAGGTTCTGTTGTAGTCCGAATTCCATATTAAAGTGTGAAGTTTTCTCCTAAATAGTTTTCCCTGGCAATTTTGCTTGATGTAATTTTTTCAGGGTTTCCTGTTTCAATTACTTTTCCCTGGCTCATGATATATGCAAAATTACATACTCCTAAGGTTTCTCTGACATTGTGGTCAGATATAAGAACACCAATCTTTTTTTTAGTAAGCTGGGATATGATTTTCTGGATATCAATAACAGCAAGGGGGTCAATACCTGCAAAAGGCTCATCCAATAGTATAAACATTGGATCTGTGGCAAGCACCCTTGAAATCTCAAGCCGCCTTCTTTCACCACCTGAGAGTGAAATGGCTTTTTGGTTCTGAAGACCTCTGATTCCAAGTTCATCCATTATTTTTGCAGCTTTGTTACCCACCTCTTTTTTATTTTTATAAATAACCTCAAGTATTGCAGTTATGTTTTGTTTAACTGTCAGCTTTTTAAATGTTGATGGCTCCTGGGGAAGATAACCTATGCCTTTTCTTGCTCTGATATACATGGGGTTTTTTGTTATGTTTTCATTGTTAAGAAAAACATCTCCTCCATTGGGCTTTATCAACCCTACAGCCATATAAAATGTGGTTGTTTTTCCTGCTCCATTAGGTCCGAGAAGTCCTGTTACACTTCCTTTTTTGACTTTAATGCTGACATTGTCAACAACTTTTTTACCATTATAGGTTTTTTTAAGATTTTTTAGTATTAAATCTGTCATTCTTTAGCTAGTTAGTTTTGTTTTCAGGTGTAAACACAGCATTGACTCCGCCCTCTATGGTAATTTTTCCATCTTTTTGAAATACAGTGATTTTTTTACCAGTGACCCAGTTTTCATTGGTAATTACTTTTGGTGTATCTTTTGTGAGGATAAGAACCTCATTATCAATGGTGTATACAGCTTTGCCAGCATAAGCTTTTCTCTCTTTGGAAAAATATTTTACATTCCCGATGGCAATTATTTTCTTTAATTTTTGTCTCTTTTTTTCATTTTTCTCACTCTCTTTAGTGAAAAACAGTGTGATGGTATCAGCATGGATAACTGACTCTTCTCTTGTAACAACAACATTGCCTTTAAACTCAATTGTTGAAGACTCTTTTTTTGCAAGCATGCTGTCAGAAGTAACATTTACAGGAAGATCATCTTTAGTCTTATTTTCTGCATATATTGAGGTAGTCCACAAAAAAAAGATGATGGTGAAAAATGAGATCAAAAAGGGTAGTGTTTCTGTTTTTTTATAAGTCATCATATTTAATTATCACTATTCAAAGGTCTGTGGTTATTTTGAAAAAATTTCCTTTAATATTTCCTTTAAGTTCCAAGGTAAAAGCCTTTAAATCAGCAACTAAGGAATCAGCCTGAACAGTTGATTTTTCTTTTGTAATTGTTACTGATTCATCTGAATATATTATATGACTATTTTTACTATAATGCAACTTGTCAGTTTTAAGGATGACACCCTCAAATCTTATTATCACATTGCCGTAAAGTTCAATATCATGGGTTTCAGTGTTAAGCTTTCCATTTTTGGCAGTAATATATATCTCTTTATTATCCTCGGTAAAAATTGTTGCTGCAACCCCATTTAAAACAGCTAAATTTTTATCATTAATTATTTTAGCAGATGCTGCTTTTAATGCCCACTCTTTAATACCATTGGTTTTTGAGATGTGTTTAAAATTGTTGAGCAATATGTCAGCAGATGAGTCAATATTAATGTTTTTAAAAATAGGATTTACAAGTACCCGGGCTTTAAAAAAAATAAGAGCAGAAACTGACAATAGTATGGCTGCAAGGATGCACAACAGCGGGATTTTAAGTCTCCCGGGAGAAATATTATTAAAATTCATTTAAGATATCTATTAATTATTGATTCTAATTTGCCCTGGGCCTGCAAAATTTCATCACAGATTTCCCTTACAGCACCTTGCCCGCCTTTTTGTCTGGTTACAATATCAGAATAGTTTCTAATATATGGATGGGCATCAGCCGGACTAATGGATAGCCCGCAAAGTTTCATTACGCCAAGATCTAAAAGGTCGTCCCCTGCAAAGGCTGTTTGGGCAGCAGAGACACCTGTTTTTTTAAGTATCATATTAAATGCTTTAACTTTATCTTCAATGCCATCAAATAAAAGCTCTATGCCAAGATTTTTGCATCTTTGGGTTAAAGCATTGGATTTTCTTGCTGTAATGATACCGACTTTTATCCCACAATCCATGAGAAGCCTTATTCCCAGACCATCTTTTGCATTGAACTCTTTAATCTCCTGACCACTCTCTGTATAAATTATTTTACCATCGGTTAAAACTCCATCAACATCAAGAAGCAAGAGTTTAATACTGCTGAGTTTTTTTTTATTCATGGTCTGTTTTGCCCATTGCTGTTTTTATGTTAAGAAGCATGACTAACAACTCTTTAACATCATTTAGTTCCATGGAGTTGGGACCATCACACAATGCGTTGTCAGGATCAGGATGTGTCTCAATAAATAACCCATCTGCACCTGCTGCAATGGCAGCTCTTGAAAGCAGAGGCACAAACTCACGGTTGCCTGCAGATGAATCTTTGCCACCTCCAGGAAGCTGCACACTGTGGGTTGCATCAAAAATTACCGGAACATCCATTTTTTTAACAATATCAATGGATCTGAAATCTACAACCAGGTTATTATATCCAAAAGTTGTACCTCTTTCAGTAATGCTTATGCTGCTACTTCCCGAGTGTCTGGCTTTAGTAATAATATTTTTGCATTCCCACGGTGAAAGAAATTGTCCTTTTTTAATATTGACAGGTATGTGCGTTTTACACGCTGCTGCTATAAGATCAGTCTGCCTGCATAAAAATGCCGGAATCTGGATTATATCAAGAATTTTGCATGCCTCTTCAGCCTGTTCAGGCAGGTGAATATCTGAAATAACCTTAACATTAAGTTCTTGCTTGATTTTTTTTAAAATATTAAGACCTTTAAAAAATCCTGGTCCTCTGAATGACTCTATGGATGTCCTATTGGCTTTATCAAAGGATGATTTGAAGATAAACGGGATCTTAAGCTCATCAGTAATTTGTTTTAAAATTTTTGCAGTTTTAAATGTTGTTTCATACTCTTCAATAACACATGGTCCTGCAATTAATAAAAATGGGAAACGATTGACTCCAAGAATTTTAAAAAAAGTATTACTCATTTATAAAACATCTCCAATTTACAATTTTTATAAAATTATATTTTTAAGAGCGCAAAAAGTCAATAATATAAAACTTCTTGATAAGTTTGTGTTAAATTGATAAATTAATTAAATTTGTCAATTTAGTATAACTGCGTGAAAAGGTAGGAGTTGTTAATGAGAAAAGTTTTTTTTGGATTTATTATCTTTTTTATTATATTTCCCGGTGGCTGGTTCCTTATTAAAGGTTTTGAAGGCAAAAAACCAAAAATAGATGTGGAACTTCCTTCACGCTATCTTAACAAATCATATGAGATGAAACTTTCCATATCAGATTCTGGAAAGGGACTTAAAAGTGTTAAAGTCTCAATTTTAAGGCAGAACCGAGAGAATGTTCTTCTGCTTAAAAGATATCCCAATCCTGGTATGATGGGCTCAGGTGTTTTTAATGACTCCTTTAAAATTCCTGTTAAATTTAAAGATACAAACATATTAGATGGTGATGCTTTAATTATTATACATGTTTCTGATTATTCATTCAGGGGATGGAATAAAGGTAATTCTGCCTCTGTGGAAGAAAAGGTTGTTATAGACTCTATTCCTCCCAAAATAGAAGTTCTATCAAAAAAACATAATATTAAAAAAGGTGGCTCAAGCCTTGTTATTTATAGATTGTTTGAAGAAAATATTAAAAGTGGTGTAATGATAGATGAAAATTTTTTTCCAGGTTTTTCCGGAATGTTTTCAGATAGTGATGTCTATGCTGCCTTTATTGGTCTCAGCCATAGCCAGGGGCAAGGTTCAAAGCTTATTGTTATTGCTGAGGACAGTGCTGGAAATCAGGCGGTTAAAGGATTTCGGTACTATATTGGGAATAGAAAATTTAAATCTGATACTTTAATTATTCCCCAAAGTTTTCTTGAGCAGAAAATCCCACAATTTAATCTTGTTAATTTTGCCAAGGGGTCAACTGGATCATTAATTGAAAAATTTATGTTAATAAATACAGAAGTCAGAAAACAAAACTGTTCCACAATATTAAACAAATCATTGGCAACAAAGAATCAACTAATGTGGAAAGGAAAATTTCTAAGGCTTAAAGGTTCAGCCAGAAAGGCTTCTTTTGGAGATAGAAGGGTCTATAAGTATCAAGGTAAAGAGATAGGCAGAGCAGTTCATCTTGGAGTGGACTTAGCTTCGATAAAAAAGTCCAGAGTTAAAGCTGCTAACACAGGGATTGTACTGGCTGCTGAAAATATAGGAATATTTGGTAACTCAGTTATTATTGATCATGGTTTTGGACTATGTACACTCTACTCACATCTTTCAAGCTTTTCAGTAAAAAAAGGCGACAAGGTTGAGAAGGGAGCAGCTATTGGCAGGACAGGTTCAACAGGACTTGCCGGCGGAGATCATCTGCATTTTGGTGTATTTATCAATTCTGTGTTTGTGAACCCTCTGGAGTGGTGGGACAAGGCATGGATTGATACTAATATTATGGAAACAATTAATAGTGTCAAAGAACAACTAAAATAGGAAAAGCATTATTTTTTATGGCTGATTATAAAGTAAATAAGACATATCAAGAGATTAATAAAAAAATAGCCGCAGGCAAAGCTGTTGTTGTTACTGCAGAAGAAATCATTGGTATTGTACAAAAAGATGGACCGGTTAAGGCTGCTAAAAAAGTTGATGTTGTCACAACCGGAACCTTTGCACCCATGTGTTCATCAGGTGTATTTATTAACATTGGGCAGTCTAATCCACCAATCAGGACTACCAAAACATGGTTTAATAATGTGCCTGCATATTCGGGAATTGCCGCTGTTGACTGCTATCTTGGAGCAACCCAGACCAGTGAAGATGATCCTTTGAATAAAAGATATCCCGGCGATTTTGAATATGGCGGAGGTCATGTTATCCAGGATTTAGTCGCAGGTAAAAAGATTAATGTCAAGGCAGAAAGTTATGGAACTGATTGTTATCCAAATAGAAAAATTGAGAAGACAATTACTCTTAAAGATCTTGTTAATGCAACCCTTTGTAATCCAAGAAATGCCTACCAAAATTATAATTGCGCCATAAACAGATCTCACAAGATAAAATATACATATATGGGAACATTAAAGCCTGGAATGGGTAATGCCAACTATTCAACTTCAGGTGAGTTGAGCCCGCTTTTTAATGATCCATACCTTAAAACAGTTGGACTTGGCACAAGAATATTTTTAGGAGGTGCCCAGGGGTTTGTAACCTGGAGTGGCACCCAGCATAAAACCGAGGTAGACAGGACATTGGATGGTGCGCCCTTAACTCCGGCTGCGACTCTGTCTGCAACAGGAGATTTAAAAGAGATGTCGCCGGAATGGCTTGTTGGGCAAAGTATCAGAGGGTATGGAGTTTCTCTGAGTGTTGGGCTTGGAGTACCAATACCGATTTTAAATGAAGAGATGGCAAAATATACTGCTGTATCTGATGAAAACCTTTTTACCCAGGTTTTGGATTATGGTCACGATTATCAACAGTGCAATGCAAAAAGTTATGGCAAGGTAAGCTATAAAGAGCTGAAAAGTGGAACAATAACAATTAAGGGGCAGAAAATACCTACGGTTCCTCTTTCAAGCATGGTAAAGGCAAGAAAAATTGCAGATAAATTAAAAACATGGATTCAAAAAGGTAAGTTTTTATTGGGGGAACCGCAAAAATATTTTTAACAAAAGATAGATCAATAGATGGAGATAAATGGAACATTGGATTCAATTAAACAAAAAGGCAAGTTAAGAGAGAATATTGAAGTAATTATTATTGCTGTTATAATTGCGATGTTTATAAGAACTTTTGTGGTTCAGGCATATAAGATTCCGTCAGGGTCGATGAAAGACACACTTTTAATAGGAGATCACCTTCTTGTAAACAAGTTTATTTATGGGATAAAAATTCCTTTTACCGATGGTAAAACCTTGATCCCTGTAAAAAAACCTGGGCATGGTGATGTTATTGTGTTCAGATACCCCAAGGACCCGGATAAAGACTTTATCAAAAGGGTTGTAGGCACTGAGGGCGATATTATAGAGATTAAAAATAAAAAATTATATATTAATGGAGAATTAAAGGAATATAAAGATAAGGTAAAATATATTGATCCTATTATTTACCCTGCTGCCTTAAGCCACAGAGATAACCTTGGACCTATAACAGTTCCTGAAGATTCGCTCTTTGTGATGGGAGACAATAGAGATAATAGCCATGACTCTAGATTCTGGGGATTTGTAGAGTTGCACGAAGTTAAAGGGGAAGCTTTGATGATTCACTGGTCATGGAAACAGGATAAATTTGGTGTGAGATGGAACAGAATCGGTAATCTGCTTTTATAGGAATTGAAAAATAATGCGATTTGGGAAAAAAAATATCCTTGATATCAACTCTCTTTCAAAAGAAGAAATTTTAATGATTCTGGACATTGCTCAAGGTATGAAAGAGATTTCCGAGCGGTCTGTAAAAAAAGTTCCTACTCTTCGCGGTAAAACAATCATTCTTTTTTTTGAAGAACCAAGTACAAGAACCAAGCTCTCTTTTGACACTGCTGCAAAAAGATTATCAGCAGATGTTATATCAATTTCCAAATCATCCAGCAGTATAGTTAAAGGTGAGACCCTCATTGATACTGCTAAAAATCTTGATGCCATGAACCCTGATATTATTGTAATACGTCACTCCTCTTCTGGAGCTCCCCATATTGTTTCAAAAAGAGTAAAAGCTGCTGTTATTAATGGTGGGGATGGAACCCATGCCCATCCCACTCAGGCTTT
This sequence comes from uncultured Desulfobacterales bacterium, assembly GCA_964565415.1. Lineage (GTDB taxonomy): Bacteria > Desulfobacterota > Desulfobacteria > Desulfobacterales > Desulfobacteraceae > JAIOSM01. The sequence goes on along the minus strand of CAZMEX010000066.1, from coordinate 11,169 downwards.
GCTTGACATGATGAGTGTAAGGGAGAAAAAAGGAAAAATAGAAGGGTTAAAGATTGCAATAATTGGAGATATTGCCCATAGCAGAGTTGCCAGATCAAACATAAGGGGATTTTCAAAAATGGGAGCTTTAGTCAATGTTTTTGCTCCGGAAACAATGATGCCCATGGGGGTTGCAAGCCTTGGGTGTACAAAATCTTTAAACATTGAATCCTGTATTGAAAATGCAGATGTTGTTATGATGCTCCGCATACAAAAAGAGAGACAATCCAATATTCTTTTTCCCACAGAACGTGAATATGCATCATTGTATGGTTTAAACCAGCAAAGATTAAACCTTGCAAAAAAAGATGCCCTGGTGATGCATCCTGGACCCATGAACAGAGGAGTTGAAATAGCAAACGATATTGCAGATGGAGAGAGTTCCCTAATCCTTGATCAAGTTACAAACGGTGTGGCACTGAGAATGGCACTTTTCTATCTTCTTGCAGGGCACACAGGAAATGCAGGGCAGTCAGGACAAGGTCAGCAAGCAGGGGGTTTAAAAAAATCATGATAAGAATCAAAGGTGGAAAAATTGTTGATCCTGGTAATATAAATGGGAAAAAAGACATCCTGATTGAAAACGGTTTTATTAGAGATATTATTGAACCTTCAACATCAGACAAAGAGATATCTTATATTGATTCAAAACAAGACCTTACAATAATAAATGCAGAAGGTATGATATTAACCCCGGGACTTATTGACATGCATGTTCATTTAAGAGAGCCGGGACATGAATATAAAGAGACCATAGAGACAGGGACAAGGGCTGCTGCTCGGGGAGGCTTTACAACTGTCTGTTCCATGCCCAATACAGATCCGGTTAATGATAGCTCCCAGGTTACAGCTTTTATCAAAGCTAAGGCTGAAAAAGCCGGGTACTCCAGAGTATTACCTGTTGGTGCAATCAGTCAGGGGCTAAAGGGTGTATCGCTGGCAGAATTTGGTGATATGAAAAATGCAGGTATTTGCGCTGTGACCGATGATGGTCAGCCCGTGGAAAACCCAAATCTCATGAGAAAGGCTCTGGAGTATGCAAAGGGGTTGGATATCCCTGTTTTATCCCATGCAGAGGATAAAGCTGTTGCAGATAATGGTTCCATGAACGAAGGAGAAGTCGCAACTCAGCTTGGCATTAAAGGTATTGCCAATGCTGCTGAAAGTATTGCTGTTAAAAGAGATATTGAACTTGCCCGCACAACAGATGCAAAACTGCATATCTGCCATGTCAGTACAAAAGAGTCTGTTGATGCCATAAGGCAGGCAAAACAAGATGGTATAAATATAACCTGTGAGACAGCCCCCCACTATTTTTTACTTACTGATGAAGCTGTGAGGGGTTACAATACTTTTGCCAAGATGAACCCACCCTTGAGATCAGAACAGGACAGACAGGCAATAGTCAATGGTATTGCAGATGGTACAATTGATGTGATTGCAACGGACCATGCACCGCATTCCCAGGTTGAAAAAGATCTTGAATTTGATAGGGCAGCATTTGGTATTATCGGACTTGAAACCTCCCTTGCTCTATCATTAAAACTTGTACATGATGGGGTGATTTCCATGGAGAACCTGGTTGAAAAAATGTCAAAAAATCCAGGCACAATTATCAACCTTAAAACTGATATAAAAAAGAATGCTCCTGCAGACATTACCATCATTGATCCTGAGATAGAGTTTGAAATAGATTCTTCACTGTTTTTTTCTAAGAGTAAAAACACACCTTTTAATGGTTATAAAGTTAAAGGTGATACTTTTCTTACAATGGTTAAGGGGGATATTGTTTATGAAAAGTAAAAATATTAAATTACTTGTTGTTGATGATGAGCGGAGCATGGTGGGATTTTTAGATGTGCTTCTGACTGGCGAAGGATATAATATTGCAACTGCCCGCAACGGGAAACAGGCATTGAAGTTAATTGAGAAAAAAGATTATGATCTTGTTCTGACTGATATGAGGCTTGGTGATATTGATGGTATTGAAGTATTAAAAGCTGCAAAGAAAAAAAATACCGAAACAATTGTTATAATGATATCTGCCTACTCTTCAACTGAAAATGCTGTTGAGGCCATGAATATGGGAGCCTATGATTTTGTTCCCAAGCCATTTGATAATGATGAATTAAGACAGACAATCAAAAGAGCTCTTGAATTAAAAACCCCGGAACGTGAAAAAGATAAGCTTTCTTCAGAGTTAGCAGAGAATATTCATTTCAACAAGATTATTGGAAGATCGCCTGGTATGCTGCTGATTTTTGAAAAAATAGTCCAGATTGCAGACACCCAGACCAATGTGCTTATAACAGGTGAGAGCGGAACTGGAAAGGAGTTGATTGCAAAAGCAATCCATGAAAAAAGTGACAGAAAGTCCAAACCGTTTGTTGTAGTAAATTGTGGAGGAATTCCTGATAATTTAATGGAGAGTGAATTTTTTGGACACAAAAGAGGTGCATTTACAGGAGCTGTTGATAATAAAATAGGTCTGTTTGAGGCTGCCCATACAGGAACCATATTTTTAGATGAGATTGGAGAACTCTCGCCCCTGCTCCAGGTTAAACTTTTAAGAGCAGTTCAGGAAACTATTGTAAAACCAGTTGGAAGTGTCAAAGAGATCCCGGTAGATATCAGAATAATTTCAGCATCGAACAAAAAGCTTGATCAGGAAGTTATTGATGGAAATTTCCGGGAAGACCTTTTTTATCGTCTCAATGTTATCCCCATAAAGGTACCACCACTACGCGAAAGAAAAGATGACATTCAACTGCTTGCCAGGCATTTTGTAAAAAAGTATTCAAAAAAAATGAATAAAAACATAGTCAAACTTTCATCCTATGCCCTTGATTTTTTAAGAAATTATGATTTCCCGGGCAATGTACGGGAACTTGAAAATTTAATTGAAAGAAGTGTTGCATTCTCTTCAACAAATATAATTCTTCCTGAAAGTCTTACACTCTCTTTAAGTAATAAACGAAGATGGGTTGAAGGTGTCGATGAGCAGCGGTTTGACACCGAAGATGTTGAACAGGGCGTGGATTTAGATGCAATTCTTTCCAAAATTGAGAATGCCTACTTAACAAAAGCAATGAATCTATCTGGTGGTAATAAAAATAAAGCAGCTGACCTTTTAGGTTTAAGCCAAAGATCCATGCGCTATCGAATAAGTAAACAAGAGGAAGACCCTGATGGTCAGTGAATTAAATGTTGATCACGTCCACAGGGTAGGAATCACTCTTTGAATCAAATCGGAGCAAATAAAATACCTTCTGTTGTATTGGTTGCCATCGTACTGATTTTAACCTTTGCAGTCTATTTTCAGCTTTTTAATCATGATTTTTTAATATTGGATGATCCTGTTTATGTTACTGATAACCAACATGTCAAATCAGGAATCAACTTAAACAATATTTATTGGGCATTTACAAGTTTTGAGGCTGAGTTCTGGCATCCGGTTACCTGGATTTCTTATATGATTGACACCCAACTCTATGGTGTAATCCCGGGTGGCTACCTTCTAACAAATCTTTTTATTCATCTTTTAAATTCTATTTTTGTTTTTTTTCTGTTTATGTTGATGACAAAAAGAAAATGGGAAAGTTTTTTAATATCTGCTCTTTTTGCCCTTCATCCCCTACATGTAGAATCAGTTGCATGGATAGCTGAAAGAAAAGAGATATTGTGTGGTTTTTTCTGGCTTTTATCAACCCTGGCATATTACTATTATACAAAATCACCAAATTTATTAAAATATTGTTTAATCACTGTTTTTTTCATGTTGGGGATAATGTCCAAAACTATGATTGTAACACTGCCTTTTACTTTTTTACTTCTTGATTTCTGGCCTTTAAAAAGAGAGTCGTCAAAATTCAATCTATTCATCGAAAAAATACCCCTTTTTTTCATCAGTATTGCAGGAGTTGCAATTACTCTTTTTGCCCAACATAAAGGTGGCGGGCTTGTCACTTTAGAAAAATATTCATTATATCAAAGGGTTGCTAACAGCCTAGTGTCGTATACTGAATATATAAAGAAAACAATTTGGTCTGAAAATTTAAGTGTGTTTTACCCTGTTAAGGATAGTACATCTCTTGAAGTCATAATGTCAGCCCTGTCTCTTGTTATACTGACAATAGCTTTTCTCTATCTCTCAAAAAAACAGAAATTTCTGCTGTCTGGCTGGCTCTGGTTTCTTGGAACACTTGTGCCTGTGATAGGGATTGTAAAGATTGGTGATTTTGCAATGGCTGACAGATACACATATATGCCGCTCCTTGGTTTGTTTATGATACTAGCTTTTGGAATAAATCATCTTATTTCAAAATCAGCCTATAAAAAAACCTGGTTAATTATATCTCCTGTAATTATCCTGTTATGCTATATTCCTAATACATATTTGCAAATAAAAGTCTGGCAGGACAGCAAACACCTTTTTACACACTCCCTTAAAACAGTGGAAAATAATTTTCTTGCCCATCATGCTTTAGGTGAACTATATGCTGGTAAAGCAGATATGAACCAAGCGATATTTCATTTTAAAAAGGCTGTAGAAATAAGGCAAGACAAGGTTATTCTATGGATAAAATTAGGAAGAGCAGAGTATGCTGCAGGATTTCAGCAAAGGGCTGTTCATGCCTTTAAAAAGGCTCAAGCCCTTGACCCAAAACATTATGCATCTGATTTTTATCTTTTATGCGCCTATCTGGATATGCAGAAAATAGATAGTGCTAAAAAACATTTTAATTTATTGATAGATAAGAGCAGCTCTTTTATTAATGAGAAAAATTGTTTATTATTAAAAACATATGTCAAGAACAATGATTTTAATACAGCATTGGAGCAACTTGGTATTTCAGGATCAAAACATACGTTTGCATCTTTGATTATCCAGGGTCATGAAACATGGAAAACAAAATACTTAAAACAGGTTAACCATGACAATCAAGACAAAAATATTAATTGATAGATTTATAGGACAATTGATTTGTGGTTGTATTGACATTATCAGCTTATTCTCATTTAAAAACAGAAGGAAAATAAAATCTGAAAAGATTTGTATTATTCTTTTATCAGAGATGGGAAGCTTAACTGTTATTTTTCCCATGATCCAGACTTTAAAAAAGAATAATCCAAATAGTGTTATCTATCTCCTTACATTAAAAAAAAATGATGAGATCATCAAAATCATGGGACTAGTTCCTGAACAAAATATTTTGACCATTGATGATTCATCATTTATAAGATTTTTATCTGATAGCTATCAAACTATTCGGCATCTCAGGACAATAGCTGTAGATACAATCATCGATTGTGAGCTTTTTTCAAGGATAAGCAGTATTTATTCTTATCTTTCAGGTGCAAAAATCAGAGCCGGGTTTCATCCCCATACACAGGAAGGTCTCTACAGAGGAAACCATATTAATAGGCGAGTCTTATATAACCCATATATCCATGTGTCAGAGCAGTTTTTAAATCTTGCAGAATCCATTGGATCAAAGGAACTTCCAAAAAATAAACGTATTCTAAGCAGTGATCATTTCAAAACTCCGCAAATCACCATATCAGAAAAAGAAAAAACTGACTTTATAAAAAGAGTAGAATCAAATTTTCCCGATTTTCTAAAGCAACCAATTGTTATCATTAATCCAGGTGGAGGATTACTTCCCATAAGGGCATGGCCACAGGAAAATTTTTGTAGAGTCGCAGAAAAACTTATAAAAACAAACCATAGTGTTGCTGTTACAGGTATTAATCATGATAAAGAGACAGCTAGAAAAATAACAACCTCGTGTAGCAGCCAATATTGTGTTGATATGGTTGGATTTACAAGATCAATTCGCGAACTATTTATTCTATTCAGCATCTCAAAACTTCTTATTACAAATGACAGTGGCCCAGGTCATTTTTCATCACTTATATCTTTGCCAGCCATAATACTTTTTGGTCCTGAAACCCCATTGCTTTATGGTTCTTTAAACCCAAATGCTGTAAATATGTATGCAAATTTTTCTTGTTCACCCTGCCTTACTGCATATAATCACAGAAATTCACCATGCAATGGAAAAAACCTTTGCCTTAAGACTATTAAACCAGAACAAGTATTAAGCAAAGTATATGAGGTTTTATCCTGAATATGATTTCCTATAAAAAATATTTCTTTATAATATCAGGATTTGTAATATCTTCAGGTTTTCTCTGGCTTGCATTCAGAAATGTTCCTATGTCAGATATCCTCTTGTATTTCATTGATGTGAATTATTTTTTAGTATTTATTGCATTGCTTATAATACTTATCAGTTTTTTTTTAAGAGCTGTCAGGTGGCATATTCTTCTGTCTAAAAAAGAAAAACTAATGAGAACTTTTCATATTCTAATGACAGGGTTTATGCTCAATTGTATAGTTCCAGGTAGGGCAGGCGAGATTGCAAGACCTTTGATGGTAAGCAGACACCCTGATATTTCTCTTGCAGAAGCTCTAATCACTATTGCAATAGAACGATTCTTTGATCTTGTTATGCTTCTTTTATTTTTTTTCATACTGATTTTTTTTATTCACATCCCTGAAGATTTGTCATATGAATTTGGGAACTATGTCTTAAGCAGACAATTATTGTTGGGCTATGTGTCAAATATGGCTATGATAGCTGTTATACTCTTTTTATCTCTTTTGTCTGTGTTCTATCTTAATAAAAAAAATATTTTTGGTTTAACATTTTTAAAAAGATTTGAAGTGGTGCTTGAGAATTTAGTGAAGGGAATTGATCAATTAAAAGATACCATTGCTTTGATAAAAATAAGTTTACTCTCTTTTATAATCTGGTTTTTGCAGATTTGCTCATATTACCTTGTTGTAAAAGCATGTGCTGGCGTTGATATGAATTTTATGGAGACAGCCTTTGTTATGGTTATAATATGTTTTTTTATAGCGATTCCATCTGTGCCCGGGTTTTGGGGCGTATGGGAAGCAGGTGGTATCTTTGCAATGTCTGTCTTAGGCATAGCAAAAACTAATGCTGCAGGTTATAATCTATTTAACCATGCAGTTCAAATGATACCTGTTATGATAATCGGCATTATTTCATCTTGGTTTCTCAGTTTTAAATATAATGAGCAGTATGATAATATGGAGGATAGTCTTGTAATAAAACAGAGCGGCAAACAAGATTAGGGGAAAAGATTGACCATCAACCAACATAATAGGGAAATTAAAAAAAACTTACATTATTGGGAGAATAAACCTGTACTGAGGCAGATATATAAGGTTTTTTATAAATTAATTGCTGAACACCTCGCTAATATCCATGGCGGTCATGTTGTTGAACTTGGATCGGGAATTGGAAATGTTAAACATGTTATTCCCCATTGTATTCGGACAGATTTGTTTCTTAATGAATGTATTGATCAAATAGAAAATGCTTATAAATTATCTTTTCCTGATAACTCTGTGTCTGACTTGATACTTTTTGATGTTTTCCATCACTTACAATATCCTGGTACAGCTTTGGAAGAATTGCATCGCGTATTATTACCCAAAGGTCGAGTGATTATCTTTGAGCCATGTCTAAGCAGTATATTAGGATTTATTGTTTTTGGTTTGCTTCACCATGAACCTCTTGGCATGAAAGAGTCCATACAGTGGTTTGCACCGGAAGAGTGGTACCATGGTACAGTCGATTATTATGCTGCCCAAGCAAATACTTCAAGAATTTTTTTTAACAAAAAATTCAAAAAATATTTTTCACAGTGGGATGTAAAAATAAAAAAACAATTCTCAGCAATTTCCTATGTTCTTTCAGGTGGATATTCCAAGCCTCAATTATATCCCACTGCAGCTCTGCCAGTCATGCGCGTATTGGATAAAATTTGTGATCCAATACCAGTCTTATTTGCAACAAGACTTTTAATAGTTCTTGAGAAGGGTTATGAATAAAGATGAGTATATCTACCAAATTAAAAGTAAAAGAACGTTTTGACAGATTAGCACCTGACAGATTAAAATGGATTAAAAAGAATAAATATTATTATGAAGATAAAAAAAAGTATCATCGATTTTTAATTCCTGAAAATTATTCTATTCTTGAGTTGGGTTGCGGAACAGGAGATCTGTTAAGCAGTTTGAAACCATCTTATGGTGTGGGAGTGGATTTTAGCTCAAAAATGATAGATATCTCACAAAAAAGATACCCTGAAATTAAATTTATAGCAGGTGATATTGAGTCTCTTGAGAGCCTTGACAGAAAATTTGATTATATTATTTTATCTGATGTACTAGGTCATTTAGTTGATGTAGAAGCAACATTTCTAAATCTTCATAAATTCTGCAACTCAAACACCCGCGTAATTATTTCTTATTATAATTTTTTGTGGGAGCCTTTGCTTAAATTAGCAGAAGTATTTAAATTAAAAATGCCTCAAAGGCATCAAAATTGGCTCACCATGGCAGATATTGATAATTTATTAATGCTTGCAAATTTTCAAGTTGTAAAAAAGCAGAGTCGGCTTTTAATACCCAAAAAAGTACCTTTTTTATCAAATATAGTAAATACCTACTTATCATCGTTACCTGTCTTGACCCATCTCAATCTATCTTGTTATTTGATTGCAAGACCCAGAGCAGATCAAGTTTCAGAGAAGAAATATTCAACAACTATAGTGGTGCCTACAAAAAACGAGCGAGGAAATATTAAGCCCTGTATCGAACGTATACCAAAATTTGGAAAACATCAGGAGATTATTTTTGTTGATGGACATTCAACTGATGGTACATCAGATGAAATCCGATCTATTATCAAATTAAACCCTGATAAGGATATCAAGCAATACGATCAGGATGGTCAAGGAAAGTATGATGCTGTCAAAAAAGGTTTTAAGCATGCAACAGGTGAAATATTGATGATCCTTGATGCCGACTTAACTGTCCCCCCTGAAGATCTTCCTAAGTTTTATCGATCACTTGCATCAGGTAAAGGTGAATTTATCAATGGCTGCCGATTGATTTACCCAATGGAAGAACAAGCCATGCGGTTTTTAAATATGTTAGGTAATAAGTTTTTCAGTATGGCATTTTCCTGGCTTTTAAATCAAAGAATTAAAGACACATTATGTGGGACTAAGGTTATTTTTAAAAAAGATTATGAAAGGATCGCGGCGGGCAGGGCATATTTCGGTGATTTTGATCCCTTTGGTGATTTTGATCTTCTTTTTGGAGCATCAAAACTAAATCTAAAAATAGTAGAAATGCCTATTCGATATCAGGAACGATCCTATGGCAATACAAGCATCAGCAGGTTTAGACATGGCTTGCTATTGCTGAGAATGGTTGGTTTTGCCGCAAAACGAATTAAATTTATTTGATGATTATTTTATAATTATGCCTAAAGATTCTGATAATAATTCTGCTGTAACCATGTCAATACTTGTTTTAACTCTATGTATCGGCATAACAGTGCTGTTCTGGCCCGGAGTCGGTACCTGGGAAGTCCTTCAGTTTGCTATCCAACGAAAATTGTCTGTAATGAATGACTGGAAATCTCCCTTTGTGGCTTATCTTTATTGGTCATTTGATGATCTTTTTAAAAGCACAGGACCAATTTTATTGCTACAACAGATTGCACTGTGGTCTGGACTTGCCATGGTAATAAATGCTTTACAAATCAGAACTTTGAGAAAAGCTATCATTTTTTTATTCATGGCAATAATTCCTCCAATATGGATAACTTCTATTTTCCTTTGGAAAGAGATTTGGACACTTGCATTATTATCTTTAAGCATAGGTTCCACATTTATTTTTCTTCAAAATAAAAAATTAATATTTGCAATATTAATGATTTTATCCACTACTCTAATTGCCTCAACCCGTCAAAATGCCATCCTACTAATTATCCCAGCATTTTATGTTATTGCACGTATGAGTTCAGACCATATTGCTACCCTAATTGGAAAGGGCTATAAACTATCTTTTCTATTAATATTCTTTGCATTAATAATCATGACCCTTGGCACTAACTGGTTTTTAAATAAAAAAGATATACAAAAATGCAATATTTGGCAATACAGTATCTTGTGGGATCTTGCTTCCATCTCAATATCTGAAAACCAAATGTATATACCTGATAATTTTAGAAAACCCGGCGAAAACGGGTCTTTAGAGAATTTACGATTATATTTTTCATTTTACCATTCAGATCCTCTATTTATTCATAAGAATTCTCCTCTTAAGATGTATGGTACTCCATGGTCAGGTTGTGATTCAGAAGAACCTCTTGGACCCCTTGTAAAAACCTGGTTGCAAACTATTCTAAAACATCCCGCAACTTATTTTTATCACAGATTGTCAAGTGTCCTATATCTCCTTGGTATTCAGGATATAACAAATAATAAATTCGGACTTTTTTACTATCGCATTGATTCAGAGTTTACTGATAAAGCCAATCAGTCTAATTTTTTTAATTATTTATATTCGACTGATAATTATACTGCAATGGTTCTTGGAGTTTTTGGGAGAGGGTGGATTTACTTTCTTGTATTCGTTTTTTCAATATTTGGGATTTATTCACAACACGATTTGAATAAAAGAACATACCTTTTATTACTTTGGCTTTCCGGGATAGCGTATTTTATGTCATTTGCCCTTATGGGATCAGGAGCAGAAATGAGATATCTTTCAGTATTTTCACTTCTTGGTCCAATTATCATTTGTCATTCAAGATATTAATAATCGAGCAGCTAAACACTTTAATATTCATCCCCGAATATTTCCCATATTTGGTAATTTGGAATATTTTCCGATATTAACCGAAAGTATTTTGCATTATAGAGGCTTAACCATAATAATAATATCTGCTCCTTCATCAAGAGCGGCTTTATAACATGTTTTTTGATTAGCCCCATAACCCAAATTCTTTTTATGTGAAATTACTTTAGTTTTTATTAAATTTTTAGCTATTAAAGTTGTATTATCAATACTATAATCATCAACCACAATTATAAGATCTACAACTCCTTGTTCTATTATCTCTTCATGGGTTTTTTTAATAGTTTTTGAAGCATTATATGCTGGCATAACCACTATAATTTTTTTTTATTGTACATTATTTTATTATGGCGATATATTCAGCTTTTTCTCTGAAT
>CAZMEX010000065.1:0-21200 GCA_964565415.1 uncultured Desulfobacterales bacterium | reverse complement strand
AGCTTTGAGAAAAAACAGTGAAAATTAATCCGATGCAATCAGTATCAATTTTCCCGATCATTGTTAAATATTAATTGATTTGCTATGTTGTGAGATTAAATCTTGTGGGAAGATGGATTAATTGGTATTAATATAGAGTTAAAAATTAAATTTCCATGTAAAGAAGATTTATTCAAATTTTTTTTTATATGAAAGGGGGAGAGATAATGACTGAACTTATAGATATTAAGGCAAGAGAGATACTTGATTCCAGGGGTAATCCCACAGTTGAAGTGGATGTTGTACTGGCATGTGGTGCCAAAGGCAGGGCTGCTGTGCCGTCGGGTGCTTCCACTGGTGCAAAAGAAGCACTGGAGATGAGGGATAATACTGAGAATAGATACTTGGGTAAAGGCGTGATGAATGCTGTGACCAATGTTAATGAAGTCATTGTTCCTGAAATAATTGGATATGATGCCATGGATCAGGCTGGGCTTGACAGAACCATGCTTGATATTGACGGTACGGAAAATAAGTCAAGGCTTGGAGCCAATGGTATTTTAGGTGTTTCAATGGCTGTGGCAAGAGCTGCTGCAAATGCAGTTGAGCTTCCCTTATATAGATACCTTGGTGGAATAAATGCCCGGGTTCTTCCTGTTCCCATGATGAATATTATTAATGGCGGTGCCCATGCTGCTAATAATCTGGATATTCAGGAATTTATGATTATGCCCTATGGTGCTGATTCCTTGACTGAATCTGTGCGCATGGGTGCTGAAATTTTTCATAATTTAAAGAAAATTTTAAAAAAAGCAGGACTTAACACTGCTGTTGGAGATGAAGGCGGTTTTGCTCCTGATCTTAAATCAAATGAGCAGGCTTTTGAGTATATTTTAGATGCAATCGAAGCTGCAGGGTATCGACCAGGTAAGGATATTGGTCTTGCAATAGATTCGGCAGCAAATGAATTTTATAAAGATGGTAAATATATATTTGGATCTGAAGGAAGAGAACTTACTGCCATTGAATTGATTGATTATTATGAATCACTGGTTAAAAAATATCCCCTTGTTTCCATTGAAGATGGTCTTGCTGAAGATGACTGGGATAATTTTAAACTACTGACTGACAGGCTTGCAGATTCTGCCCAGATAGTCGGAGATGATGTGTTTGTGACCAATCCTGATATATTAAGCAAGGGCATAAAAGATGGTGTTGCAAATTCAATTTTGATAAAATTAAACCAGATTGGAACTCTAACCGAGACTCTGGACACTATCCAGATGGCAAAACAGGCAGGTTATACTACCATTGTTTCCCATAGATCTGGAGAGACAGAAGATGCCTTTATTGCAGACCTTGCAGTCGGCATTAACAGCGGGCAGATTAAAACAGGTTCCCTCTCAAGGAGTGATCGGGTGGCAAAATACAATCAGCTTATCAGGATTGAAGAGGAGCTGGGAGATTGTGCTGTTTTTGCAAGGGATCTTTTTATATGATTGCCCAGTTGAAAAAGCGTCTTTTATTAACAGGCATTGTTCTGTTTTTATTTTTGCTCTACTCTTCTGCCAATGCTTTTATCCCTGAAGGTTCCGATATTATTAAACTTACAGTCGAAAAAATTGTTGAACCTGTTGGTATGACTGTTATTCAAAAAAGAAAGGTTTATCATAAGCTCCAGGTATTGGAAGATTTTAAAGAGCTGGAAAAGTCAGAAAAATCAGATGGAATAAAAGAGTTTGCAATAATAGAAGAGGTAGACAATCCAGTAATACATACAAAGAACCAGGATCAGAAAACTCTGGAAAAAACTGAACTGTCATTTACTCAAATAACTGAAAAACTCTGGTTCTCTTTTCCTGGAAAATATCGTTCTGAGTCTATTACAGGCGCCCACGATATGATCTGCGTAGAGTCAGGCAAAAAGTTTGTCAAAGTTGTTGATGAATTTATTGATTCAAAAGAGAAATCTTTAACTGATTTACATACTGATATCCTCCTTTGCAGAAAGCCAGGATCGCTTCAGAAAAGACTTAAAGTATCTGGTGTCGATACAAACCATTCATCATTCAAGAGACGTGATGGTAAAATTTATTTTGTGGTTGGTATACCTCCCACAGATAAATTGTTAAGTTCAAGCTTTTGGGTTGAAAAAGAGACAAGCTTTCCTGGCAGATATACTGTTTACAAAAATGATATGTTTGTAGATATTTTATACAATGATTGGCAAAAAGTCAGCAGAACATGGTATCCCATGCAAATTACTATTTTTCTTAATGGGATACTTTTTTCAAAAATAGATGCTGAACAATTTAAACTTAAATCAGGTTTTAAAAAAAAGCTATTTAATATTAAAAGAATTATGACTATTTTCCCCCAGTCGAGTAACTATAAAAATGAAACAGGATTGAGTGGGGATGAGTCTGGAAACATTGAAAAAAGTATTACAGAGTTTAAAAAAATATATGAATAATCAATAATACAAATCAATAATACAATGGGGGAGTAATGGGTGAAACTACCAAGTATATTTTTGTTACAGGAGGAGTGCTTTCTTCTCTAGGTAAAGGTCTTGCATCTGCAGCAATCGGGTTGCTTTTAGAGAGCAGGGGGCTTTCAGTAACAATTCAGAAGTTGGATCCTTACATTAATGTTGATCCGGGAACCATGAATCCATTTCAGCACGGTGAAGTGTATGTTACAGATGATGGTTCTGAAACAGACCTGGACTTAGGTCATTATGAAAGGTTCACCAATGCAAAACTTGGTAAAAATAATAATTTTACCACGGGTAAGATATATTACTCTGTTATTACAAAAGAGCGCAAAGGAAAATATCTTGGCGGAACAGTTCAGGTGATTCCCCATATTACTGATGAGATAAAACAGAGCATTACTCTCTTAGATGGTACAGCAGATGTTGTTATTGTAGAAATTGGCGGAACAATAGGCGATATTGAATCCCTGCCTTTTTTAGAAGCAATAAGGCAGTTTAAGAGTGATGTTGGTCCAGGCAATTCAATTTTTATTCACCTTACATTGGTTCCGTACATTAAAACAGCAGGCGAGATGAAAACCAAGCCTACTCAGCATAGTGTTAAAGAGTTGCGCAGTATTGGTATACAACCTGATATTCTACTCTGCCGCACTGAAAAATTTCTCTCTAACGATTTGAAAGCAAAGATTTCTCTTTTTTGTAATGTGGAGAAAGAGGCTGTTTTCACAGCTAAGGATGTGGATTGTATATATGAAGTTCCGCTTATTTATAATAAAGAGGGGCTTGGGGATAAAATACTTCAAAAATTAAATATCTGGGCAAGAAACCCTCGCCTGGAGAAGTGGGAAGAGCTTGTTGAAAGATTTAAAAACCCCAGATTCTCATTGACCATTGCAATTGTGGGAAAGTATGTTGACCTTACTGAATCATACAAGAGCCTTAATGAAGCTTTGACCCATGGCGGTATATCCAATGACACTAAAGTAAACCTTAAGTTTGTAGACTCTTCAGAAGTAAAAGAAAAAAATGTCGATGAACTCTTTTCTGGTATTGATGGAATACTTGTACCGGGCGGATTTGGCTCCCGGGGAGTAGAGGGGAAAATTATTGCAGTAAAGTATGCACGGGAGAATAAGTTGCCCTTTTTTGGAATATGTCTTGGTATGCATGTTGCTGTTATTGAATTTGCAAGACATCTTTGTAATATGGAGGATGCAAATAGTGAAGAATTTGATCTTGCAACACCTTTTCCTGTTATATACCTTATGAAAGAGTGGTTTGATGAAAGAACCCAAAAGATAGAAAAGAGAGACGAGTCTTCAGACAAAGGCGGTACAATGAGGCTTGGAGCATATTCATGCATTTTAAAACCTGATACATTTGCAAAAAAAGCCTATAAAATTTCAGATATCTCTGAAAGGCATCGACACAGGTATGAATTTAACAATGAATATCTTAAAACATTTGAAAAAGCAGGTCTTATTGTAAGTGGAGTCTCTCCTGACAATGAACTTGTGGAAATTGTTGAATTAGAGGATCATCCGTGGTTTTTAGGATGTCAATTTCATCCTGAGTTCAAATCAAGACCAGATGATCCCCATCCTCTTTTCAGGGAATTTATTAAAGCATCATTAAAAAAGAAGCAGAAAAAATAACAAGCTATAGATATTTTAAGGTTTTATTGATTTCTATTAATAATTGATTCAGCTGTTACTTCAGCAGGGTCACCAAACAGCTCTTCAATTGTTACAAGATTTAAGAGTTTGTCATCCCATTTAAAGTTTTCCGATTCAAGGATTAAGTCTTTTATTCTGGCAAACTTGCCGCCCAGCCCTTTTATTTTTTTCAGGAGCGTAACCTCAGAATCGCTCTTAAACTCTATATCAAGGGAGAGTATATATTCTGTCTTATTTGAAGCTGCTGAGGATGATGAGAAAACAGGAATAACAAGGATTTTTCTTCCATCTTTTCTGCCCTTCCCAAGATAGACATTTCCCTCTCTTACAATAATATTTTTCGTTCCTTTAAGCCTTGAATCGTTTTCAACTCTGGAGACAGCATTTTTTATGGATCCCTGTTTTTTTACAAGTTTAATTTTTGTACTTCGGGTTGGTGCTCCCAACATATCAAGTCCTGATATTTTATATAAAAAACCCCCCTTTATTTTTAACAAAATCTCCTGGATATTTTTTATTACAACAACATTTTTATTGGTAATTTGAGCAATTGTTATACCATGATTATTTAGTTCATCAAAAACAATCCCTTCAAATTTTTCAGATATTCTGCTGGTACCAACGGTTACAGTTTTTGCCTGATGTTTTATCGCATCTACAGGTCTTGCCATTATATTAATTGCATCACCTATATATTTGAAAAAAGCATCAATCATGTTGGCAGGGGTTCCCTTGATTTGAAAATCTATTTCAAAGTCTGATATTGGGAGTCTGCCTGCCAGGTATTTGGATAAAAGTGTAATATTTGTAATAGTATTAAGCCCAATTACTCCTGGAAATTTATTCTCTTTTCGTTTCCGGGAGAATTCAAGGTAAAATTGGGCAATCTTTTCTCTGAATTTCTTTTCAAGAAGGACTTCATATATATTACTGCCCTTATCTAAATATTCATCAATCACCTCTTTTATTGCAACTTTGCTTGAGAAGATGAAACTTGAGCTTTCATTTATTGCAAGGGCTGCATAGTAGCCCCATATATGCCCCACAAGTGTGTTGAGAATAGGAGCAAAATGCTCCTCTGTTTTTGGTATTTTAAATATATTGTTTGAATATAGATCAAATCTATCTTCCCCCTCTTCAGTTATGACAACAGGGGTTGCTTTATGGGCATTGAAAATTGCAGTGTCTTTGATAATATCAGCAAGCACACTCTCTTTTGTGCCGGCAGCGCATATGATAATTAGCGGCTCTGCAGAAAGATCAATATGTTTTTTATCCTCGACAAAATCAGAGGAGATTGTTTTATAACAAAGCTCTGAGAGCTTAATTCTTATTTCATCTGCTGATATTTTGTTTGATCCGCTTCCAACAGTAGCCCAAGAGTCCCTTGTTAAAGCTATATTAAATGCTGACTCTCTGATTTGATCCTTCATGTCAAGAATTTTTTTCATCTTGGCTGGAAGTGCTGAAAGTTCGTTTATTTCGTTGGTAATAAATTCATCCGAGCGTATTTTGCAGATTGAAGCAATATATAATCCAAGAAGTGCCCCGGCAGTTATCTGGGAATAAAAAGCCTTGGTTGATGCAACTGACATCTCAATGTCTCTGCCACTGCTCGTATAAAGAACACCATCGGTTTTAAATGTTATATCAGAATCTCTTCTGTTTACAATGCAAAGCGTATGTGCACCGCACGATTTTACCATATCAATGGTTCGATTTGTGTCAGTAGTTGTGCCTGACTGGCTAATGCCAATAACTAGTTGGTCCTGCATTATATCTTTTGAGGCTTGATCCAAAATATTAAAGCCGGAAAGTTCAGAAGATTTTAAAGCTTTTATCTCCATCCTAATGGCTGAGAGGTAATATTTCAGGATTTCAGCACACCCTTGAGCTGCGACCCCTGCAGTACCCTGTCCTATAAATATAATCTTCTTTATTTTTTTTGCTTTAAGAACTTTTATAAGGGATTGTGGTACCACGGATTTGTTTAATACAATTTTATAAAAGTTTGGTAAATCTTTATTATTGCCCTTGGGGCTGTCAATTATTTTCCATTTGTTTTCAAGGGTTTTTTCAACGGATTTTGGAGATTCGGAGATCTCTTTTAAAAAATAATGGGGGTAATCCTGGCGGTCTATATCCCTTGATGAAATACTACTGGTCAGTATATCTGACTCCTTGATGGTGATGGGAGTTTTATTATAAAAAAATGATTTTATACCTGAAACCCCGCCTTTTGAATTTTGTGACAGAGTGACAATCTGTCCTTTTTTCTCACCTTGCAGCTTGATAAAGGTGTGGGTCTCTTCAATGATTCCATACAGCTCAGATGCCGCAATATAATGATCAGGAGCAATTCCAACAAAAATTGCCTGACCACTGCCTTTTTGGGCAAGAAAAAGTTTGTCCGGAGCAAGGTTTGTGTGCATACTTATGGCGTGGGAACCATTAAAGTCATTTACGGCAAGCCTGAATGATTCTTCAATATTGTTCCCCTGTTTTAAATAGTGTTCTATCTGAAGCGGTATTAGTTTTGTATCTGTTGTGATTTCAGGATGAATTTGATCATATCTTGCTTCATATTCATATTTGAGCTCAAGATAGTTATCAATATCACCATTTAAGCTTACATGGAGGATTCCATTTTTTTCAATTAACTTGTCGGTGGGAACATTATCCACAGGATGGCAGTTTGCTTCAGTAATATCACCGACTGATGCCCATCTGGTGTGCGAGGAGATTGTATGGAAAAGAAATTTATGGGTGCATATCAAATGAAGAAGTCTGTCATTTTTTACCTGGGTTCTGATAAATTTTACATTATCACCAAGAGCTCCTATCTCAGAAGCAGTTTTATAGACTATTGATATTGTGACAAAATGGTTGCTCTTACCTTGACTGCCATCATCATGAGTTGCCTTACCATAGTTACTCCCATTGTGATTGTTTGCAGCAAGCTCATTTTCAATTGTATATGAGTCTTCAATTGTTATACAATTATTTTTTAAAACCTTTTTATTTGTTCTCTGTTTTAATCTGTCTGACAGTCCTTCTTTAATAAGAGATTTTCTGAAATTTTCAAATTCAGGTTTTGTAAATGTGAAAATCAGTGAAATTCCGGCAGAGTCACGCCCTCTTACCTCGAGTCTGTCTAAACTATTTAAAACAGCATTAATCTGTTTAAAGATCTCAATGGGGTGAATGGAACAACTGAAATCATTGGTTTTATAATATTTTTGTTCAGGGATGTGGTCAGACAGAGCTTTAATCTTAATAATATTATTCAATATCTCTTTTTCCAGGCACCACCAGGTATCCTGCAGTTTTTCGATCCGGTCTGCAACTATTTTAACATCCCTGTGCGTCATATGTGCCATTTTGTGTTTAAAGGCTTTTTTTTCAGTTACAGCAATATCAAATAGGGTTTTTGATAATTTTTCTATTCGGTTTTCCAGAAGTTGATTGGAAAAAATAGCAAGAAATGTCTTGTTCTGCCTCAAAGTGTGAGCATTGTTTAGAAGGTTTTTAAGGGTAATATTGCCTCCAAGATATTTTGTGTAGGATTCAGGATTTGGCAGGGTGTTTTGTATCTTTTGAACAAGTTTTTCCATCTTGCCAATTGTATCGGATTTATCAATATTGTCTGTACCTTTATAGGCAACAAGAGCTGATATGCCACAATTAAGACTGTTTGGGAAGTATGGGAACAAGATAATCGAATTTTCACAAGCTTGTTCCATTGATTTTCCGATTTCAACTTTTATGGAAAAAAACCAATTAAAAAACTTTAAAAGTTTCATATCACCTCAAATATTTTTATAATATTCCTTGATTATCATTTTGCCATATTCGCCGGCTCTTGTACCGATATAGTCTCCATGTCCAACAACAATGGAGACTACTACTTCATTATTTTCCACTGTTACATCTTTTTGTTTTACAAATCCTGTAAACCAATCATACTTGATAGTATGTTCTCTATTATATATAGAGCCTGTTTTGCCGCCAATTACAAGCTTTGAAAGTATCTTGTCCTGCTTGTACCCTCGGAAATTTTTCCTGGCAGTCCCGCTTTCTATGGTTTTTTCCATGAGAGTTTGTACTATTGCTGCAGTTTTTTCACTGACAACCCAACTGTATATCTCATCTTTACTATCATAGATTATCTTATTTTGTGAGTCTACTATTTTTTCCACAATTGATGGTATCACCAGTTTACCGGCATTGGCAATCGTGCTTGAAATCATTGCACCAAAGAGTGGTGATATTGTTGTTGAATGGTTGAATCCACACCCTATTTCTGCCCATGCATAGGGGTTTTCTGTAACCTCTATATTGCTTGAACCAAATGCAAGCTCAGAATCAATCTGTTTGTTAAATTCAAATTTGTTTGCGTATTTTTCCAAGATTTTATTTTTAAGTCTGTTTCTTCCTATTTTCCCAAAAACCGGGTTTACAGATTCTGCAAAAGCGTTTTCAAAAGATATTGTTGTTGTATATTTAGTTTTAGTCTCTTTAAGCTGGCTTTTATACAAAGTATATTTGCTTCCATTGAAATAAAGCTTTGTATCAGGTGTAAATCCAAGCTCTTCAACAGCAGCAGATGCAGTGATGATTTTAAATATGCTTGCAGCAGGAAAATCACTTGCAAAACAGGGGTTCCTGTCAGGTTTTATAAGATCAAAGCCTGTCAGGGCAAGTACTTTTCCTGAGACAGGATCCATTGCAACCATTGCAATGCGTTCTGGTTTTCCACGGTCAAGTTTTTTAAGTCGGTCAAGTTTTTTATTAAGTAGTTTTTGCAGCCCAATATTAAGAGAGGTGGTTATTGTGCAGGTCTGATTTTTAAGCATTACAGTAAAAGTTTTCTTTTCTGAATTGAGAAATTTCTGGTTTTTCAGCAATTGTCTTACTTCATTGGTTGAAAACTGTTTTGGTACTGTTATTGTTTTTTTGTTTAGGTTTGTTGTCTTTTTTGATGAAGCTTCAACCTGTTTATCTGGAAATACAAGGGTGGATAAAAAGTTGAAAAATATGACTCCAAGCAGGATAATCACAGCAATTGATATGGTATATATAGATAATCTGGTAAATTTTTTAAGTTTTTTTTTTCGTTTTTTATTTGTCCGGGTTATTGTCTGTTCTTTAAGCAGGCGCCATGTGTATTGTCTGGAGTAATTCTTCAAAATGGAGTTTTAAGCTATATTATTTGCAATTGTTGGTGTCAATTCTGGGAAACAGCATTTCAGGTTTTTCCAATTTTATACCGCTTTTAGTCTGTCCCCAGGTACATACTTGATCAATTAAAGGTATGGTATTGCCTTGTCTGGTTTCGTATCCCAGTGCTTTTTGCATTTTTATGCATGTGTCGGGCATAATGGGATAAATTAGTGAGGACACGACTCTCAGCCCCTCAGTAAGATTATACAGGACAGTTTCGAGTTTTGGTTTTAATGCTTCATCTTTTGCAAGGGTCCAGGGTGCGTTTGTATCAATATATTTATTCATGGTGCTTATAAATTCCCAAATAGCCGCGGTCCCTTTATGAAATTCAATATTTTCCATTTTTTCTTTAAAAGTATCTAGGCATTTATCTGCATTATCTTTTAAAGATATATTATCTAGTTTTTCAATCTTGTTATCAGGGGCAGGGACTATTCCATCAAAATATCTTTGAATCATTGCAAGTACCCGTGAAAGAAGGTTTCCCAAATCATTTGCAAGGTCAGAGTTGATTCTTGCAATCAGGTTTTCTTCAGTAAAGTTTGCATCGAGCCCAAATGTCATCTCCCGTGCAAGGAAATATCTAAATTGGTCGAGTCCGTAAGTTTCAATAATCTGGTAAGGGTCAGTGACATTGCCAATGGTTTTGGACATTTTATTGCCCCCAACATTCCAGAAGCCATGAACATTCAAATGTTGATAAATATCGATACCAGCAGCTTTCAGCATGCAAGGCCAGTAGATTCCATGGGGTTTTATTATATCTTTTGCTACAAAATGCTCTGTACTGTTCCAGAATTTATTGAAAAGTTCTCCATCAGGATATTGAAGTGCAGACATATAATTCACCAATGCATCAAACCAGACATATGTGACATACTCTTTGTCAAATGGCAGGGTAATGCCCCAGGTAAGGCGTGATTTGGGTCTTGAGATGCAAAGGTCCTCCAGGGGTTCCTTTAAAAAGGAGAGGATCTCATTTTTATATTGTTCTGGTCTTATGAAATCAGGGTTCTTTTTTATATGGTTGATGAGCCATGTTTGATATTTACCCATGGAGAAAAAGTAGTTGGATTCTTTTACTTTTTTGGGTTCAGTGTTGTGGTCAGGGCATTTTCCATCCACAAGCTCCCTTTTTTGATAAAATCTTTCACATCCGACACAATAAAGCCCTTCATAGCTGCTGAAATATATATCTCCTGCTCCATGTATTTTTGAAAGAATTTGTTCTACAACCTTAATATGCCGATCGTCTGTTGTGCGGATAAAATCATTATTGCTGATATTCAGTACAGGCAGCAGATTTTTAAAAAGAGAACTTATCTTATCTACGTACTCCTTTGGTGTAGTGTTCTGTTTTTCAGCAGCCTGAACAATTTTATCTCCATGTTCATCTGTTCCTGTAAGAAAATATGTTTCAAGACCGCACATTTTGTTAAATCGTGTGGCAATGTCAGCAATAATTGAGGTGTATGCATGTCCAAGGTGAGGCTGGGCATTTACATAATAAATAGGCGTGGTAAAATATTTTTTATCTTTTGTCATTTTGAATAATATCTGAATTGTGTTTTTCAATCTCCTGATTATCTTCCAGGCGGATTGTTAGTTTCTCTTTAAGTACATTCTGTCTGATAACTTTGCCTTTTCCAGCAGCTGTTTCTACTCTTGATCCTATTTTTGGCAGCATGGCTTTGATTTTTTTATAAACATCATCCTCAAAAGTAAGGCAGCACATTAAACGTCCGCAAACCCCTGAAATTTTGGCAGGGTTTAAAGACAATCCTTGAGTCTTTGCCATTTTAATTGAGACCGGTGCAAAATTATTTATAAAAGAAGAACAACAAAGTTCCCTGCCGCATTTTCCTACACCGCCGCAGTGTTTGGCAAGATTCCTGATACCAACCTGACGCATTTCAATGCGGATATTGTACTCTTTAACCAGCAGTTTAACAAGCTCTCTAAAATCTACTCTCCCGTCAGCAGTATAGAAAAATATTAATTTATTTCTGTCAAATGTGCCTTCAACACTAAAAAGATTCATTACAAGGCCCAGGTCAGCAATACATTTTTCACAAAAATCAAAGGCTCTTTTTTCAAGTTGAATATTATCTTCTCTTTTTTCCAGATCCTTATAAGTTGCAACCCTTAAAATTTGTTTTAATACTTTTTTGTTATTGGTTTCAATAAGTTCTTTTGGTGGAATTTCAACTATGCCAAATCCTTGTCCCTGTTCTGTTTCAACTATTACTTTGTCACCAGCATTCAAGACCAGGGCAAAACTTTCAAAGTCATAAATTTTTCCTCCAGTCTTAAATTTTATTCCTGTAACTTTTGTCATGGGTTATATCTCTTTGAAGGATAGTTTTAAAAAAAGCGTTTCAAGGTTAAGTCTTGTGGATGAAGGGCTTGCCTGATTTTTTCTTTCAGCTCTGTACAGCTCTTTAAAAAAGAGTATATTTTTTTTAATGGGGATCATTTTTGAGATTGATATCAGGGGCTTTATATATTCATGATTTATTATTTTATCAGGACTATATCTTATTACTGCAAGGTCTCGTAAAAATGTTCGTATAATTGCAAGGTAGTCTTTTAAAAAATCCGGCTCGTTACTGAGTTTTTCTGCAAGCAATAAGGGTTTAAGTCTATTAAAACTACTGTTTTTATTATTTGATATAATATCTGAAACCTCTTTTAAGAGCCATTCTCTTTTTTCAGCCCAGTCAATATCAATGTCATCAACGCTATTAACATCATCACTTTTATTGTTAAGACCACCCTTATTTTTTTTGGTTTGTTCTGGTTTAAACCAGATGCTCCGACACCTTGAGACAATGGTTGCAAGAAGTGAATTTATATTGTCGGCAATTAAAATAAAAAAGGTGTTGGAAGGAGGCTCTTCAAGCATTTTTAAAAAAGCATTTTGAGCCTGGTCATTCATTGAATCAGCATTATTGATAATAACTGCCCTTGTTTTTGCCTCATTGGGTTTTGAAATGATCATGTGATAAAGATCTCGTATGGCAGCTACTTTTATTTTTGCATTATCTGGAATCACCTTTAAGATATCAGGGTGCAGGTCAGCTGTTATCTTTTTACAGGATCTGCATTCATTACATGGTATCTTAAAAAAGGTTTTGTTGAGAGGATTTAAACAATTTACAGCTTTTGCAAAACAATTTGCTGTTTTTGTAAGAAAAGCAACATTGCCACCTGTAAATAGTAAAGCATTGGGGATTTCATTTTTTTTTATTATATTCTCTAATTCAGGCAGAACATTGTGGGAGGAAGATATGCCTTGAATTGATTTGTTTTGTCCAACACCCATTATCTAATAATCCACACGGTCCTTCAGCTCTTTACCACATTTAAAAAAGGGCAACTTTTTTTTAGCAATATTAACCTTTTCACCAGTTTTGGGATTTCTGCCGGTATATCCCTTATACTCTTTAACAAAAAAGCTGCACAACCCTCGTATTTCAACTCTTTCACCTTTAATAAAAGATTCTTTTAATGAATTAAAAAAAATATTAACAACTTCATTTGCTTCTGCCTTGGAAAGCATGGTTTTCTCTTTCAGGGCAGAAATTAATTCAAGTTTATTCATAATCCCTCTTTATTTTATTATGGGTGTATTTAATAATGATGTACTTAATCAAAATTTGATAATAAGTCAAGTGAGTTATAACATAATGTCCGGTACTTTTTCAATGTTTTCTTTCTTAACTTCAATGCCGGCGAATTGGTTTAATGAATCAATATCAATCACAACCCTGTTCTTGCCTTTATATTTAATAAATATTCCCCTAAGACCTAGCATGGGACCATTTATTATCATCACATGAGTTCCCTTTTTTAATTTTATTGAGTCACCAACAACAATATCAGCATCGGATTTTGTCAATATCTTCAATGATTCGATCTGGACTTCCGGAACCGGGACCGGGTTGTCTTTGTTCCCGAGCAGCCGGACAGCTCCTGGTGTTTTCAGGATATCCAAATGGGCTTGAGGGTTATAGGATGATTTAACAAAAAGATATCCCGGGAAAAGTGGCTTGTTAACCATTATTTTTTTTTTCTGTCGGGATTTAGTTTTTATCTGGGGCAGGAAGATTTCAAAATTTTTTTGATAAATTCTTTCACAAACAACATTTTCAAAATTACACCTTGTAAGCAGGACAAACCACTGTTGTTCCATATTCATTTTGTTCCAAATGCTCCGATACCGTGTAGCTTTATTAGAAAAGAGATGGATTTATCATCGGGTGAGTCAGAAAAGGAGGTTAATAGTGACCAGCATGATCGCTCAAGTTCCAATCCGATCCTGGATTCCACCCTTTTATTATTAAACAGGTCTTGCTCATGTGATAAATAGGCGCTTAAGCCATCAGTGATTATTACTTTTATACTCCCTATTATGGATTTTAACGCTTCTCTTTTATATCTGTATTCAGCATGTATAAAATCACCTCTTAAGTCTGAAAGGGTAATACCTGTCTCATGGGAAGTAAAATTGCGAGCATAGGGAGAGTAGTCAAACTGGGAGTTTAAAGAGAGATAGTTATTAAAATAGAGTTCACCCTCAAAGGAGATGTCAGAAAAAGGCTCATCATCATGATCTTTTTTTTTGTTAACATCATATGTCTGCCAGAGTTTCAGCCATGCAAATTCATAGTATACATTCCTATTGTTTTCAATTGTTCTTTTGGTTGTAAAACTCTGGGTCAAAATCCATGTGAGACTATTCTCTTTTCCGATTCTATCCATGGAATCGAACAATGGCAAATCTGTCTGGTCAATATCCGGGATATAATTAAACTGAAGTTCAGGAACAATCTCATGCTGTATCTTGTCAGCAAAGGCATGGTTTGTATTGAAAATCTTGACAATTCTTGTGGAAAGGTCCAGCTGGAAATCAAAAATTTCCCTGTGGGTAAACCTGTCATCTTTGTTGATCCCATGGGTGGAAGTCTGAAATTTATTGGCATACCAGGCAGTTTCTCTTATACCAATTGAAGGCTCAATATGGAGATATTGTTTCAGCCTGAAGGGTATGGAAAAGGTTGGATGTATATCCAGCCGTTCTCCATTGATAAGAGCGGCAGTTGTGTCTTTTCGAAAAAAGTAGTCAAGGCTTGAGTCAAAATTATAATAGAAGGGCGAAGAGCCGATTTTCTGTTTTGAGGATGTGTATCTGATTGATGGAAGGGTCTGGAGAGTAGTATCCTGTCCATCACTCCTGCGCGCTGTCACATTGTCAAACCATTGAAAATCTATATTAAAAGATTTATTTTCCCAGATTTTGTTGAGGTTAAGTTTATTTTCCCTTGTTGTGTCATCAAAGTCGTCAAGACCCCTGCCAAAGGTTTTTTCAAAGTATTCATTGGTTTTCTTAAACCCGGTAAAACCATTTTTAAATTCATGCAGATAATCTGCATCACTCACAAGGTCGACATCAAGCTTTAATGAAAATCCCAAGCCAAGTTTCTGGTCAAGTTTTGATCTTATCCAGTATCTGCTTTTATTTGTTCTTTCGGGAGTGGAACTAAAACTGAAATCTGAAGTTTTTTTTGTTCCATCATCAATTTCAGTATCATAAAGAAAGTCTGAAAAAAATATGCCTTTTGATTCAGTGTCAAGTACATATCTGTATTCAAGCGCTGTTTTAACTCCACGTTTCTGCATATAATCCAGATAAATTGTAGCATCCTGGTTTTTAGATATGGCAAGAAACAGGGGTTGTTCATATTCAAAGCCTTTTCTGTTTGATGATGAAAATCGTGGTGCAATCAAGCCTGTCTGTCGTCTTTTTTTTGCAGGGAAAATAAGGTATGGCACATATAGAGCAGGTACTTTTTTTGCCCAGACAGTGGCATGTTTTGCAAAACCATACCCCTCAATTGTCACTTTAATATCTTTAGCTGAAATTTTCCAGTCAGGAACATCACCGGAACATGATGTGATTGTCCCGCTGTCAGCTCTATAGGTATCTCCCTCAAATTTTTCAATTTTATCTCCCTTTATGTGGAAGTTATTTTCCTGCATAAAAAGTGTTCCATTGTGGATAGTACCTGTTTCAGATTGAAGATTTATCTGCAAGCTGTCACATGTAACTACATCCTTGCCTGATGTTAAAACAACGTTGCCTCTGGCATAGGCATCTGTTGTCTTATTATTAAACTCAAGATAGTCAGCTGTAAGTTCAGTATCAGAACCTTTTATTGTTACATCATGTTCAGCTATGTAAACCCCTTTTTTATCATCGTAACTGACTTGTAATGCAGTGATATTCCACTGGATTTCTTTCACTCTTTTATTACGCAGATCAGATGCATTGGCAAGGGAGAAAGCAAGGGGCAAAATCAGACAAATTAATAAAAAGTTTAATAGGGGTCTAAAATTTTTCATTTTATCTGCATCAGCCTAAATTTAAGTATTATCCAAAGGTTTTGTCTCAAATTTGCACATATAGTAAAATTATTGTATAAACCATTTTAGGTCATAAAAGTCAAGTCATGACTTTTTTTGATGGATATGATTAAAATTTTTGGGTAACCTGTGATGGTCTGTATGTAGTCCTATAGATAACCTTTGAATATTTAGTAGATAACCATAAGATCAGTAGCAGATAATTTAGGTGTGAGTTATGATACAGCCAATTTTTTTTCCGTTTACACATTTACAAGCAACTGATATCAAAGTTGTTTCAGCCCTTTTTAAGTCATTGCTTTTTTTCCCAGCATCTTTACCAGATGAATTTGAAAAGAGTAGGGCTTACACAAAGAATAATGGTGATAAAGAGTTATTAAAGCCGGTTTATGCTGAGAGTAGATATTTTGAATCAATACTGAATAAAGTGAGTGAATACAGGGGTTGGGGAGAGTTTAACAAGGAAAACAGGGGTAACCTTAAGGCGTTTCTGCAGGAACAACCATATCTTACAGATCATGCAAGTGTTGTGAATATTCGTGCCGGCATAGAAAAAAAGACCAAAGATGCCAATGATTTGTCAGCAAAAGAGATTGCTTTGTTTAAAAATCTTATGTTTTTAAGGCTTGCAAAAATCCATGATATGGAACAGGAGAGCCTTGATGAACAATTTAATGCAATCAAAAAAAACGAACAAAAGCTCTTTGCAGCCATGCGCGGGCTTGATCAAGAATTTGATAAAAAAACAGTTGAGGAGATAGGTGAGTATATGACCCCACAGCGTGTAAGTGCCTGGGTTGATTTTTTTAACAAAAAGATGCCCTTTGACTTGTTTGGGTCTGCTTTGCTTTTTGTAACAACAAGTTCTGCTGTGATGGACTATTTGACATCTGTTGCAAAAAATAAAATAAAAATACTTGACATTGATAAATTAAAAGTGCATGAAAAGAAATGTAAAAATAAAAATCAGTGGGTTGATTTATTCAATAAATATATTGATAATCTTGTGGGCTCAGGTCAACAATCTTTAGATCCACCTGTTGAGAGAGATGATAATTGTACACTTGAAGTTGGTATAAAGTTGTATCTTTTACAAGGAGATGTTATAAGCAGCTTTTTTCAGGGAGTTGGGCAAAATATCCCTGTTTGTTTATTAAGTGTTTGATTATTTTGGTATTGATTATAAATGTGCTTAAAAAAGTAATTTATAATTTTGGGATAATAAAAATAGAATAATTTAGGAGGTTTTTTAAAATGGCTTTTAACCCAGTTGTCGATGCAGATAAGTGTGAAGGTTGCGAAGAGTGTGTTGATGTTTGCCCCGTTGAAGTTTTTGAGATGGAAGATGGTAAATCCGTCCCGGTAAATGCTGAAGAGTGTATGGGCTGTGAAAGTTGTGTCGAAGTTTGTGAAGAAGACGCTATTGTAATTGAAGAAGATTAGGCAGCACTGTTTTTAATCCCCTGTTTTGTTAATAAACAAGCAGGGGATTATTGTTTAAACCTGTTTTGCCCGGGGAAGTCAAGACTATAAATCAGAACATCTCATGTTTTGTGTTGCCTTGCAACTTTTGCTTCATCAAATGATGCCATCTCGGTCATGATTTTGCATGCAGCATCTGTTACGTCAATTGCAAGGGCAGCTCCTGTACCTTCACCAAGACGCATATTAAAATCAATTAAAGGTTTAATGCCCATATGTTCAAGGGCTGCTTTCTGGGCTGTTTCAACTGATTTATGACCTGATATCAGATATTCTTGGATGTCTGGATTGATTATATATGCCACAAGACCTGCTGCAGTTGAGATTACGCCATCCAGCACCACTGCACAATTTTTTGAGGCAGCAGCAAGCGCTGCCCCTGCAATTCCAGCGATTTCAAACCCGCCAATTTTTTCAAGAACGTCAAAACCATTTTGTTTATTGATTGTATGAAAAGCAAGCACACGTTCAATCACTTTAATTTTGTGTTCAAGCCCTTTATCATCAACACCTGTTCCCCTTCCTGCTGCCTGTGCAGGAGTGATGCCTGTCAGTGTGCATATTATTGCCGAGGCAGAAGTTGTGTTACCAATACCCATTTCGCCAAGACCGACTATGTCAATGGGGTGTTCTTCATATGCCGATAGAAAAGTACTCATTCCATTTTCAATGGCAGAGATTACCTGGTCAGAATCCATGGCATTTTCCATGGCAAAATTACGAGTGCCTTTGGCAACTTTTTTTATGATAAGATCAGGGTGCTCGGAAAAATCAGCATTAACTCCCATGTCAACAACTTTCATATCAATTTTATTATGTCGGCACAGGACATTTATTGCAGCCCCGCCCTTTAAAAAATTGTCAACCATCTGATGAGTCACTTCCGAAGGGTATGCTGATACACCCTCTTCAGTGATGCCATGGTCCCCGGCAAACACAAACATACTTTTTTGTCTGATTTCAGGACTCAATGTACCCTGAATCATGCTCATTCTAACAGCAAGTTCTTCAATGCGGCCCAATGCTCCAACAGGTTTTGTCTTGTTGTCAATCTTTGCAACAGCTTTTACATAAAACTCTTTTGACAAAGGTTTTATATCTTCAATTGTTTTTTTACAAAGAGATGGAAGGTCAAGGTCGAGAAGCTTGATACCAGCAGGCTTTTCCTTAGGTTTTGTATTGATTTTAAAATTACTTGGATCAAGGCTGAAATCAAGAATGTATTTTAGAAACTCTCCAGAAAGAACCTTGGAAATAATTTCAGGTGCTTTTTCAGGAGGAATAATCTGTTCAATCAACATCATCAAATTTTTTTCATACTTTTTGATAAAGGGGACCGCTTTTTTAATATGATCGCGTGTCATGCCGTAGGCACCTGATATTACAGCCTCTTTATAGTGTATAAGATTAAGGAGATTGGTTTCAATATTTTCATTTTTTGATATTCCGCTGAAAAAAGATATCTGTCCTGCTTTTTTAATCTTTACTATACCCTGGCAAAAAGCTCTGTAGTCAGGGCAGGCATTGATGACAAGTTCAAATTCACCATGGTTGGTCTCCTTTACACAGCAAATATCTGAAGCTTTAAGAAAATCTTTCACATATTCTATCTTGGTCTGGTGTATTTCAACTATTAGAGGAGCAAGACCGAGTTGCTTTGCATAAAGTGCTGTGATCAACCCCATAGTACCACATCCAAAGATAAGTATTCTATCCCCCTTGGAAAAGGTAAGCTTTTCAAAGGCATTTATTACACATGCAACAGGTTCTGCAAAGCATGCAGCATGGGGGTGAAGTTCTTTTGAAACAGGTATCAGGCTTGTTTTTGGCAGCATAACCTTGTTTTGAAATCCGCCATCTGTATGAAACCCTGTGATTTTTATATCTTCACAGAGGTTTTCCCGGCCATTTTTGCAAAAGCTGCACCCTTGACAGCTTTTACCCGGCCAGACAATAAAGCGGTCCCTATTTTTATCTTCAACTACCATTTCATGTCCCAGCACCCGTGGAAAAACAAGGTCTCTTTGACCCTGCTCCCACATTTTTGCATCGGTGCGGCATATGGCACAGCAGAGGACATCCATGTTTACATATTCTTCTGTTCCTCTATTTGCTTCTCTTTTTACGGCAACATTATTCGGCATGATTTCAAGCTTGCCAAGCTGTGTTAAGACAATTTTCATTGTTTATAACTCCTCTTCTGAAAGTATCAGCTTTTTTATTTTAACATTTATGAAATCTTCTCTTTCAAGATTTAATTTATGCTGCTGTACGGTTTTAATCTCTTCCATTGGAAAAACACTTGCTTTGTCCAGATTAACAAGAAGATAATCATCATGCTTGCAGCGTATGTATTTAGGTCCTGATTTTAGTATTAATAGTTCCATTGCGAATACTCTTTTAATCCATAAGTTTGTAAAGTGTTTTTAATCCTTTTTCAGGATCGCTGGTTTGTGCTTGTACCCAGTTTTCCATGGCTGCAAAGGCTTTTCCTGACTCCAGCAGCTTTGCCGACTGCTCAATACCATCATCTAAATCTCCTGCTTTGCCTGCAGCAAGGAAGATAAGGCCTGCGTTAAGTATAACAGCATTTTTACGCAGACCCTGTTCCTGGTTTGCCATTAGAGCAGCAAAACGCCTTGCTTCAGATTTAATATCAGGTTCAGGTGCAATATCGTCTGCTGTTGCACCTTTAAGACCTAGCTTTCCAGGATCAATTGTAAATGTTTCAACAGGTTTGTCTCCATCAATTTTTGCACAATATGTAGTCCCGCACACAGAAGCTTCATCCATACCTTTATCTGAGTCATCTAAGGTACCGTGGAGAACAATTGCACTTCTGTATCCGATTTCTTTCATTACATCTGCAACAGGAGTGATCATCTCCTTGGCATAGACACCCCGGACACCAGTTGAGGGTAGTGCGGGATTAGCAAGGGATGCTGCAATATTAAGTGTTGTCCCAAAGTTGATTTGAGAAAGAATTCTTCCAAGTGCCCTGGGATGGATTTTAGGACTCATACCGTTAAAAAGACCTAGGTTTGCAGTTTTAACACTGTTTGCAACAACTTCAGCTGAACAATCAACATCAATCCCCAGTGCTTCAGCCATGTCAACGGTTCCACATACTGAAGTTATGGCTCTTGCGCCATGACGTGCCATGGGGATACTGCCTGCTGCGGCAACTATTGATGCTGCCGTGCTGATATTAAAGGTTTTAAAAGTATCCATGCCAGTACCACAATTATCAACAATGTCACTGCTGATATCAATATGAACCTTTGTGGTATCCAATTCATATACAGCTTCCCAGATACCAGCTACTTCATCTTTTGTTTCTGATTTTGATGTGAGTGCCGCGAGAAATGCACCCTGGTGCATTTCAGTGACTTTATTGTTCAAAATCGCAATAAGAGCTTTTTTTGTTTCAGCCCTGGTAAGGTTTTTTTTTGCAATCAGGGAGGTGATGATTTTTCCAAATTCTTGATTTGCCTGCTGTGACATACTAATTCTCCTGAATAGTCAGTACTGTTTATTCAAAAGGATTGATTCCAGCAAGGTTCCTTACAAATTTTGCAAAAAGGCAGGCTTTCCGACTTACGGTTCATCCTAATAACTGCGCCTTCCCTAAGAACTCTTAAGTGGCATTTTGCAGTGTTTGTCCCCGATCACGGCAACGGCTGGTATGCAATGGTTTCTCACCATTTTTCCTATTACCCTGATAATATTTTTAAGTATCAGGCGCCTCAACGCATAGAAATTTTATAATCTATATCTTCATGCTTTGTCAACAATAAATGTTTAAAGGACCTACCCTGAAATATTGGAACCTTGTCATCAGCATAAAAGCTGTGGGATAGTCTGTTCTTCGCTTTTTCCAGCCCGGAAGATCCTTGTTGTTTTCTTTTGCATAC
>CAZMEX010000064.1:0-21292 GCA_964565415.1 uncultured Desulfobacterales bacterium | reverse complement strand
GAGACTTACAACATTTCTTCCATTATAAATGATTGTATGATATAAATAGAGAGTTAAAAGAGTAAGCTGTTTGCCCCGGATAAAAGCAATTGTCCATGCTTTTAATGTAAGGATAATATGAAAAATAAAATAATTGCTCTAGGTCGGTTTAAAACCACTATTATCGCTACAATGATATCGGTGGTTACCTCCATTGCCATTACCATTGTTGTAATATATATCTCTGAATTACCATTTTATAAAATACCTTTAGCAATTTCGATTATCTGTCCATTAATTATTTGCCCTCCCATCACTCTGCTATTGCTTGAACTGCTTTTCAAAATTCACAGGCTTGAAAGAAGCCTTACATCACGTCACAACGCAATTCTTGAGGCAGTGCCTGATATTATTATGGAAATAGACATGAATAACATTTATATCTGGGCAAATAAAACCGGCTATGAATTCTTTGGCAAAGATGTAATAGGCATGAATATGAATCACTATTCTGCAGACGAGCAGAATTTATTTCAGCAAATGACACCTATTTTCAAGGGCGAAAAAGAGAATATTTATATAGAAAGCCTGCAAAGCCGCCAGGATGGTGAAAAGAGAATCCTTGCTTTTTGGTGTTGTGCCATGAAAAATGAGAGCGATAAAATTATCAGTATAATCTTCAGTGCAAGGGACATCACAGAAATTAAAAAATCCAATGAAAACGCGGCACAATCTCAAAAAATGGAGGCTGTTGGTCAACTTGCAGGTGGGATTGCGCATGACTTTAATAACCAGCTATCCGGCATTACAGGATTCTGCGAATTAATCAAAAAACAAGTAGACAATGATCCCTCCCTTATCAGCTATACTGACAACATCCTTCTTGCATCACAACGATCCTCTGACCTGATAAAACAGCTATTGTCATTTGCAAGAAAAGAGAAACTCAAAATAATTCCTGTGGATATTCATAAACTCATCAATGAAGTGACTTCTATACTTAAACGCACAATTATCAAGGCCATAGATATTGAACTTAACCTGAATGCCCACAGCTCAATTGTCAGAGGAGATCCTTCACAACTACAAAATGTTTTCCTGAATATAGGCATAAATGCCAGAGATGCCATGCCCATGGGAGGAGATTTGATTTTCACTACAACCATTAAATCTTTGGATCAAGAATATATTGAGAATCAATGTTTTAAAATAACACCAGATATATACATCGAAATAAACATTACAGATTCTGGATTTGGTATGGACCTGGAGACCCAAAAGCGTATTTTTGAGCCATTTTTCACGACCAAAGATGCTGGGGAAGGTACGGGCATGGGATTATCAACTGTTTATGGTGTCATCAAAAATCACATGGGTGCCATTAATGTATCCAGTATGCCTGACCACGGTACGACTTTAAAGATTTATTTACCTGTTTCCGAGGGAAAAATAAATTGATGCCAGACTTCCCCAGAGGTATTCATGGGCAAGTTTACCCTGCAAGGTTGCAGGGTAAACGTGAATTTTTCTAGAGCATTTCAAATATTGCAGCAGCACCCATGCCACCACCAATACACATTGAAACAATACCGTATTTACCTTTAACTTCTTTTAAGTTGGCAAGACAGGTTGCAGTGAGTTTTGATCCAGTGCATCCCAATGGGTGTCCCAGAGCTATTGCACCACCATGGATATTTATTTTATCCATGCTGTTTTCAAGTCCAAGCTCCCTGATGCAATAGAGTGCCTGGGATGCAAAAGCTTCATTGATTTCAAATATATCAATCTGATCAATGGTCATGCCTGCCTGCTCAAGGACTTTAGGGATTGCATAGCGTGGTCCTACACCCATCTCATCTGATTTGCATCCAACAGTTGCATAGGACACAAGTTTTGCAAAGGGCTTAAGCCCCAGCTCATCGCATTTTTCTTTGGATGCAATGATTGTTGCAGCAGCACCGTCAGTTGTCTGGGATGAGTTTGCAGCAGTTACACTCCCGCCGCCGGCAAAAACAGGGTTAAGCTTTGCAAGACCCTCTGCAGTTGATGCTCTGATTCCATCATCGTGCTCTACAATGAATTGGATTTTTTTATAGGTCCCATCCTCCTGTTTCTCATATTTATAAGCAGGTGTGGGAACTATTTCCGTAAAAAGACCATTGTCCCTTGCCTTTACTGCCTTATTTTGAGAGTTTGCAGCAAATTGATCCTGGTCTTCCCTTGAAACATTGTACCTGTTTGCAACATTTTCTGCTGTGATTCCCATGGAGATGTACATTTCAGGGTTTGTCTCAGAATATGCAGGGTGGGGTCTTGGGATATTGCCACCCATGGGAACAAATGACATTGATTCAACACCTGCACCAATTGTAATATCTGACCATCCCATTTGAACACGGGCAGAAGCAAGGGCGATGGCTTCAAGCCCCGAGGAGCAGAACCTGTTAACCGTAGCACCGGAGACCTTATCAGGAAAACCTGCCATTTTTGCTGCAACTCTTCCAATGTTTAAACCCTGTTCTGCTTCAGGGAACGCACAGCCCACCATCACATCTTCTAAATCTTCCGGCTTTAGCCTGTCTGTTTTATCAACAGCAGTTTTTAAAATGAATGATAACAACTCTTCCGGTCTTGTCTCTTTAAACAATCCCCGGTTTTGTTTGCATCCGGGTGTTCTGATTGATTGTACTATATATGCATCTTTCATTGTAATCCTCCTTTAGTTTCTAAGCGGTTTGCCTGTTTTTAACATGTGATCAATTCTGGCAATGGTTTTTTCCTCTTTTGCAAAATCCACAAATGCTTCCCGCTCAAGTTTAAGGATTGTCTCTTCATCAACATAACTTCCTGAGTTGACATCACCACCGCTCATAACATATGCAATACGTTTTGCAAGAAAAGAGTCATGGTCACTCATGAATTTTCCCTGCAAAAAGTTAAAAAGCTCTGCGTTTACCATGCCCTGTCCGCCATTACCCATAACTCGCAATGGTTTTTTTAAAGGAGGAGCATAGGCATCGTCAACCATTTTTAATACCTCTTTTTTAGCTTCTCCCACAAGGTTGTCACGGTTAAAGACAATTCTGTCATTGGCACCGAGAAAGCCAAGTGCTTTTGCTTTTGCAGCAGACATTGAAAACTGTGCCATGGCAACATTCATAAATGCAGGGATAAAAAGCTTTGAAAGATCAGTATCCTTTGCAACGCCTGCTGGAAGTGCGTTTAGAAATTTTTTCCAAATATTCATGGTTCCGCCACCAGCAGGAATAAGACCTACACCTATTTCCACAAGTCCCATAAAAAGCTCTGAGTGTGCAACAATTCTGTCTGCACCAAGGCAGGTCTCACACCCGCCGCCCAGTGTCATTCCATAGGGTGCTGCAACAACAGGAAATGGTGAATATTTTGCCCTTTGAATGCCTTCCTGGGCTTTTTTGAGGAATGCATCAATTTCACTGTATTTCTTATCGTGACACAGTTTAGATATAAAGCTTAGATCAGCTCCTGCAGAGAATGCTCCTGGCATTCCACCTGCTTCATTCCCAATAACAAGACCTGCTCCATTTTTATCAACATAATCAAGCGCCCCAGCCAATGAATCAATTATCTCTTCATTTATTGCATTCATCTTTGTATGGAACTCGATACAGAAAACACCATCACCAATATCCACAAGGCTTGAAGATTGATTCTCCATGGCAGTTTTATTGTTACCCTTTGCTGCGGCAATGGACACCATGGAATCAGCAACTGGAACTTCTTTATATGAGGATGATTTGAAATCATAAAACAGTTTTTTACCGTTTTCCAGTTTGTAAAAGCATGTATTGCCTTTACTGAGCATCTCTTTAATATTCCCAGGGATGTCAAGACCCTCTTTTTCCATTCTCTCAACAGCCTCTTTAACACCATAGGAGTCCCACACTTCAAAGGGTCCCATCTCAAAATTGTAACCCCATTTCATGGAGTTATCTATTTCAATGATTGTGTCAGCTATTTCAGGAATTCTTGCTCCTGCATACTGAAAACTATTTGCAGCCATTTTCCAGGCAAAGGCAGCACCTTTGTCATCACCCTTAAGAACGCAGCTTATTTTTTCAGGAAGCGTCTCTTTTTTCTTTGCCCCATCAAGGCATGGAAAGGTTGGTCTGACAAGGTCTTCATATTCAAGGGTTTCAGGATTAATAACTTTTCTAAGTTTCTTGCCTTCAGGGGAAAAGTCTGTCTTGTAAAAACCTGCTTTAGTCTTATTGCCAAGCAGGTTTTTTTCAAACATTTTCTGGACAAAATCTGGTATGATCAGAGTATCTCTCTGCTCATCATCGGGGCAAAGTTCGTACGAGTTGTTGCAGACATGAACTATTGTGTCAAGACCAACAATGTCAACCAGTTTAAATATACCGGTCTTAGGGCGACCAAGTGCAGGGCCGAATACTGCGTCGATTTCCGGAATGGTCATATCATGTTTAAACATCTCCTTCATGATTATTCCGATTCCCTGGATTCCAATTCTGTTGCCAACAAAGTTTGGAGTGTCTTTTGCCCAGACAATTCCTTTCCCAAGGTTTTTTTCACCAAATTGAGCAATGAAATCTAAAACTTCAGGGAGGGTTTCAGCCCCTGGAATAAGCTCTAAAAGATGCATATACCTTACCGGGTTGAAAAAATGTGTACCCATAAAGTGTTGTTTAAAATCAGTTGAAAGCTCTTTTGAAATATCTTTAAGCGGGATACCTGATGTGTTTGATGTAACAATACAATCAGGCTTTCTAACTTTTTCAACCCTTTTGAAAAGTTCCTGTTTGATTTTAAGATTTTCAACTACAACCTCACAGATCCAGTCACACTCTTTTAACTTATCAAAGTCATCATCAAGGTTTCCAATTTCAATAAGAGCTGCATCTTTTTTAGTCATGAAAAGGTCAGGTTTAGATGTAAGAGCAGCATCAAACCCGGCTTTTACCATTCTATTTCTTGCAATTGGATCGTTTTTCTCTTCATCCTTTAAATCAAAGGGAACTATATCTAAAAGCAGGACCTTTACTCCGGCACCGGCGAGCAGTGCTGCAATCCCACCTCCCATAATTCCAGACCCAATCACTGCGGCCTTTCTAATTTTTCTTTTCATTGCCCTCTCCTATATAATGTTTTAAAAATATTAGGTTTTTGAATAAATGAATACTTATTCATTTTTGTAGCAGAAAAATATCCCTGGTGTCAAGGAAAAATTTTAAAAACTATTCAGGTTTCAATTCTCGATATTATAATTTAATTTCAAAAGGTTATTTATCTTAACACTATTGAAAGCCTCTTTAAATTATGTTAAATTGTCCAAAAAAATAGCATGAATTAGTATTCATGTATTGATATACTATTTTACAAAAGTTGGAACAGATTAATAATTATGTGTAATCATAGGCAGTTATTAGCCAAGGAGACCATTTAATGCAGGTGTTGAAAACTGAGAATATATCTGGTCTTACCCAGGATATGCCTTTGGATTTATCTTCCCTGGGATATTTTATTGCAGATTTACAAAAAGAAACAGGTGAAATTCCCTGGCATAAACAAGGAAAAACTGACCCCTGGGATCTTGTTGAATCTGCCATGGGTCTCAATATCTGTGGATTGCACAAACAAGCCATGCTTGCATTTGAATGGATGAAGCAAAATCAGAACCCTGATGGTTCATGGTACTCTTCTTATATGGATGGGAAAGCTCTTGATAAAACCCTTGAGAGCAATATGTCATCATATATTGCAACGGGTCTGTTTCACTCCTGGCTGATAACCAAAGATACTCAATTTCTTAAAACAATGTGGCAATGTATGAAAAAAGGGATTGATTTTGCTTTAAGTCTTCAGACTGACAGAGGAGAAATTTTCTGGGCAAAAAACCCTGAAGGTAAAGTTGATCCCATGGCACTTCTCACAGGATCAAGTTCAATATTCATGAGTCTTAAGTGTGCTGTCACTGTCGGTTTAATTTTAGGCAAAGAGGTTAATGCATGGAAAGATGCCTTTAAAAGATTAAAGATCTCCATTCAAAACAAGATTCATGTTTACAATATCAGCAAATCAAGATATTCAATGTACTGGTTCTATCCTGTGCTATCAGGCGCACTTGTTAAGCAGGATGCTGAAAAACGAATAGAAAAACTATGGGACAAATATGTAGTTGCAAAGATGGGTGTAAGGTGCGTTTCTGACAGACCATGGATTACAATTGCTGAAACTGCAGAACTGGTTTTATCCCTTAAAGCAATGGGGAAAAAAGAGCTTGCTGAAAAAGTTTTTTCATGGATTCAAAACTGTACCTATGAAGATGGAACTTTCTGGTGCGGATATACATATCCTGATAACACAATCTGGCCGGAGCAAAAAATTTCCTGGACAAATGCTGTTGTAGTTATGGCTGCAGATGCTCTCTATTCACTCACCCCGGCATCAAATCTTTTTTCCCATGACTCATGGGATGATTTTGTTTATACCAGGCTGATTAATTAACCAGCTTGCCAGCAGAATCTTGGTTTAACATTTTTTGGATATCACTCTTTGAGTATCAGTTGACTAATTAGGAGATATTTATGCCTCAAGATTTAAAACATCTGTTCAAATCAATACAAATCGGGAATTTTAAAGCAAAAAATAGAATTTTGATGTCTGCCATGAGCATCAATTTTGGTGTTGATGACAATGGATGTGTCACAGATCAGCTCATTGAATTTCTATGGGAGAGGGCAAAAGGTGGAGCGGGAATGATTCT
The DNA here is from genome assembly GCA_964565415.1 of uncultured Desulfobacterales bacterium. GTDB lineage: Bacteria > Desulfobacterota > Desulfobacteria > Desulfobacterales > Desulfobacteraceae > JAIOSM01. The sequence continues at coordinate 14,547 of CAZMEX010000064.1, read as the reverse complement.
TGTGGGGGGTGGAAATGTTCACCCTGCCGGCATGGAGCTTCCGACTCTTCCAAGATTATGGAACGATAACTGCATACCAGCTTTAAAGGTGCTCACCTCAAGAATAAAAGCAAGCGGTGCAAAAGTTGGTATTCAACTCATGCATGGAGGCAGGCAATGTTACCTTCCGCAAAAAGTTGCGCCCTCAGCCATACCAGCTCCTGCTGTTGTAAAAGGTGAGGTGAGAGCCCTTGAAACAATTGAAATAAAAGAGGTGGTTGAATCCTTTGGAGATGCAGCAGAAAGATGCTATAGAGCAGGCTTTGATTTTATTGAGCTCCATGCTGCCCATGGATATCTTATCAGCCAGTTTTTATCTTTAAATTCCAATGTTCGTCAAGATGAATTCGGCGGATCCTTTGAAAACAGAACTCGATTTCTATTCAATGTTATGGAAGATATTAAGAAAAAAACAGCAATTGATTTCCCCCTGGGCATCAGAATAAATGGTGATGATTATATGGAAAACGGCTGGGCATTGGAAGATTCTAAAAAACTTGCACCCATGATTGAAAATGCGGGTGCAGCATATCTTCATGTATCAGCAGGTGTCTATGGATCAAAAGAACTTACCATCCCATCCATGTATAGAGAGCAAGGTTGTTTTGTACATCTTGCAAAGGAGATCAAAGCTGTTGTATCAATCCCTGTGGCTGCTGTGGGCAGAATAAAAGACCCAAAACTTGCAGAAAAAATTTTACAAGACAAGCATGCAGACTTTATTGCCATGGGAAGACCCCTGCTTGCAGATCCATATCTACCGAAAAAAGCAAAACAGGGCAGATTTTCTGAGATTCGTCCCTGCCTTGGATGCTGCCTTGGATGTATCCATGCAGTACTTCAAAGAGAGCCCGGCTCCTGCGTTGTAAACCCGGATGTTGGTCGGGAATTTAGAATTAATAAAAAAATAGATAATTCATCGGACAAAATATTCAAAATATTGATAATAGGTGCTGGTCCCACAGGCCTTGCATGTGCCCGTCATTTTGCAAAGAGAGGACATAAAGTTACAATTTGTGAAAAAAAGATGAATTCGGGAGGTCTTCTTTCCCTGGCAGCAAAAGCTCCGGGCCGGGAAGAACTTAATGACATCCTTGAATTTTTTTCCAATGAACTCAAACGATTAAATGTAAAAATACAATTTAACACTGAATTGTCAAAAGAGTTATTAGATGAGATACAGCCGGACAAAGTTGTACTTGCCACAGGTTCCATGCCTGATATGCCTCTTGTTAAAGGGCTTTTCCAATCTGACATGGAACTTTTAACCTCTGTTGATGTCCTTGGGGATATTGAGAATAAGGAGAATATAAAAGATAAGGTCATTATTCTCGGTGGCGGGATGTCAGCTCTACTGACAGCAGATTATTTGTCTGAAAAAGGGAAAACAGTGGTTGTTTTAAATCGGCAAAAAAGCTATGCAACTGAAATGTCCAGCAATGACAGATATTACTTACGAGAGAGATTAACTAAAAATTCAGTAAAACTTATAAAAAACATCTCAATAATAAAATTTTTAAAAAAAGGTGTTATATTTAAAACAAAAAATGAAGAGCAATCTCTGGATAACTTTGACACTGTTGTAATCGCAGAGAAAATGAGCCCCATAAGAGAAGCTGCAAAAATGTTAAAAGATTCAAAAACTGAGTTCTATTTTATTGGGGATGCAAAAATCCCAAGGCATCTTATGTATTGTATCAGTGAAGCCCAGGAGATGATCAGGTGATCTGTAATAATTTTTTCCTTGACACAGTTTGGGCAATTCAATGACCTGAAAAATACAGGATATTACTCCTTGCTTCAATCTGGTAATCATTATACAAAAGAAGAGATTGCAACCTTTTAAAAAATGGAGGCTTATTCCATGGATCATGAGGTAACAGTTTTTAAATCATACCCTGTTAAAGAGGGTCAAAAAATACGAATTGAGGACTCCCCGCTTGAAGGAGACTGGGAGATTATTGGTGTTACACCTTATAAGCTAACTTTGCGTTGTCCTGTTACTAAAAAAGAACTTGTAAAGGACCGGTTTTGTTTTTTCACCCGGGAACAACAGGATCAATGGCCTAAAGAGTAATCTCCATTATTAATTGAGTTGAAATGTTTATTCCTGACTTCCCGAGCACCCCTGGAAAAAAATTTGTTTGCTTTCTGTCTGTTCTTTATTCTTATAATGATTTTATAAGAGAGTCTGCAACACCATCAAACTCATTTTTCAAAAAGCAGTATTTCATTTCAAGAAAATTTTCTCTGAAAGATATAATTTTTTCTTTTACTGAAGATCCTCTCTTAATCACATCAGCAATATAAGATGCAAGTTCTTTAAAATCATTTTGATCCATTCCAAATCTTGTCATTTCAGATACGCCCATTCTGAGGGCTCCAGAGGCTGTGAAACCTTCTTCAACAGGTGTAGCCTGATAATTGACAATTATGTTATTTTCTTCAAGCTTTTTTGCAATTTTTGCACCCTTTGCATAACCAACATTCAAGATCACCTGGTGTGTTTCAGTAAAAGAGATATCCTTGTCCCCTGCTACATTAAGACCTTCATCAAAAAGTGCCTTTGCAAACACCTTGGCATTTGAAATGATATTTTTCTGATACTCATCCTTAAAATGATTCATTTCATAGACAGCAAAAAGAAGACCAACCATTGTGCCAAGATGATGGTTACTAACACTCCCGGGAAAAGTTCTTCTTTGAACTGCTTCAAAAAGATCATACCGCAGTTCATTTTCACTGAAATCAGAAGCAATAACACCCCGCTGGGTTCCAAAGAAAGTTTTGTGGGTGGAACCTGTAACAACATGGGCTCCCTCCTGAAGGGGTTTCTGAAAATAATCACCGTAAAGACCTAAAACATGGGCCATATCATACATAATTATGCATGAAGGCGCATACTCATCAACAAGTTTTCTAATCTCTTGAACAGGCTCTTTATGGAGTACCATGCTTTTACCAAAGATTATAAGTTCAGGTGTGTGATCTTCAAACAATTTTGTACACGCTTTAACATCAATTTTATACGGGTTGTCCTGCAACACCGGAAAATTCACAACTGCAGGGCGTTCAGTGTTTGGGTCCCTTGCAACAAAATCCCGCAATGCCCCCATGGGTTGAGCACTTAAATGTCCGCCCTTAATAATATGGTTGTTAAAGATCTTACCCATGCGCCTTTGTTCCTTTTTCCTGTCCGCTCTATTGATATAATCCACAAGGGCACTGAAAAGAGCTGTATTTGCCATTTGACCAGAGATAACCCTTGATTCTACATTCCGGCAATGAAAATATTTTTTAAACTCTTCATTTAAAAGGACTTCCACCTCTTCTATTAATGCTGTTCCCTGATAATAAAAAATATCTTCACCTGAAAAAGCTTTAATTTCCTTATGCTCTGCGTATCTATTTACAGGATCAGTAATGGATAAAGCTCTTGATAGCAAAGACTGACTTTGCTCAGAGGGGATAAGGTTAATACACTCTTTTTGTCTCCACTTATTATTTTTAAAAGCCTTTAAAAGAAGGCTACCTGCTCTCTTTTTATATGATCCACCTTCCTCTGTAGATTGATCGGTCTTCAAAGAATCATAGGGAATGGCTCGGACATGGGGTGGTGCTTCAGCACTCATGTGATACGGCACAACAATACTCTCTACTCTTTTTTTTCTTATCTCTATCTCCAGTGTGTCGCCCTCTATAATATTATTATCAATAAGAGCAAGGGCAATTGCTCTCCGCTGAATTTTATCATCAAAGGTTGAAAAAAGACCGCTGCCTTTCATTATTTTATAAGGAACCATTGTGCCACTTGTAATATACCCCACATGTTTTCCATCTTTAAACACTTTGTAACCTTCCCTTGCTATCCCCTTTCCCAGGACAGCAACAGGCATTACAACTTTTGGCAAAAACTTTGTATCATTGAAGTCTTCATCAACAATTTTTTTAAAAGATTCATGTTGTTTTAAAAGAGCCTGTTTCCCAATAAAATCGCCTTTAAGTTCTGAAAAGCTTACGGCAAATTTTGATAGTTTTGATGCAAATATTGGAATTTCAACTCCATCATGATCAACACCTAATTCATGGCCGTAAAGGGGCAGGCAAGCTTCAAGACGTAATGTGTCTCTTGCTCCCAAACCTATTGGTATACCACCTTTTTCACAAAGCAGGTCCCAGACAGCAGGTGCTTTCTCATTTTTAACAAAGATTTCAAAACCAAGGGGTTCTCCAGTATAACCTGTCCTTGCGATATAGACAGGGAAATCATCAATTTCAGCAACACACAAAGAGTTGCGTGAAGGCTCTGGTAAAAAGCCTTTTGTTATGATTTTTTTAACTATTTTTTTGGAATCAGGACCCTGAAGGGAGATCATTGAAACTTCACGGGTTTTGTCATCCATCTGAATATCAGAAAACTTTTTAATAATATTATTAAAGTGGATAAGAACTTTTTCTCTATTAGATGCATTTACAACAAGAAGATATTCTCCAGGTTCAAATCTATATAAATATGCATCATCAATTGCTCCGCCTTTTTCGTTGGGTATGAGAGTATACTGGCTTTCTCCGACTTCAAGTGCCTTTGCATTGTTTGTGAGAACATATTGTAAAAAGGCAAGGGCATCCTGACCTTTAAAAAAAAGCCTGCCCATGTGAGAGACATCAAATATACCAGCCTTTTCCCTTGTTGCCATATGCTCCTTGCTGATTCCATCAGGGTATTGAATGGGCATATCCCACCCGGCAAACTCTACAATAGTTGCATTGTGATTTTTATGGTGATTATAAAAAATGGTTTTTAAAATTTCAGTCATGGCAAGCCCCTATAATTTAGGTAAATATTTAGTTTACAAATAATCAAGCACAACATCAATATTTAATTATTAATTCATGATATTATAAACCTTTTTTGAAATTGGCTTTACTTTTGCAATATAACTATTTATAACAATTTCAATGACGCTTGCATTTTTCTCAAGATATTGCAATAAGGAGAAAGCATGATTAATCGTAGCACTGTGACGATTCTGTCTCTTAAACCTGTAACCAGGCAAGGCTCCTATGAGTTTTATGTGAAGTTGAACTCTGAATTCCAGACCCCCGATGCCATTGAAGAGTCTATTTCCTGGTGGCAGGATGATTACAAAAAACTAAACAGGCTATGGTGGGTTTTAAATTATCATTCAGAAGAGTTTGATCCTGAAAGACACTTGCGAGCTGTTATTGAAAGGAGACTTGATTCCATTGCTGAAAAAAGGAAGTCAAACAGCGAGACCTAGACATTTTTTTAATACTTATTTTTTATCATCACAATTCCAGATATCAAAAATTTTTGTATCTCCAGTATATTTAATAGTTTTGTATTGTGTGATCCCGGCAACTTTTTTAATTATTTTACCTATTTTCATTATCTGATCAACAATATTGGTAAGTTTTTTATTCACTGCTTTTCTGTCCAGATTATGATCCCTGGTCATCAGCTCAGAATCATCAAGTATAGCCTTAAGAGGCTGGTTAAGTTCATGGCAGACAGCTCCAGCTATCTCAAGAACTCCTTGAAGCTTCTCATGCTGTATTTTCTGAACCTGGGCATTTTTTCTTTTGGAAAGATCAATTATTATATCTATGGTCAACTCATATGAACTCTTCTTGCCGGCACTGGCAAGGATTATTTGGGCAGGAAAAGGAGTACCATCTTTTCGAACCAATTCAGACTCAAAGTCAGCTCTACCATTTTTTGCAAGACTTTCTCGCATGATCTCGCCAGCTCTTAAGTAGTCTTCTTCTGAAGCATAGATCATTCTGAGGCTTTTATTTTGCAAATCATCTTTAGAATTATACCCAAATAGTTTGACAAGTTCATTATTCACCTGTTTAAATGTTCGGTTTTTAATTAATCCGATACCAACAGGTGTAGACTCAATAATCTTCTCAAAGGTCTTGCGCTGTGCCTTTAAAGCATCACTTCCTCTCTGTTTTTCTATGGCAAGGGCAATATACTGGGAGGCTGAATTTAAAATCTCAAGGTCACTTTTTTTATATGTTGTCTCAGAAGTATAGCTTTGAACTACAACAACTCCTATTATCTCATGTTTTATTATAAGGGGTACACCAAGCCAAATTTTGGAAATAGTGCCAACAACACATTGATTTTTCTTCACAGCAAAATCATAAATCTCTTTTTTAGTATATAAACGCGGCTTTTTCCCAATAATTACCTCTCCGGTCAAGGAGACGATTTTACTAAAATTTAACAAATCACCATAGGAGTTGTCTTTTTCATCAATGTGATAGGGAAAAGAGATGGAATCATTTTCTTTATTATGGATAGCAATAAAGAAATTATCTGTATTAATGACTTTTCCTAGAGATTTGTGTATTACCTTATACAACTCATTCAGATTTGTGGTGCTGTGAACCGCTTCTGAAATTTCAAGCAACACCTCAAGGACTTTAGCAGCATTTTTTATTTTGGAAAATTTATGAATTGTTATCTGACTCCCAAATATCAAAAATTTTTGTACTCCCAGCATAATCAATGGTTTGATATTTGGTAATTTTTGAGAGTTTTTTTGTGATTTTACCGATTCTGGTTGCTTGATCAATTATTGTATCAAGACTTTTATCAAAATCAATTGTATCATCATTATCCATAATTAAAAGCTCAGAATAACCAAGTATGGTCTGGAGAGGCTGGCTTAATTCATGACAGACCGCTCCAGCCATTTCAAGCACACCCTGAAGTTTTTCATTTTTGATTTTTTCCATTTCAGCAGCTTTCTGTTCAGACAAATCTGTAATAGAAGCTATGTTCCATGCAAATGGATTTTTGCTGTCAGCGCTGTTAATGATAATATGTGCAGGAAAAATTGTTTTATCTTTACGTATATGATTATATTCAAAATCAGCTTTTGCCTTTTTCCGGCATTGTGTGTCTATGATCTTACCTGCTTTATCAAAATCTTCTTTGGAAGCATAAATCATTTCAACGCTTTTATTCTCCATATCTTTTTTGCTTTCATAACCATATATTTTTGCAATCTCATTGTTCACCCATTTGAAAACACGATCTTCAATAAGAGCAATACCTACTGGTGACGATTCAAGTATCTTCTCTAAAATCTCTCCCTGCTCTTTCAGAGCGTCATCATTCTCTTTTCTCTCTATGGCAAGGGCAATATGCTGGGAAACAGAATTTAATATATCAAGATCTCCCTGGCGGTATGTGTTCTCAGATATATAATCCTGAATAGCAATGACCCCGATTACCTTGTTTTTAACTATTAAAGGTGCTCCCAGCCATACTTTTGGAGGGGTGGCGATAATTGTCTCTTTAGCAAGATCATTTATATAAAGAATTATTGGCTTTTTTGTCTCTATAACCTTTCTGGTTAAAGAGTGAGTTTTGCTGAAATTTAATATAGGTTCAGGGTTTTCATCTACACAATCAACAAGATAGGGTAAAGTTAAAACATCTTCTTTTTCATCGTACTTAGCAATGTATAAATTATCTGCCTTTAATATTTTACCAAGGGATTTATGAATAGCTTTATACAGTTCATCTAAATTTGTTGTGCTGTTGACTGCATTGGAAATTTCAAATAAAGCCTGTAATCTTTTATCAGCATCTTCAATATTAAAAGTGCTGTCTGTTTTATTTGATTTATCCATAAGATTTAAGCCCTGAATAAATTAAAAGCATAAAAAGAAATTGATGCTTGCCAAAGATCTCCTTGTAAATTTTATTGTTGCATAATATATAATTTTAATCAAATACTAATATATCATAACAAAGGGCATGGCAACAGTTCATATCAACTTTAATTTTAAAGCTTTAAGTTAAAACATTATGAAAACCAAGAAAGAAATTGAATGGCTCTATGAAATAAGCGAGGCATTAAATCAAGATTATAAACATGGAAATACAAAACAATCTTTATATACTGTTCTTTCCATACTTTCCAAAAATTTAAACCTCATAAGGGGTATAGTCTTTTTGTCAGTTCCTGAAAAAAAAGAGATAAGAATTGAAGTTGCCCATGGTATTGATAAAAATATTATTAACAGCACTGTATATCAGGCAGGTGAGGGAATCATAGGCAAGGTGATTGAAACAGGAAAACCAAAGATTGTACCAAGGATAAGCAAAGATCCTCTTTTTCTAAATAAAACAGCTGCCCATGATAATGATGAAAATGAATTCTCTTTTATCTGCATCCCTGTTAAAAAAAAAGATAAGATTATAGGAGCCATAAGTGCAGACAGATATTTTGATGGCAAAGAGTTTTTAAAAAACGGTGAGAAAATATTATCAGTAGTAGCCACAATGATTGCACCTAATCTTGTTAATCTTGACAATTCCAGGTTGGAAAAGACACTGCTGAATCAGGAAAACTTAAGGTTGAAGACTGAACTTAAAACAAAATTTAAATTTTCTAATATTATTGGAAACTCCAATAAAATGCGTGAAGTAATGCAGATGATATCCCAGGTCTCCAGGAGTAATGCAACTGTATTGATCAGAGGAGAATCCGGCACAGGCAAGGAGCTTGTAGCAAACTCCATACACTACAACAGCCACAGAAATAAAAATCCATTTATAAAACTAAACTGTGCTGCAATTCCAAAAAATCTAATTGAAAGTGAACTCTTTGGACATACTAAAGGTGCTTTTACAGGAGCTTTTGCCAGTAAAAAAGGTAAATTTGAAATAGCAGACAAGGGAACACTTTTTTTGGATGAGATCGGCAATATGGATTTAAGTGTTCAGGTAAAACTTTTACGCTTTCTCCAGGAAAAGGAGTTTGAGCCGGTTGGTGGAATAAAAAAAATTAAAACCGATATCAGGATAATAGCTGCTACCAACAGTAATCTTGAAGAGATGGTTCAAAAAGGCTTGTTTAGAAATGATCTCTATTTCAGACTTAATGTTTTCCCTATTTATTTACCTCTCCTGAGAATGAGAAAGACAGATATCATTCTTCTTGCAGATCACTTTCTTGAAAAATACGTAAAAGAACATGAAAAGAGCATAAAAAGGTTTTCCACTCCTGCCATTGACATGATGATGACCTACCACTGGCCCGGCAATGTAAGGGAACTTGAAAACTGTATTGAGCGGGCAGTAATATTGTGCAATGATGAGGCTGTGCACAGCTTTCATCTTCCTCCAAGCCTGCAAATTGAAAACAAATCCTTAAAAAAAGAAAAATATTTAATTGATCAGCCCTTTAATAGATCCATAGCTGAGTTTGAGAAAAAAATCTTAATTGATTCATTGAAAAGAACAAAAGGGAATATTAAAAATTCTGCTACCCGGATTGGTTTAACAGTCCGCAAATTCTCATATAAAGCTGCCAGATATAAAATTAATTATAAAGAGTACCGATGATAAGCTTTTTGCGTTTTATGAAGCCCCTTCATAAAAAAAACTAAATTTTTTTTCTTTTAAGGTTGACATTTTTTACTTGACTATACAATTTCTTTTTTCTATATTTGCAGGGATTTGTTTTAAATTACATTATAAAAGTTTAATTGTAGTTAGAGGTATTAATTTATAATTTTAATAAAGGGGAGTTAAAAAATGAGAGTATTTTTTAAATCGTTAGTACTCGGCTTGTTTGCATTGGCATTATTTGCAGCACCAGGATTTAGTGGTGACACTATTAAAATTGGTGCTGGTGGAGTTGTCTCTGGAGACCTTGCACCATACGGAATCTCTGCTGTAAGAGGTTATGAAATTGCTGTTGATGACCTTAATGCAAAAGGTGGTATCCTTGGGAAAAAAGTTGAACTTATAATTGGTGATGATGTTTGTAAACCTGAAATTGCTGTAAACATGGCAATGAAACTTGTTTCAGACGGTGCACAGATGATTGTGGGTCATATCTGCTCAGGAGCTACTCTGGCAGCTAACAAAGTCTATAAAGATGCAAAACTTCTTGTTGTTTCTCCTGCTTCAACCAATGATGGATTAACTTTTTCAGGAGACAATCCAAATTTTTTCAGAACAATTTCCTATGATGGCGCCCAGGCAGTTCTAATGACAAAGATTGCCATAGAACAACTCCATGTAAAAAAAGTTGCTCTTATCCATGATAAAGGCGACTATGGCAGAGGTCAGATGGAACTTGTAAAAGCAAGCTTTGAAAAAAAAGGCGGCGTTGAAGTTGTTCTTTTTGAAGGTGTAACTACCGGTGCTGTTGACTACACTGCAATCGTACAAAAAATAAAAAGATCAAAAGCTGATGTTACAATGTGGGGCGGATATCATTCAGATGCATCCAAGATTATTCAACTTCTTGTTAAAAAAAGAGTTAAAACTACTTTCTTTGGCGGTGACGGTATAATCGGTGACAACTTTGTTACACTTGCTGGCAAGTATTCTGATGGTGTTTATGCAACCGGTCCAGATGATACTTCAAGCAACCCGCTTTATCAAAAACTTTTGAAAAAACATCAGAAAAAATATAGCGAAGACCCAGGAACATTTTTCATGCAGGGTTATTCAGCTGTACAGGCCCTTGCAAATGCAGCTGAAAAAGCAGGATCTCTTGATTATGACAAAATGAGAGCAGCTCTTTTATCTGAAAAAATCGAAACTCCTTTGGGAAAAATTGGTTTTGATAAAAGAGGAGATGTAATTGGTGTAGGATTCTCGGCATACAAAGTTATTGATGGTGCTTATAAACAGATTAACTAGTTATTAGTTGGATTAAAACAGGAGCGTAATTTTTAAATCATTACTGCTCCTGTTTTGTTATGGGCAACAACTTTCCTTTTTAAAAAATCAGGAGTTTAAAATTAATTAACATGCGATGGTTAAATATTATTATAGGAGTAGCAATTGCAGGTGTTCTTGCCTTTTTTGCTGCTAAAGAAATCATCAGTGACCCTGTCTACTTTCTTGAACTCTTTCTTGGGGGTCTTACAAGGGGCAGCATATATGCCCTGATAGCTGTTGGCTATACCATGGTTTACGGTATTATTGAACTTATCAACTTTGCCCATGGTGAAATTTATATGATAGGTGCTTACACAGCCCTTATTATTGCTGCCATGCTAGGTCTTTATGGATTCAATCAAGTGGTTATCGTAATTCTCGCATTTGTTTTTGCGATCGCCTATTCATGTGCCTATGGATTTACAGTTGAAAAAATAGCTTATAAACCACTTAGAAATGCACCAAGGCTCTCAGCACTCATCTCTGCCATTGGAATGAGCCTTTTTTTACAAAACTATGTAATGCTTGCTCAAACACCTGAATATTTACCTTTCCCGGAACTTATTCCTCAGTTTGAATTTTGGGAACCGTGGGCACACATTATTACAGCACCGGAAATGATGATTATTGTAACAACAGTGATTGTTACAGCACTGCTTGGCATGCTTATCAAGTTTACCCGAATGGGTAAAGCCATGAGAGCAAGTTCTCAAGATAAAATCATGGCTGCTCTGGTTGGTATCAATGTAAATAAAATTATTTCCACAACTTTTGTTGTAGGCTCTGCTACTGCTGCCATAGGAGGTGTACTAATCGCCTCCCATGTTGGACAGATAAACTTTTTTATCGGCTTTTTAGCTGGAATAAAAGCATTTGTTGCAGCTGTTCTTGGAGGAATTGGAAGCATCCCGGGTGCTGTTTTGGGAAGCCTTGTACTTGGCTGGACAGAAAGCTTTTTTACAGGCTATTTCTGGAGTGAATATGAGGATGTATGTGCTTTTACATTCCTGGTTGTAATCCTGATTTTCAGACCATCGGGAATACTTGGCAGAAAAGAGACTAAGAAGGTTTAATTATAATTATGGTTACAAAAAACGAAATAAAACAGTCATTTTTTCTCTCTATATGGACAATAATTCTAACCTTTCCCATCATGGTAATCAAAGTAAATACCATAAAAAATATTGTTATATGGCGATGGTGGAATATCCTTTATGTTGCAGTAGGAGCATTTTTTGCCTCCCTTATATGGAATTATTTCCTACGAAGAAAAGAAGAAAAAAAGAAACAAGATACTAAAGATTCAATCCCCCTGGTTCACAGGCTGCTGCAACATGAAAAATTTCGCCTGCCGTTTCTGGCACTTATTGCTGTTATTGCATTGGTATATCCCTTTGTAACACCTATGTATCATACAAGTATTATGATTTCAGCCCTGGTTTACGTTGTATTGGGTTTAGGTCTTAATATTGTTGTGGGGCTTGCAGGTCTTTTAGATCTTGGATATGTATTCTTTTATGCCATTGGAGCCTATGCCTATGCTCTTTTAAGTATGCATCTTGGATGGAGCTTCTGGGTTGTTCTGCCCTTAAGTGCCCTTCTTGGCGCTATTTTTGGTACCCTTCTGGGTTACCCTGTCTTAAGGCTCAGGGGTGATTACCTTGCTATTGTTACCCTGGGATTTGGAGAGATTATCAGAATAGTGCTTGAGAACTGGGTTGCATTTACCAATGGTCCAAGGGGTATAAAAGATATTCCTGCTCCATCAAGTTTTGGCGTGGCTCTCAACCAGCATCAAACTGTAATTTACATTTACTTTATTATTGTTGGAATTTGTGTCCTGACTATCTTCTTTGTAAACAGGCTGGAAAATTCCAGAATAGGAAGAGCATGGATTGCTTTGCGGGATGACGAAATAGCATGCCAGGCAATGGGTATTGATAAAACAAAAACAAAACTGACAGCTTTTGCCTTGGGTGCAACCTGGGCAGGACTTGCCGGTGTTATTTTTGCAGCAAAAACATCCTATATTAATCCCATGTCCTTTACCATCTGGGAATCCATCACCATTTTATGCGTTGTTGTTATCGGTGGAATGGGATCAGCCATTGGAGTTATTGCAGGTGCCCTTGTCTTGATCTTGCTGCCGGAATATTTAAGGGCAGTTGCAGAATACAGAATGCTTGTTTTTGGTGCTCTTCAGGTGGTTGTGATGGTATTTAAGCCCGAAGGTTTTATTGAGGCTGTAAGAAAAACCTATAAATATGAAAAAAAATAGAAGAAAAAATTTATGGAACCTATACTAAATGTAAAAAACCTTACAATGAAATTTGGAGGTCTTACTGCTCTGGATAGTGTCGACATCTCCATTAAGAAAGGCGAAATTGCAGCTCTTATCGGACCCAATGGTGCAGGAAAAACAACATTTTTTAATTGTATTACCGGTATTTATGAACCAACAGAAGGCAGTGTAGAGATTACACCTCCTGGTAAACCCACAGATACACTGCTGGGTTTAAAACCCAATATTGTAACTGAAAGGGGTCTTGCAAGAACATTTCAGAACATTCGTCTTTTCCATGGAATGACTGTTCTTGAGAATGTTATGATTGGTCGACATTGCAGGCTCCATTCCGGTATTCTTGGGGCAATGCTGAAACCTAAAAGCCAGAGGCTTGAAGAACAGCAGGCAGTTACCGACAGTTATGAAATTCTTGAAAAAATTGGGCTTGACCAATATGTAAATGAGATGGCAATTAATCTGCCCTATGGTGCCCAAAGAAGACTTGAGATTGCAAGAGCCCTTGCCACAGACCCATTTTTATTGTTGCTGGATGAACCTGCTGCAGGAATGAACCCCCAGGAGACAAAGGAGCTGGATGACCTTATTATCTGGTTAAGGGATAATGAAGATGTCTCAATTTTACTTATTGAACATGATATGAAGCTTGTCATGAGTCTGTCTGATAATATTCATGTTGTTGACTATGGTAAAAAGATTGCTGAAGGTACTGCCCAGGAAATTAAAAATAACCCACAGGTAATCAAGGCCTATCTTGGAGATGAAGATGCTTAAATTAACAAATATACATACATATTATGGAAATATTCAGGCCCTTAAGGGTATTGATATTGAAATCAATGAAGGGGAAATTGTATCTCTTATCGGGGGTAATGGAGCAGGCAAATCTACTACCCTAATGACAACATGTGGCATTGTTCCTGCTAAACAGGGTACGATTGAGTTCAAGGGTCAGGATATTACACGCCTTGGTCCTGATAAGATTGTTGCCTTGGGTTTAAGTCAGGTCCCGGAAGGAAGAAGAATCTTTCCTCATCTTTCAGTGGCTGAAAATCTGGATATGGGGGCCTTTTTACGAGATGACAAGGAGGAGATAGAAAAAGATTTTGACTATGTCTATGGCTTATTCCCGATTCTTGCCGATAGAAAGAACCAGACCGGCGGGACATTAAGCGGTGGCGAACAACAGATGCTCGCAATCTCAAGGGCTCTTATGGCACGACCAAAACTCTTGCTTCTTGATGAGCCGTCTCTAGGTCTTGCTCCAATAATTGTTAAACAGATTTTTGATATTATTAAAAAAATCAATAAAGAACACGGCACTACAATTTTTATTGTTGAGCAGAATGCCAATCTTGCTCTTAAAGCAGCACACCGTGGTTATGTTATGGAAACAGGTACCATTACATTAACTGATACAGGTGCTAACCTTCTTGCCAATGATGATGTTCAAAAAGCATATCTTGGTATATAGCTTTCA
>CAZMEX010000063.1:0-21305 GCA_964565415.1 uncultured Desulfobacterales bacterium | reverse complement strand
TTAAGCAATGTTGAAAATATTACAACCGAACAACTTGTTTCCAAAGTAAAAAACACATTGCCTAAAGGGAAAGGAGATATTATCATGACACTTGCGGAACAACTCAGGAATGAAGGTCTGGAACAAGGACTTGAACAAGGACTTGAACAAGGACTTAGATTTGCCATTGATATGAAATATGGTGATACACCTGATACAAAATCAGCCATATCCATCATAAAAAATATTAAAAATATACATCAATTAAAAGCAATACAAAAATCCATAAAAAAGGCAAAAACTGCTTCTGAGCTCATCAGGCTTATAAGCAATTAAATAATCTTTAATAGGCTTATGGCAAACATGGGAAAGCAAATACATTATATTTTGCTTCCCTTTATTTTTGCTTATTTCACCAGATACGTCATAAGAGAAAAATACTATATATAGTAGGCAGCGCAAAGAATTACACAGATTTGGGCGAAAATACTCTCCAAAATACATTCTTTATTTGGGAAAATGCAAAAAAAGGACAAAATCGTTCGATGGCTAATTTGGCAAAAGGTACGACCATACTTTGGTAAATCACAATTACAGAACCCATGTCCAGATTAGTTTTTGAATAGCACAGAGTAATGCCTGGTAGATATTCAGACAAACTATTACTTTTCTTGAAAAATATTATTGTATATGGTCTATTCTCTATACTAATTACTGTTAAATGGAATGATTTTTATGAAAACATATCGAAAAGAGTTATGGTTTGAGGTTCCAACAAGGAGGGCTTTTATCAATATTACTTCTGATATTCAAAAGTGCATAGATGAAAGCGGTGTTGTTGAAGGAATTGTACTTGTCAATGCAATGCATATTACAGCTTCGGTGTTTATAAATGATGATGAATCAGGGTTGCACCATGATTATGATCTATGGCTGGAAAAATTAGCACCCCATGAACCGGTTTCTCAATACCGACATAATGTTGGTGAAGATAATGCTGATGCACATATGAAAAGGCAGATCATGGGTAGAGAAAGTATTATTGCCATTACCGAGGCAAAACTGGATTTTGGTACATGGGAACAGATTTTTTATGGTGAGTTTGACGGTAGAAGAAAGAAACGGGTTTTAGTTAAAATAATCGGAGAGTAAAATGATTGATCTTAGAAGTGACACAGTAACAAAGCCCGGCAAAGATATGCTCCAGGCTATGATAAAAGCGGACACTGGCGATGATGTTTATGGTGAAGACCCTACAATAAACAATCTTGAAGAAATCATTGCTGATATGCTTGGTATGGAAGATGCTATTTTTGCCTCATCAGGAACACAAACTAATCTTTTGGCATTATTAACACATTGTAACCGAGGTGATGAATATATTGTGGGTCAGCTTGCACACACTTATAAATATGAAGCTGGCGGAGCTGCAGTTTTAGGCAGTATCCAGCCCCAGCCCCTTGATTTTGAAAAAAACGGGACTTTGGATTTGAAAAAAGTAGAACAATTTATCAAACCCGATGATTATCATTTTGCAAAAACCCAACTGCTTTGTCTTGAAAATACACATTCAGGATTAGCGCTCCCCATGGATTATCTGGATGAGGCAAAAATTTTTAGTGATGATAATAATTTGAAATTTCATTTGGATGGTGCAAGAATTTTTAATGCTGCAATAAAACAGAGTGTTAATGTCAAAGAGATATCACACAGGTTTGATACTGTGTCTGTCTGCTTTTCTAAAGGGCTTGGTGCGCCAGTTGGCTCTGCCCTATGCGGAACAAAAGAGGAGATTAAAAAAGCACGAAGATGGCGTAAGATGCTTGGTGGTGGGATGCGCCAGGCAGGAATATTAGCAGCAGCATGTATTTATGCCATTGAGAATAATGTTTTAAGGCTTGCTGAGGATCATGACAATGCTGAATTTCTTGCAAAAGGTTTATCTGAAATTGATCAATTAGATGTGAGATATGATTTATCCCAGACCAATATGATTTTTGTAAAAATTAAAAAAGAGTGTGTTGATCTTATAGATTTTATGAAAGATAAAGGAGTGTTAATCTCCCGGGCTGATCTGCTCAGGCTTGTAACTCATCTTGATGTTAATCGTGATGATTTGAAAATTGTCATTGATTCTTTTAAACAATATTTCATTTAATAATTTTTTGTAAATTATGGGTCCAAAAAAAGAAAAATTAATTATTCTGGAAAATAGAATAAAAAAAATGGGTATTGATACTAATGATATTGAGGAAAAATTCATTAAATCTTCGGGCAGGGGAGGGCAGAAAGTCAATAAGTCCTGCAGTGCAGTTTTTTTAAAGCATTTACCAACTAAACTTTCTGTCAAATACGGTAAAACAAGATCTCAAGCTTTGAATCGATATAAAGCTTTAAAACTTTTAATTGAGAAAATTGAACAATTCAAATCAGGTGTGAGTTCACATGAGTTAAGCAAAATAAATAAAATAAGAAAGCAGAAGAGAAAGAGGAAAAAGCGTGCTTTGCAAAAAACTAATTTTAGTCCCGGAGGATAATTTTAAGTGTTGAGCTTATGCAAAAACAATTGCTAACCATGAAAATTTACAGCAAAAATATTAAAAAAGCTAAAATGCACCAAGCTGACATTTTTTGATTTTAATTCCTCTTTTTTCACATGCAGACGCGACATCAACTCTTTTCATTTTAAGTTTTTTTGCAACATCCCATGCTTTAATACATGTTATGCGGTTATCAATAACAGCTGTTTGCAGCTCTTTTTCAAGAGAGTCAGAAATTTGAATGGTTTTATCAATTAGTTTTCCTGGAGGTAATTTTCCTGAAGGAGAATTGTCCCATCCAAAAAGACCAAGTTGGCAATGATTAAGTCTCAGCTCAAGCAGATCTGCCTGGATACCAGTTTTTTCAGGTGTGACTGACAATTCTGTTGCAACAAGGTGCATTGCCGGGCATGATATCTTTTTATCTTTGGAATTATTTTTAAGTTTTTCCCCGATGGTTTTATCAATTTCTATACCTTGATGTTTTTTTGCATAGTGACCTGCATCTTCATGTGTCATTTCTCTCTCCAATTTGACTCAAAGTTTACGTTAATATAATATTCTTTATAGTAATACATTTTTCAAATCTTTAAAAGGAATTCTTATGGTGATAAAGAGTGAAGAAAAAAATTTTCATATGATTTATATTGCTTCATGCGGTGAAGGACTTAATGCATACCACCTTGTTCAAAGTATACTCGTACAATTCCCAAACAATGAAATAACAGTTGTTAAAGTCCCACATATCAGAAATGAAGATAATGTAGACGAGCTTATTGAAAAAGTTATAGATAGTGAAAGCCTTATAGTCCATACAATTGTTAATTCCAAATTAAGACAATATATTACTCGTAAGGGTATTGATGTCGGAATTGTAACAATTGACCTGATGGGACCTGTAATCTCAAAAATAGAGGCATTTCTCGATAGGAAACCACTGGAAAAACCAGGTTTATACAGAGAGATTCACCAGGTTAATTTAACTCAGGTCTCTGCAATTGAGTTTGCCCTTGCCCAGGATGATGGTGTAAACCCTGCTAATCTTCCCAATGCAGAAGTGATACTTGTTGGATTATCAAGGGCAGGTAAAACACCACTGTCCATGTATATGTCTGTTTTAGGATGGAAAGTTGCAAATGTTCCCTATGTACCCTCAATACCCATGCCTGATATCTTAAATAAGATAGACAGGAGGAGAATCATTGCCCTTGATATAAATCCGGAGCAGCTTTTTGCCCACAGAAAAATGAGGCAGGAAAGCCTTGGAGTTTCAGAAGTTACTTCATACGCATTAAAAAAAGATATAGAAGAAGAGATAAAAATAGCAAGAAAATATTTTATATCCAAAGGGTATTCCATGATAGAGGTCAGCAACAAGCCCATTGAAACAAGTTCAGAAGAGATAATTGAAATTATTACAAGAAGATTTAGAGTAAAAGCACATAAACTCGATTGAGTTTTTTTTATTTTTTAAGTAATGCCAATAATTAACCGATATCTTTTATTGAGAGCTACTCTTTTATGCAACTGTTTTCTTACTATTAGAATTATAAAAAGTATAAACCAATGAAAAAAATAATAATTATCCTTGTCTGTCTGATTGTTTTTCCGGTTATAGGGTCTGCCCGGGATTATATAGTTGATTGCCTGGCAGAGAACTATAACGAAGAGACTGAAGATTATAAACACCATTTACAAATATATCATTCGATTCAGATCAACTCCATTGCAGGAAAAAAAATTTTAGTTCTGAAGGGAGATAACTTTCGCTATAGAACATGGCTGAGAGAGTATATTGCAAACAGTAAAAAATTGATGATAAAAATTGATGATAAAGATAATAATAATTTCATCTCCTCAAAAGTATACATTATTGATGTGGCATCGGTTTATTCAGTAAATGATAATATATGGGGCAGTGACAGCTCAACAGGTAAATTAAAAATTATCAGTGATAAAAAGCATATTTTGATTGTTGATAATAATATTAAAAGAAGAAAATTATTAAAACAGATTATTAATGATGTGGGATACTCAGTTACTTTTTTAGAGAATTCACAAGAAGCCTTAAGGGTATTTAAAATTCAGCCTGAGAATTTTCTCATGGTGATTGCAAATTATGATATCCAGGGTTTTAAAAAGATGAAATTTGTTGAAACCCTTGAAAATTTGTCCCCTGAAACACCCATAATAGTAGGTGGAGCCTACAAAAATAAAAAAATAAATGATCGGCTTTTCAATGATTTTGCAAGAATGGACAATGTGATTGTAAAACCTGTAATCCTTGAAAACTTGAGTAGAACAATAATAAAATCATTAAAAAAATAATATTTAAAATATGAAAAATAAATTATTCAAACCAATTTTACCCTCTCTCTTAATTCTTATAATATTTTGTTTGATATTGTCTGGTGAGGTCTCTTTTGCAGGTGATGCTGAATATAGTGAAAAAAAAGCCTGTTTTGAAAATTTTATCAGGTGTGAACTTACTCGTACAAGTGCAAAAAATTATTTTAATGGAAAACCTTTTACAATTACCATGGTAGATTTTTTTGATATTAAAAAAGAGGGTGACCTAATAATTTTCACTGGTGCAGTTGAGTGCTGGGTCGAAAAGGAGCATATAAAATTATTTGTTGCTGTTGGAGTTAAAGAGATATTTGAAAAAAAGAAGGTTTCATATCTGGTGATACGTAGAAAAGACTTTTTGATTATTGCAACCAAGCTTATGAACTACCCTTATAAAGAGCGGTGTGGTTGGACTCAATACTGGGTGGATATCGATTAAATATAGCTTTAAGTTATTTATTGTTTTGCTTTGGCTTTATTTGATCCTGCAAACATCCAGAAAACACCCCATCCTGCAATCAGTGGTATAATTCCAGTAAGAATGAATAAAACAAGATCTTTTTTCCAGGGTTGAAAAAATAGAGCTGAGATAATTGGTATGAGGATTGAAATAACAATACCAAAACGTGTAAATACAGACAGGGAGTTTATGGACATTTTTTTTTTGGATTTGGTTTTTGTCTCCTGCCTGAACATTTTAGGCACTATAAGGATAGCAATAATTATTACAACAAGAGTGAGTATTTCAGTTATTGAAGCCAAAAAAAATCCTAATTTAATATTTTAATAACTTGTTTTAAATCAGAGATGAGTGTGTTTGTCAAGGAGTTGCTCATTTCATTAATAAATCATATGCTTTTTGAATCTCAAGAAATTTAATGTTTGCCATTTTTTGTAACTCCTCTCCCAGGTGCGAGACCTTATCTGGATGATATAGTTTTGCTTTTTCTTTATATGCTTTTTGAATCTCTTTTTTTGTTGCATTCCTGCTGATTCCCAACACTTCAAAAGGGTCACTATTTTTTTGTGAAGATTTAAAAAGACGTGGGAAATATTTAAAATCAGGAAGCTTGCCATATCTTAGCATATAGATAATTATCCCGATAATAAACGTATCATCAAGCCATCCCAAATAAGGCACAAACAGGTCAGGAATGATATCAATGGGGCTTATAAGGTATGCCGCAGCAAAGATAATTAATATGATTTTGGTAAACATACTCATTTTGTCAAGCCTGTTTTCAAAACATCTATCATGGTAAAATAGTTACTGGCAGGTCTATTGGATTTGGAAACTTTTTTATGCAGAAACAGTATTGCATCTAAAGACCCTGATACATAGATATCCCTGCCGCAAATATTATGCTCAAACCTGAATGTGCAATTCCCATCTTCAGATTTTAATTTATATGTGTGAAAGCCATGACCTGCAATATGTTCTTCAGGTATTTTCCATTGATTTCTCTGTAATTCAGGATCCCTTATTTTTTGAATATCTTTATTGGAAAAATCCAATCCAAGCTTGTTAAAATATTGAACCATAGCCTTGGCAGTACCACTCGTATCAGCTTTTCCCTGCTGATGGCTCTCCTCGATTTCAAGAGTAAAACTCTTAAAAAGATCAGGAAAAGTATTGGCAGCATATTCCATCATTGCCTGGAAACCCACAATTTGTTTTGCCATGTTAGGGGCAATTACAGCAGGTATTGATCCTTTTATAATATCCTGTTTAAGTTTTTCTCTGTTTCCACCTGTTGTTCCCATTGCAAACGGCAGTTTATTTTCAATGTAAAAAAGAGCATTTGAATTTACACAGGTTGGATGGGTAAAATCAATGGTATAAATATCACTATACTGTTTTTGAATG
Organism: uncultured Desulfobacterales bacterium; assembly: GCA_964565415.1. Taxonomy (GTDB): domain Bacteria; phylum Desulfobacterota; class Desulfobacteria; order Desulfobacterales; family Desulfobacteraceae; genus JAIOSM01. Next base: position 14,570 of record CAZMEX010000063.1, on the reverse strand, counting down.
TTTTTTATCTTTTCATCTCTCATGTCTGGTCTTACAAGCAATATCTCTACATTGTCAATTTTATGTGTTTTATCCTGAATATCAGGACCTGTAAGAGAATAGGGTACAATGGTGAATCTTTCATCAGTTAAAGAGTGTTTTGCAATTGTGTTTGCAACATTCCCAGGAAGCCCGTTAATCATTAAATTAATTTTTTTCATAATCATGCTTTCATAATTTTAAGTGTAATTTTTTAATAAATGTATTCAATCCTGCTGTTTTAGTTGTATCAATTAGATTAATATGTTGTTTTAAGGTATTTAATGCATATGGAATAAAAGCTTCAAATTGTTTTTTCTTCTTCACTTTACTCAAATAACTGAATGCACCAAGTATCTGTAAATTTCTTGCAACACAACAATATTTATAACAATTTAAAAAAAGTTTTGTATCAAAATTGTGATTTTTCGATAATATTTCGATAAAATAGCTTAATATTTTTTCTTTCAGGTCTTGGTCAAGTTTAACATATGGGTCAATTAAGAGTGATGCCAAATCATATTCTATTGGTCCTTTACGTGCAGACTGAAAATCAATGAAAAAAATGGTATTATCCTTGATCATAATATTTTTTGACTGCATATCTCTGTGCATAAGACCAACATGGGCAGATTTTATACAGTTTTCAGCAATAAATTTAAACTCATTTAAGTATGTCTCATATTGAGTATCTCTTTTTAAATAATCTATTACAAAGCTGTCTATAAAATATCGGCACTCTTTTTCAAGGATTACCTGCTTTGTGTATTCATCTGTTTCACAGGTCCAGCTTTTATCAAAATTTTGATATCCATTGGATGAAAACATTACAAGAGAATCACATACTTTTTTGTACCAGTCAAAAATATCACTCTTCGGTTTTGATCTTAAAACAACATCTTTAAGATGAATATCACCAAGATCCTGAACAATTGCAACTCCTGAAAAAGAATCAAAATTAAGAATTTTTGGGACAGTTATCTTTTTATTATATAAATGATTACCAATTTTAATAAAAGAGTTAAGCTGGCTTGGAAAATCAGCATCAACTGAATTGTGATTTAAAGTATTAATGCCATGGTCACTGGCAATATAGGTTTTTCTATTAATTTTTATGCGGTACCATCTTCTGTCTGACCCGTCACCTGTAAGTTTTTTTACGTTTATCCTGTTCAGGCAATGGAGGTTGCAACCATGCATTGAACAAGCCTGGTATTTAATACATGACATCTTATATGTTTGAGTTGTACCAATATCTTCCCAAAAATAATTACCTTTAATTATAAAAGCATTGATTTTAATTTTCTGTTCAATCAAGGATTTATAGAGTTCAATAATAGAAAATTTCTTATTATCAGGCATCAGGGTAAAAATTTTTGGTGACACTATTTGGATACCAGTAAAAGCAAAAGGGTTTTTTACTGAGTTAAAATCTTTAATGAAATTGTTATTATCGATCTCAATTTTATTATATTTATCATGTTTGTGGAGAAGTAAGGTTGCAAGATTATCATTATCAATATGAGTTTTGATTGGTTCTGCAAGATTAATATCAAATAAAATATCACTGTTAATAATAAGAAAAGGAGAATCTTTAAAAAAAGCGCGTGTGTTTTTAACAGCACCACCAGTTTCTAATATTTCAGGTTCAAAAATCGTATGAATTTTTATTGGATAATTACTCTCCTTTATATAGTTTTCTATTTTCCCATGGAGATGGTGGGTGTTTATAATAATGTGGGTACAGCCATGTTGGATCAGTTTTTCAATGGTGTGACCAATAACAGGCTTTGAGTCGATTTTAAAAAGAGGCTTGGGTATGATTTCAGTGTGGGGTAAAAGTCTCTTCCCAAAACCCGCAGCCAGGATCAAGCACTTCATAATTCTAGGAAGTAATCAATAAAATTATGTTTTGAATGATCTGTTGTAATTTTTTCAATTCAGCTTGATTTTTTGGATTTGAAATACCATTTTTTATGCAATATTCAGATGCATTGATAAAGTTTATTTTGGACAATGACTCTTTTAATGAAACAATATTTTGTTTATACATTTTTAAACCCATGGATTGAATCTTTTTTATTCTCTCCTTTGGTTCGTGCTCCTCTTTTGCATATTTTTGAAAATAATATGTTACTGTTTTATAGGATTCAAGAAAAGGCAGTAAGAATTCAGCAAAGCATTTTATTTTTTTTAACCCGGATGAAGTTATGTTGTATGAGTCCGAGAGGTTTTTATCAGGTAAAATAATGCCATCATACAAAAAAGCTTTAATACAGCCTGATATTGAGCTTTCACAGCTCTTATTCTCATCAAAGGGAAATTCATCCTTAAAAAGAGCCTGGAGGAATTTATATCTTTCAATTAATTGATCTGTGGAAAACTGAAAACTTTCAGTCTCAAGTATTGCCATGGCAGTATAAGCAGCAGGGATAAAAAATGAGAGGGAGTTGTTTTTGTAATAATCAAGTATGGGGCGCTTATTATGCTTAACTATGAGATATGTATCATCTGTAATCTCACCTTCATCTTCATCTGCTAACTCCAGAAAATTACGTGAAATAAAGAGATTGATAACATGATTCAGCGAGCTGTCAGGATCTATATTTAATGTGTCAGCCAATTCTATATCAAAGAACGAGAGAAAATTCATATACGCCTGGGTTTTGTATAGAATCTCTCTTTTTAAGAATTTGCCCTTATTATTATTAAGAACAGCACTTGCAATTATGGCGTGGGGTGTAACAATGGATATTGAATTGATAGAGTTAACAAGTTTATATCCTAAATCCTGAATTATTGTTTTTGCCTCATCGGTTCCAGGATAAACATTAGAGCTGGTTTTACTGCCGATGTAATCTTTTAACGATATTGGTTCATCAAATTTAATATAGACTTTACCGTATTTTCGTTTTAAAAGCTTTCGTGCTTTAAAGATTTGTGAAACACTCTCGGGGTCTTTTTTACCACCCTCAAGCTCTTTTAAGTAGGCATCCTCTTCAAGTACTCTGTCATAGCCCACATAAATTGGAACAAACATAAGGTTATTGCAGGCATGACTGAGATATGCATTGAACACCATGGATAACAATCCAAAGGTTGGAGATAAAAGTTTACCTGACCTGCTTCTTCCACCTTCTATGTATATTTTTATATTAAAACCTTCACTGAGAAGTTTTGTAATATACGCATCAAAAATTTTTTTATATAGAGTAGCTCCTTTAAAACTTCTCCTCAGGAAAAACGCGCCACAAGCACGGAAAAGTGGTCCCAATGGCCAAAAAGAGAGGTTTTTCCCTGCTGCTATGTGAGGTGTGGGCATTTTATTTGCAAACATTACATAGGGTATCAGCAGATAGTCCAAATGGCTTTTATGGCAGGGTACAAAGATCAAAGGTGATTCCTTGGATGCCTCCTTAACTTTAGCAAGTCCCTCCTGATCAATCACAACTCCATCAAAAATATGTTTAAAAACCCAGGTTAATATTATGTAGGACACCTGAATAGCTTTTATATTATAGTTTGCGGCAATCTCATTAATATATGCGGCTGTTTTTTTTCGGGTCTGGGCTAAAGTTTTATTCTCTTTTGATGAATAATCAGCAAGATACTCCTGTAGATATTTGTCAGTAAGAATATCTTCTGTGATTTCCTGTTTTGTTTTAATCTGTGGTCCAATAACACTTCTGATCTGATTGTTGGTAAGTTCAACAAGGTGGCTTCGTAGCATGTGTGTTTGAAATTCAGATGCAAGGGAAATAACTTCAGGCTTTGCAAGGAATTCTTTTAAGTTAACCGGATCAGATATCTCAACACTGATTTTTTTTGGATTTTTTAAAATTGTGAATATTTTTCTGATTTTTTTGGGTTTTTCCGTTGTACCAAAAATAATATCAAAAAAAGTTAATGTTTTGCGTGTGGGATTTGTTCCAAAAATCAAAGCTTCCGGTATTATGTAAATCGGAGTATCAATTTTTTCCTGCATATTGATTAATAGGGTTAATGGATCAGGGGATGATTTAATAAATCTTTTGTAAAAAGCATTCTCTTCAATAAGAAAAAGAAAGCCTGATTTGCCACTTAAAATCTGCTTTGTTATATATCCAGAAGAATAAGGGTCTTTATCCCTGAAGTGATGGAAATAGTAATCAACTTTAGCAATAACTATTCTAAAAAATCTTTTTATCGGTTGTAAAAAAATAAATTTAAAATCAAAACCAATTTCAGGGTATGCAAGGTTATTTTTTTTCAATACAGTATGGAAGAATAAAAAATTTAAAAGAGTTTTGTGTTTACTTGCATAAATAACAATACCTTTGTCTTGTACATCTTTGATTTTTGACAAATTATACTCATCAATCTTAATTTTTAAAAGGAATTTTTCAATGAAAAATTTAATGAGTATGCCTGAATTTCCAGGATATAGACATGAGTAATATTCATAGGTGTTGCTCAAAAGGTAATCAATAAATTTACGCCATTTATACTTGGTATTTTGAATATCAGTTTTTAAGTTTTTGAACCATTTCATTTGGGAGGCCTTTTAAAATAATTTATAATTAAATACCAAATCACCAGAAGAATGGCAATATTTATACTTTAAATTTTCTTAATTTATCTTGTTTTACAATATAGGTTATGGTAATTTCTTAAACATGTCATATTATATATTTTAAGCATTTTTTGCTTTATCAATTTAATAATTCTATTAAGGAGAGATTATATGAAAATTATTATTGGTGGTGCTATAGCAGTTGTTCTTGGTCTTGTGGGAATCGGTGTCTGGTTCCCATACTTATTGGCAATTTTAAAAGGCACTGTACCTTTCGTCTTATTAATCGGCGGCAGTCTTGCCCTTTATTTAGGATTTGATGAGCTGAAAGATACCTGGAAAAATGAGGAAGGTATAGACATTGATAAAGATACAGATAAAGATAATGATAAAGAGAGAATTGCTGATTTAGAAAAAGAGCTTGAAGAGTTGAAAAATAAATAAATAGGCAATTTTTTTAAAAAAATAGGGGTGTAAATGAAATTTTTATTCACACCCCTTTTTTTGTTCTCATGCCTGATATATTCCACACCCCAATTAATAAATTCTGTACGTCAAAATCCTGTTTGATCGTCTCAGTTATACAATTTTTTAAATCATTATTAATTATGATTTAATTCTTCATCTTTTCTTCATATGTTTCTGTTAAATCCCAAATAAGAAAGAACTGGAAAACCTTAAATTTTCGTTATAATAAAAGGCTTGGCAATGACAATGAATAGTATGGCATTCCATCAAAAACAAAAGAGACACTTTATTGAATATTTTTTCATTCTTATTGTATTTTCAAGTTCTATTTTTTTTTCAGGTCTTGACAGCTATCAACTCCAGGGCTCAGGAGAAAACAGAGTTGCAGGCATTGCTGCCCAAATGGCAATTTCCGGTGATTTAGTAGTGCCAAGATTAAATATTGAACCCTTTCTTGAAAAGCCACCCTTGTATTTCTGGATTGGTTCAGCCTGCTTTAACCTGTTTGGGATTAATGATTTTGCTGCAAGACTACCATCTGCAACAGCAGCAGTTCTTTGTGTTTTCCTTGTTTTTTTTATTGCCTGCAAAGCAGGATTTTCCAATTTTACAGCTTTTATATCTGCCCTGGCACTTGCAACAACCACAGGGTTTTTCAGTCTAGGACATAATTGTGCCACAGATATGGTGCTCTGCCTGTTTATAACGTCTTCCATGGTTTGTTTTTATCAATACAGCAGTTCCATGCAAGATGTCACTAAATGGTATTGGTATGTCTGCTTTATTATTTCCCTGTCCTGTTCTTTATTAACAAAAGGACTTGTTGGTCTTGCTATCCCTTTATCTGGGTTATTTGCCTGGCTTTTATTAAGACCGCAATTTATTTTTAAAGAATGGGTTCTTCTATTGACTGGTATTGTAATCAGCCTTATTCCAATAAGTGTATGGCTATATTTTTTACACAACGCACTTGGATGGAATGCAGTTTATGAAATAGTATGGTCTAATAATTTTGGCAGATTTATCAATGCCTATGGCGGTCACCATGAGCCCTTTTATTTTTATATTAAGAGTTTTCCAAAACACTTTACACCCTGGGTAATTTTCCTGCCCTTTGCCCTGGCTTATCATTTTGTAGAGACAAAAGAACCAAAGAAAAAAAAATCGCCAATATTTTTTTTACTTTGGTTCATTGCTCCATTTATTCTGCTCTCTTTCTCTTCCGGAAAAAGAGGTATTTATCTACTCTCACTATATCCCGCAGCAGCACTCCTTGTTGGATCAGCAATAGGAGACATACTGGAAAACAGTGATGCACTAAAAAATATTTTTTTTATTCCCTCAATCATTTTAATTATAGCTCTTGCTTTTCTTTCAATGGGAGCAGGAATTTTATTTATCTATTATAAACACTCTTTTCTATCATCAATTGTTATCTGTTTACCTGGAACATTGCTCACTATTTTATCCTGCCAGGCCTTCTGCAAAAAAAAATTTAAGATGCTTTTCAAATTACTTGTAACAACTATCTCTCTTGTTTTATTTATATATAATATATGGCTATCTCCTTTTATTAATAAAGATTATTCTTATAAATCTGTATTTGAATATTGTAAAAAGCTTGATGCCAAAGGAGTACACGTTAAACTGTTTAAGCCTCTTGAACGTATAAGAGGTGCATCCTTTTATTATCTTAAAAAAGATCTCCCTGTGATTAGTGACAAAAAAAATATGGGGTACTTTATTGATGCAGACCATAATAATGTTGCTCTTGTAACATTGGGACAGAAGGAACACATCAAGATACCATCTACTATACTTTTAAAAACTTTTATTGTAGGACGAATAAAGTTTGTGTTTCTGGCAAATCAAAATATCAATGTGAAAACCATATTTAACCATGGGGGTATGGAATATCAGTGATGTGAAAGATTTTACTTAATTGCTGAAGTTGCAAGATCATCAGCTATTTCATTCCCCAGTATACCACCATGTCCTTTTACTTTAATAATTTTAACACATTTGAATTTATTTATTAATTTTTTAATTTCTGCAACAAGCTCTTTGTTTGCTGTTGCTTTCCAGTTCTGAGTTAAAACACCAAGACAATAGCGGGAATCAGTATAAATAGATATGGGGATATCAAATTTTTTCATCTCTTCCAATGCACGTTTTATGGCTTTGAGTTCAGCTATATTGTTAGTAGCATTGCCAATGTATTCGGAAATTTTTTTTTCTCTGTTTTTATATATCAGATAAGCACCAATCCCTGAAGGTCCGGGGTTGCCTGAAGAAGCTCCATCTGTATAGATAGTAACAATATTTTGATCATGACTTGGATGGTGGTCATCTTTCAGAGGTTTATTTTTTTTTATTTTTTTTGGATTTTTTTTTGGAATTGCCTGGGATAGAGGCTTGATGTTCTCTTTTTTAATCAAATATTCATAATCCTGCTTTAGATTATATTTAATTAACAATTTATTCTCTTTTTCAAAAAAAGATTTGTCCTCATTCATAAGAACCCATACTTTGTTACTGTTAAAGCTTAATCTTTTCCATAATTTTCCGTTGTAGGTTTTGTAATCATCCATAAAGATAAAACTCTTTTGAGGTTTTTTTAAAATAGTTTAGCTCTTTTTGCCAGGATTGTTCTATTTCATCTATATTTTCCATATTTTCGATCTGTTTTCTAATTTTTTTACTGCCCAGAATCAAATCCATGGGAAGTTTATTATATTCATATTCATAGGGAGGTGGTTTGAATTCAAAAGCATCTCCATAAAGCTTTATTATTTGTTGCAATATTATTAATGAGGATTTGTAAGGTTTATATTTTTTTTTGTCCATCACATGGATATGTAATCCATTACATGTTTTATTTGCCCATTTACCTGCAACTGGTTCAAACTGAACAGGTCTGAAATGAACTGCTTTGATTCTCTTGGAAATTTGCTCTGCAAGCTCAAAACTTTTGATAAAGGGTGCTCCAAAAATTTCAAATGGTATAGTTGTACCTCTGCCTTCAGAAATATTTGTTCCTTCAAAAATTACCTGCCCTGGGTATACTAAACATGATAAAAATGTGGGAAGGTTTGGTGAAGGAAGTATCCATTCAAGGGATGTATCGGAAAAATACATCTCTCTTTGCCAGCCCTTAAGCTTTATAATCTCAAGGTCACAATTTATATTAAAGGTTTTATTGAAAAACATGGAAATTTCACCAATTGTCATGCCATGGCGCATGGGTATTGGGTATCTTCCGACAAATGACTTGAATGCATCTTCTAAAATATTACCCTCAATCTCTGTACCTCCAACAGGGTTAGGTCTGTCCAGGATAATGACTTTTTTATTGTATTGAGCTGCCTTTTCCAGGCAATAAGAGATGGTATAAATAAAAGTGTATACCCTGCATCCCGTGTCCTGGAGATCAATGATTAAGCAGTCAATAAGATCAAACATCTCTTTTTTTGGAATTCTTGATTCTGAATAGAGAGAAAAAATTGGAATATTGAGTTTTTTTTCCTTTGAGTGGTTTGATTCGATCATATTATCCTGTTTATCAGCATAAAATCCATGTTGCGGTGAAAACAGAGCTTTTAATTTATCGGGAAACAGTCTATTTATTATTTTTGAGGTGTGAACAAAGTCAGAGCTGATTGAAGAGCCATTGCAAAGCAGACCCAGCCTCATGTGATAAAGATAGTCAGGAGGGTCATCAATGAAATTATCAATGCCTGTTAATACGTTTGGTTTCATCCCTCTTTTTACCACAATGATTGACAAAATATCAAATAGTGACTAAAAATGAAATTTTTCACATTATGGAGTATTACAAATGAAGTTTAAATATAGTCGTCAGATGAAATTAATTAAAGCCTATGAACCCGGCAAACCGATCAATGAGCTTGAAAGAGAACTTGGTATTAAAGATTCTGTTAAACTTGCATCCAATGAAAACCCAATTGGACATTCCCTTTTAGTGAAAGATGCGGTCTTAAAAAACCTCTCTTTTATGAATCGTTACCCAGATCCAAGAGGGCATGATCTTTCCAAGGCAATTGCAGAAAAATATAAGGTAAAAAATGAAAATGTTGTAATTGGCAATGGGTCCGATGAAATAATTGCTCTTCTTGCAAATGCATTTCTTGATACTGATGATGAAGCACTAATGCCTTTCCCTTCATTTCTCATGTATGAAATCTGTGTAAAAATAGCAAAAGGCATACCTGTTATGGTGCCTTTAAAAGATTTTAATATTGATTTTAATAAAATGGTTGAAAAAATTAATGAAAAAACCAGGATGATCTTTCTAACCAACCCTTTTAATCCTACAGGGTGTATTATAACAAAATCTGATTTTAAAAAATTTGCAAATAAGGTCCCACAAAATGTTTTAATTATTTTAGATGAAGCATATTTTGAATTTGTCAGGGATGAATCAATTTTCAACTCCCTTGAAAAACCTCTGTTTGATAACAGAATTGTTACTTTAAGAACATTTTCAAAAGCATATGGACTTGCCGGGTTTCGCCTTGGATATGGCATCATGGATAAACAAATCGCTGATGTTCTGCATAAAATCAGACCCCCTTTTAATGTAAATTCCCTTGCCCAGGCAGCAGGGGTTGCAGCATTAAACGATGTTGATTTTTTAAATAAAAGTATTGATTTTATTTTAAAGGGAATAGATTTTATAAAACTTGAATTGGATAAAATCAGTTTACAATTTATTAACACCCAGGCAAATTTTATCATGATTAATGTTGAAAAAGACAGCACCCAGGTGTTTAATGAACTTCTAAAGCTTGGTGTTATTATCAAATCCATGAAATCCTATGGTTTTGACAATTGGATCAGAGTGAATGCAGGAACATTAAATGAAAATAAAAGGTTTATTAAAGCTTTAAAAAAGGTTCTTTAGTTTATGAATAAAACAATTACCATAACAATTGATGGACCTGCAGGCGCAGGCAAATCAACTGTGTCAAAATTACTCGCATCAAAAATAGGATATGTTTATGTGGATACAGGCGCTCTTTACCGAGGAGTTGCCTTGGAAGTTAAAAAAGCAAAAATTGATTATAAAGATAAAAACAGACTATCTGAATTGTTAAAAGATATAAAATTTGACTGTGAAATGAAAAACAATAATTTTAGATTGATGAGCAACTCAAGTGATATTTCCGGGAAAATAAGAACCAGTGAAATATCAATGTTAGCATCAAAAGTCTCGGCAGAACCGATGGTTCGCGCAACCCTGCTTGGCATACAAAAAGATATTGCAGTAAGGTATAATGCAGTTTTTGAAGGAAGGGATATGGGTACTGTTGTTTTTCCTGAAGCTCAATATAAGTTTTTTTTAATAGCTGATTTAAAAACACGGGCTCAAAGACGTTATAAAGAAGTTATTGGCTCTTCACCATTGAAAGTTTTAAACAATTTAAATAAAATTGAAAAAGATATTGCAACCAGGGATCACCATGATTCAACCCGTGCAGAATCACCGCTTGAACCTGCTGCTGACTCGGTTTTGATTGATTCAACTAATCTCACAATAGAACAGGTAGTTGATAAAATGTATAGTACTTTGAAAATTTCTTGATTTATTTCTTTATTATTGGTATATAATTTGGTTTATTTTATAATCTATATAAGTCTATATGGATTATGTATTGGTTAGGGAGAAATTTTTATTAATTATTAACATGTTAGACAAATGAGAACTAAAAAATGAACAATAACGAATTAGAATCTGCCAAAGAAGAGAAAGAAGTGGGAAACGAAGTAGAAAACGAATCTGTAGAAGATGTGAAATCAGAGGATACTCAGGTGAACAAAGAGACTTCCCAGGAAAAAAGATCAGAGGCCAACCTGGTTGAGTCAAATGACTTTGATATTTCCGGTGACGAAACCATGGAAGAGTTAATGGAAATTTATGAGAGCAGCATGAAGCAGTTTGAAGAGGGCCAGGTAGTCACTGGTACAGTTATTGCGATTCATAAAGCTTTTGTACTTGTGGATGTAGGATATAAATCAGAAGGGCGGATTCCAATTCAGGAATTTACTGACGAAAAAGGCAATGTGACTATTGTTCGCGATGATAAAGTTGAAGTCATGATAGAGTTCTGGGATGAAGAGGACGAAATTGTTAAACTCTCCCGAGATAAGGCATTAAAAGTCAAGGTGTGGGATAATATTAAGAATGTTTACGATAATGATGATGTGCTTGAAGGCGAAATTATTGCCCGAGTTAAAGGTGGTTTTTCTGTAGACGTTGGATTACAGGCATTTTTACCAGGATCCCAGGCAGATTTACGCCCCATACGGAATATGGATGAGATGGTGGGTCAAACCTATGAATTTAAAGTACTTAAACATAATCGAAAAAGAAATAATATTGTTTTATCAAGGCGAGCTATCTTGGAATCAGAAAGAAGCCAGTTAAGGTCTGAGACTCTATCTTCCATCGATAAAGATAAGGTTATGGAAGGTATTATTAAAAACATTACTGAATATGGTGTTTTTGTTGATCTTGGAGGTGTTGATGGACTTCTTCACATTACAGATATTTCATGGGGCAGAGTAAAACACCCTTCAGAGCTTTTTTCTGTTGGAGAAAAAATAAATGTAAAAATTCTCTCCTATGACCTTGAAAAAGAGCGTGTTTCATTGGGTATGAAACAATTAACACCTGATCCATGGACCGTGGCTAAAGAGAAATATCCTGTGGGTGCAAGGATCCCGGGAAAAGTTGTCAGCCTCACAGATTATGGTGCTTTTATAGAGCTTGAAGAGGGTATTGAAGGACTTATCCATGTATCAGAAATGTCATGGACCAGGAAAATCAGGCATCCATCCCAGATTGTTTCTGTGGGAGAACAGATCGAGGCTGTTGTCCTTGATATCAAACCTGAAAGCAGAAGGATTTCTCTTGGTATAAAACAGACTGTTGAAAATCCCTGGGAAGTTATCTCCCAGAAATATCCTGTGGGAACAGTGATCGAAGGAAAAATTAAAAATATTACTGAGTTTGGATTATTTGTCGGTATTGATGATGATATTGACGGACTTGTACATATTTCCGATATTTCATGGACAAAGAGAATTAACCATCCTTCTGAAGTTTATAAGAAAAATGATACTATCCAGGCAGTTGTTCTGGATATTGATAAAGATAATGAAAGATTTTCCCTTGGAATCAAACAAATTCAACCTGATCCATGGGAATCTGTAGCTGAAAGATATGAAGTTGGCAAAGAGATTTCAGGAACAATTACTAACCTTACTGATTTTGGTGTTTTCATAGAACTGGAAGAGGGTATTGAAGGTCTTGTTCATGTCTCTGAAATTTCAAAAGAAAAAATAAGCAGCCCAAAAGACCACTTTAAAATCAATGACACAATCACAGCCAAAGTTATGAACATTAATAGTGATGAAAGGCGTATTGGTCTTTCCATTAAAAGACTGGAAGAGGATGACGAAAAAGATTTTGAAGATTTTGCAAAGAATATGAAACCTGCAACCTCACAGTTTGGTGCAATGCTCAGAGACAACCTTAAAGAGCAACTTGAAACCAATGATAAAAAGAGTACTGAAAAAGATGAAAAACAGGTCAAAGCTGATGAAAAAGCAAAAGTTGAGGAGTCGAAATCAGATTCAGATTCTGAAAAAGTAGAACCAGAAGAGAAAAAAGAGGCTGCTCCAAAAGAGGTGGAAGCTACACAAGATAAAGAAGTTAAAAAAGACGATGCCAAAAAAGACGAAGATGCCAAAAAAGACGAAGATGCCAAAAAAGACGAAGATGTTAAAGAAGATGAAGATGTTAAAGAAGACAGTGCGAAAGAGAATGAAGAAGCTATAGAAACCAAGACAGATGATCCTGAAGAAAAAAAAGATGAAGAGGAAAAAAGCTGATTTGGATTTTTTGAATATTATTATATAATTTTTAAAGGGTTGAATGCAGAGTTAGTATTTGACCCTTTTTTTTAATTTTATTTCCAGGAGATATACTATGTTTTCAAGAAGACACCCTTTTTTATATTATAGTATTATCATGTCTTCCATATTTCTTTTTTTCTGTTTATGTATGTCTGTGATCTTTGCTTTCAGCTCTTCCATCCTCTCAAAAAACATACTATCCAGTAAGTATGACAAAAATGGTAACATTGGTATTGTTGAAATAACCGGTGTTATAACCTCCTCTAAAAAAGCCATAAGAGAGATAAAAGATTTCAGGGAAGATGATTCCATAAAAGCTATTATAGTGCGGATTAACTCTCCAGGTGGAGGTATAGGTCCTTCCCAGGAAATCTATACTGAGATAATGAAAACCAGGAAAGAGAAATTAATTATCGCATCCCTTGGGTCTGTTGCAGCTTCAGGTGGATACTATATTGCTTCTGCTACCAGAAAAATTATTGCAAATCCAGGAACAATTACCGGGAGTATTGGTGTAATAATTGAATATACAAACATTGAGGAGATATTAAAGAAAATTGGTTTGTCTGCTGTGGTGATAAAAAGTGGTAAATTAAAAGATATTGGTTCACCTGTAAGGGAGATTACTGAAGATGAGAAACAATTTCTTCAAGATATTGTTGATGAGTTACATATGCAGTTTGTAAACCATGCAGCTCAAGGTCGGGGAATAGACCCTGAAGAGATGGCAAAACTTGCTGATGGACGAATATATACAGGACAAACAGCCAAAGAGTTAAATTTAATTGATCAATTAGGTAATTTTGAAGATTCAATAACATTGGCAGGGGACCTTGCCAAGATAAAAGGTGATGTCATACCAGTGTATCCTAAGCCTGATAAAATAAGTTTTTTTAAAGAGCTGACACAATCTTTAATTAAAGATATCAACATTACCAGCACCGTATCTGATAATTTCCGGTATATCATCAATTAAAGAGATTACGCTGGAAGCTTTACCGGTTACTTTCCCGCCATCAATAACCATATCCACCTTTTTATTGAACATATCATAAATAAATGCAGGGTCTTCCAAAGCTTTACCATCAATATCAGTTGCACTTGTTGAAATAATCGGATTGCCAAGTTGTTTTGCAATAGTTGTAGCAATCAAATTGTCAGGCACCCTGATTCCGGCAGTTTTTCTTTTTGTGAGCATTATTTTTGGAACCATTCTGGAACCCGCCAGAACAAAGGTATATGGACCTGGTAATAGTCTCTTCATATTTCGATATGCAAAGTTTGATACTTTAGCATATTTGCTGATATCTTTTAAGTCAGGACAGATAAAGCTGAATGGTTGTTTTTTATTGCGTTGTTTAATTTGGTAAACTTTTTCAATGGCCTTTTTATTCATAATATCACAACCAATTCCATAAAAAGTATCAGTTGGATATATAATTATTCCACCTTTTTTTAATAGACTCACAGCATTGTTTATATGCCTTATTTGAGGATTGTCAGTGTTGATTTTTAAATACATAATAATTTATCGTCTTAAAAAAAATAAATAAAAAAAACAGCTTAAAGATAAAAGTATTAAAAGTCAATG
>CAZMEX010000062.1:0-21681 GCA_964565415.1 uncultured Desulfobacterales bacterium | reverse complement strand
ACCTTTTTTATCTAATTTTTCTGCATTGTAGAATATTCTACACACCGGTTAACAATATCCTACAAGTTTATAGCAAAACAGGTCTTAGTAAGCTTTTTTAAGATAAACGCTAATTTCTATCAGTATAATTTTATTCTATAATATAAGATGGTTACACATAACTATCGTGCTTATTTAAAGTCTTGGCACAGGACTTGTAATACTTTTCCCAGTTATAAAAATTTTTTTTACTTAATGGAGGTGGTTTTGAAAAAAGTATATATTGTAATTATGATGATTGCTGTGCTTAGTTTTTTTGTTATTTCAGGGATTGTTGTTGCTGAGGGTGGAGACAAAGGTGTGCTAAAGCGGGTAATTTTTAATGTTGATAATCTTTCCTGTGGTGGATGTTTTTCAACTATTAACCAGAGCCTTACTTCTATAGAAGGTTATTCAGGGTTTGGCGCAAATCTATTTCGCAAACTTGTTGCTGTAGATTTTTTACCCCCTCTTACAGCTAAAGCCATAGCAAAAACAATCACAGATCAAGGTTATCCTGCTACGATTGAGTCTGTTCAGGATATTACTGAAAAAGAATCTTTTGCAGTTGTTCATGCAAAACGCAATTTATATTCAGGCTGTGGCGGTGGTGGACAAAGTAGTTGTGGTGGGCCCCCTCCCGCAACTGCTACACGCGCGACACCGAACCAAACTACAAATAATTCTGTTGGCGGTTCGTGTTGCGCAGCACCACAGGCAAAAAAATAAAATATTAACTACATAAAATATCAATTAGGAGACATTAAATGATCAATCTAAAACGAGGATTTACAATTATTTTTATATGTTTAGTCATTTTAGGGATTACCCAGCCGGGTTTTGCCCTTTTTGGCAATAAGTTCAAGCCATTAAGTCCCCGGAACGGCAACCTGTATATTCCTGTTAAAGATGTGGATGACGGTAAAGCTCATTATTTTGAAACAAAGGCAGAAGATGGTGTTATGACACAATTTTTTGTTGTTAAAAGCAGTGACGGCATTATCAGGGCGGCCATAGATTCCTGTGATGTCTGTTATAAATCAGGGAAAGGTTATGTCCAGCAGGGTGATGTCATGGTTTGCACCAATTGCGGAAGAAGGTTTGCTACGGACAGGATCAATGAAGTAAAAGGTGGATGCAACCCGGCTCCTTTATTACGGAAGATTGAGGGTGATAACCTGGTGGTCTCCATGAAAAATATTAATGCAAATTCCTGGTACTGCAAATATAAATAGTTAGTATTAAAAGCTCAATAAGAGGTGTTTGTATGGCTTATGA
Source organism: uncultured Desulfobacterales bacterium (assembly GCA_964565415.1). Classification (GTDB taxonomy): domain Bacteria; phylum Desulfobacterota; class Desulfobacteria; order Desulfobacterales; family Desulfobacteraceae; genus JAIOSM01. The sequence goes on along the minus strand of CAZMEX010000062.1, from coordinate 20,385 downwards.
TTCTGAAAAATACAGAGATAAGAGAGAAAAAGTACTGGGCATTAGAAAACGAGGTTTGAGCTTTGGAAGCATTGCATCCATTGTTGTAGGTGTTATTGTTTTTGGCCTTAGTTTTGTAGCAGTCCCAAAGGCTGTCTCTTATATAACCACTCGAAATCTTGATGATGCTATCTATAAGCTTGATATTGCAACTTTCAAAGATGCAATTGTTAAGGAGATTGAGAGTATTGAAGGTGTGGCTTTTGTAAATAAAGATAAACATGACACAAGGCTTGTGATTACTTTTGACCGAAGAGTTGTTGATCTCTCCAAATTCATAATAGTTTTCCAAAAAAACAAACTTTCTGCCACTTTACTCAACCGTATTAATCATCGACAACGCCAAAGCACGCTAAAAAAGGAGGAAGAATTTGAAGCTCCATAATATATCCATGGGCAATATTAAACGCAGAAAAGCCAAAATGCTCTTTTTAGTTCTTGGTCTTATCATTGGGATTTCAACTGTTGTTACTTTGATTTCAATTACAGATAGCATGACTAAAGATATTGAAGAAAGATTGAACCAGTTTGGTGCTAATATCATCATGGTGCCAAAGAGTGAAAACCTGTCTTTAAGTTATGGTGGCATTGATGTTGGCGGTGTCAGCTATGAAGTTAAAGAGTTTGATCAAAAAAACATGGTTAATATAAGAAAAATAAAAAACTCTAAAAATTTGGGCATTATTGCTCCAAAGGTTTTAGGCCCTGTTATTGTTAATGACAGAAAAGTCCTTTTAATGGGTGTTATCTTTGAAGAAGAGCTTGCCTTAAAAACCTGGTGGATAAAAAAGGAGGGTGCATTCCCGCAAAAGAGTGATGAAGTAATACTAGGCTCCCAGGTAGCTGCACTACTCGGTCTTTCAGTAGGTGACACAATAAATCTTTCAGGCAAAAAATTTAAGGTTGCTACTGTTTTAAAGTCCACAGGTGCTTCTGAAGATAATGCTATTATTGCAGAGTTAGGGGCAAGCCAGAAAGTATTGAGTAAAGAGGGTAAAATTTCCATGGTGGAAATAGCTGCATTTTGCCAGGGATGCCCAATATCTGAAATGACTCTGCAAATTGCTGAGAAATTCCCCAATGGGAAGGTAACAGCAATGAAACAGGCAGTCATGTCAAAAATGCAATCCATTGAACTATTTAAATCCTTTAGCATGGGTGTGTCCATCCTTGTAATCTTTATAGGATCTCTTCTTGTGCTTGTAACTATGATGGGTTCAGTAAATGAGCGCACACGGGAAATCGGTATATTCCGGGCAATTGGTTTCAGACGTGGTCATGTGATGCAGATTATACTTTTAGAGGCGCTTTTATTGGGAATTATTGGAGGAATTATTGGATTTATTCTTGGTAATCTGGTTGCCTATGGAATCATTCCAATTGTCATGAAAGATGGCGCCTTTGCCGGTGTTAATTCTTCTCTTGGTATTATATCAGTATTAATGGCTGTAGGATTAAGTTTGCTTGCAAGTTTGTATCCTGCGTATAAAGCAAGCAACATGGATCCAAGTGAAGCATTAAGATCACTCTAAATGCAAGATTATAAAAGGAAAAAATTATGAGTCAGGTGGAGAATCAGGTTGAACATCTCATAGAAATACATGATATTGGTAAAAATTATAGCAGTGGAGATACAACAATAAATGCAATTAAAAACATGGATTTTTACATTGATGACGGTGAATTTATTACCATCATGGGAGAATCCGGATCAGGCAAGAGCACTCTTCTTTCTGTTCTCGGTGCATTAAACCATCCTTCCAGGGGAAAACTCCTGATTGATTCCATGGATATTTATAAGCTTTCCACAGAGCAGAGAGCAGATTTCAGAAGCGAATACATTGGGTTTATTTTTCAGTCATTTCAGCTTGTCCCATATTTAACTGTAATTGAAAATGTTTCGCTTCCCATGGCAGTTACTCGCATAAAAAAGAAGAGACAGAACCAGATGGCAATGGATGTTCTAAAAATAGCAGGTCTGGAACAAAAAGCAAATCGCCTGCCTTGCCAACTTTCAGGAGGAGAGCAGGAAAGAGTCGCCATTGCCCGTGCCCTGGTTAATAAACCTCCTTTAATTCTTGCAGATGAACCAACTGGAAACCTCGACAGCAAGATTGCAAAAGAGATTATGCAGATATTAAAATCATTAAATCAGGATGGGCATACCATAATCATGGTTACGCACAATAAAGAGATGAGTGCCTACTCTTCCAGAACTATAAATATTGTGGACGGAGAAGCTTTTGCCTGACAAAAGCACCATACTATTATTTGTTAAATGAAGACATATATAAATTCCTTTTCAAAAAGTATTTGACAAACTACCACTTTGTGGTATTGTCTTATAGGTGTTGTATTAATTACTTATTTGGGAGGAGTATGTCATGAGAAAAGTTTTAATTCTTGGTGCAGGGGCTGGAGGCACTATTGTTGCTAATATGTTGAGAAAGGAGCTGCCGGAATCAGAGCTCCAGATAACCATCATTGACAGAGATGAACGTCATCACTATCAGGCAGGATATCTTTTTATTCCCTTTGGTGTTTATTCTCCAGAGGATGTGATTAAGTCTAAAAAAGCATTTATCCCACCCGGTGTAGAATTTATTGTTGATTATATTGTAAAAATTGATCCAAAAAACCGTTGTGTACAGACAAAACTTGGCAAATATGATTATGACTGGCTTGTTATCTCCACTGGATGCGACATTGCTCCAGATGAGATTGACGGCATGCTTGATGCGTGGCGGACTGATGTCTTTGATTTTTATACACTGGAAGGTGCTACTGCACTATACAAAAAACTAAAATATTTTTCATCGGGAAAAATTGTTTTAAACATCGCAGAAATTCCTTTTAAATGTCCCATTGCACCACTTGAATTTGTTTTTATGGCGGACTGGTTTTTTCAGGTCAATGGTGTAAGAGACAAGGTTGAGATTGAATTTGTGACTCCTCTTGATAATGTATTTACCAAACCTGTAGCAGCAAAGATTCTTTCCGAGGTTGCAGTAAAGAAAAACATAAAAGTTACGCCCCATTTTGACCTTGCCCAGGTTAATGCAAAAGAGAAAACCATTGAATCCCATAAAGGAGATAAAATAGGGTATGATCTTTTGGTAACAATACCTCCCAACATGGGAAATAAAATGCTTATTGACTCTGGAGTAAGTGATCCTGTTGGTTTCGTACCTACAGATAACCACACTCTGAAAGCTGAAGATTTTGACAGAATTTTTGTAATAGGGGATACAACCAATGTGCCAACTTCCAAGGCAGGGTCTGTTGCCCATTACATGGCATATACTCTGGTTGAAAATATCGTAAGAGAAATTGATGGTCATGCTGCACTTCCAAAGTTTGATGGTCATGCCACCTGTTTTCTTGCATCTGGTTTTGAAAAAGCGATACTCCTTGATTTCAGCTATGATGTTGAACCTCTGCCCGGCAAATTTCCTTTCCCAGGCATGGGACCCTTTAGCCTGCTCAAAGACAGCCTCAGCAATTATTGGGGAAAAATGATGTTCAGATGGGTCTATTGGAACCTTATGATGAAAGGTCTTGATCTACCCCTGGAGCCCCAGATGAATATAGCCGGCAAGATTCGACAAAAAGCTTAAAGGAGGTGTAAAATGACCAATGAAGAAAAAATTCTCCAACGTCTTGAACGTCTCGAGGAAAAAATCACACCTGTTGCCGAATCAGCTGCAGCGCTAAATGAACTGAAAAAAGAGTTAACACCAAGGGTAAATGAAGCAGTCCAGGCATTGATTGTAGAGATGGCAGATATTGAAGCTGATTTTCAGATGGAAAGCCTGGTCCATCTTATCAAAAAGATCATGAGGAATGTCAATAACTTCAATTTTGCCCTTGATATGATGCATAATCTCATAGATCTCACAAAAAACGCTGAACCATTATTAAAAACTACAATACCCCAGGTCATCAGTTTTCTGGATGAACTTGAACAGAAAAATGTCTTTAAGGTTTTAAATGCTGGTATTGATGTGATGAAAGATATAGCCCAGAAGTATTCTTCAAAAGAGATTGAACAGATTTCCCAGGGGTTTTGTAAACTTGCCAACACAATAAGCAATCTGACTGCCCCGGAAGCTGTTGATTTAATAGAAAAAGCATCAAAAATTCCAGCAGCAATAAACCTTGGGGATTCAAAACCTGCTGGAGCTGTCTCAATGCTGATGGCAATGAATGACCCCTCTGTCAAAAAAGGGCTGGGTGTACTGCTTGAACTGACCCGGGGGCTTGCTGCATTAAAAGATGATAAGGTATAGCCATGTGAACGCCTGGGATAAAAATATTTTTTAAACGGAGAAGCTGTTAGAAATGTATGCAGGTATATCAACCTATGAACTTCCCTGTAATCTTTTCCATTGCAATCTGAACTTGCCTGGATATATTTTGTTATTGATGGCATAACTTATACTGCTGTGGTAAAATTAAATTTTGACATACATACCACATCGTGGTAGATTATAAGAGAAATTTATTACAATTTGAATAAAGGGTGTCAGTATGATTAAAAAAAAGATTAAAAAAAATCTGCATTTTGATTCAAGGGTGATACATGATGCTCTTGAGCCTGACAAATGGCATGGATCAACACTTCCCCCTATTTTCCAGAGTGCTTCAACTCTGCACAGGACTGCTGAATCTTTGAGTGATACTTTTGCCGGCAAGAAAAAAGACCATATATACATGCGCCTTACAAACCCTACCAATTCTGTTTTTGAAGATAAAATAACAGCCCTTGAAAACGGAAAAGGTGCTGTTGCGATGTCTTCGGGCATGGCTGCCATTACCAATACATGCATGGCTTTATTAAGATCCAAGGATGAATTTTTGTGTGGGAATTTTCTTTTCATGTCGACCTATCTTTTATTTACAGGCGTTTTTAAAAAATATAACCTGAATGCCAAAATTGTTGATATGCAAAATATACAGGAAATTGAGGATTCAATAACAGACAAAACCAGATTTATCTACATTGAAACCATTGGAAATCCAAAAATGGATATTCCCGATATAAAAAAAATTGCCCGGATTGCCCAGATCAATAAATTGCCTCTTATTGTGGACAATACACTTGCATCCCCCTATCTTGTATGCCCCATTGACCTTGGAGCTGACATTGTAATCCATTCTACAACTAAATATTTAAGCGGGCATGGTGCTGCAACTGGTGGTATTGTTGTGGATGCAGGTCATTTTCAGTGGGAGGGCAATGAGAGATTCCCTGACTTTATACCCTTTATTGAAAGAAAAGGGGAACTTGCTCTTTTAGATAAAATATGGAGAGAACACCACATCAATTTTGGCACAACCCAGGCACCGTTTCATTCATATCTTGCCATGATTGGAATGGACACACTTGGCTTGAGGATGGAGAGGCATATGGCAAATGCAATAAAGGTTGCTGATTATTTAAAATCCCAACAAAAAGTAAAGTGGGTAAATTTCCCGGGGTTACCTGACCATGACAACCATGAGATTGCAAAAAGAGTCTTTGACAACAAGGGTTTTGGTGCAATGATAGGATTTGGTCTTAAAAATCAGGAGCAATGCTTTACCCTTATTGATAATCTTAACATGATATATCACCTTGCAAATCTTGGGGACTGCAAAACTTTAATTATTCATCCATGGTCATCTCAATATGTTTCGTTTGACCCTGAAGTCAAAACAGCTCTTTGTATTACACCAGACCTTATAAGGTTGTCAGTGGGCATTGAAGACCCGGATGACATTATAAATGATATTGATCAGGCACTTGAAAAAATATGAATAACAACTCCCATCAGGTTGTTGAAAAACAGTTTTTCCATATTAAAGATAAAGGCTTTACTCTTCAATATGGAAAAAGCCTTGATGACATAACCATTGCCTATGAAACCTTTGGAACACTTAATAAAAACAAGGATAATGCAATTCTTGTACTGCATGCATTAACCGGAGATTCCCATGCAGCAGGAGTATATCAAAAGAGAGATAAAAAACCAGGGTGGTGGGATGTTATAATAGGTCCTGGCAAAGCCATTGATACAGATATCTACTTTGTAATATGCTCTAATATTTTAGGTGGATGCATGGGATCTACCGGACCTGCTTCTGTAAAACCCGGGGGGGAAAAACCCTATGGAATGGATTTTCCCATGGTGACCATTGCAGACATTGTACGGGTCCAAAAAAGGCTTATCGACCACTTGAAGATCGAAAAACTTCTGGGTGTAACAGGTGGTTCCCTTGGTGGCATGCAGGCACTTGAATGGAGTGTGCGATATCCTGACATGGTTGAATCTGTGATCCCCATTGCCACAACAATGAAACATTCAGCACTTGCCATTGCTTTTAATGAAGTTGCAAGACAAGCCATAATAAGTGATCCAAACTGGAACAAGGGAGATTACTCCAGAGAAAGAAAACCAGACATGGGGTTATCTGTTGCAAGAATGATAGGGCACATAACATACTTGTCCGATGAATCCATGAGATCAAAATTTGGCAGAAAATTACAGGACAAACAAGACCTCTCCTTCTCCTTTGATTCCAAATTCCAGGTGGAAAGTTATTTAAAGTACCAGGGTGAAAAATTTGTATCAAGATTTGATGCCAACTCTTTTTTATACATCACAAAAGCTGCTGATCATTTTGATCTTGAAGAGCAGCATGGCAAAGGATCATCAGTAAATGCTTTTTCCAATGCAAAGGCAAGATTTTTAGTTATCTCATACACTTCTGACTGGCTCTACCCAACATATGCATCAAAAGCCATTGTCAATGCTTTAAAGAAAAACAGACTTGATGTCAGTTTTTGTGAAATTAAATCCAGGTTTGGGCATGATGCATTTTTGCTCAAGGATGAAGTACTTGCAAAGATGATAAAAGGTTTTCTTGCAAGTGTTTATAAAAAAGGGACCTTTGAAAAAGGTGTCCATGAAAGAATTAAGGGACAAATATAATAAAATGAGATTTGACCTTCAAATAATAGCTTCATGGATACGCCCTGGATCAACGGTTTTAGGTCTTGGCTGTGGTGAAGGTGAGCTCCTTTATCACCTTAAGACCCAAAAGAAAGTTAAGGAAACCGGTATTGAAATAAAGGAGAAAAAAATTGCTGTCTGCATTGAAAAGGGACTATCAGTACTCCAGGGTGATATAAACAGAGAGATACTGGATTATTCAGATAAAAGCTTTGATTATTGCATCTTAAGTCAGACATTACAGCAGGTATATGATCCTGAAGGCTTAATCAAAGAGATGCTGAGGGTAGGAAAAAAAGTCATTGTCAGTTTCCCCAACTTTGGTCATTTTAAAATCAGACTTCAGCTTCTCGGATTTGGAAGAGCTCCTGTATCAAAAGAGCTGCCATATCAATGGTATGATACACCAAATATAAGAGTTTTGACTCTGGAGGACTTTGCCATATTTGCCGGCAAAATCGGTTTTAATATCCATAAAAAAGCTGCCATTAAACCAGGAGAAAAGAGTGATAAAGGCAAAATTATAACATTTTTACCCAACATATTTGCAACATATGGAATTTATAAAATAGGAAAGTAAAAAAAGGAAAATTAATAATATGGAGATGAAAATAACATCCCTTGCCATCAGCAAAAAAAAAGGTATGGTCAAAACCACAGTTGATGCTGCAACTTTAATGGAAAACCATGGATTCAAAGATGATGCCCATGCTGGTGACTGGCACAGACAGGTAAGTTTTCTGTCCCAGGAGAATATAGATGCAGCAAACAAAAGAGGGCTTGATGTCTCTTTTGGAGATTTCGCAGAAAACATTGCAAGCCTTGGTGTTGATTGGAAAACACTCCCTGTGGGTACAAAGGTGAAACTGGGGGATGAGGCTTTAGTTGAAATCAGCCAGATTGGGAAGGTCTGCCATAAAAAATGCTCCATATATTACAAGGCAGGAGACTGTATAATGCCAAAGGAAGGGGTCTTTGCAAAAGTTCTAAAGGGCGGAGAGCTGAAAGTAAATGATAAAATAGAATTCATATAATCATGGAAACAATAGAGCTTATACAGAAAATCAAAAAGAGAAAAAAAGAACTTGGTGAAAGACTTGTCATACTGACCCACCACTATCAGAGAAAAGATATTGTTGATCTGGGTGATTTCTGTGGAGATTCGTTTGCTCTGTCAGCAAAGGCTGCAAAGGATAAAGATGCTCAATACATAGTTTTTTGTGGTGTTCATTTTATGGCTGAGAGTGCTGCGATACTAGCCAAATCAAATCAGATTGTCCAGATACCTGATTCTGATGCCGGGTGCTGGATGGCAGACATGGCAGATTCGGTTATGCTTGATAAAGCATGGAAAGAGATAACAAAAGTTGTGAGCCAGAGCAAAATCATACCCATTGTCTATATGAATTCAGATGCCCACATAAAAGCACATTGCGGTCGCAATAACGGTGTTATATGCACATCATCAAATGCACCTGAATCATTTGAGTGGGCTTTTGACAGAGGAGAAAAAATTTTCTTTTTTCCAGATGAGCATCTTGGGCGAAATACTGGAAACACCTTGGGCATTCCCAAAAATGAGATGATTGTCTGGGACCCTGCAAAACCATTTGGGGGAAACAGCCAGGATAGTATAATAAAAGCAAAGGTTATTCTATGGAAGGGTTATTGCCTTGTCCACACGAGGTTTACAACTGAGCAGGTAGAACAGATGAAAAAAATGTATCCTGATGCTAAAATTGTTGTACATCCGGAATGCACGGAAGATGTGGTTTCTGTATCTGATGCTGTAGGCTCAACAAGCTTTATCGTAAATTATGTGAATGATGCACCTGCTGGATCAACCATCATAATAGGAACTGAAATAAACCTTGTTAAAAGGCTTGGAGCTGAGCATCGAGATAAAACCATTATGCCTTTAAAAAATTCTCTTTGTCCAAATATGTTTAAAATAAACCTTGAAAATCTTCTTTACACGTTAGAGAATATAGGAGTTGCTAATGTGATTGGAATTAAAAACAGTATTAAAGAAGATTCAAAACTTGCTTTAAATAGAATGCTTACACTATAACATTACCTATTTGATGAACTATGATTTTATTAGAGGTGTCTATGGGATGTCATGAAGTTGATGTGGTAGCAGTAAAGGTGAAGATTCTGTTTTGGGAGGTCTCGGCAGAATGCTTGATGGCAGCTGAAAAAAACTCTTGAAAAAAAAGCACTTATCTGGAAAAAACAGGATAAAAAATAAGAAACACCTTTATACTGCAGGTTGAGGTTTTGTTTATTCTTGCATAAATGCCTTGTTGTGTGATAGTTTGCTTAAACTATGAAACAATATGTAATAGATGGGCTTAGACCCGATGATCTTAAAAAAATTAAAAAATATTTGGATGGACACTATGAACTCGCGCCTTTAGGTGGAATTTATTGGGTTAAGCTTGAAAAAAAGATCCTGACTTCATTGCAGAAGGAGCATGAAGATTGTCAACCCCATGTTTTTGCTCTTGTGCTGGAGAAAGATTTCCTTGCCGCAGAATTTTTAGTCAGGGTTAAAACAAGCATTAAATGTGATTGTATGGGCTATGCAAATTATGAGCAACAAGGGTGGCTCATGGAGAAAATAGATTTGATACTTGAAGAACTTGGAATTCAGATCTAGATTTTAGATGATTGTAAAGGGAAAATAATGCTTAAAATAATACCATTGGGCGGGTTAGGGGAAATCGGCCTAAATATGATGGTTATTGAATATGACGATACTATTTTTGTAATTGATGCAGGCTTGATGTTCCCTGAAGATTATATGCTTGGCATTGATATTGTTATTCCTGATATGGGTTATCTCCGTGACAATATTTCTAAAGTAAAGGGGTTGATAATCACCCATGCCCATGAAGATCATATTGGAGCTGTCCCCTATTTTTTAAAAGAGATTCCAGTTCCTGTTTATGGTACTAAATTTTCATTAAGTATAGTGAAAAATAAACTTGATTTTTTTGGATTTTTTCCAAATGTTTCATTTAATCAAGTTAATTACGGTGAAACCATCTCCATTGATCCCTTTGAAATCGAGTTTATCTGTGTAAGCCATAGTATAATAGGCGGTTTTGGTTTAGAGATCAAAACCCCGGTGGGGAGAATCGTTCATACTGGAGATTTTAGAATGAGTCCCAGCCCGGAGGAGGAAAATTCCACTGATGTTTCAAGGTTTGCACGATGTGGTGCCGAGGGCGTTTTAGCTCTGCTTTCTGATTCCACAAATGTGGAGAAGAAAGGCTACACGATGTCAAACCAGGATCTTGGTGAGAACCTTGACAACTTTGTAGCAGCAAGTGAGGGCAGAGTTATCATTGCTCTGTTTGCATCAAATGTTGCAAGAATTCAGCAGCTTGTTAACAGTGCTCTTAAAATGAATCGTAAGGTTATTTTTGACGGGAGAAGTGTTTTGCAAACCGTTGCTGTCTCAAGGGAGCTTGGCTATTTAAAATGCCCTGATGATAAGATTCTTGATATCAAAAAGATTAAAAATATTCCTGATAATGAAATTCTTATTATCACCACAGGTAGCCAGGGAGAGCCCATGTCTGCGCTTGCACGCATGGCTACAGGTGTTCACAAGCAGGTTAAAATAAAGTGTGGTGATAGTGTCATTCTGTCATCCAAGGATATTCCCGGTAATGAAAAACCCATAGCAAATATTATTAATAATTTATATAAACGTGGTGCCAAGGTTCTTTATAATAAGGTTGCTGAAGTACACACTTCAGGTCATGCCCAGCAAGAAGAGTTGAAATTGATGATTAATCTTACCAAGCCTGAATACTTTATTCCCATACATGGTGAATATCGACATCTGGTAGTTCATGCACGTCTTGCAGAAAAACTTGGTATTGCCAAGGAAAAAGCACTGGTTATAGAAGATGGCGGAGTAATTGCTTTTGATGAGAAGGAAGGTAAGATTTCTGGAAGAGTCAATGTCGGAAAAATTCTTGTGGATGGCAAGGGAATTGGCGATGTGGGCAGAAGTGTTTTAAAGGAGAGACATCAACTTTCTGAGCATGGACTTGTGGTTGTGTCAATGGTAATGGATGAAGAGACCGGGGATATTCTCTCAGGTCCTGATCTTGTCTCTAAAGGTTTTGTTTTTAATGCTGCCACAGGCTATCTTGTTGATGATGCACAATGTGTTATCCTGGAGGTTGTTGAAGAGTTAAAACAGGGGCTTGTGGAGGGTATGAACATTGAAATTTTGAGAAACAGATTAACAAAGGCTTTAAAAGAGTATTTCAGTTTTGCTATAAAACGTAAACCCATGATATTATTAGTGATTTTACGAGTATGAAGAGAGAACTTATTGGCATAATATTTGTATTCATTTTTATTCTGGTTCTGCTGAGCCTGTTTTCATACAGTGCAACAGACCCCTCCTGCTGTAATCACCCTTTTTCTCCACCTGATAACATAGAAAACCTTTTTGGATTTTTAGGTGCCCATGTTGCAGGGTTGTTTGTTTTCCTTTTTGGGCTTGGTGCCTTCTGGCTGCCCTGTATTATTTTACTTTGGGCTTTGTGGTATTTTAAAGGAAAATCCCCCCGAGTTATAATTTTAACATTCATTGGTGGATTTTTTCTGATAGTTGCAACTGGTGGATTTTTCAGCCTTTATGAAGAGCAATATGTGGTTTTTGGCACAACCTATTCATCGGGCGGAGTAGTTTCCATTGCATTTGCTGATTTTCTTTTTAGATTTACAAACACAGCAGGCACTATTATTATTCTTCTGTTTTTTCTGATTGTTGGTTTTATTCTTACCACGGGCATCTCTTTTTTTACACTTATGCTGTTTTGCAAAGATAAAACAATAAAATTCTTTAATATTTTGATAAATGATTTATCTGAGGCTGTGAATTTGTTTAGAGAGTATTTGATAAATTTTAGAGAAAAAAGAGAAGAGAGAAGGGTAGAAAAAAGAGAAGTACTTGACCAGATGATTTCCTTTGAAAACCAGGAGGAGAAAACAACTGAGATCATACCCTATAATTATGAGAATGAAGAGTATATAGCAGAACCTGAGATTGAATTTGAAAAAGAGAGTATGGAGAAAACAGGATCAGAGCCCAAAATCACAGAACTTGATACAGATGGTTCAAATTCAGATTTTTCCTATGCAAATCTGAATGATCTTAATGAGGATATCAGAGAGAGTGATAATTTTACACTCCCATCCCTTTCGTTTCTGCAAGATAAAAAACAAAAAATCAAGAAAATTGATGTGGAAAAACTTAAAGAAAAAAGCAGGGTGCTTGAAGAGAAATTAAAAGATTTTAAGATTGCAGGTGAGGTTGTTGAGATTCTTCCGGGTCCTGTTCTTACTACATTTGAATATAGACCTGCTCCTGGTGTAAAAATAAGTAAAATTGTAAATTTGACAGATGATTTAGCCCTTGCCTTGAGTGCCATGAGTATTAGAATTGTGGCTCCCATTCCTGGCAAAGATGTCATAGGGATTGAGATCCCAAATGATATAAAGGAGGCGGTTTTTTTAAAAGAGCTTGTAGGTTCAAAAGAGTTTATCTCTTCCAGGTCTGAACTCACACTGGGGCTTGGCAAGGATATACTTGGAAATATCGTGGTGACCCAGCTGGACAAAATGCCCCACCTTCTTATTGCTGGTGCGACAGGTACAGGTAAGAGCGTTGGATTAAATTCGATGATTGCAAGTCTTTTATACAAAGCATCTCCAGATGAGGTTAAATTTATAATGATTGATCCTAAACGAATCGAACTCTCTGTTTATGATGATATCCCCCATCTTATTTCTCCGGTGGTTACTGATATGAAAAAAGCTACAAATGCTTTGTACTGGGCGGTAAGAGAGATGGAACGGCGTTATGAAGTGCTGGCTGAAACCGGAACAAGAAATATCAATCAATATAACGAATTTGCCAAAAGAGAGAACAATAAAAAACAATCCAGAAAAGATGCCCATGGGGAACCGGAGATACGTGAGCCTTTAGAGAAACTTCCTTACATTGTAATAATAGTTGATGAGTTTGCAGATTTAATGCTGGTAGCTTCAAAAGATGTGGAAATTGCTTTAACAAGGCTTGCACAAATGGCAAGAGCTGCTGGAATGCATTTGATCCTAGCCACCCAGCGACCTTCTGTAAATGTTATAACTGGAATAATTAAAGCCAATTTTCCCACAAGAATTTCATTCCAGGTCTCTTCCAGAATAGATTCAAGAACTATTCTGGACTCTAATGGATCTGAAACTCTTCTTGGAAACGGCGATATGCTTTTTGTCCCTCCCGGTACAGGACGGCTTGTGAGAATCCAGGGCACATTTGTTTCAGAAGAAGAGATACGAAATATTACTGATTTTCTAAAAATGCAGAGAAAGCCTCAATATGTTGAAGAGATTACAAGACAGCAGGAGGAAGATGAAGGTGCTGCCTTTGAAGAGGCTGACTATGATGAGAAATATGATGAGGCAATAGCTTTTGTGACAAAGACTAAACAGGCATCAATTTCCGGTGTACAACGCCGCTTCCGTATTGGTTACAATCGGGCAGCAAGAATAATTGAGATGATGGAAAAAGAGGGTGTTGTTGGACCATCTGATGGTTCAAAACCAAGGGAAGTTCTGGTGAAAAGCTTTGATGATCGATTTTAAACTTGCATCCCAGATTAAAGGTTTTATGGATGATGAAGAGGCATTGCTCCTCTATCAAACAGCTTTAAAAGCAGCCAGGTCAGGAGCCCTTCTCGAAATTGGCAGCTATTGCGGTAAATCAGCATACTTTATTGGTGTTGCATGTAAAGAGAAGAATTCAATTTTATTCTCCGTGGATCACCACAGAGGATCAGAGGAGCAACAAATTGACCAGGAGTATTTTGACCCTGATCTTTTTGATGAAAAAGCAAATCGTATCAATACTTTCCCTCTGTTTGAAAAAACAATCAAAAAAGCATCTTTGGATGATGTTGTTGTGCCAATAGTTGCCATGTCAAAAATTGCAGGCAAAATGTGGTCAACCCCTCTTTCAATGTTATTTATTGATGGAGGTCATAGTCTTGATGATGCCTTAGAAGATTATCATACCTGGGAAAAACACATTGTTCCCAATGGTTTTCTTGTGATTCATGATATCTTTTTTGATCCTGAAAAAGGCGGACAGGCACCGCGAACTCTCTATGAAAAAGCTTGTGCATCAGGAAAATATGAGAAATTTGCTTTTGAAAAAACCCTTGGAGTGCTCAAACGTCTTTAACAAAATAGAGAACAATACTTTTACCCATAATCGGGTTTAAAATTTTTTCAACCATTCTGGTTATTTTTGGTTTTTTCATGAGATCCCAAACAAGGATTTTGTGATAGAGGTTTATTAACATTGAATCAGTGCGATTGCAGCCAAGGAGACATTTTAACCACCAGAATGGTGTGTGGAGGCTGTGGGCATAGTGGGTTCTAAAATGTGTAGCTCCAAGTTTTTCAAACATGGCAATAAGGGGCTTTTTTTTATAAATTCTTATGTGTCCCTGGTTAACATTTAAATATTCATCGGAAAGAGCCCAGCATATTTTTTCAGGCATAAACCTTGGAACGCTTATGGCAAGTATACCTCTGTTTTTTAAAACTCTTAGAAGTTCCTCTGCAGCTTTTTTGTCATCCGGGATGTGTTCTAAAACTTCCGAGCATATAACCACATCAAATTTATTATTTTTAAATGATAAATTAGTGACATCAGTAAGACCAAGTGCCCAGGCAGAATCTTGAAAATCATTCAGCTTGTCATGGAATCTAAGTTTTTCTTCTGTTTTTACAAGGTCATTAAAACTTAAGTCTGCACCCAGGCAGAACACCTCTTTTTCCTGGCAAACTCTTGCCACATGCCTTCCCTCACCACATCCCATATCAAGGATTTTTTGCCCGGACTTTATCTTTAAATTTTTAAAGTTTATTGTAATCATCTGTTAAAATCAGCAATTGATTCTCTATATGTCTCAACAGTTTTTATCGCAGTTCTTTCCCAGGTAAAATTTTTTAAGATTCTCCTGTATCCTGCATCGGCAAGTTTTTCCCTCTGTTCAGGGTCATCTAATAATTCTCCAATGGCTTGTTCCATAGCTCTGACATCGCCTGGCGGTACAAGCTTTGCAGCAGTTCCAGTGACTTCTGGCAATGCTCCTCCCGTGGTACATATCAGGGGAATTCTGCATGCCATTGCTTCCCCTGCAGGGAGACCAAAACCTTCATAGAGTGAAGGCACTATTGCAATACTTGATTTTGCATACTCTTTAATAAACCTTGCATGGTCAATACGTCCAGTAAATGTAACATAATCTTTCAGGTTAAGTTGTTTTACGAGCTTTTCTATGCCGCCGTTTTTCTTGGGTGTCCCAATTACAACAAGCTTGATTTTACGTTTTTCAGAGATTTTTTTTACTGCCTGCAGGAGTTGGTAAAGCCCTTTTAAAGGAGTGTCTGCACTGTTTGTTACTATTAATCTTTCTGGATCTTTCTTAATATCAGGAAGAGGATAAAACAGGTCAGTATCTATTCCAATGGGGATGGATTTGATTGTTTTATCATTGATTTTAAACTCGTTTGAAATATCTTTTTTTGAAAATTGCGACACAGTTATGATTCTATTGAGTCGCCTTGCAACATATTTTTGCATCATGATAAATGAGTACCATCTTAAATATTTTACTTTTTTTAAAAAAGATTTAGTAGTTCTAATGGCAATTTTTCTATCAATGGTTATCGGGTGATGTATGGTTGAAACCAGAGGTATATTTTTTGATATTGAAAGCATTGAAAAGGCAAGGGATTGATTGTCGTGTATAATGTCATACTTGTCCTGTTTGCCCTTAAGATATCGACGTGCGCGCATACCAAAAGTAAAGGGTTCAGGATATCCCATGGTTGAAACTGAGAACCATTCCATGAAATTTATAGGATCAGCAAGTTCTGAGAGAGTTGGTGTTCTGAAAAGATCATCAGGATTGTAAAGATCCAGAGTAGGAAGCTTTGTAAGTCTTGCTCCGGGAAAAAGCCCCGGGTTACCTGGTCCTGATATCACTTCAACGCTATGACCCAAGTCAGAAAGCGCCCTTGAAAGGTTTCTGACATAAACGCCTTGCCCGCCACAGTGGGGATTGCTTCTGTAGCTTATTATACCTATCTTGAGCTTGGTTGTTGACCCGGTTTTCAGCTTGGTTTGTGATCTTTTTTCTGATATGGCTTCTGTGTTAATCTTTTTACGCTTTAAATTCATTGTCAATCTTTTCTTTTGCTTCCCCTGCAACGTACAGCGAGCCCGCAATGCAGATAACATCTGAATCGTTTGAGTTGTTAATGGCATACTCGCAAGCTTCACCAACATCAGCAATGATAATTATTTCAGCATCACTGACTTTCCCAGCAGCTTTTTGCAAAATTAAAGGGTCAATACTCCTGCCAATCTTAGCTTTTGTAATAATGACTCTATTACTTGTGGATGTGAGGTTCTTAAGCATTGTTTCATAAGGTTTGTCATCAAGAATCCCAATAATGGAAGTAAGCTTTCTGCCTTTAAAATTTTTCTTAAGATAGTCTGAAAGAACTTTAGATGCCTGTTTATTGTGGGCACCATCAATAATCACACAAGGTTTGTCCAGGACATAATCAAGACGACCCGGCCACTTAGCCTTTTTAAGCCCTTTTTCCACATTTGATTTTGTAAAGATTTTGTTGTCATATCTATTTGATAATAATTCCAATGCAGCAAGAGCCAGGGCAGTGTTATCCCTTTGGTGGTCCCCCCTTAATGGTGTTTCAATGTTTATAAGTTTTTGGAATATACCATTATAAGAAAATTTGTTACCTTTGGGATTTTTTCTGGTTGAAAACTCTTTTTTTAATACATAAACCAGGGATGATTGCTCTTGGGCTTTTGTTCTAATATAATCAATGCCTGAAGGTTGTGTTACTCCAGTTACAACAGGTTTACCATACTTGATAATACCTGCTTTTTCCTTTGCAAGGGCTTTGATGGTGTGTCCAAGATAGTCTGTGTGCTCAATGGAAAGATTAGAAATAATACTTATTTCCGGGGTCACAATATTGGTAGCGTCAAATCTTCCACCCATACCTGTCTCAATAACAGCAAACTCTACTTGATTCTTACTGAACATATAAAAAGCCATTGCTGTTGCAATCTCAAAAAAAGTAGCTTTTCTTTTCCCAATATCGCTTGAGTTCACAGCCTTATATGCATTAACAATCTCATCATCAGAAACATCCTTGCCATTAATAGAGAATCGTTCATTAAATCTTATAAGATGGGGTGATGTGTATAGGGCAGTTTTGTATCCTGACTCTAAAAGAATGGATGAAATATATGTCCCAATGGAACCTTTACCATTAGTGCCTGCAATATGTATGGTTTTAAAATTATTTTGGGGGGAATTGAGCAGTTTTAAAATATTAGATATGGTTTCAAGTTCAAGTTTAATACCAAAACGACCAAGCTTGAAAAGCTTATCTAAGCACTCTTTGTATGGATCGGCATTTTTCATTTTTCAGGCAAGATAAAACCCGGTAAAAGATATATATAGTGATCTTATTGCCGGGTTTGTCTATTCAATTTTCATTTTATCTTCTTCTACGGGATTGTGCAATTCGTTGCCGTCTTAATGCTTCTCTGCTTTTACGTCGCCTGTGTTGACATGGTTTCTCATGATATTTCTTTAGCTTTAATCTTTTAAAAAGACCGTCATTCTGAATCTTCTTTTTTAAGATTTTCATGGCTCTTTCAACATCATTGTCAATAACATAAACATTAATACTTTTCAAAAACATCGCCCCTTTCTTTATTTATTTTTATATCTTACTTAACTAGTATTGTTTAGCAATTTTTTTTATAAAAATCAAGCAAAATTTTGCAATACTGGATAATATCCCCTGGAGAAGCTTTAAATTTTTTGGAGTGAAAATCAAGTTTTTAATAATTATGCTTGACAGTATCAAGGCTGCTATATTAGCATAAATTATACACATCACAATAAGGGGTATACAATGCACCACGAAATCGCTAAAATCCATAATGATTTTTCTTTTTTTATTGAGCTTGGCAAGCCTTTATCCAGAGCAAAATCCATTAAAGAGACCTTTGATGTCATCATGTATCAGATAGGTGATATTTTCCAGCCGGAAAACTGGTCACTGCTTTTAAATGATTCTAAAACAGATGAGATGGTCTTTACCATAGTAGTTGGAAATACAAAGAGTGATCTTACCGGAGTGAGATTGCCCAAAGGTAAGGGGATAGTAGGGTATATAGCTTCTACAGGGCAGTCGCTGATTGTGGATGATGTTGAACATGATCGTCGTTTTGACATTGATATTGATAAAAAGACTGGATTCCAAACTAAATCTATTATTGGGGTGCCGTTAATCACAGGCAACACAATATTTGGTGTTATTGAATTGATTAACAAAATCAGCGGGGAAAACTTTACTGCAATGGACTTAAAGGTCCTATCTTCCATAGCAGAGTATGCTGCCATAGCAATTGAAAGATCCTACTATAATCAAGCATTAAAAAAAATTGCATGGAAAGATTTATTAACCGGAGTAAATAATCGTAATGGTTTTGAGCGTGCAGTCAACAATAGGATGGAAACACTTAAACGTTATAAAACTCCTTTTTCCATTCTGATGCTTGATATTGAAGAGTTTAAGTTGATATGCAACGAATATGGCTATTCAGTCGGCGACAATATTCTTAAAAAAGCAGCCTCAATTATTAAGAGGGTAACAAGAAAGGTGGATAAAATTTTCAGATATGAGGCAGATGAGTTTATTATTCTCATGCCCAATATTAACAGTAGCCAGGCAACCCAGGCTGCAAAACGTTTGACCGGGCAGTTGGAAAACTTTGATAAACAGTTTGAAGAAAAAATAACCTGCCATATAAGATTATTAGTACACACCTTTGATACTTATGACGAGGAGAAGCTTACATCTATTCTTGATAATAGGTTGACAAAACAGGCTATTTGGCATGAGGGTGATATCGAAAATATTGGACGGAACATTCAGCCTCTGCTTGAACAGGAGGCAAAAGCAGAAAAGAGTATTCAATCAGAGAAGAAGAAAAAATATGGAAAAAAAGTTTCTTTACAAGGAGAGTTTACCTTTTTTAAAATGCAGGGACGTGGCTCTATTACAGTAAAAGAGCTGTCCATGCAGAAAATAGGTTTTCTGACTTCTAATCGTAATGAAATCAGAGCAGAAGATATTCTTGATGTCCAGTTTACCTTGAAGAATAAAAATAGGTCAGTGATTAAAAGACGGGTAATTGTTGATCTGGTGAAAGATGGCTTTGTCCAGGGAAAATTTTACAATCCGCCGCCCTATGACAAAGATTTAGGTTTTTTTATTTTTTCTTGAAATTCTAATATAGTCGTAAAATAGTGGTAAGCAGATAAAAAACAGGAATCAGGGTTGTTTTAAGACCTGTCTGATTCCTGTTCCTGTTTTGGTTTTAAAAACCATAAAATACTTATTAAAGTTTGGAGATAAGTTCGTCAGTTACTGATTTGAGATCTTTTTCTCCAGCCAGTGTAAGATATTTAACATTGCTGTCTTTTTCTGCAACTGCTTTAAAATAATATGCTGCAGCTAAAGTACCAGTGTCTGCGTCATAATAGATTGAATGCCTTTTATCTATGGCACTTTCATCCTGATCGTCATCACGTTTGGTTAATGCACCGCCACATACACGGCATTTGTCTCCGTCTGGTTTAATAGCATCAATAAATATATTGTTGGGATGATTATTATTGTTTTCACAAAGACGTCGTCCCATGATTCTATCTTTTGCAATCTGGCGGTCAAGAAGGATTTCAATAACATACTCAACAGTCATGCCCTCTTTTTTTAAAGATTCATCAAGTTTTTCAGCCTGTACCTTATTGCGGGGAAATCCGTCAAGGAGCCATCCGTTTTTACAATCATCTTGTTTCAGTCTGTCTAAAACCATGGGGATAGTAATATCATCAGGAACAAGATCACCTTTATCAATATACTCTTTAGCTTTTTTACCAAGCTCTGTTCCGCCTTTGATATTATCCCGGAAAATTAATCCGGATTCAATATGAGCCATGTCATATTTATCTTTCAGGATAGTACCCTGGGTTCCCTTGCCACTTCCATTAGGTCCAAAAAAAAGAATATTCATTAAATTCTCCTAAATTGTTATAATGCTCAAACATTTTAATAATTTAAAACCACTCAATTAAACCACCATCAAGTATATGTAAATATATTAGACTTGCATAAGTTGTCAAGCTTTGAG
>CAZMEX010000061.1:0-21765 GCA_964565415.1 uncultured Desulfobacterales bacterium | reverse complement strand
AAATTTATTTAAAAAGTTATAATTCAGAGGATATTTGCATCTTGCAAAGGTCAGGGTATTATAATGGCAAGGGAGTTAAAGTTTTCAATACGGTTTTCTAGTTTTCTTGTGATTGTTTCATAATCCTGCCAGGCTGTTTCAATATCTTTGCCTTTTGTAACAATAATTCCAGGTTTTTTCTCCCCCCCCCAAATATTGTAAAAATCGGACTCAGCATCAAAAATTTTTTGTTCGCTGCCGTCAAAGGCAGATATGTCCGTGGCTTTTAAAAAATTTGAATTTATCATGCAGACAATGGAGAAGAAAAATATAATTCCCCAGACAATTAAAACTAATCTGCTTTTATTAAGAGATAATTGGGCAGGTATTTTAATCCTGGAGATCAAAGTTTTGTTTATCCAGAAATGCGGCAAAAACAATATGGATAAAACAACACATATTATTATGCTTAAGATGGAAAAGACAGCAAGCTCTTTATAACCCTGGACAGAGGATATAAAAAAAGAGACAAATACACCTGCTGTGCTTAAAGAGGCTATAATGACCGGTTTGATGGTGTTTTTGAATCGTTTATAACCTGCTGTTTTATATGCTGTAAAAAGGTGTATTCCATAGTCAACAGAAATTCCTGCAATTACTGCTGCAAACCCTATCATAAAAAAAGATAGGGAATCCAATATAAAGCTTGATATAAATACTGAAAGTACAATGGCAAAAAAAGGTAAAATAAATATTGTTAAAGCATCTAATGTTCTAAACATGAAAAGCATTAATACAATAAAACTTACAGTGATAATTATTGTGGTTATCCAGATGTCTTTTTTAACTACTTTTTGATTGCTTAATGTATGTTTATGACCACAAATTGTAGTAACCTTGAGATCTGGAAATGATTTTATAAGTTGATCAATAGCTAAAAGCAGAGTTTCAGATTTTTTTGCATCTGTAATGCGAACTTTAGTCTTAACTATAACTAAGGAATATTCATGGGTTTTATCAACAAAGTTACTGTTTTTAAGCTCAACATCAAATCCAAGAGATTTGCTCAGTTTTTGAAGTTTATTGAGTATGTGGTTGGACCACCCAAAAGGGTCGGTGCCAATGGATGTCTGCAAAAAAGAACTGCCCGGAGATGTCAGCATAATAAACATCTGTCTGACCTGTTGTGAAATAAAATCTTTATTATCTATATTGTTAAACAGATGGTAATCTTCTTTTAAAAGCAGTAGGGGTAAAAGTGCTGCAATATCTTTTTTGATTGTTGAGATATCAAAGTCATTGATTCCGGTTATTACTTCTTCAATAAGAGGATGTTTTTTTAATTTAGATGCAAAATGATTGGTTTGCAGCAGTAAATCTTTTTTTGAATTCTTGTTCAGCGTTATTGAAAAAGCTATGGTGTCAGACATTTCTGAATTATTAATAAAATTTATAGATCTTTTTAATTCAGGAGAATCAGGCAGCATAATTGAAACATCATTCACAAATTGCTCCCTTGCAATTTGTATAAGCGAACCTGCAATTAAAGCAAAAAATAAGATAAGAAAAATGATTTTTTTGCTGCCAATAAAATTAAATAGTCTGTCAAATATGTTTTCAGGCATGAACTAATTTATTTCCCAAACTGATTTATCAATTTCCGAGTTTATTATGGTTTTTTTAAAGATGATTTCAGTAATATCTGAGTTTTTCTCCAATAATTGAATTTTTGAAATATATTTTTTGTTGTTTTCAAAACTGAGAGTTATGCTGGAAAGCATTTTTGAGGTTTGATTGTGTTCTTTTGGTGTAAATCTCAGTAGAATTGATTCTCCTGATTCATCAGATTTGTTGGAGTCACCATGGAGCAATTCAATGTGATAATCGTTTTTACATGATGCATAGGAACCTGAAAACCAGAAGGTGATTTGTTCAATCATTGCCTTAAACATGGGATTTTTTTTTAAAGAAAGCTCGTGTACACCATTTGAAGGGTCCCATTTTTTCACCCTGTTTTTTGTGACAATTAAAGTGTATTCAATGGGGTTTTTAACAACCCAGGAAAATTTGTCAGGGTTTTCAATGAATAGTTTTCCATTGATTGTAACAGGCATATCAAACATTGCCATTGTCTTTTTTTGTACAAATTCAGCCCGGACAGTTTTTACATTTTTCATGTTTTGTTCTATATCGTTTAAAACCATATCAACATCAGCACCATATGTATTTGTGCAAACAATCAAAAATATCAGCATCATAAAAAATATCTTAAATTTTCTAGGATTCATTTTTCTCTTTATCAGCATTTTACTCTCCATCGGTTTGATAAATTTTTATTTCACCTTCAGCAATTATTTCATCTTCTCTTTTAATTGTTGCTGTAAGTATACCAAAGTTTCCAAATTTAGCTGTTTTATAGATATCAGTTATTAATTTTTCTTTTATATAACTCTTTTTATAAATATTTATTTTATTTCCACCAATTAAAAACCCGCCAGGAGCAGCTGTATCTGTATCAAACTTACTGAATCCATTCATCACAGCAGCAGATTGAGCCATTATTTCCATGTAGACTACCTCCTCAAGGCTTCTATCCTTTTTCACAAAGGGACTTTTTTCTAAAAACAGCGATTCAACCCTTGCAAATCGTTCTTCAACACTTAATAAGCTTGAGACCACGCGCATGCCAAGTTTTTGCGGTATTAGATTTTCCACCCCCATGGGCAGATAGGTGATTTTATGAAGTTTATCCTGATTTTCAGGGCATATTGGATCAGAAGCAAGATAATCACCTGTTAAGGCATATGTTCGTGCTCTGCAACCATAACAATTGGAAAATTTGTTGCATTTGCGGCAGGGTCCTTTAATCATTGATTCATGGTTTTTTAAATTTTGAATAATTTCACTGTCAACAAGAATTTTTTTCAATGGTTTGTCATGCAGGTTACCAATGGGCAATGGCAAGCCTTTGCATGGAAAGACATCTCCGTCTAATGTAACAAAGCAGGAATATTTGTGTTTAAGACATTTTATAACACAAGGAGTCTGAGGGAGTGCCCCCAGAGCAACACTTGTGGAAACATCAGGCAAAATTCCATTTTTCGTTATAAATTCAGTCAGTTCTTCTGTATCTGGATGGGGATGTGTTGGATTGTTGTAGAGTAGTATTTTATTTGCGCCAAGTTCAAAAGCTTGAAGGATTACATCTTTTAGTTTAGAAGTTGAAAGGTTTTCCCCTAGGTCTGTTTTTTTTGATTTTTGTTTGGGACAACGGTTTAAAGAGCTTTTGCTTTTGTATTGTGCAGTAAGATCTATTTCAATATTTTGTATCATTTCAGTTGATTGTTATCAATAAATGCCTGCATTTTTATTTTAACATGATTTTTAATATCAAAACTGTCAAGGTTTTTATACTCATCATAATGAATTACAGAAAGTTTATGGATTTCTACATTTCCCGGATGGATTATGAGACTTTTCCGTTTTGGCTTATCTTGATTACCCAAAATACATATGGGAACAATATTTAGTTGATTATCCTTTGCAACCCGGAAAAGTGCGCTGTGAAATTGTCCCATTTTTGATGAAAGCGACCTTGTTCCTTCGGGAAATCCAACAATGGAGACATTCTGATCAAACAGCATTTTACACTCTTTTGAAAACTCTGTAAAAGGCATACTTCTGATACTCAAATATCCTGCCAGACGTGCACATAAACCTAAAATCGGTATTTTAAACGGCCATAAATTAACAATTTGTACAAATTCTCCTGGGAGTACACCCAGTAAAAAAGCATCAGAGGAAGACCTGTGATTAACAATATATACACAAGGGTCTGAAACATTTTCATTTTTTGATGAATCAATAAATTTCACATTAACCAGGATTTTTGCAAATCCATATATAATGATTTTGCCATACCAGACAATTAAAAATCTCAGCGTTTTCTGGGCAATACGTTTTGAGGTCAAGATATGTATAAAAGTTAAAACAATTATAAAGATAAGAAAAATTGTAATTGTAAACAGAATAACACTTAGGTAAAAAAGAAGATTTTTTAATAATGTCATTACTAAAGACCTTGAGTTTGCAGCTCTTTAATGAATTTACAGAGGTCTTTAAGGGTTCTTATCTCTTTTATTCTTTCATCGGTTCTAATCTCAACTTTGAATTTTTTTTGTAAAGCTACAACAAGATCAACAACATCCAGGCTGTCCAGTCCTAAATCTTCAAAGATATTAGCTTCTGGTTTAAGTTGGTCTTTTTCGATCTCAAAAGATTCTTCAAAAACTTCATAAATCATTATTTCAATTTGGTCACTCATCTGTTTCCTCATATTTTTTTAGAATAATAGAAGCATTTATACCGCCAAAAGCAAAACAGTTTTTAAGAATAAGCTTTAAGTTCTTTTCTGTTTTTTCTTTAACATGATTTATCATAGCACAAGTGTCATCAACATTCTCAAGATTTAATGTCGGATAGATAATATTATTATTCATCATTTCAACTATAACTGCAAGTTCAATGGCACCGGAAGCACCCAGAGTATGTCCTAAATATCCCTTAAAGCTGTTAACAGGTACCTGGGATCCAAATATCGAATGGATTGCTGCTGCTTCTTCGTTATCGCC
This sequence comes from uncultured Desulfobacterales bacterium, assembly GCA_964565415.1. Lineage (GTDB taxonomy): Bacteria > Desulfobacterota > Desulfobacteria > Desulfobacterales > Desulfobacteraceae > JAIOSM01. The sequence continues at coordinate 17,155 of CAZMEX010000061.1, read as the reverse complement.
TTGGAGAGTTGCTGTTGCATGGGCATTTACAAAATCAATGTCAGTGGGTTTAATTCCAGCATCAAACAATGCAGAATTCATACATTGGATCATTGCTCCACGGTCTGAATGGCTTATATGGTTCCCACTTCCACATGTGTTATACCCAATAACTTCTGCAAGGATATTTGCCTTGCGGTTTTTTGCATGTTCAAGTTCTTCCAGTACAATAATTCCGGCACCCTCTCCACAAACCAATCCATCCCTCTCCCTGTCAAAAGGGCGGGGAGTCTTTTCAGGAGTTGCATTAAATTTAACAGAGGTTGCAAACAAGATATCAAAAGAGCCGGTTACTGTCGGGTGCAACTCTTCAGCACCTCCGCAGAGCACAACATCCTGGGTGTTATGCCGGATAAGGTCAAAACCGCTGCCCAGAGCTTGAAGAGATGAAGCACATGCAGCTGAGGTTGCAATAACGCATCCTGTTATCCCTAAATATTGAGCAAGGTTCATGGATATGGTGTGGGAGATGGATTGAAAAAATCCCATGGATTTAAGTAGGGTTAAATCATGATCTGGCAGCATTGTTTCAAAGGTTTCATTTAAAGCTTCAGCACTGCCCATGGTTGAACCTGCTACGCATCCTGTTCGTTTATTATTGGAAATTACATTTTTTGAGATTGAAGCTGATTTTAGAGCTTCATTGGCAGCAAAGGTCGCAAGAAGGCTCATCCTGCCCATGGATCGCCGCATTTTTCGTGGTATAAATTTAATATCAGGAAGTTTTGCAGGAGCGCCAACAAGGCTTTGTAAACCCTTGTATTGACTCCATTGTTCCATTTGCTTTGTTCCGCAAACTTTCTGTTCAATGGAGTTTATCAGCTCTTCCATGGAATTGCCCAGGGCAGAGATGCTCCCTGTCCCTGTAATAACAACTCTTCTCATCTTGACAGATCTTCTCCCAGTTGTTTTTTTAAAAAGTCTGCATAGACATCTTTGCTTAATATATAACGGCAAATTGTAAAACCTGATACCATGGCTCCAAGTACTCCTGGCAAGATAGAGCTTTGCCCTGCAGCAAAGGTATTTTTATACTGAATACGTCCAAGCAGGTTAAATTGCCCAGTTTTTTGTTTTATTCCATATGCAGAGCCATAGGGACTGTGTAAATAGTCTCTGAAAGTGAGCATGGATGCAGCATCTATAACTTCAAGGCATCCTTTATATTCAGGAAAACAGTTAACAATACGTTGTAATATTCGATCTATTTTCTTTTTTTTGTATTCCAGGTAATTTTTTTCTCGCTTGCCTGTAACTGAGTTTGCCCACTGTTTAACCTCATCAAAAAAGGTTAATTCAAAGGCATTAATAACACTGACTCTTTCCTGTTTCACTTCTTCTGAATTCTGCACCATCACTAATGGACGTTCTCCTTTAAACTTCGGGTCAAAAAGTTTATTCATATCATTGTCAGGATAGAGTGTTATGATTGCAGGGTCCAATGGTTCAAGTTTATTGCTAGTGAATTTGATAAAACAGAGAAAGAGACCAAAAGTTTCTTCAAAGCTATTTACTCTGTCAGCAAATGCTTTGGATGTATTTTGCTGTTTAAATGTTTCTAAAATTGCTTTTGGATGAATTGTGAAAATACAATTTTCAGCTTTTATTTTTGTACCATCATTGAGCACAAAAGTGCCAACTTTTCGCTTTTCTATGTCTGTACAGGAACTGATAAAACAATTTGTTTTTATATCAACATCATATTGCTGCAGTCTTTTTCTTAAAGCTTTAATAAAAGCATAACCCCCGTTTTTTACCCGGGCAATTGATTCATAAAGACTAAAGGAAACCCTTGCATGGTTTGCAAATGAAATTTGTGCAGGTTCTGTTCCATGGCACATGGAAAATGCACTTAAAAGGGTTTTTAATGTTTTGTTTTCAGTGAGGGAATCCAGCATATTTTGAAGGGTAATGAAATCTTCTTCCAAAGGTTTTTGCATCTCCAGTTCCGAGCGGAAATTCATGGCTGTGGTGTTTTTTCTAATTCTTTTTATTTTAGAAAAATAGGAAGTAATTGCCTTTTTTTCATCGGGGAAATAGTTCAGCATATCCTGCATATTTTCATCAATACCAGGGTGAAACTTAAACGAATGACCCTGATTTTCAAAAATAAATTTATTGTTATCTGCTTTATCAATAAATTCAGGCTCTATATCATTATTGATTGATAAGACCGTGAGCATATCTAAAAGGACAGTATCTTTAGAAAAACCACCGGAAAAATGAAAACCTGTATCAAAGGGAATGCCTCTCTTATAAAAGCGGCATAAAGAGCCTCCGATTTTTGGCGATTTTTCAATTAAAAGCACTTTTCTTTGGTTCATGCCTAAAATTAAAGCAGTAGTTAGCCCACTTATCCCGCTTCCGACAACGATATCATCATACATTTCCATAATAGTAAGTCCCCATGATTACAATATGCGTTTATATATCTTGTCATTTTAAAGTGCAAGGAAAATTTGTTTTTACCACTGAATTTGGGCAATACACTTTATTTTTTTTCTCTTCCATGTTAATGCAATCAGTTATAAATTTTATAGAAAAAATATGCTAACAATTAATTGAGTATCATGAATAATATTGCGGGAAATAATTATTTAATAAATGGCAGTAAATTTTATAACTATACTAACTTACAATTTTCAGATAGCAAGACAATCAGGAATATCCAAAACACACTTTTTCTTGAGCATTTTATTTATGCAGCCAGTAACAGCCCGTTTTATAGAAATAAATTCCATGCAATGGGGCTTGATTTAAATGAAATTAACTCCATTGATGATATAATAAAGATTCCATTTACAAAAAAGAGTGATATTGGCAATGATTTTATTTGCGTTGATCAAAAAGAGATTGTAGATTTAAGTCTCACCTCAGGAACATCAGGTGTGCCCACGATTATTCCCTTGACATCAAGTGATCTTGCACGATTAGCCTTTAATGAAGAGATTGCTTTTAAAACTGCCGGAGTAACTAATAAAGACACCATGCTGATTTGTGCAGCCATTGATAAATGTTTTATGGCAGGCATTGCATATTTTTTAGGGGGTGTGAAATTAAACGCAAGAATGGTCAGGGCAGGATCCAATGATTCAGCCCAGAGCTGGGAGATGATTAATTTCACAGATACAACTGTAATTGTAGGCGTCCCCTCATTAATTTACAGAATAGGGCAGTACGCTTTAAAAAATGGTCATAATCCAGCAGATTGCAACGTCAGGAAACTTATAGCAATTGGTGAACCAATCAGAGATAAAGATATGAATTTAATTTCTGTTGCTTCAGAGCTTGAAAAAATGTGGAATGCTAAAATCTATTCAACCTATGCTTCATCTGAGATTGCCACAACCTTTTGTGAGTGCGAAAAACAGCAGGGCGGTCATGTCAGACCTGAACTGAATGTGGTTGAAATTATTGATGAAAAAGGAAATACTGTAGAGGATGGCAAAACAGGAGAAGTCGTAACAACACCTCTTGGAGTCACTGGAATGCCCCTGTTAAGGTTTAAAACAGGTGATATATCATTTATCATTAAAGAAAAATGTGGATGTAAGAGATCAACAAAAAGGCTTGGTCCAATAATTGGAAGAAAAAACCAGATGCTTAAATATAAAGGTACAACAATTTTTCCTGAGTCAATCATTTGCGTGCTGGAAGGAGATGAACGGTTTCACAGCGGATATGTGGAAGCTTTTCAAAACAGTGATGGCACTGATCGTGTGGTTTTAAACGCATCTCTTGCCAATATGGGTGATGAAGCAGGCTGGATAAAAGAAAAATTAAGGGCCAAAATAAGAGTTGCCCCGGAAATTAAAATTATTTCACAACTGGATGCTGATGGAAAAATTTATCAACTTGATAAGAAACGTAAGAGACAGACATTCTTTGATTTAAGAAACTAAAACGAAAGTGATTTGATTTATGGATAATAGACCCTCTATTGTATTGTCGGGAGAAGATCTTACTTACAAAGATATTGTAGCTGTTGGAATTGGTGATAAAAGAGTTAAGCTTGATGAGAGCGCTTTAAAAAGATGTACATCTTCCAGGAATTTTTTAAAAAATGCTCTGGATTCACAAAAAATTATTTATGGGGTAAATACCTCTTTTGGTCCCATGTGCAATAAAATCATTAACAAAGATGAAATAGAGACTCTTCAGGAGAATTTAATCATCAGCCATGCAGCAGGCATGGGTAAACCGATTTTGCCCTATATTGCCCTTGGTATTCTCCTGGTAAGGTTAAACACACTTGTCAAGGGGTATTCCGGCGTTAGAATTGAGCTGTTAGAGCTGATGCGGGACATGATAAACCATCAGATTGCTCCATATATTCCTGAGTCTGGAAGTGTTGGAGCTTCAGGAGACCTGATTCACCTTGCCCATATGTCCCTTGCATTAATAGGCAGGGGCAGAGTATATCATAAAAAAGAGCTTATTGATGTTGACGAGGCATATAGAAGATGCAAATTAAAACCTTTACGCCTGGAATATAAAGAAGGTCTTGCCTTAATTAATGGCACTGCTGCAATGACAGGCATAGCAGCGTTTGCTATGTTTGGAGCACAAAAAATTCTTAATGTTGCTGTTCTTAATGCATCCTTTGCAATTGAGATTTTCGGAGGTATTGATGATGCTTTTGATATGGATTTGCATGCTTTAAAACCCCATCCCGGACAGGTTGCAATATCAAAAATCATTTCAGATTTATACAAGGGCACAGCCAATCTAACCTTAAGGGAAGATATGCATAAAAGAATCCGTGAGCAGGCAGACAATGACTCAATTGTTTTTGAGACAAATATAAATGTACAGGATGTTTATTCCATCAGGTGTACTCCCCAGATTCTTGCCCCTGTAAAAGAAACCGTTGACAATTGTATTAAAACCATAGAAATAGAAGCTAACTCAACAAATGATAATCCAATAATTATTCCTGAAGAGAATAAAATACTTCACGGTGGTAATTTTCACGGTCAGAGTATTGCATTTGCAATGGATTCTCTATGTATTGCATTGTCAACCCTTTGTAATCTGTCTGAAAGACGTTTGAATAAACTGCTTGATAAAAATCTCAATGAAGGGTTGCCTGAACATTTAATACCAGGTGAAATAGGCCTTACAATGGGTTTTATGGGTGCACAATACCTTGCCACGTCATCTGCTGCAGAAAACAGGAATCTTGCCGCACCAATGAGTGTAAATTCAATTTCATGCAATCAAAACAATCAGGATGTGGTCAGTATGGGAACTGTTGCAGCAAGAAAAGCTTTTGGACTTGTGAGTAATGCAAAACATATCCTTACCCTTGAGACCATGGCAGATCTCCAGGCATTATCATTTAGAAATGCTGATAAAATGGGATACGGAACATCAAAAATTTACAATATTTTGCTGGAAAGTTTTGAAATTTATGATAATACCAGAATTTTTTCTGAAGACATTAAAAAATTTAGAACATTACTGTTTTCAACTCAGCTTTTTGATGACTTAAATATTTATTTAAAAGAGTAGGCAGTATCAGAAGAGTGCAGGAGAATTAGATTTTATGTTAGATATTACAAAACTTGAAAAGCTGAAAAATAATTTTTTCCAAGGATCCCTGGACTACACAAAAAATCAGCCTGATTTTTTTTTACTTCATAAATACAAGAATGTCCCTCCCTCGACCGCAAAATTTTTTTTGGATGATTTTAAAAACAGTATAAAAGCTGAGAAGAGAGTACTGATTTATATCCATCTTCCGTTCTGTTTTTCTGAATGTGTGTTTTGCAATTCATTTCCCCACAAGGTTAATAAACAACAGCAAAAGCTCTATTTTAAATCTATTTTAAAAGAGATTGATCTTTACAACCAGGCAGGTCTGTTTAAAAATAAAGAAGTTCAGTGTATATATTTTGGCGGAGGAACCCCAACATCTTTTCCCAATGAGCAGCTGGAGACAATTATAAATAAGATAAAAAATGTTATAAATATTGTTGGCAATGCCAGTATTACAACAGAAGCACACCCTTTAACCCTGAAAAACCCAGATAGAATAAAAGGCCTTAAGAATATTGGAATTAATAGAGTCAGCATAGGCTGTCAAACATTTGACCCTGGGATTTTAAAAATCTGTAATCGAAAACATACACAAGGGGATATACGCAGAATCATCTCAACATTAAATGATTTAAATATGCTCAGTAATATTGATATGATGGCAGGCTTGCCAGGTCAGAGTATAAAAAGCATGAAACATGATATGGAGATATTAGAGGATATTAAACCTGATGCTGTTGAATATATTCGCCATGAAATTGTAAACCCCCTTGCCATTGAGATATATAAAGAAAATCCTGGGCTTGTTGTCAAGGATGACGATCTTTTTCAGATGGTATATATGATGCAGAACTGGATGCAAAAACAGGGATATGAACAGAATGGATACTTTACCGGTAAGAAATTCTGGGAATACAGATACCATTGGCTAAAAGAGATGCCAATTATCTCTTTTGGTTCAAGGGCAAGGTCCTATTCAAAATCAATGAGTTTTGATAAACATGAAAATATTTCTATCTATTCAAAACTTCTGGATAAAAATATTCCACCCATTGGAAGAAGTGCTGTTTTATCAAAAAATGACCAGATGTATCGTTCTCTTTTTTTAAATCTCCAGTTTAAAACAGGACTCTCATCAAATGTATTTAAAGAGAGGTTCAATGAAAATGTCCTTGATGTTTTTAAAGATTTACTTGATTCGCTAAAGGAATTTGATTGTGTCAAGATTAAAGATGACCATATTTCCTTGACTGACAGCGGTGCTTTCTTTGTTGAAGATGTTTGTGATTTTATCATTGATTTTGCTTTGAAACTTGAATCAAAGGAGTTAAAAAGAAACCCTAATTCATCCGGGGGAACATCATCGAGATTATAATTCACCAAAATGAAAGATAAAGAGAAATTTATACCTGATGCTGAATTAAAACTTATGGATCAGGTGCGTGAAGTTTTACAGCATTACCAGTATTCGTACAGCACCGAAAAGATCTATTGCAGATGGATCATTCAATATATAAAATTTTTTAATTCACAAAAATACTCTTCTGATATGAAGGGAAGAGAGATTGAGATATTTCTTAACCATCTCTCTTTCGATAAAAAAGCTTCTATAGCAACTCAAAAACAGGCAATGAACGCTCTATTTTTTCTCTATCAAAAAGTTCTTGATAAAAAAGTCCCGGAAAAACCGCGTCTTATCAAATTAAAAAGAACAAAACCTCTTCCACAAGTTCTGTCAAAAGCTGAGCTTTTTAAGCTGTTTTCTAAGATGAGAGGCAATCACCTTCTCATGGCAAAACTATTGTATGGCTCAGGATTAAGGCTCATGGAGTGTATCCGATTGAGAATTCAGGACATTGATTTTTCCAATGATAAAATACATATTCGTTCAACAAGAAATAGAAAAGAGCGATCTGTGATGCTCCCAGGCTCCATAAAAGATGAGATGATTATTCATAAAGAGAAAACTCGTGAAATCCATAAAAAGGATTTAAAAAAAGGATATGGTTCAATTGATTTGCCAGGCACCATACCTGTTAAATTAGACATCCTGGTAAAATCATTTGGTTATCAATATCTTTTTGGAGCAAAAAAAACATCAAAGGATCCTCGATCAGGGAAGATTAGAAGATATCATGTAATTGAATCAGGATTACAAAAAGCTGTGAAAAGAGCAGGAGAAAGAGCTGGTATTCAAACTGCAGTCACATGTCAAGTATTAAGGAATTGTTTTGCAACTCATATGCTTGAAAATGGTGAAAGTATAAAAACAGTACAAAAGTTAATGGGTCATGCCAACTTAAAAATGACAAAAATTTATCTTAAAGTTATGGAAAATGCACCTCCAGCAATTAAAAGCCCCCTTGACTCATTGGAAGAAATTTGTAAAGAATAGACTTGGATGTTAAGTTAAGTTTATTTATGTTTGATGTTTTCCTGAAACAAATACGACATTCCCCTGGGAGAATACAATGGCAGAAGTTGCAACAAGAAGGTTTTCAGGTCAGAGGGTATTATAACAGCAGAACCAATTTTTAAGCAATCATAATTCATGTTCAAATTTAAAAACAGTTTAATACTTAGAACCACTGTTCCTATTATAATACTTCTGTTTAGTTTATGGGCACTCCTCTATTATTTTGTTCTGACTCCTTTTTCAGAGCTGGCAAAAGCGAACATTGAAAACGATCTTGCCTCCTTTTCCCAGAGGATAAATAGTATTTGTAATATAAGCCTTGATAACTTGTTGTTATCTGACCCTGGCAATAATCATAAAGCTTTAAATGTTGAAAAAGCATTTGCTTTAAGCAAGATCGAAAAATTTTTTAACCAGGAAAATTTAAAAGGCTTAATTTACGATACTATAGAACAAAAAATAGTTCTCCTGGTTGATCTTCCAACAGACCCGCAAACCTTTATAAAACATGGATATGTACAGAGAAAACTCATCTCTTTGGAAGTGGGGAAGGATAATTTTTTTGTCAGTCGGTCAAGTTTCAAACCATGGAACTGGCAAGTGTTTATTGTAAAAAATACCAAAGCTTATTCAAATTTACTTTCAAAAACAGATAGAGTCTATGGTTATGTAATAGGGTCTCTGGTGCTCATTTCACTCCTGTTAGTATTTTTTATTTATCAATCAATTAACAGACCTGTCAGGACAATTATCAAGACTATTAACCAACAGCAGAAGCCAACATATAGAGGAATTGATGTTTTTGAGTTTTTGAGTGATACTATTTCTGATATGATGGAATCCATCCATCAAAATAATGAAAAGTATAGAATCCTTGTGGAAAATTCAAATCACCTTGTCTGGGAAGTTGACCTGTACAACAGATTTACTTTTGTTAGCTCGACTGTTACGAATATATTGGGTTATATCCCTGATGAACTTATTGGCACCATGCCTTTTGCTTTAATGCTGGCTGAAGAGGTTGAATATGCCCTGCGAAATTATAGCGAAAAGGTTGCCAGAGAATTAAATATTGAGGGATTTATAAACACATATATTCATAAAAACGGCAACTATATCGTCCTTGAAACCAATGGCATCCCAATATATGATAATGAAGGAAATCTTTTAGGCTATAGGGGGATAAGCAGGGATATTACCAAGAGGGTACATGCTGAAAAGGAAAAAACAGATGCCCAGTCAATAGCAGCTGATCAGGCTCAACATGCATTGTTAGGTCAGGTTGCAGGTACAATGGCACACGATTTTAATAATATCCTGGGTGTAATTATGGGTAATACAGAACTCGCGCTTTTGGATTGTGAAGATAAAGAGATTAAAAAAACACTCAAACTTACACTTGAACAAACCCTGCGAGGTAAAAGTTTAACAAAAAATCTGGTGGTTTTTGCAAAGGATCAGGAACTTAAACAGGAATTTTTCAGTTTTAATGAAAAAACAGATCTTGTTGTTAACCTGTTAAAAAAAGAGTTAAAGGGAATAAAAGTCATAAAAAAAAATGGGACAACTCTTCCAGATTTGTTTGCTGATCCTGGAATGGTAGAGCATGCTTTTATAAACCTCCTGCAAAATTCCATACATGCTTTAAGTAAAACAGAGCACCCCAAAATTATTATTCGGACATATTGTAATAAGGAGAATATATTTTGTGAAGTTGTGGATAATGGTTGCGGAATACCCAAAAATTATTTAAAGAAAATTTATGAGCCCTCTTTTACATTAAAAGGGGCAAAAGATATAACTGGAGCATATAAAACTGATATTAAGGGCACAGGTTATGGAATGATCAATATAAAAAAATGTGTTGATCAGCATAAAGGTAGCATATCGGTTAAATCAAGAGTTGATTTTGGTACAAAATTTACTATCTCCATGCCGATTATTAATAAAGAGTTAACAGATAAAGAGAAAAATGAAATTTATCAATCAAATATCCAGATTAAGCGCAATATCCTGATTGTAGAAGATGAAAAAGCTATTTCTGATATATTATGCCGAGTGTTAACACAAGAACCATGCAGACATATTGTGGATATAGCCGATAAAGGACTGCTCGCAATGGAGCTGTTTGACAAAAAAAGATATGATTTGATAAGTTTGGACTATCTGCTTTCAGAAGAGCATGATGGCATGGATGTATATAATCATATTAGGCAAAAAAATAAAACAATTCCAATACTTTTTGTTTCAAGTAATATAGAATTTCTGGGATCAATTAATAAAATAAAGCAGAAAGATAAATATGTTGACCATTTGACAAAACCCCTCCAGAATAAGGAGTATGTTAAAGGTGTCAATGAATTGTTAGAAAAAATTAAGAACAAGAATTAGTGGCGGAAGTGCATGGGAATCGAACCCACCCGGGGCGGTTTTAGCACCCCACATCGGATTTGAAGTCCGAGGGCCCCACCAGTGAGCCGCGCACTTCCGCATCAGTAATAAGAGGACATAATACATCTGAAGCCCTTTGTTTGTCAATCCTTTATCAACCGAGCAGCACTTTCAACTCAAAAGCCCACACCAGCGACCGTCTTCAAGGGATTTATTAAAAGTTTTGATAACTCTGTTAAAGGAATTAAATGCTTGAGTCAAAAAATTCTTCATGGCAAATATTCAGAAGTAACTGTTTATGGTTGACTTTTGATTTGTTTCTAAATATTAATATATATTCAGGTGCCAATACTATGGCTGAATAGGAAATCCGGTTAAAATCCGGAGCGGACCCGCCGCTGTGTTTGGGACGAAAACTGCAATATGCCACTGTCAGTTTAAAACTTGATGGGAAGGCGCAGTAATTAGGATGAACCAAGAGTCAGAAGACCTGCCTGGATGAATTTGATACCCTACGAGGAGAATAGGGGAGAATATAACCGTGGTAAAAAAAGGGATACCCCGGATTGATTATTTATATCGATCCGGGGTTTTGTTGTTTATCACACTTCAATTATAGGAGGAATGCAAATGCTAAACCATCTGCCAAAACTATTTCAAATTTCATCAACTGACAAACACCCAGTTTATACTTTAAGAAACGGCAAAATTTACAGAACAGTCTTTCATCCAAAAGGCTGGTCTGAAGAGCCTGATTATGAATTTGGTGATGATGGAAAATTTTATAGAACTGAGTACCATGAGTTGGGAGCAAATTCACTGCCTGATTATGAATTCCATAGTGATCAAAAGGTTTATCGGACAGAAAATCATCCCAATGGAATTAAATCCAGTCCTGAATTTGAACTCAGGGATTAAATGTTTATTACAGCATTATCTGAAAAATGAAAAATTAGCGTATAACAATTTTTCTATTTTTTATTATTTTTGATGCTTTACAGTTTAAATTTCGGCTGCCATTTATCCACGTCTCTGGAGGTTATGACATCTACACGGCTTCCCTGGAATTCGTCTTTAACATCACCCATGGTCTCTTCCATATCCCCTTCAACCAGGAGCGCAGCCTGCTGGACATCCTCGAGCAAATCCGGGTCTGCATGCCATAATCCTCGGGAGGAAGCTTCCAGGAGACGTCGGGTCAGCTCCTCTAAGGCATAGGGGTTATCCTGTCTGAGCCACTCTAAATTTTGAAAATTTTGGATATAGGTTTTAACAACTTCATCAAACACCCATTTATCAACTTTTTTTGTGGTGGCACTCCATTTAAAAAGATTATTAACCTGGCTTGCAACGCTTGATGCGCCTTTATATCCATGTTCTTGTCGGGTTTTGATCCAATGGGTATTAAAAAGATGCGCATTGACTGATATCTCAATATCATTTTTTAAATCACGTACAGATAGATCCCCAACAGCATTGGTATCTGCCCAGTATATTTTTACAGGTTTCTTCCCTATAGTTTCAACTGCATTGGACATTCCACCAAGATAAGATGCATAACAACCTGAATTTACAAGGTCATACTCAGGAGAATACTGTCGCATATATGTCACATCAATATTTTTAAGATTTCTGGCATATAAATTATGGGCTTGCTGATTGATATTATCTGGCATCTCTTTTGGTTTCAAAGATCCATAGGCAACCCCTCCCCAGTTGATATAAGTCTCTGTGAGATCTTTCTCATCATTCCATGCAGATGCATCAAGGGCAAGACCAACTCCAATGCCATGGGTCCCAGGAGGTGATGAAAATACGCGGAAACTTGCCAATCTAAACAACTCTTTTTTTGATAACTGATCTTTCAGCTCGTCTTTAAGTTCAGCCATCTGCTCATTAGTATGTTTTTTGATAAAGTTTAACTCATCGGGTTCATCTAATCCTGCAGCCATAACAGCTGCTTCATCCATCAAGTCGGCAAAGTGGGGCACCATATCTCTTAAAATACCGCTGGTTTGAATAATCACATCAATGCGGGGTCTTGGGCAAATTTTCTTGTTATCAACCATGATTGACAATTGATCCAGAGGGACAGGCTCAATGGATGATACCTTTTGGTTTGCGCTCCATACCGGGCGCATACCCATTAAATAGAGAATTTGACAAAAGACTTCTCCGTCGGATTTAAAGGCATCAATACTCCATAGGCTGATCCCTACACTCTGGGGAAATTTATTCTCTTCTTTCATATGTTTTGCAAGGAGGTTGTCCGCAAGAATTTGACCCACTTTCCATGCAGTATGAGTGGGAAGGGCGCTGACATCAGTTGCAAAAATATTTCTACCCGTGGGGAGAGCCTGGGTTTTACCTAAACCTAAAGAGCCTGACAAGCCGGGCTCAATATATTCGCCATTTAATGCTTTTAATAGTTGAGGGATTTCCCGGGTGCCCATGAAAATTTTTTTCGCAAGTTTTTTGCACCAGTCAATAAAATCAGTACCAAGGGTTTTAATGTCTGAGTTTGGTGAAACATAAATATTATCTTCAATAATGAGCTGAATCACACTTTGTGCGTTATCAAACACTATCTTTGTATTTGATTGCGTAAGGGCAGCAATCTGTTCAAGCTCTGGTTGTTTATCATCTTTTTTCATCAGGATAGTTGTGAGCATGGCAGCAACACCTTTAATATCAGGATGAGATCCAAGAATATGCATACCTGATGGTGATAAAGTTCGCTTGATCTGTTCAATACGCCTGCTTAAAACCTGGATTTGTTCTTCAAAATCATCAAATTCTGTCTTCCCAAACAGGTTGCACTTTGACATTAACAGTCTCATTTGACCCTTGATCAAGGCTTTACGCTGTAACTCTTTATTATCCTTTGCAACCTTATATTCACCTGCCAGTTGTTCGAGTTTAAGAATATCATCACCAACAGGTGCAGGGGTGGTAACCGGAGTTAAGTGATCAATTATAACTGCCCTGCCTCTTCGTTTGGCAACAATAGCATCTCCTGGAACATCCATGACATATACATAAAAATTGGGCAGGTCTCCCAGAGAAATTTCAGGGAAACACTCTTTACTAAGTGCTGCCTGCTTGCCCGGTAGAAATTCCAGGGCACCATGGGTTCCAAAATGAATCATTGCATCGGAGGTTTTTTGAATATAAAGATATGTGGCAAGCCAGTGGTGGGGAGGAGACAATTGAGGATCATGCAGGATACGGCACACCTCTCCATCACATTTTGCACCATAGCAGCCCCGTTTAGGCTGGATTATTATTTTAATATTGCCAAATTCCAATCCAGTAATCAAGAGTAAGTCTTTACCATCTCTTTTCCATGCCATACCTTTACCAGGAAAATTTTCCCAATCTTTAATAATTTTGTTCCGGGTATTTTTTCCAAGAGTATCAAACCACTCTTTATACTCCTTTTCCCCCATGAAATGGATTACACCGTTTTTCTTTATAATTTCATCAACTGTGGTCCATCGAAACTCTGAAAAAGCTTTCTTTGTGGTAAATTGATTTAAAAGTTCTGTACCACTGCTCGGTGCATCTCCTGTATTGTACCCGGCATCTTTTAAAGCCTGTATGAATTTTGAAAGACTTTCAAACGTATCTAAGCCTGCTGCAAGACCCAGGGTTGCCTCAACACCCTTACAGGGATTGTTATTTAGTATTATGGTTAGGCGTTTTTCATGGTTGGCAAGTGTTTGAAGCTTCACCCATCGTAGAAGTCTGCTGCATAGATGATCAATTCGTTCAGAAATCGGGACATATCGTCTTGTATCCAGGTCCATACCAGAAATCGATTCCCGGATTGAACCCGCTGCCATGGAAGGCTCTATAATACCAGCCATTTCAGGCTGGGATAAACCATACACCAGCCCAAAGGAACCCTTTCCCAGACCGCCTGGATCTTCTGCCCACTCTTCAGGGCTTTGCCGGTAGAGTCGAATCATCTGAAATATAGGAACATTGAGTTTTTCAAGAACAAATGCATCATCTGCCTTGGATAATAATCTTCCTGCCATCAGATTAACCAGTGCAGATATTTTTTTATTATTAAAAGGCAGGGGTCTTTTAAAATATTCAAGCCAGGGATAACGTTGTTCCATGGGGCAGGTAGCATCCTTGATTCCATCAAAGCATACACATAAAGGAGTCATGCCATGGGACTCAATGGTTTTAATCATAAGATCAATATCATCATGATTATTTTCTGTAATCTGACCATAATAGCTGACAATACCCAGGACAACATCAATTGTGGCATTTGTTCCGCCCGGGGGAAAACGTGACAAATACCAAATGTGGTATTCATTGACGGTTGAAAACAGATCACCTGCATCAGGATGATAAATCATACAGGTTTGAATCGTCTTTGGTGGTTTATAATCAAAGGAGCTGTTTACAATGTTTGCAAGATATCTAATGCCGTTTATGTAATTTTCTAAACTTATTTTATCTAAATAGATATTAAATGTATTTATTTGCTCTTTTGAAAAAGTAGAAAATTTTTCAGGCATATCCCTGGCAATTCCTACCCGTTTTTCAACACATTTGGCAGAAGCTATGATTTCATTATAAAGAGGCAAATCATGGTACAGGCTTCCAATAAAGATATTCACTTTTTTATTGTTTAAAAATTCGATAACAGCCTGCCCTGATTGCAGCTGGGAAAACAACTCAAGATCAATACCCTGCTTTTTGAGTTCCCTGTGCGCCCTGGACCAGGTATATGAGTTGAACATGTGACCATGTACAAATACTATTTTCATGGAAACCTCCTCCTTTGTTGTCCCTCAAATAAATAAATCATCAAAAACAACTGGAAGTTTTTTGTGCAGCTCTTTTACAAGCGGAAACATCAGGGCTTTGATTTGAGGATGAGCGCCTTTCCCACATCTTAATTTGAAGATATGGCGCCACTCCCGGATATTTGCCTTAACAACTATTTCTGTCTTCATGGCATTGGGTAATACATCTCGTGCCTGCTGGGGAGACCAGCCATCTTCTAATAGATTATGATAATGGGTCTCACTTGCCAGCATTGCTTCTTCCCACTGATTTTTCTGTGAATCTGTACTGGTTTCCCACCACACAGGTCTTATAAATTCAATGGTTTTGCCATACCGCACATAGCGTGTTGACTCCTGGGCAAATGAGCATAATCTGTGACGTACCAGCTCATGGGTGACTCCCCGGTTTGTAAGAAAGCGAACAATAATATCTCCAAACTCTATCATGGCATGATGTTTTCGTTTGATTAGTCTGGTTACAAATATTTCTGCTGAAGTATCAGTGATTTTATCTTCTGATTTATAGCAGGTTCTTCCCGCCTTTTCTAAAATTTGAAGAAGATTTTGGGGAAAACTTATAATATTATGATTCTGCTCAATTATTTTCATGGTTTATCCTTTGAAAACATTAAATGTCTGAACGTTTTGCATCAGGGGGATAGTACCTTCTCTTTTCTAATCTAAAGCCAGGTTAAAAAAATACTCTGAAGCCACCAAATAATGAACGCCCTGGCATCTGGTACCCTGATTCAGTATAATCTTTGTCCAAAAGATTTTCTGCCCTGATCCAGAGATCGAGATGTTTAGAAAGGTTATAGGTCACTGCAAGATCTACAGTAGTGACTTTATCTTCTTTATAGCGGACTTTTGTCCAAGTAGGATCATATAAAGGTACAATCTTCTCTCCCTGAAAAGAAACATCACAAGACAAAGTGAGTTTTTTAATTGGATACCAAGTAATAATCATATCAATGATATTCTCAGGAAGATATTCCTTTTGAGTCCATCTGGTGCTTGTTTTTGTTGCTTTATATTTTGAATCCATATGGGTATAGGCAAAATCCATTGATAAATTTTTTAATGGTTTTGTTTTGATATATACCTCAAATCCTTTGTTTTGTGCTGTACTAGCATTGGCATATTGCTTGTTAAATCTATCATAAATAATTAGATCATTAAATTTGGTTTGAAAATAGGTCACCCCCATGGTCATTTTGCGAGCCAGAAGATTTTGTTCAACTCCAATCTCCCACCCTAGACTCTCTTCTGGTTGTAAATTTTTATTTCCAATAGTTATTAGTACCCCTCCAGACAGGTATCCACCATAAATTTCATATAAAGATGGCGTACGGTATCCAGTCCCAATATGACTGTGAAATTTGGTGTTTGAGCTTTTTATAGTATAAGCAGCAGACGTTTCCCATACTGCTTTACTACCAAATTTTTCATGGTCGTTGTAACGACCTCCCACATTTATTAAAAGAGCGTCATCCATAAAATTTCCCTGCACCAGACCAAATGTATCCCAACTATTCCAAGTGTAATGGAAAATGACGGGAGTAAAATCTGCCATCCATTTATTTAAAGGCTCTTGTCCATCAAATACTTGTTTTTCATAATCCATCCCTAGGGAGATATTCAAATGCTCTGTTAATGCAAAATTATGTTGCATTTCAATAAAAGAGAGAACTCCATCATAGTTGGATTGATCCCCAGGAGTGGCTGTCCAGAAATAATGACGTTCAGTCTCTCCATAGGTTCCTTTTACAGTATAATCCCAGATATTTGTCAGGGTATGGTTCCAGACAAGACCAAATTGAGACAATTTACTTTCCCGATGCTTGTCTTTATCAGCGATAGTTGTTTTTAGTTTGTGAGAGGCATCCAGAGAAGCGGTTGTACCTAAGTAATTGTTATGAAATAAACTTTACAATTTAGATTAAATTGTGTAGTCTAT
>CAZMEX010000060.1:8281-22352 GCA_964565415.1 uncultured Desulfobacterales bacterium | reverse complement strand
CTTTTACTCCTAGGAGACTTTATAAAAAGGATTGTTTTTTGTCAAGGCAATTAACTCTGTATTTCTGATGGGTTCAGGAGCAAGTGGCAATACCTGCTTTTTGGAGAAATTGTTTTGACAACATTTTTCCTGGGGCTGTGAAACCTGATTTTTTTTAATATACACCGTAGTTTGCCTTGTTGTATTGTAACATAATGAAAATATACAATATTTTTACGGTAAAGCCTGGTAGTATTTAAGTGATTTGTATTACCAGCATCACCTGCAAATACCTGAAAATGTATTGAAAAAAAACAGCAGAACGTCTATTGTGACAATTAAATTCATTTAAAATAAACTTAATTAAAAGGAAAGTTATGTATGAGAAAAGGTAAGGATTATATTATTTTCCCCCTTGATTTTGATTCAAGACAGCAAGCTTTAAAATATGTTGAAATATTGAATGATAAGGTTGGGACGTTTAAAATCGGGCTTGAGCTTTTTATTCAGGAAGGGCCTGATATTGTAAAAGCAATAAAAAAAATGAGCAATAATGCTATTTTCCTTGATTTGAAACTGCATGACATCTCTGTAACTGTTAAAAAAGCAATGCAGAGCGCTGTAAGGCTTGGAGTTGATCTTATTACTGTCCATTGTTCTTCTTTGAAGATGCTTGAGATGGCTGTGCAGGGTGGGGCAGGCAAGACTTCAGTGCTTGGCGTGACTCTTTTGACTGACAATGATTCCAGTGATGTAAAAAATGCAGGCTTTAAACAAGAGTATTGTAAAGAGAGTCATCTCCTGGTTAAAAAAAGAGCTCAAATGGCCTATGATGCCGGCTGTGCAGGTATAGTATGTTCAGGAAAAGAGGTTGAAATGATAAAAGGGCAGTTTGGTCAAAATTTTTTATGTGTAACTCCCGGTATAAGACCAGGCTGGAGCAATCTTGAAAATGATGACCAGAAGCGTATTACAACACCTGCCATGGCTGTACAATCAGGCTCTGATTTATTGGTTATTGGAAGACCAATAAGAGATGCTGATGATCCTGCAAAGGCAGCTCAAAAAATTATTGATGAGATAGAAAAAGTTTAATCTTTTTTATCAAGTCCAAATGATGTGTGCAGTGCTCTCACTGCAAGTTCTGCATATTTTGCTTTTATTATGCATGATATCCTGATCTCAGAAGTACTGATAAGCCTTATGTTGATGTTTTCATCGGCAAGGGTTTGAAACATTGTGGCAGCAACTCCTGAATGACTTTTCATCCCAAGTCCTATAACAGAAACTTTTGCAATATCTTCATCAGCACTCAGAACACCCTTTGCTCCAATATCTTGTGCAACAATTTTTGATATTTCAAAAGCTTTATTAAAATCTTTTTTTGTGACTGTAAAAGAGAGGTCAGTTTCCCCGCCAAGTCTTGTGTTTTGAACGATCATGTCCACGGTTATTTTCTCTTTAGCAAGGGGTGTAAAGATTTTTGCAGAAATCCCGGGCTGGTCAGGAACATGTTTTAGAGTGATTCTGGCTTCATTCATATCACAGGTAACACCTGCTACAACAACGCTTTCCATATCGTTTGTCCCATTTATAACCATTGTTCCCTCCTCTTTATTGAATGATGATCTCACATGGAGCGGTACATTATATTTTTTTGCAAATTCCACTGAACGTATCTGGAGTACCTTAGCTCCAAGTATAGCCATTTCAAGCATCTCTTCGTAGGATATCCTGTTTATTTTCTGTGCCTTGCTGCAAATTTTTGGGTCAGTAGTATACACTCCTTCAACATCTGTAAATATTTCACACACATCAGCTTTAAGAGCCGAGGCAATTGCTACGGCAGTTGTATCAGACCCGCCCCTGCCAAGGGTGGTTATATCACCTTTTGCATTGTGCCCCTGGAATCCTGCAACAACAACAATCTCTCTTTTATCTAAAAGTTCTCTCATTCTTCTGGCTTCAATGTCCAGAATACGCGCTTTTCCCGGAGTGGTATCAGTTACAATTCCTGCCTGGAACCCGAGCAGTGATATTGCTTTGTATCCCATTGATTTAAGCATCATGGAGAGGATTGCTGCTGTGGTTTGCTCACCTGTGGCAAGTAAAACATCCAGCTCTCTTTTGTCAGGCTCCTTGCTTGCCTTATTTGCAAGGTTGATCAGAGTGTCTGTAACACCAGCCATGGCTGATAAAACAACAACAATGTTGTCACCTTTATTATATGCTTCAACAACTCGTTCAGCTACATTTCTGATATGTTCAATATCAGCAACAGAAGTACCACCAAATTTTTGTACCCTCAGTGCCATATGGACTCCTTTGATATACCCATAAAATTTACAGCAAAAGCTTTTTTAACAGATTTAATCCCCTACGTCCAGATGCAAATATTGATATTTTTCTGGAAGAGTTGTTATGCAGAGAAAAAATGATTTTTAAATCATAATTATATGATGAGTCCTTATCCATTATTTCAGGCCATTCAATTGCAATAACAGCATTTTCCTGTTCCATGATTTCATCCAATCCAAGATAATCCAGCTCTTCAATCTGTTCTATTCGGTAAAGATCAATGTGATATAAATTTAGATTTCCAGGATATTCGTTAATAATACTGTATGTGGGGCTTGTAATATAATATTGTTCAGATATACCAATTCCCCTGGCTAACCCTTTAGTAAAAGTGGTTTTGCCAGATCCAAGATTACCACTTAAAAAAATACAGATTCCAGAAGATATTAATTTTCCAATCTCTTTTCCCAACTTCCTTGTATCTTTATCAGACTCTAAAATAAACTCTTTTTTCATAAATGACTCTGGGGTTTTAAGTGCATTATTCCTGCCATCACTTCAGGAATTATTTTTACCATGTCCGAGGCTAAAAATCCAATTTCTCCCATGGATTTAAGCAGTGTATCACCACATAGACCATGCAGGTAAGTACCTGCAATTGCGGCATTTTTTGATGATAACCCCTGTGCTTTATAACCTGCAATCATGCCTGTCAAGACATCGCCCATGCCGCCTGATGCCATGCCGGGATTACCAACAGGGCATACTGAAGCTTTTGTATTGGCAAGGGATATGATGGTATAAGCTCCTTTAAGCACAACTACCACACCAAATTTTTTTGAAAATTTTCTTGCACTCTCTAATCTATTTTCCTGAATATTTCTGGTTGTTGTTGAGGCAAGCCTTGCCATCTCACCCGGGTGCGGTGTAAGTATAATTTCAGCTTTTGTCTGTTTTAATATTGCAGTATTACTGGAAATCAGATTAAGGCAGTCAGCATCCATAATCATTGGAATATCTAAGTTTTTAATTAGCTTTTCAATAAGGGCCTTTGTACTCTTGTCTGTTCCAATACCCGGTCCCATTGCAAGAGCATTTTTATCTTTGGCAAGCTCAATAATTTTTTCAAAGGCAGATTCAGTTAAAATTCCTCGGTTTTCATCGGGCAAGGGATAAGTCATTGCTTCTATTACCTGGGGTTCCATGGAAGAGTTAATGCCTGCCGGAACAGCAAGGGTTACAAGCCCGGTACCGCATCGCATGGCAGCATTGGCAGCAAGTGCTGCAGCTCCGGTTTTCCCTTGTGATCCTGCAAGTATCAAAACATGTCCAAAGTTTCCCTTATGGGATTGTGAATTCCTTGGTTGAAATACTTTTTTTATATCTTTTGCTTCTAAAAGATTTAATTTCGGGTTGAGTTTTTCAGTAATAAATTGGGGTATGCCAATGTCTATAACCTCAAGCTTGCCTGTATATTTATCACCGGGGTGTATAATATGTCCGATTTTTGCATGGCCAAATGTAGCAGTTGCAGTAGCTATGATTGATATGCCTAAAGGCTTGCCAGTATCAGCAGACAGCCCTGATGGTATATCAATGCTGAAGATTGGTTTACAGCTTTTATTCAGCATCAGAATCACATCTTTGAAAATTCCCCTTACATCAGAATTCAGTCCTGTACCAAGAAGACCATCAATAAAAATATCATGGTGCATGAGCTTTGATTTTTTTTCTGTCAAGGTGTCGTGATCTGTAATTTGGGTTATGGAGCATTTAGAATTTTGTTCCATAAGTTTTTCAACAAGCTCAAGATTAGCTTTTGCATCTCCTGATATCTTATCCTTTGAACCAAGAATGAAAATATTAATATGGGCATCCTTTTCCATCAGATATCTTGCAATTACAAAGGCATCACCCCCATTATTTCCCAATCCTGCAACAATGCCGATTTTTTTTGAAAATATATCTTCAAATATCTGTACAAACATTGTATAAGCACCGCGACCTGCACTCTCCATAAGGGTCCTGCCTGGTATACCAAAGGACTCAATGGTTTGCCTGTCCATTGTCTGCATTTCATCTGCTGTAACAAGATACATAAATTCTCCTGAGTTTATTAGTTTCAATAACCTTTAACACATTTTATTTTAGCAGGCAAAAATTAAAGGTCAAGTCGTGTTTTGGCAGGGTAGAAGATTTACTGATGATGCAGCAATTTTTTAGATAAATTATTTCGCACTTTTTATATTTCCCTTGACAAGAAATGATTTTTTATCGTATTCTTATAAATAACACAATATATTAAAATTATATAAAAAATCAGATGGCATTCAAAGCAAATTTGGGCCTATTTAAAATACCTTTGATTAAAAAAATCAGAGTACTTTAATATTCCCTGCAACGATATTATAAAAGTATATTTTCGCTTTAAAGGAGGCTTACATGTCAATTAAAACAAAATTGAATCTTATTCTTTTGGTTCTTGGTATCCTGGCATCTCTACTAATAGCAGGCTTGAATTTTTTTCATACCAGGGAGAGAATACTTAAAGAGGCATATAATAAAGCTGAATTAATTAACGCCTTTGCTTTAGCTTCCCGAACATATACTGTCAAAACAATGCGCCCAAAAGTGATGGATCTTGTTGGAAAAGATCAGTTCCATCCTGAGATAATGGGTGGTTTTTTTGTGGCAAGGGCAATTGCCGACGAATTCTCCAGAACTCAACCCGGGTATGAATTTAAGCAGGCAACACTTGATCCCATAAATCCTGCAAATAAGGCTGATGCTCTGGAGCGAAACATAATTAAAAAGTTTATTTTTAATCCCGGTGAAAAATTGCAAAAGGGTGTGCTGCAACGGGGCAATAGTAAATATTTTTATCTTGCAAGACCTGTTGTTGCCCGGAAGAACTGCCTTTTATGCCATGGTGATCCGGATTCAGCACCATGGGGAAGAAAACAACGGTATCCAGGTCCGGGCGGGTATAACTATAAAGAAAATTCAGTTGTTGCTTCATTTATCACATATATATCTGTTCAGAACGCCTTGTCGCAGCTTAAATCCAGCGCAATTAAAACTGTAGTTACAGGAGTGCTTTCTATTTTGCTGATTGTTGGTGTTTTATGGTTTGTGCTTGGGAAGATGGTGACAAACCCGATCCTTGAGTTGGCTGAGCGTGCTAATGATATCAGTCGGGGCAGGGGTCTGAAAAATAAATTTATTGCACCGGCAAACAATGAGATAGGCGAACTCTATAATTCATTTGAGCGAATGCGGAAAAGTGTCGTAAGGTTAATGAAAATGGCTAGGAAGAGGTAAAATTAAATGTATAGAACACTCTATCCTCTGTTTAAACCAATAGTAAGCTCAAAGGCAACCGGAGTAATGAATGTTATACATTATTCCAATATTCCCGGGAGAATTTATTTCTCTTCAGGGGCTGTTATCAGCGTAAAAACAAATGAGAGAAAGGGGACAGAAGCTGCAGAAGAGATATTCTCGTGGATCAGTTTCTTTGCACAGTTTAAAGAGAAGAAATTAAAAATGGCTGCAACTTCAAAACATGTTGAGCTAACTAAAAAGGTTATGGCACACCTTGCCAGAATTGAAGGTCAGATTCTGCAAATTAAAAAAAATATAAAAGGGTGTGAAGCGGTTTTTGGTTTTAATCACTCCATGTTTAATGGCGGAGATGGTTATACACAAGAAGAGAAAGACATTGTTAGCCACATTGACGGTATAAAGAGTGTTCTTGAAATCTGGATAAACTCTGCATTGTCTGAATTGGATGTGCTGTTGATTATATCGCACTTTGTGGATAGGGGTCTTGCATACCTTCTAAGGGCCCATGAACCACTATCGGTTGATGAAAAAAGACGATTTTTCAAGATACTCACTGAAACTTTGTCTGAGATTACAGGACCTGTGGCTGAAATTATTGTGGATGAAGTGTGTGCTGCAATGGGTAAAGCAAGGGAAGATTTTTGCAAAAGTGACCTTGGACCACTATTCAACTATATTTGTACCGGGCTTGAAAAAGAAGAACAGGAAGCTTTGAATGCAAAGTCTATAATAGAACAAGCCTTTCAATAGTAAAGCTTTGAAAAAGAAAAAAGAGTTAAATCATATTTTCCTTGAAAATGAGTATCCCTTGTGAGACTTTTACCCCTATGGAAAAGTTAAAAAACATAATTAACATCCAGGCAAGAGTTGTCTCAGATTCCATATTAAAGGTGGACTCCTTTTTAAATCATCAAATAGATTGTGATTTGATGGATGATCTAGGAAAAGAGTTCCATAGATATTTTAAAGATAAAAACATCGACAGGATATTGACCATTGAAGCTTCAGGTATTGCCATTGGCATGGCAACAGCAAGGTTTTTCCAAAAGCCCTTTGTGTTTGCAAAGAAAAAAAAACCCAGCACAATGCCCGGGGCAATATTGTCAACTAAAGTTACCTCTTTTACTAAAAATGTAGATTATGAAATTTTCCTCTCTTGTGAATTTGTAAATAGAGGTGAAAATGTTCTGATAGTTGATGACTTTCTGGCAAGGGGAAATGCTGCAATGGGTCTTTGTGAATTAGTTGAAAAAGGCAAAGCCCATATCGCAGGTATTGGTATTGTAATTGAAAAAAGCTTCCAGCCCGGAAGGGAAAGGTTGTTAAAAAAAGGATATGATATCTGCTCCCTTGCCAGGATAAAATCGCTGAATAATAATAAAATAACCTTTTATTAAATATTTAATCAATATATACTGAATCATTTTGTTTTGTGTACGAAATGAAAAATAATTCTTTAGCTGCATCGTAAACATAAGATATATGGATCTGATTAATAAAATCATAGATATGTGGAAGACTCTGGAGAGAACAAGACTGCCATCCTATGTATGGACAAGTGGTCCGCTCTCTCTATGGCGAGAGAGAATCCTTTTTATAATTATCAGTCTGGTAATCGTGCTTGGACTTGTCACCTTGATCCCGATAATGCTTACAGGTTATATGGAAGGGCAGTGGCATTTTCCAGCTCTTGCTTTGTTTGCATGGCTTTGTGCTGTTTTTATGCTGTATAACCGTGATCTGCCAATTACTCACAGAACCTGGATCCTATATTGTATTTTTTATATGGTGGGTATAACATTTCTACACTTTTTTGGACTGAATAGCGCTGGTCATATCTGGTTTTTTCGTGCATCTGTAATCGTTGGCATAATACTTGGAATGAGGGCTGCGATTATAGCTTTGGTTTTTAATTTTATTCTATTGTTATTACTAGGTACAATAATCATTACCGACTCTTCAGCATGGGTGCAGCAAGATGCAAATGCTTTAAGATTATGGTTGGTTGTGATGATAAATTTCATGATTTCAAATACAATAATAACCTTTGTTATAGTATTATTTTTAGAGGGTGTTGATAATATTTTGTTTAAATCCCATGAAACTGTCCTTACTCTGCGGGAAAGCGAAGAAAAACTTAAGGGAACTTTTCGGGCAAACCCTGATCCCATGGTAGTTTATAATGCCGAAGGATACCCGCAATATTTGAACCCGGCTTTTGTTAAAGTGTTTGGCTGGACAATGGAAGAACTTGCTGGCAAACGAATCCCATTTGTACCTGAAGATCAGCAAGAGGTTAGTAGAAGGCAGATTGAACAGCTGTTTCACACAGGAAGTTCAGTTGAGTTGGAGACCCGGCGCATTACAAAGCATGGCAAAATACTTGATGTATTGTTAAAAGCTGCGGTAATCAGAGATCCTGAAGGCAAACCCACGGGAACCATTGTTAATCTTGCAGATATAACCGGGAGCAAAAAACTTGAAAAACAGTTGCGCCAGGCAAGGAAGATGGAAGCGATTGGAACCCTTGCCGGAGGCATTGCCCATGATTTTAATAATATTCTCCAGATTATAAACGGGTATGCAGATATAACTATTATGGACAAGGCAAAGGATAGCTCAGACTATTCAAACCTTCAAACAATTCTTAATGCATCAGGCAGGGCAGCTCAGCTGATCAGACAACTTCTTCTGTTTTCCCGAAAGGTTGAAACTGAAACAAAAGTTCTAAATCCCAACCATGAGATCAAACAAGCAGCAAATATCCTCTCAAGAACAATTCCAAAAATGATTAAAATCAAAACTCATTTGAGTGATCATTTATGGAATATTAAAGCAGATCCGGTCCTGATAGAACAGGTTATTTTAAACCTTGGCAGCAATGCTGCCGATGCAATGCCATCGGGTGGGGATTTGATTTTAAAAACTGCAAATATAAAAGTAACAAAAGATACAGCTCAAGATCAAGCAGGAATTAACCCTGGTGAATATGTACTGCTTATGGTTTCAGACACAGGCCAGGGCATTAAAAAAGAAATTATTGAGCATGTTTTCGAGCCTTTTTTTACCACTAAAGATGTGGGAGAGGGTACAGGGTTAGGGCTTTCTTCCGCCTACGGGATTATGAAAAAGCATAATGGTTATATCATGTGTAATAGCATAATTGGCAGGGGAACTACATTTAATATCTATCTGCCTGCATATAAAGAGAGAAAACAGCAATGGATTGAAGAAGAGATAGATGATACAACAACTCTTACAGGTGGGACTGAGACAGTTTTCATCATTGATGATGAATCAACGATCCGGGCGTTTTCCACAAAAGCCCTTGGTCATTTCGGGTATACTGTAATTGATTGCGCTACTGGTGAGGATGCCTTGGGTATTTATTTAAAACAGTATAATGATATTGATTTAATTCTGCTTGATATTGGTATGCCCGGCATGGGAGGATATAAGTGTTTTGAAGAGTTGCTGAAAATTAATAGGTCTGCAAAAATTATGATTACAACAGGCTATGCAAAGGATGAAAAGGTTAAAAAGGCACTTGCTAAAGGCGCTGCAAGCTATCTTGGCAAACCATATAAACTATCTTTTTTATTAAAATCAGTAAGAAAAACTCTGGATAAAAATAATTAATTTGATTTTTATTAAGATTAATATATATTACCAGTTTTGGTAAGGTGTTATATGAATTTAGTTGATTTGAAAATTGGTTCAGGATTAGATGTCCATAAACTTGTCAAGGGAAGAGACCTTGTCCTGGGCGGAGTCAAGATTCCTTTTGAACAGGGACTGCTTGGTCATTCTGATGCTGATGTGCTGATACATTCTGTCTGTGATGCATTATTGGGTGCTTTGGGATTGGGGGATATTGGTGAACATTTTCCAGATACTGATTCTCAATTTCAAGGTATTTCAAGCATTGTTTTGTTGGAAAAATGTGCAGAAATACTTTTAGACAATGATTTTTATGTCTGTAATATTGATTGCACCATTATTGCACAGGCGCCAAAAATAAGCTCTTACAAGGAGGAGATGGCAGGCAATATTGCCAAAGCTGTTAATATAGCTCCTAAACTGGTTAATATAAAGGGCACCACAACTGAAGGGCTTGGCTATATTGGAAAAGGTGAGGGGATTGCTGCACAAACTGTTATTATAATAAAAAAGATACAGGAATAGAAAAAAATGAGTTTAAGAATTTACAATACACTTACAGGCAAAAAAGAGCAATTCATCCCGGTAAATAAAGGTAAGGTAGGTATTTATATTTGCGGTCCCACAGTTTATGATACAAGCCATATTGGGCATGCACGGTCTGTTGTTGTATTTGACGTTGTTTACAGGTGGTTTAAACACCTCTCCTATGAAGTTAAGTATGTACGGAACTTTACAGATGTTGATGATAAAATTATAAAAAAATCAAATGAAACTGGTGATGAATGTTCTGTTATCACAAACAAATATATTGATGAATTTCACAATGAAATGGATGCTTTAAATGTATTAAGACCTGATGTGGAACCCAGGGCAACAGAGCACATTGACCATATAATTAAATTTATTGAAAAATTGATAGAAAAAGGCAAAGCCTATCATATTAAAGGAGGAGATGTCTATTTTTCCATTGAATCCTTTAAGGAATATGGAAAACTTTCCAATAGAAAACTTGAAGATATGAAAGCAGGCAGCAGAATTGCTGTTGATGAAAACAAAAAAAGCCCTTTTGATTTCACACTGTGGAAACCTGCCAAAGAGGGTGAGCCATTCTGGGAAAGCCCCTGGGGCAACGGCAGACCCGGCTGGCACATTGAATGCTCAGCCATGAGTTATGAATATCTGAATATGCCTTTTGATATCCATGGCGGAGGCAAAGATCTGATATTCCCCCACCATGAAAATGAAATTGCTCAGTCTGAAGCACTCTATGACCGACAATTTGTAAAATACTGGATGCACAATGGCTTTGTGGACATTAATAATGAAAAAATGTCCAAATCCCTTGGCAATTTCACAATGATCAAAGAGGTTCTGGCAAAATATCCTGCCGAGGTTATAAGATTTTTTCTTCTGTCCAAACATTACAGAAGCCCCATAGATTATAATGAAGATTCCATGAAAGAGTCCTATGCAAGCCTTGACAGAGTTTATACCTTTCTTGAAAGAGCTGAAAAAGCAGGTGCCAGGAAAGATGACTCAAAGCATGGCAGGTTATGGGATGATTTCACTCTGGCAATGAATGATGACTTTAATTCAGCCAGGGCAATCGCATCAATTTTTGACAGTGTTAAAAAAGGCAATACAACTCTTGATAAGCAGGAGCAAAATCAGGATTATGCCAAACAAGAGATTGATACTATTTATTCTGATCTAAAGAAAATGGGTGAACTCCTTGGTATATTCCTGCTTAAACCATCGCAATACTTTGATGAGAAAAACAGGCAGGTAATGGAGGATCAGAAAATTGATCCAAAAGAGATAGACAACCTTATTGAAAAGAGAAATAAAGCAAGAGCAGATAAAGATTTTGCAAAAGCTGATGAGATAAGGGACAAACTCCAGGCAATGAATATTATACTGAAAGATGGTCCCAAAGGAACCACCTGGAAAACTGAATAAATCAATTATATTGTCTTTTTTCTTTTGCCTTTTGTTTGATCAAGGCTTTCTCTTTTTGTCGTTTCTCATGGGCTTTCTGCTTTACAACTTTAGCCCAGGTGTCTCTAAGTGTTACAGCTCTGTTAAAAACAGGTTTGTCATGGTTGCCCTCAAGACAAAAATATCCAAGTCTTTCAAATTGGTATGCCCTTTCAGGCTCTGCATTGCCAAGGCTTTTTTCAAGTTTACAGCCCATCAGGGTTTTCAGTGAATCAGGGTTGAAGTTTTCTGTGAAATCTTCAACATCATATTCAGGGTCTTCATCTAGAAAAAGTCTGTCATAAAGGTTAACATCTGCCTCAACATTAATATTGGCATCAACCCAGTGGATTGTTCCTTTGACTTTTCTGTTGTCAGGGGCATTGCCACCTCGGGTTTCAGGGTCATAGGTGCAGATAAGTTTAATGATTTCGCCTGTTTTTTCATCTTTAACTATCTGTTTTAAGGTTATAAAGTATGCAAACCTCAACCTTACCTCCTGACCAGGTGCAAGGCGGAAGAATTTTTTTGGAGGGTTTTCCATGAAGTCATCTTTTTCAATATATATTGTTTTGGAAAAAACAACTTTTCTTGTGCCCATGTCAGGGTTTTGGGGGTGGTTTTTTGCTTCAAGCTCTTCTGTTTTGCCTTCCGGGTAGTTTTCAATTTCCACAAGGATTGGATTTAATACCCCCATTTTTCTTAAAGCTTTCTCATTAAGATGGTTCCTCAATGAATTCTCAAGAAGTCCATAATCAATGCGGCTCTGTTTTTTGCTTATACCGATTGTATCGCAGAAATTTTTAATGGATTCAGGAGTGAATCCCCGGCGGCGTAAACCCTCAAGTGTTGGCATTCTGGGGTCATCCCAGCCTTTAACATATCCTTTGTCCACAAGTTTTTTAAGTTTTCTTTTGCTCAAAACAGTAAAATTTATATTCATTCTTGCAAACTCAATCTGCTGGGGGTGGGATCTGGTGTTAAGCTCGTCAAGAATCCAGTCATACAAAGGTCTGTGATCTTCAAACTCCAGTGTGCACAGCGAATGAGTAATGGCCTCAATGGAATCAGAAAGAGAGTGGGTAAAGTCATACATGGGATAGATGTTCCATTTGCTGCCTGTTCTGGGGTGGGGTGTTTTTAATATACGATAGATAACAGGGTCTCTTAAGTTAATATTGGGGGAAGACATATCAATTTTCAGGCGTAGAACATGCTTGCCATCTTCAAACTCTCCAAGTTTCATCTTTGTAAAAAGATCAAGGTTTTCCTCAATGGAGCGCTCTCTGTAGGGGCTGTTTTGCCCGCCTTTTTTCAGTGTTCCCCGGTATTCACGCATCTGATTTGCAGAAAGGCTGCACACATAAGCTTTGCCGCACTTTATAAGCTTAACTGCATATTCATAAAGTATATCAAAATAGTCCGAGGCATAAAATGGGGTATCACTATAATCAAACCCGAGCCATTTAACATTTGAGATAATGGAGTCGATATATTTTTGTTCTTCTTTGGCAGGGTTGGAGTCATCAAATCTCAAATTACACTTTCCATTATATTTTTGTGCCATGCTGAAATTCAGGCACATGGATTTTGCATGCCCAATGTGCAGGTATCCATTGGGTTCAGGTGGAAAGCGTGTTGTAACATTGCCATTGTTTTTATTGTTTTCAATGTCGGTTTCAATAATTGACTGTATAAAGTGGCTTTTAGCAGGTGTGTTGTTTTTTTCTTGCATTTGCTCTTTAAACTCTCTTATTTTATATGATTATTGTAATTCTTAAGTTATAATATTTATCACATTATAAGGTTTCAGGAAAGAGAAGAATATGAGTGCGTTTAAGTTGGAATCAGAGTTTATACCAGCAGGGGATCAGCCCGGGGCAATTGAGTATTTGACCGATGGTTTAAATAGAGGCAAGTCCCATCAGGTTCTGCTTGGGGTTACAGGATCAGGTAAAACTTTTACAATGGCAAATATTATTGAGAAGATAAAAAAGCCCACATTGATAATTGCTCCGAACAAGACCCTTGCAGCTCAGTTGTATAATGAGTTTAAGGGGCTGTTCCCCACAAACCGTGTGGAGTATTTTGTAAGCTACTATGATTATTATCAGCCCGAGGCATACATCCCGTCAAGTGATACATATATTCAAAAAGATGCTTCCATAAATGATATGATAGACAGAATGAGGCATTCTGCAACAAGGGCAGTGCTGTCCAGGCAAGATGTTATTGTGGTTGCAAGTGTTTCGTGTATCTATGGTCTTGGTGCCCCGGAGGATTATCTTGCTCTCTGTATTAAGCTTGAAACAGACATGGAAATTTCCAGGGATAAGTTTATAAGGCAGCTTGTATCCATACAATATACAAGAAGTGATATGGATTTTCACAGGGGAACCTTCCGGGTAAGGGGAGACAGAATTGAGATTTTCCCTGTGTATGAAGAGGAGTTTGCATTAAGGGTTGAATTTTTTGGTGATACCATTGAAGCAATACAGGAGTTTGACCCTTTAAAGGGAGATGCTAAAAACTCACTTACTGAAACAGCGGTATTCCCTGCTTCTCATTATGTAACAAAACAACTGACAAGAGATAGAGCAATAAAGAGCATAAAAACAGAGTTAAAGCAGAGACTTGATTTTTTCTATTCAGAAAACAAACTGGTGGAGGCCCAGCGCCTGGAGGAGAGAACTGAGTATGACCTTGAAATAATGCAGGAGATTGGATATTGCACCGGGATTGAGAACTACTCAAGACATCTTACAGGCAGAGCAAAAGGTCAACCGCCTCCAACACTTTTTGATTATCT
>CAZMEX010000060.1:0-8271 GCA_964565415.1 uncultured Desulfobacterales bacterium | reverse complement strand
GAATTGTAAATCCGGAGATCCGGGAATGGGATTTTATCTGCCTGAAGATTTCCTTCTGTTTTTTGATGAGAGTCACATCTCTGTATCCCAGCTTGGAGCCATGTATAAGGCAGATAAATCAAGAAAAGAGTCTTTGATAAATCATGGATTCAGACTGCCTTCTGCTGCTGACAACAGACCGTTGCAGTTTAATGAGTTTGCACAAAGGGTAAAAAATGTGGTTTATGTCTCGGCAACACCGGCTGATTATGAAATTGAAAAGTCTGACAAGAGGATTGCACATCAGATTGTAAGACCAACAGGACTTTTAGATCCAGAAGTTGAAGTAAGAAGTGCCAAAGCCCAGGTTGATGACCTCTATGAAGAGATTATTAAAAGGGTTGAAAAAAAAGAGAGAGTTCTTGTAACAACTTTAACAAAAAGAATGGCAGAAGATCTGACAGACTACTATTTTGAATTGGGAGTCAAAGTTAAATATCTCCACTCTGATATCGGAACCATTGAAAGGGTGGATATTATACAGGATTTGCGTAAAGGGGTTTTTGATGTTTTAATTGGAATAAATCTTTTAAGGGAAGGGCTTGATATCCCTGAGGTATCACTTGTGGCAATACTTGATGCAGATAAGGAGGGATTTTTAAGATCATTTCGCTCCTTTATTCAAATCTTTGGCAGAGCTTCAAGAAATGAATCAGGAAGGGTTATTATGTATGCTGAAAACATGACTTTATCCATGGAAAAAGCCATGGGAGAGACCCAGAGGCGTAGAGAAATTCAAAAGCTTAATAATGAAAAATATAATATAACGCCCACAACCATTATAAAAGAGCTTAGAATGTTTGACTACTCCATGGAGAAAACTGTTGATGATGCATTAGGTATTATCGAAGAAGAGATGGAAGAGTATAAAAGTAAGCATGATGATTTTGATGGAATTATAAAAGAGCTGCAATCAGATATGGAAAAAGCAGCCAGGGATTTGAAATTTGAAAAAGCTGCTGCCCTGCGTGACAAAATTAAAGAGTTAAAACAAATTCAGGAGATGTAAGAGGTCTTTGCTATTAATATGAAAGATAATTTGTTGGAAAAATATCAGATTGCCCCGAAAAAACCCGGAGTATATCTTATGAAAGATGGGAAGCAAAAAGTTATATATGTAGGAAAAGCACAAAATATTAAACAAAGACTCAGCTCCTATTTCGTAAATCAAAAACATGATTTTAAGACAGCGATATTACTGAAAAAAATAGATGATTTTGATACGATTATTACCAGATCAGATCATGAAGCCTATATCCTTGAGTCAAATTTGATTAAAGAGCATCAACCACGATATAATGTTCTTTTAAAGGATGGGAAAAATTATCCATATTTGAGAATTGATTTAAAAGAGAAATATCCGCCTCTTCATGTTGTAAGAAAGATTAAAAAAGAGAAGGCAATCTATTTTGGACCTTACTCTTCTGTATATAGCGTAAGGACAACTTTGAAACAGATTCATAAAATTTTTCAACTTAGAAAATGTAAAAAAACTCAGTTTAATAACAGGTCAAGACCTTGCCTGAATTTCCAGATAAAAGCATGCCTTGGCCCATGCTGCAATGATGTCTCAAAGGATGAATATGATAAGATTATAAGGGATGTATCCCTGTTTTTAAAAGGTAAAGCAAAAGATATTGTTGTGCGGTTAAAAAAGGAGATGCAGACCTTTGCAGAGGATCAGGAGTTTGAAAAGGCTGCCCAGGTGAGAGATACGATTTTTGCAATAGAGAAAACACTTGAAAAACAATATGTTGTTTCAAACGATCTTGAGGATAGAGATGTGATTGCCCTTGCAAAAGATAAGTTAAAGTGTGTTGTGACAATTTTAAAGATAAGATCAGGATATCTTGTTGATTCTTCTGATTATATGTTTGATCTGAAAATGGATACCACTGAAGAAATATTGTCAGCCTTTGTGGCTCAGTATTACGAAAAAGCATCATTTTTGCCATCAACTATATGCCTGCAAAAGAAGATTGACAGTCTGGAAATTATTCAGGATTTGTTCTCTGAAAAAAAAGGTAAAAAAGTTAAAGTAGTTGTGCCCAGACAAGGGAATAAAAAGCGGCTGATTGAAATGGCAATGGCAAATGCAGACAAGAAATTAAAAGATATTGCCCTTAAAAAGATTGAAATGGAAAATCTTTTAACATCCCTTAAAAACTTGTTAAAAATGGATAAACTGCCTGAAAGGATTGAATGTTTTGATAATTCCAATATATCAGGGCAGCATGCGGTCTCTTCCATGGTTGTTTTCTCCCATGGAAAGCCTGAAAAAGACTCTTATAGAAAATATATTATTAAAAATAATGAAAATCATGATGACTATGCATATATGCAGGAGGTCTTAACAAGACGATACTCCAATAAAGAGATGAAACTGCCGGATCTGCTTCTTGTGGATGGTGGGAAAGGGCAGATTTCCATAGCAGTCTCTGTTTTACAGGGGCTTGGGATATTTGATTATAATAATCATGGTAAATTCATGCTTGCAGGCATTGCCAAGAGAGATCCTGCCAGGGGAGAAAAACAGGATAAAATATACATCTCTGGCAGATCAAATCCTCTTAATACAAATCAGTTTCAAAAAGCACTTTATCTGCTTGAAAGAGTAAGAGATGAAGCCCATAGAACAGCAATTGGTTTTCAAAGGAAAAGAAGAGAGAAAAAGGGGCAGACCTCATTTTTAGACAATGTTCCCATGATTGGCAGTAAAAGAAAACTTGTTCTTTTAAAACACTACACAGGAATAAGTAAAATCAAGAGGGCATCGGTGCAAGAACTTGCCTCTCTTCCCACAATGAATAAAAAAGCTGCTCTGGCGCTTTTTAACGCACTGCAAAATAGTAGTCGCAATCAGATACAAACAGAGTGA
This sequence comes from uncultured Desulfobacterales bacterium, assembly GCA_964565415.1. Lineage (GTDB taxonomy): Bacteria > Desulfobacterota > Desulfobacteria > Desulfobacterales > Desulfobacteraceae > JAIOSM01. The sequence goes on along the minus strand of CAZMEX010000060.1, from coordinate 5,354 downwards.
TTTTTATTCTGATAAATCATGTATTCACTGTTTGTTTTCTTGACATGGACTTCTAAATTAAATAGAGTGAATTAGTTTAAGTTGTTACCTAAAAAAATGTTCACCCAATCAAAATCATTGCAAAGGAGAATATCAATGAATCAGGTACATCAGGGAAAGTCCCAGTCTCAATCCAAACTCAAACTGTCAAGTAACAAAAAACCTATGCATGGTAAGGGAAATCCTTTGACTGAAGATGGCAATATGGATAAAATTCGTGATATTCTGTTTGGCAACCAGGCAAAAGATTACGAAAAGCGTTTTGCAAAGATAGAGATGCAGTTTGCCCGGGAAGCAGGTTCACTAAGAGAAGAATTGCTCAAACGTATTGATGCTCTCGAAGATTTTTTTAAGCAGGAGATAAAAGACATCAATGTTCGTATTAAGGGTGAATCCAATGCCCGATTGGATTCTCAAAAAGGTATTCAAAAAGAGTTAAAAGAGAGGTTTGAATCACTTAATAAAAAACTGGTGCAGGAAGAAGAAAATCTGGCTGCAAAATCAACAGAACTCAGGGAACAGATATTAAGGCAGTCCAAACAATTAAGTGAAGAAATTCTATCCAAATCAGAGCACGCTTCAAAAAGTTTAAAACAGACTGCCCGGGAACTTGACGATGCAAAGGTGAATATATCTGACCTGTCCGGGTTTTTCCTTGAATTGTCAATGCGGCTTTCTGCCAGTGACAGCATGGGTCCAGTAGAGAACTTAGAAGAGTAATTCAATGTTTGCCAACAAGGAGTGAAGGCATTTGACATGGGTTCAAAACCTGCCAACAGCGAAACTTTTGATAAACTGAAGGATTTGCTGATAGGATCTGAAAAAGAGCAAATTCAGAAGATAGAAGATCGTTTGAACGATCCAATGATACGGGCAAAAGAGATAAGTCAATCCCTGCCCGATGCGATTTCTTTATCAATGGTGGAAAGCCACAAAATATCAAGAGTTCTCCAGCCTGTTATTGACGAGTCAATAAGATTATCTGTAAAAAACAATCCCAAAGTATTGGCAGATGCCATATCACCTGCCCTGGGTCCGGGAATCCGAAAATCCATTTATTCAACTACCATGGGAATGATCCAATCTTTAAACCAGATAATAAATCATAGCTTTTCCATCCAGGGTATTAAATGGCGGTTTGAGGCATTTAGAACTGGAAAACAATTTGCTGAAATAGTTCTTTTTCATACTCTTGTCTACCAGGTGGAACAAATATTTTTAATCCACTCGGATTCCGGGATTGTTCTGCAGCATGTGGTTGCAAAAGATAGTATAATTCAGGATCCAGATCTTGTATCTGGTATGTTGACAGCAATTCAAGACTTTGTAAAAGATTCATTTAATACTGATTTTGGAGATGACCTTGAGACACTGCGCATGGGTTCAAACAGGAGTGTCTGGATTGAAAATGGAGAGCAGGCATTAATTGCAGCAGTAATAAGAGGAACACCTCCATTTGATTTGAGAATCCGATACCAGGAACTGCTTGAAAAGATCCATATTAAATCATGCTCTGCCCTTGGGGAATTTGATGGAGACCCTTTACCCTTTGCAATTTTCAAAGAAGATTTACAAGAGGAATTAAAATCACAGGACAGGGAAAAACCAACAAAAATCTCACCTTTATTAGTGTGCATACTCATTGCCATTTTATCACTATCCGGGATATGGGCATTCACTGCTTTTAAAACCAGCCAAATTTGGAATCAATACTTAAATCAACTTAAGGCACAAAAAGGGGTGATTATTCTTTCCGCAGAAAAACAAGAGGGTAAATATCAGATATATGGACTTTGTGACCCTGCGGTGCAAGACCATAATGATCTGCTTCAGCAGCAGGTAAAAAATCGTATCACTATAATTCATCATTGGGAAAATTATTACAGCCTTGATCCTCAATTTGTTTTGAACAGGGCTGTGAAAATACTTAAACCTCCTTTAACAATAAAGTTGGAGTTGTCCGGGGATATTGTTTCTGCCAGAGGCAAAGCCTCCACTGCCTGGATAGATACATTCAGGACTGTCGCATCTGCCATCCCAGGTATTAATGGGTTTAACGATGATTTGGTTCAAAATATTGACAAAGAACAGCAGGATGCAGAGAGGGCAAAATTAAATACTGCCTTACAGGAACTTATGTCACTGAAAATTTATTTTCAAAACAATAGTACAAAATTCATTCAAGGTCAGGAAAAGGTTTTGGAACAAGTTTTTACAACAATACAAAATATCCAGATGCTCCAGCATAAATCAAAAGCTTTTGTCCAGATTGTTATATTGGGACATACTGATTCATCAGGCTCTAAAAATATCAATATGAAATTGAGCCGGAGCAGGGCTGAGAATTTTTTAAATTATTTAATTGTTAAAGGTATAAACCCGGCTTTTTTTACCATATCTGGTGTTGGCAATAAAAAACCTTTAAGCAGAGAAGCCAACATTGCCGATGAAAGCTATAACAGAGCAATAACATTTAAAACATTTTTAACTTATCAATAAAAGGAAGTTGAAAAATGATCAAAAAAAAAGTGTGTATGCTGGGTGCGTTTGCTGCTGGTAAAACAAGTCTTGTGCAAAGATATGTCCACAGCATATTTTCCGAAAAATATCATACAACAGTTGGTGTTAAAATAGAAAAAGCAGAAGTGCAGTTAGAAGATACAACCATGGATCTTATCATCTGGGACCTGCATGGAGAAGATGATTTCCAGCATGTCCGGCTCTCTTATCTAAAAGGATCTTCCGGATGCATTTATGTGGTTGACGGAACACGGGAAAACACCCTGGCAACAGCCCTCAATTTAAAAAAAATTGTAGAAAAGACAATCGGAAAAGTCCCTTTTATTCTTATTGTCAACAAACTGGATTTACAAGAACAATGGGAAATAAGCCCTTTAATGCTCCAGAATATCCAGAAAGATGGGGCAATTGTTATAAAAACAAGTGCAAAAACAGGAAAAGAGGTTAAAGAGGCATTTCAACTTCTGGCAAAAAAAATGGTGGATAAAAAGCTGGATAAAAAAGCTGGATAAAAAATAGCAGTTAAACAAAATAACAGGTTAAAATAAAATGATGGATTTAAAAATCTTAAGTTTAGAGAAAAAGGTTTTAAAACAAATCTGTTCCCATATTTTTCAGGATTATGCCCTTGTATACTTGATTACAGATAAAGCTGGGAAGATCATCCAGTGGGGTGGAAACTTTTCAGGGCTGAAAATCAAAACACCTGAAAAAGAGAGTTCTATTTCAGATGTGATGCTTTTTATGGAAGGTATTTTGCCACTTAAGAACGATTCAATGGAATTTTCCTGTATTAAAATGCCTTTTGATTTATGTGTGGATGCACTTCTTTTTAAAATTGACAATTGCTATGGTCTGATTGTCTGGGATGCAACAAAAAAAGAGAAGTATCTGGCAAAAACCCAACAGCACAATAATGAACTAAGCCTGCTGAAACAAGAAAAAAATCATATTATTCAAAATATTCCAGAAGAAAATATATTAGTGAATCTTGCCAGGGCATTAAATTTTGCTGTTATGGAAATGAATGATCAGGGCAATTTCAGATTGATCGGTACACCTCCACCATGGATAGATTACATTTTTGATTCAAATCAGATTCTTTTTGGGCAGGCGTATGAAGAAGATGTTTTCAGTTTTCTTGGAAATTTTATCCAGGAAGTAAAATCAAAATGGGCAAAAGATCATACCGGGAGTTTTAAGTCAGGTATCTGGATTGAAAAAGATGACACAGGTCAGGATTTTTTATTTGAAACAACTGCTGTGGATATTGATGGAAGAAAGTTGCTGATTATTGCCCATGATCTCTGCCACCCTGATGAGAAACAATCTATTCTTCAAAAGGGGAGATCCCTTGCACTGAAATATCATAATCTCAAACGAACCGATCAGAAACTCAAGAGTGAGCATGATGCCCTTGAATTGTATGTTAAAGAGAGGACAAAAGATCTTAAAGAAGCTAACCTGCGACTTGAGAGGGAGCTTGATCAACGAAAAAAAGCTGAAAGAGAACGGGAAGAAGTATCAAAACAATTGCGCCAATCTCAAAAGATGGAGGCTATTGGTACACTGGCAGGAGGCATTGCCCATGATTTTAATAATATTCTTTCAGGTATTTTTGGCTATGCACACTTGGTGTCAATGGAGATAGACGGGTCCGGGCAGGCAAAGCATTATGTTGGTCAGATTATAAAAGGTGCCCAAAGAGCTTCAGCCCTGGTTCAGCAAATACTTACATTCAGCAGACAGGCAGAACATGAAAAACTGCCCTTGGGGATTGCTGTTGTAATAAACGAAGCAATTGATTTATTACGTGCATCAATACCCTCCACCATTGAAATAAGAGGGAAAATTTTTTCCCAAAAAAATATTCTGGCAGATCCAACCCAGATACACCAGGTTATAATGAACCTTTGCACCAATGCATATCATGCCATGTCTGATACAAACGGTGTATTGGAAATCAGACTGGAGGACGTTACAATTACTTATGAAGAGAGTATCCCTGAACTTAAGAAATTACCCGGTGAATATCTTAAGCTTGAAGTAAGTGACACAGGCTGCGGTATGGATAAAAAAATTATCGAAAGAATATTTGATCCATATTTCAGTACAAAAAAACAGGGAGAGGGCACTGGGTTAGGTCTGGCTTTGGTCCAGGCCATAGTCGATGACCATAATGGATTTTTAGAGGTTGACACACAGCTTGATAAAGGTACAAATTTTTCTATTTATTTCCCTGTTATTGGGGATATAGATATTCCGTTGCCCTCCCTTGCCAATGATCCCTCACTATTTAAAGGTAATGAAAAAATAATGATTGTTGATGATGAGGAATCAATAAGATATGTTTTAAAGGATATTCTGGAAAGATACGGCTATACAGTCAATGCATTTGAAAATGGTTTTGAAGCCCTCAAGGCTTTTAAGAAAGACCCGGACTATTTTGACCTGATCATCACTGATATGACAATGCCAAAGATATCAGGGGATGAGCTTGCAATTGAGCTTCTTGGGATTAGACCTGATCTGAAAATTATACTTTGTACCGGCTATGGTGAAAAAATGATTAAAACAAAAGCAATTGAGGCAGGTGTTAGAAGATATATCCAAAAGCCGATCACAAATATTGATCTTACCAAGTTGGTACGTGAGGTCCTTGATACAAAATAATTTTTCAATGCAAGTAAAATAAATTCTGCAGGTGTATGCTCTGTTGTTGTACATTGAAATTTATGTTTGAAATAAGATGCTTTAGAATATTACTTTTATATGATAATGTCGGCTATGCAGAT
>CAZMEX010000059.1:0-22769 GCA_964565415.1 uncultured Desulfobacterales bacterium | reverse complement strand
CAGAGTAAGTCACTGTCCCCTTACTTTTTTCATACAACTAATTTTCACCATCCAGCATAAGGCGTATCTTCTTGGAAAAGTCATTCATGGCGATTGGCTTCATTAAAAAACCTTTTATACCAATTCCTTTTGCTTTTTTCTCAGAGATAACATCACTAAATCCAGTACAAAGCAGTATAGGGATATTAGAACGTATTGTTATTAATTCCTTTGCAAGCTTATCGCCTGGTATATCAGGCATAGCCATATCTGTTATTATTAAATCAAATTTTTCAGGATCATTTTTAAAATATTCAATTGCCTCCTTGCTGCTGATAAAAGAGGTGACTTTATACCCAAGACGTTCAAGCATGTTTTGCTCCATGGCAATTATTGCGTCTTCATCATCCACAAGTAAGATCTGCTCCTCTCCTTTTTGAAGAGCATGATTTTTAAGGGCTTGCTGTCTGCTTAATATGTTACTTTTTACCACAGGCAAATAAACTCTGAATTCACTGCCTTTGCCGGGCATGCTATAAACCTGTATATCGCCTTTCATCCTTTTTACAATGCCATGGACAACGGCAAGTCCCATGCCGGTCCCTTTACTTTTTTCTTTAGTAGTAAAAAACGGATCAAATATTTTCTGCCTTAAATCCTTACTCATCCCCCTTCCGGTATCAGCCACACTTAAACAGATATAAACTCCAGCAGTAAGTTCTAAATTAATCAAATCCAGATGTCCAAGTTCTATCTCTTTTAACTCTACTTTAAGTTCTCCTCCTGTATCTTCCATGGCATGATAGGCGTTGGTGGTAAGATTCATTACAACCTGATGTATCTGTGTAGAATCAGCTTTTACCATACCGCATTCTGATTGAATATCCTGGTTTATTTTGATTGTTGTAGATATTGAAGATCTAATCAGTTGTAAAGACTCTTCTACTACAGGTTGGATATTCATCAATTTTAATTCATTTTTCTCCTGGCGTGAAAATGTAAGAATTTGTGCCACCAGATCTTTTGCCCTTAAAGTTCCCTTGTAAATCTTTTTAAGGCTTGAATGAAAAGAACTCTGGACTGAAACATCTTCCATCAGCATCTCCGTATAACCCATGATTGGAAAAAGAATATTGTTAAAATCGTGGGCAATACCTCCTGCTAAGGTACCAATAGCTTCCATTTTCTGAGCTTGTAAAAGTTTTGCTTCAAGACCTTCCTTTTCTATTGCTATCTTCCTTCTTTCAATTTCAGCAGAAACTCTGGCAGCTATAATTTTCATTATTTGTGGTGTATGTTTGGTTACATCTATTTTATTCCTGGAAATACCACACAAAATACCTATTGCCAAACCATTTTGATCTTCCAGGGAAGCACCAACATACCCCTCTGCATTCATCTCAATCAAATCGGCATTATATGGAAATAGAGCAGACACATTATCAGGGTATTGGCAATAACATTGACGGGTTGTTTCATAAAAGGGACTTTTCTTCAGTTTATAGGAGTAGTCTTTTATAAATTTACCATCTTTTAACATTGCCAGTGTATTAATAACCATTCCATCCGAATCTATCTCCCCCACAATAGCGCATTCACATTCAAGCCACTCACAAATTTTCTCAACAACAACATTAAACAGTTTCTGCCCAATAATTCCAACAGTGCTCTCTACCAGAGCTTTGGTATCCCGCTCATTTTGTTTTTGTTCACTTATATCCAATGCAGTAAAGGTAACTCCGACCACAAGATTATCTCTATCAAGTGGAGTCGAACTCAGTAAAACATCGATGATTTTACCATCTTTACGTTTAAAACAGGTCTCAAGTGTTCCAGTTCCAAAGCTTTTTATCTGTCGATATTTTTCATTACCAACATATTCATACTCTTTTTCGTCAGGATATAAAATCCTTGCATTTTGACCAATCAACTCTTTTTCTGAATAACCTGTCATTTCACATAATCTGTTATTAACCTGTAATAAAATTCTTTTTGAGACAACACCAATTCCTGTTGGTACAACTCGAAATATACTTTTCAACTCTTTTTCTGATTTAATTAATGACTCTTCAAACTGTTTTTGTTTAGTGATATCCAATATGGATGTCACACGAATTTCTCCAATATTCTTATATGGCATTGTCCTGCCCTGGATCATAATAGGAAAAAGAGTGCCATCTTTTCGTTGCCCGACAGCTTCATAGGGATCAGACAGATTCTTCAACATATGGTCTTTAACAATCCCACGGCTTTCCGCAGCAATTAATTGAGTGCCGGTTATACCAACAAATTCCAGAGGATCAGCATAACCGAACATAACTGCAGCTGGGCGATTTGCTTCAAGGCATACACCATCTTTATTAAAGAATATTGCTTCATTGGATGCATTGGCAAGAGCTTTAAAGCGTTCTTCGCTCTCTTTTAAAATAGAACCTGATTTATTGAGTTTTTCTACTTTTAAGGTGAGCTCCTTTGTTTTACTTTGTATCATATTTTTTAAAACCAGGTTACCTGAAAAAAGTAGAATACCCATACTGATTATACTGGTAAAAAACCATTTTATCCATGCAGGTACCGTGAATTTTACAGGATCGGGTTTAAGCCATTTATCTAAGGACAAATAGTAAAAAGAATCTTTATTGTTTTTAAGTTTTACAATATGATTGTCAATTGCCAATAGAAGAGATTGGTTTTTGTTCTTACCTGCAGCAAAATAGAGTTTCACAGGATTGAAAATTATGTCACTCTGTTCAATATTGTATTTATCAACATATTTCATTCCAAAAAATCTAGTTACGATACCTGCATCAGCTTTTCCCCTTTCAATCAGATCAAATACAGAATAATAGTCTTTAGTCTCAATAATTTGTGCTTGTATACCAAATTGTTTAATAAGTTGAGTAAAAATCGTATAGTGAATATCGCCCTGTAAAACAGCGATTTTTTTTTCCTTAAAATCAATAATGGATTTATTGCTTGAACCTTTTGGGACATAAACTTGACCCCAATTTATCAGTATAGCTTCCCGGTTAAAATCATATAGTTTGTCTCTTTTTTTTGAAGATGCAATGACACAGAGGATATCAATCTCATTATTACTGAGCCGGGATAAACACTTCTGGAAAGTTCCTGGTACATAATTGATTTGCCAACCTTCGTTTGTGGCAATATGTTCCAGGATATCAGCAAAAAAGCCATTGCCACGGCCTTTTTTATCAACAAACATTAACGGTTCAGTATTGTGAATGCCAACTTTGATCATCAAGTCAGCCCAGAGAGTATCAGTGGTGCAGTATTGAAACAAAACTATTAATAAAAAAATAATAAATTTTTTCATGTTAAGTAACCTGAAAAGATAGATTGTATTTGTGATATTCGTACACACTGTATTTATTTATATCAGTATATAACAAAGCAGTGGTTAAAATCAAACAAATTTAAAGGTAATTTTTAAATTTATATTTTAGCCAGTCTGATACTTCAATCTGATAGGGTTCTCTTAACTCAGATGACAAGTTCTGTCCTTCTAAAAGCACTTGTTGTTCTAGTTTTTTGGAAAATTGCGAATCAGATGTTGCAAGATCCACCTCTCTATTTTTATGCAAACTTAAATCATCATAATTTGCAGTGCCAAAACAGACCCATCCATCAAAAGATGCTGCCTTTATATGGGAAGTGCCGGGATAGATAAAAACTCTTACTCCATAACTCATCAGAATATTAGCTACTCTTTTATTGATCCCAGAAAAATTTTTAGCATCAAGTTTTCCTGGAATTGTTACACGAACATCTACACCTCTATTTCTGGCAGCACAAAGTTCATACAAAAACGCCTCATTCCAGAGATAGGGATTTTCCACGTAAATGTGGTGTTTTGCCCGTCTTGCAGCTTCAAGTTGTGCATTGTAAATTTCATGCTTGTATGTAGTTGTTTTTAAAACGTGAAACTCTGTGGATCCAGCCAGGTCTTTATTGATACCTCCCTTAAGTGTGTTTTGAAAAAAATATAAAAAATCGCTGAACAAGCTATGTTTATACCATGCATGATAAAAAATTTTTTTGAACTCCATGGTAAGATCGCCCTTGACTTCAAACATCATATCACGCCAGTCATACCTATATTCATTCCCAATATTCATGCCTCCAAAAAAAACTTTTTTACCATCAATGATTATCATTTTGATATGATCTGAAGTAAGCCATATATTACGGCTCTTTCTGAGTTTGATTTTTGAATTTTCCATAAGGTATAGAAAAATGTCAGGACTCTTTTGATTTTCACTATTTTCTTTATTTTTAGAATTTTCCCATGCATTCACACTACCTAATAAGTCTGCTATAACTTTTATCTGAACAGTTTTAGATTTTCGCCTGAGGAGATCAGCAAAATAGATTCCATATTGATCATTATCAAAAATATATGTTGACAAATTAACATACTTTTCAGCATTTAAAATATTCTCTTCGAGAATTGGAAAAAAATTATTCCCCGATATAAATATTCGAATATTTCCTTTAACAGGATTGCCAATTTTCTTATCAAGCCATCTATTAAACTTTTCTTTGTCTAAATAACTTCTATTGTTGGATATGGGAGGTATTTCCGATTGCAAAAAAGGATAGCAGAATAATTTAATATGTGTTCTCCAAAGGGTCTCTGTGGTGAAAATTTTAATCCTTGATAAAAGCATACCCATTGATGTAAAGGGGTTTGAAGCAATGCCAATTGTATGGTCTTCAGCAAGGGATGCAGCATCATATGTGATAATTCTAGGTGCCAGCGAACAAGAAGTAAGGCAAAAAAAAAGCAGACCGAGCATGAAATATTTTCCCATAAATTATAATGTCTTTTTTATAAATTAATTTTCACTATATAATTGATTATTTTTGTTGTAAATTCAAGTTTTATCTCAATTTCAGAATAAAATCATGGAAATAATTCGTGTTGGTATTATAAAATTTATATTATGGATTTTTTGATCTTGAAAAAGCATGGTTTTGGCAAGGTTCTGATCCTAGGTATCAGTTTTGTTCCGTTGGTATTAAATAGAGAATATTTGCTTTATTTAAAGTTATTGTTGAGTTTCCACTTCCTGTTACTGAAGCTTTATATACTTTAATAAAATCAGATCTGCTTTTTTCAGTACAGTCAGACAGTTTATCAAAATCAACTCTGTTTATAATACCAGTCAGATTTCCACCATTAATCAATTTAATTTTAACTCTAGTCTCTTTTTCTGGATAACTTGGCATATCTTATACCCTTATTTTCAACTTGCACATATTACGATTAATCCACTATAATATATCACTGACATCGTAACAATTCAATGTGATACAAATTTTATTTATAAATTATTCATAAATAGAATAAAGTTTTGGATCAAAGGCTTCCCTGATACCTTCCCCTGTAAAAGTTACTGTCATCAGCGTAATAATGAGTGATGCAACCACTGATATGGATATCCACCAGGCATCCATATTCTGCCATCCCTGGGACAAAAGTTCACCCCATGATGGAATTGGTGCAGGAAGTCCAAACCCTAAGTAGTCAAGGGATGTAAGAGCAACTATACCTCCTGAAATTGCAAAGGGTGCATAGGTTACAATAATTGAAATTGTGTTTGGAATAATATGATTAAAAATAATTCTGGTGTGGGACGCTCCAAGGGACCTTATGGCAAGTATATATTCACGCTCTTTCTCTTTATATGTTACAGTTCTCATGACCCAGGTGATTTGAATCCATTGGAAAAAAGCCATTATCAAAAGAAGAATCATAAAATTTGGGACAATAATTGATGAAACTATAATTATTACATACAAAAAAGGAATATTACTCCATATCTCAAGTATTCTCTGGAAAAAAAGGTCGAATTTCCCGCCAAAGTATCCCATAAGACATCCAATGCTGATTCCAATGGAATAGTTAAAAATCAATAGAATAAGGGAAAAAAAAATTGCTATCCTAAAGCCGTAAACAAGTCTTGCAAGAACATCCCGTCCAGTATTATCAGTACCGAAAAAATGTTTACCCTTAATTGACGGCGCAAAAGGAGGAAACAGGTCTTCTTTTAAGTCATTCTCATAGGCATTGTATGGTACAATGGGCAATATAACAAAATTATTTTCCCCTCTGTTTTTAAACACTCTTTTAAGATCCCTGTAATTTGTCTCATAATCATAATCAAAACCAAACACTTTACCAGGAATCATATCCTGATATGTCGGAAAATAAAAATTATTGTTATAATAAACCAAAACTGCCCTTGAATTTATAAAAATTTCTGCAAATAAAGAGAGAAGGATCATGCCTGAAATAATCAGAAAAGAGTAATACCCTCTTTTTATAGATTTAAATCTATTAATCTTCTTTTTTATTTCAGGGGTGATTTTCATTATTTAAATCGTACTCTTGGGTCAACAATTGCAACACAGATATCAGAAAGTATATTTCCTACCATAAATAAAAGAGAAGAAATCACAAGAATACCCATAACAACAGGATAATCTCTGTCAACAACAGACTCATAACCTAAAAGACCCATTCCATTGATATTAAAGACTTTTTCAATTAAAAAAGAGCCCATGAGAATGATTGAAATATTATTGCCAAAGCTTGTGGCAACAGGAATCAGGCTGTTCTGCAAAGCGTGACGGAAAACAGCTTTTTTAAAGGAGAGTCCCTTGGCAATCGCTGTTCTAACATAATCTGAGGAGAGATTATCCATGAGAGTATTTTTCATTAAAAGTGTCATAACTGTAAAGGAGCCAATCATGTAGGAAATCAAAGGTAAAACCGTATGCCACAAAACATCCTTTATTTTCTCCAGAGTACTCATTTCAAAAAACATATCTGAACTGAATCCTCCCAGGGGGAAAAAACTGAATTTTGAAGCAAAAAAGACAAGAAGGATTACCCCTGCAACCCATCCAGGGATGGCATATCCTGAAAAGATTAAAATAGATGTTATATTATCAAAGGAGGATTTATGTTTAACAGCTTTTGCAATTCCCAGGGGGATACATATTCCATAGATTAAAATCATGCTTAAGGTCCCAAAATAAAGAGAGATGGGAATCCTTTCTGTTATCATGGACAAAACAGAGTCATAATATCTGGTGGATCGCCCCAGGTCACCTTTTAATACCTTGAACAACCATTCAAAGTAACTGGTAAGTATTGGCTTATCAAAACCATAATATTGTTTTAACATATTGATTTGGTCTTCAGAAAGAGGTTGATCACTGATAGTTCGCCCGCTGCTGGAATGGGCTGTCTGCATCTGTTTAGCGTTTGCGATGATTCTCTCAACAGGACCACCAGGAACAAAACGGGTGATTGCAAAAACCATTATTGTAATGCCGACAAAAGTTGGGACAATAAGCAAAAGCCGTCGTATAAAATAAGCAACCATTTATATTAAGTCATATAGTGAGTTTAATGCCCTATCAAGATTTGCAGGATTTGATCCTCCAGCCTGTGCCATGTCAGGTCGTCCCCCGCCACCTCCACCAACCAGGGATGCAGCTTTTTTGACAATGTCACCTGCTTTGTATTGTTGTATCAGGTCATCGGTAACAACAGATATCAATAAAGCTTTACCATTGGATTCAGCACCAAGAAGAATAACACCTGATTTTATTTTAGTTTTAAACTTATCTGCAAGATCTCTTAACTGAGAGGGATTTTCAATCTCCACTTTTTTTGCAACAACATTTATTCCATTTATATCTTTTATGTCATCATCTATATTATCAGCTAATTTCGAGGCAATTTTTCCTTTTAAAGAGTCTATCTCTTTTTGCAACTCTTTTTTCTCTTTTAGCAGGGAATCAATTTTTTCTGGTATCTTCTCTTTTGAACTTTTAAGATAGAAGCTTGATGCTTTTAATAACATATTATCCATGTTCATCTCTTTAACAGCTAAAGCGCCTGTGACAGCTTCAATCCTCCTGATTCCGGAAGCAATTCCCTCTTCAGACAATATCTTAAAGACACCCAGGTCTCCAGATCTTTCAGCATGGGTTCCCCCGCAAAGTTCCTTGCTAAAATCCCCCATGGCAACAACTCTTACTTTATCACCATATTTTTCTTCAAAAAGTGCTGTAGCTCCGGATTTTGATGCTTCATCCATACTCATTTCATTGGTTGTTACACATATGTTCTCTCTGATACGCTGATTTACAATATTTACTATGTTTTCTATCTCATCTGTTTCAAGTTTAGAAAAATGAGTGAAATCAAATCTTAATCTGTCCGGACTTACAAGGGACCCTGATTGTTTGACATGGTCACCCAACACTTGTCTCAATGCATAATGAAGGATATGGGTTGCAGTATGATTTCTTGCTGTATCTTTTCGCCTTGCAATATCAACTCTTAATTTAAGTTTCTCCCTTGTTAAAACCTCACCCTTTATAACCTCTCCCCTATGGATTGATAAGCCTGAAGGGTCAGATAAAGTTGCATTGATTCTTATCTCACACTTATCATTAAAAAATATTCCACAATCTCCAGTCTGTCCGCCTGATTCAGCATAAAAAGGGGTATTATCTGTTACAATCTCAATTTTGTCACCAACCTTTGCTGCCTCAACCTCATTATCATCTTTCACAATAATCAGTATATCAGACTCATCCTCAAAGGAATCATATCCTGTAAATTTAGTTTTTACTCCTTTTTGGGTTAATGACTTAAAAGCCTGACTTACACCTTCAAATTTAGCTTTATTCTTTGATCTTCTCCTCTGTTCATCCATTGCCCTGGTAAAACCATCCATGTCAAGGTTTAAACTCTTATCTTTAATAACATCCTGAATAATATCAACGGGGAAACCAAAAGTATCATAGAGTTTAAAAATTAAATCACCAGGTATGGTTTTTCTGTTTTCATTTTCAAGCTGTCTAATGGAATCATCAAGAAGTTTAATCCCAATATCAAGGGTCTCTAAAAATTGATTCTCTTCATTTTTAACAACATTGAATATAAAAGATGACGACTCTCTCAATTCAGGGTAGGCATCACCCATGATATCAAGAACCTTTTGAATTGTATGATGTAAAAAAGGTTTTTTAAGATTTAAATTTCTGCCGTATCGAACTGCCCTTCTGATTATTCTTCTTAAGACATATCCTCTGCCTTCATTGGATGGCAGAACACCATCGCTGATTAAGAATGCAGTGGCTCTGGAGTGATCAGCAATAACTTTCATGGCAACTTCAGTCTTTGCGGTCTCATAGGTTTTTTTACCGCACAGCTCTTCAACTCTTTCCATAATAGGAACAAAAAGGTCTGTTTCATAATTTGTTTTACAATTTTGCAAAACAGAGACAACTCTCTCTAGACCCAAACCTGTGTCAATGGAAGGCTTTGGCAGTGGTTTCATCTTGCCTGTCTCATCTTTTTCAAATTGCATAAAAACAAGATTCCAGAGTTCAAGGTATCGGTCACACTCACAACCCACAGCACAATCTTCCCTGGCACAGCCAAATTGCTCACCACGATCTATATGAATTTCGCTACAGGGACCGCACGGACCTGTATCACCCATGGACCAGAAGTTTTCTTCTTCGCCCAGGCGTACAATTCTATTTTCCGGTACTCCAATTTTATCACGCCATAATTCATAAGCTTCATCATCATCAAGATATACTGAAACCCATAGTTTTGATTCATCAAACCCATAACCATTTATCAATAAATCCCAGGCAAACTCCACAGCTTTTTCTTTAAAATATTGACCAAAGGAAAAATTGCCCAGCATTTCAAAAAAAGTGTGGTGTCTTGCAGTATATCCAACATTCTCAAGATCATTATGTTTTCCACCAGCTCTGACACATTTTTGAGAAGTTACAGCAGTGGAGTATTCTCTTTTTTCATCACCTGTAAAAATACGTTTAAACTGAACCATTCCGGCATTGGTAAAAAGTAATGTTGGGTCATTATCCGGTACAAGGGAAGAACTCCTGACATAATGATGATTATGTTTTTTAAAATACTCAATAAAAATATTACGCACTTCGTTTCCAGTCATGGATCTCTCCTGAATTTAAAAATATAATTCAATCTATTTTTTCTCTTTTATTGTCTCTTTTGCAGCATCTTTATCATTGCCTTTATCTTCAAGTGTATCTGCTTTTGTATCAACTGGTATACCAAGTGCTTCTCGGACTTTAGTCCTGATTTCAATAAATAAATCAGGGTTATCATCAAAGAAAATTTTGACATTTTCCCTGCCCTGCCCTATTCGTTCTGAATTATAGGAATACCACGAACCGCTTTTATCAATAATATCAAGATCAACTCCCATATCTAAAAGGTCACCTGTTTTAGATATCCCTTCTCCATACATAAGATCAAATTCGATATTCTTAAATGGTGGGGCAAGTTTATTTTTAACAACTTTAACTTTGGTTCGATTGCCAATTATATCCTGCCCATCCTTAATTGCCTGGGCTTTTCTGATCTCAATTCGTATTGTTGCGTAGAACTTAAGTGCGTTGCCGCCAGTTGTTGTTTCAGGGTTGCCATACACAACACCGATTTTCATTCTTATCTGATTTATAAAAATTAATGTTGTATTTGTTTTGCCAATTGATCCTGTAAGCTTTCTTAACGCCTGGGACATGAGTCTTGCCTGCAGACCCATGTGAGAATCACCCATATCTCCCTCGATTTCAGATCTTGGAACCAGTGCTGCAACAGAGTCCACCACTACAACATCAACAGCACCGCTTCTCACAAGCATATCAACAATTTCAAGGGCTTGCTCACCAGTGTCTGGCTGGGATACCAAGAGCTCATCACAATCAACACCTAATTTTTTTGCGTAGACCACATCAAGGGCATGCTCAGCATCAATAAAAGCTGCAATACCGCCCTGTTTTTGAGCTTCTGCCACAGCGTGCAGTGCAAGAGTTGTTTTACCGGATGACTCAGGACCATATATCTCCACAACTCTTCCCCGGGGAAAACCACCTACACCCAGAGCCTTGTCCAAAGCAAGAGAGCCTGAACTTATTGTTGCCACAGCCTGCACCTCTCTGCTACCAAGTTTCATAATAGAACCTTTACCAAACTGACGGTCTATTTGTGTCATTGCAGATTTTATAGCATTCTCTTTTTCTTGTGATATACCCATGTGATTTCTCCTAAAATAATATATTAAATTTAATAAGAATTCTTAAAAAAAAAGCACTTAAAAGCCCTGCCATCAAATCATCCAAGACTATTCCAGCACCCCCGTGAAATTTTTCTTCAAAATGTTTTACTGGAAAAGGTTTTAAAATATCAAAAAATCGAAAAAGCACAAACCCTGCCAGAACTGTATATATTGATAATGAAACCCCAACCATTGTTACCACATAGCCTGCAATCTCATCTATGACCACACAGGAAGGGTCTTTTTGTTCCAAAATTTTTTCAGCTCTGTCTGCAACCCAAATTGAAAATATAATCAGCCCAACCACAAAAAGAGTCTCTAAACCTGGATGGATACGGTCTAAACCTAAAACAAACAATATTCCAACAAGGGTGCCAAATGTACCTGGAGCAATGGGAATTTTACCTGTCCAGGCACCAGTGGCTGCAAAAATAATAACTTTATCAGTAAAAGCCATAACTTATTTTTCTATAATTACATTGAGCTTATGTCAAGATTTACTTGGCTGTATACTTTTTTTAGTGGTATATTTTTATTCTTTGCAATTTTTTTCATCTCTTCATATTCCGGCATAATTTCTATTGAATTGTCAGGGTTTGTAACCTTTTTTGCAAAAATTTCTCCAAATTTTGTTTTAATTTTCACTCTTTCTCTTTTAAGTATTGCCCGCTTTACCTTATGGAATCTTATACCTGTAGTGGTACTCTCTTGAAAAATAATATCAATGATATTATATAAATTTTCTTTTTTACATATTACTTCAACCCTTGTACCAGGTCTGTTTTTTTTCATCTGCACAGGAATATGACAAACATCAAGGGCGCCAGTATTGAAAAGTTTTTCAAAAATATAACCTGAATACTCCGGGGGCATATCATCTATTGTGGTTTCAATCACATAGAGTTCTTCTTCTATAATCTGTCCATCTCTTTTACCATTATCATTGCCATCTTCACCAACTATAATACGTAATAAATTTGGGATTCTTGACTCTAAATCATTTTTTCCTGCCCCATATCCAATATTTTTAATACGCATTTCAGGCATTTTTCCAAATTCTTCAGTCAAGGTTGTAATAATTGCAGCACCCGTGGGTGTAACCATTTCTCCTGAACCTTCATGGGGTTTTACAGGAACACCTTTTAAAATCGCAAGGGTAGCAGGAGCAGGTATCGGGATTATTCCATGGCTGCACTCCACAAGACCTGATCCCAATACAATTTTTGATGCATAAATTGTATCAATATTAAGATACTCAATGCATAAAAATGTTCCAATGATATCCACAATGGAATCAACAGCACCAACTTCATGGAAATGGACATTGCCAATATCTTTTGAGTGTATCTTTGCTTCAGCAGCAGCAATTTTTTCAAATGCAGCTAAACTTAAATCCTTTACTCTCATGGAAAAAGCAGATTCAGATATTAATTTTGTAATTTTCTGATAATCTCTTGGGTGTGAATTATCTAAAGATTTTACTATAAGGTTTTGTGCGGATAAACCATTTTTCAAAATAGTTTCAGAATTTATTGTAACTTCAGAGGAAAGAGTAGTCTGCAATTTAGATTCAAGCCACTTAACAGGTACACCAAGATCAACAAACGCCCCAAGTGTCATATCCCCGCTAATTCCTGAAAAAATATCAAAATATGCTATCATCTATTGCTCCGCTGAGTATTCATCTGCTGGTTATTCATCTGCTGGTTATTCATCTGCTGGTTATTCATCTGCTGGTTATTCATCTGCTGCATGAATTCTTAATATTTCCAATACTAACTCGCATGTATTTACCATATCCCCAAGGCGTATCCACTCATTTACAGTATGAACATCCTGCATGCCAGTGCCAATCACCCCGGGTTCAAGTCCCTTACCAAAAAATATATTTGCATCGGCACCTCCGCCAATGACTTTTGTTTCCATTGTTCTGCCAAGATTCTTTGCAGCTTTTTGAGCAAGGGTGACCACAATGCTCTCTTCAGGTATGTCTGTCTTTGGAAAATCGTTTTCAACAAAAAATTCGATTTCAGGGATATCAAATTCCTTGGAAAATTCTTTTTTTGTCTCTAAAAATGCATTTTTAATCTTATTTGTAATAATCTCAAGTTTAGTTTCATCATGGCTTCGAACTTCACCTTGAATTTCAATAAAATCAGGGACAATGTTTGTTGCAATACCACCTTTTATAGTACCTAAATTACATGTTGTCTCATGATCAATTCTGCCAAGGTTTAATCTTGATATTGCTTTAGATGCTATGGCTATGGCGTTTACTCCATTTTCCGGCGAACCTCCGGCATGGGCAGCTTTGCCATGTACTTTAATGATAAGTTTATTTGCTGCCGGCGCTTTTGTTGCAATTCCTTCAGTATCTGTTGAATCAAGGATATATCCAAATTTGGAATCAATTAAGGACAAATCAAAATTTTTTGCTCCCATAAGTCCAATCTCCTCACAAATGGTAAAAATAACCTCAATTGGAGGATGGTCTGATTTGTTTTCAAGTACAACACTCAGAACTTCAAGAATAATAGCTAGGGCTGATTTATCATCAGAACCTAATATGGTTGTTCCATCACTTCTAAAAATTCCATCCTTAAAAACAGGATTAACATTATTCCCAGGCTCGACTGTATCCATATGTCCGGATAAAAATAGAGGTTTAACATCAACATTGCCTTTAAATTTTGCAATTAAGTTACCAGTGTCACTTCCGGTATTTTTTCCTGCGTCATCAAACTGTACTGTTGCACCCATATCTTCAAGTGTTTTGGCTAAATTAAGTGCAATTATCTTTTCATGTTTTGAAACTGAATCTATTTTTACCAATTCTAGAAATTTATCTTTTAGTCTCTCTTTGTTAACCATGAGGTTACCCATAAATACTCCTTGATTATGAAACTTTATTCTATTTTGAAATGTTTATACTATACCTCTGTTTTTATATCTATAATTAAATCTTAATGATATGTTGTGTAACTTGACAATAAACGTTATATAGTAAAATAAAAAATAAAACTAAAATATAAAAGCGATTAAAATGAAATTAAAAACCAAACTTTTCAATGGGGTTGAAAAATTATTATCCCTTAAATTATTTGTAATAGTCTCCATGTTATGGTTTTTTCCAGTTGCTATTTTTGGCGCAGAGGTAAATAACTCTACTGACTTTTCCTGGGTTAACATTTTTATTGGCATTGCAGGTGGACTTGCTTTTTTTCTGTATGGCATGGAAAAAATGAGTGAAGGCATGAAAAGTTCTGCTGGCAATAAAATGCGATCTATTCTTGCTTCCCTCACAAAAAACCGTTTTATAGCTTTTTTTGTTGGTGCTTTTGTAACCATGGTTATACAATCAAGCAGTGCCACAACTGTTATGCTTGTAAGTTTTGTCCAAGCGGGTCTTTTAAACCTGTTTCAATGTATGGGTGTAATTTTAGGTGCTGATATTGGAACAACAATTACAGCTCAAATGATCGCATTTAAACTTACAGATTATGCCCTTCTCATGATAGCCATTGGTTTTCTCATAAGAATGTTTGGCAAGAATCAAAAAACCAAAGATATTGGAGATATTATTTTAGGTTTTGGAATTTTATTCTTTGGTATGAAAATCATGAGCGATGTAATGAAACCATTAAGAACATATGCTCCATTCATAAACTTGATGAAAGAGATGGAAAACCCTTTTATGGGTATTCTTATTGGTGCGGGTTTCACCGCTGTTATTCAATCAAGCAGTGCAACAACCGGTATTCTTATTATACTTGCCCAACAGGGTCTTATTTCTCTTGAAGCTGGAATTCCAGTTATTTTTGGTGCAAATATTGGCACTTGTGTTACAGCAGCACTTGCGGGTATCGGAGCCTCAAGAGAGGCAAAAAGAGTTGCCATTGCCCATATTTTGTTTAAAATTGCCGGAGTCTGCCTTTTTATTTTCTGGATCCCGCAATTTGCCGATATTATCAGAGCCATTGCATTAAAATTTGGATCTGGAACAGCAAGGCAGATAGCAAATGCCCATACAATATTTAATATAAGTTTAGGGCTGTTCTTTCTTCCATTCATCTCTTATTTTTCTAGATTGATATATTATATTTTTCCTGAAAAAGAGATAAAAAAAAGCCTTATAATCACTACGCATCACATAGATACAGCTATACTTGAGACTCCATCGCTTGCAATTGACCTTGCCCGTTCAGAAACATCACGCATGGCAAAGCTTCTAGGAAGAATGCTTAACTCAATAATTATCCCTTTTGTTTCTGACAAGAAACATATAACAAATTCTGCCATGGAACAGGAAGATGTAAAACAACTGATCAATGAAATTCCAACACAAGATCCAATATTTCCTGATCTTACACTGATTGAGGGAATAAATTTACGTGAGAGTAAAATAGATTTTTTAGAGAAAGAGATAAGCAGTTACTTAATAGAAATTGCCCGGGGCAATATTTCAAAGGAGCAAGCAAAAGAAGTCTTTGGTATGGTTTCGATCATTAAGGATTTAGAAAGCATGGGAGATATCATCCATAGAAATATGATCCCTTTAATAAAAAAGAAAAAGAATCTTATGTATGATTTTTGTGAAGAGGGTAAAGAGGAGTTGTTAATATATCAAAGCAAAGTTATAAAGCAGTTAGAACTGTTACGCCGGGCTTTCAACTCTTTTAATCCAGAGGCGGCATACACTATTATGAACAAGGAGAGAAAATATCTTGATCTGGAATCCAAATATAGAGCAACACATTTAAAAAGAATTATTTCTAAAAAGAGAGAATCAATGGAAACCAATGAAGTACATATGGAATTAATGGATCTTATGAAACAGATATTACTATATTCAGCAAATATTGCCCAAACCTATGTTGGGAGTGTTCCAAAAAAAAATAATATGGACGGAGAACATTCTGACAACTAATTGGAAAGATGTTCAATCAGCTCAGACATGCTGTTAATATCATTATCCCTTGGCAATTTCCTTCGGATATCTATCACCTCTTTATACTCTTTTTCACTTAAAAGAAGTTCTTCTTTGCGGGTTCCAGACCTGTTTATGTTGATTGCCGGCCATATTCTATTTTCAGCACACTCCTGGCTCAAAACAAGATCCATATTTCCGGTACCTTTAAACTCCTGATAAATAATATCATCCATTTTACTGCCTGTATCAACAAGTATTGTGGCAACTATTGTTAGAGAACCTCCATTTTCAAGCTTACGGGCAGCACCAAAAATTTTTCTTGGGAACTCCATTGCATTGGCACCAAGACCACCTGTTAAGGTTTTGCCATGACTATTTGTCTTTTTATTAAAGGCCCTGGTCATTCTTGTTAAGGAATCAATAAAAACTATTACATCTTCTCCTGCTTCAACGCAATTAATTGCAGAGTGTAATGCAAGGCGTGTCATCCGCATGTGCTGATCAATCTCCTGATCTGCAGACGAGAAAAGCACGTGGGCGTTTTGAACACCTCTTTGAAAATCAGTAACTTCTTCTGGTCTCTCATCTACCAATAGAATAAACACTTTTGATTCAGGATGATTTAACACAATAGAGTTTGCCATATGTTTTAATATTGTTGTCTTGCCTGATTTTGGAGGAGCAATAATAAGTCCACGCTGCCCCTTGCCCAGGGGTGCAATAATATCAAGTGCTCTGCCAATTATATCATCATCTCCCCGGGCAAGGGTATATTTCTCAAATGGATTGATACTGGTTTGTTTCTGGAATGGTTTTATATTTGAAAACATATCCATTGAAAGTTCATTGATTTTTTCTATTTTTGTCAATGCAAGATTTTTTTTACCAGGAATTTTTTTGTTTGCCGATCCTTCAATAAAACTTCCCTCTCTTAATCCAAGTTTATTGATCATGCCATTGGATACATAGGTGTTGTCAATACCAGGTTTAAAATTATTATCAATTGACCTTAAAAAACCAAAACCATTATCCATTATTTCAAGATATCCATTAACAGACTTCACATCTTACTCCTTACCAAAATAAAATTTTAAAAATTATTTAAACTTGGATATTTTCAATTGACGTTGACAAATCCAAACTTTTTTTAATATTGAAAAAACACTTTTAGGCATGCCTTTAGGCAAGTCCACTATGCTGAATCTTTCATTAATATCAATATTTCCAATCTGTATTGCTTCAAGGCCTGTCTCATTGGAAACCGCACCTACAATGTCGCCGGGACCAACCCCGTGGGAAAAACCAACTTCCATCCTATATCTTTCCATCCCTTCTTCAACTATAGTTTGTTTCTGTTTTTTGTTAGTTTTCACCTTTTTTTCTTTTTTAAAACTATCTTTATTGAAATTCTCTTTATTGAAATTCTCTTTTCTGGAATGTTTTTCTTTCTGTTTTAACAATAATAGAGGCTTGTCGCCATGGAGCATTCTTGCAAGGGCTGCTGAAATATCAAGTGCTGGAACATCATGTTCCTGTCTGTATTGTTCCATAAGATCACGAAAAGCACTAAGATTTTGAGATGCAAGGGTATCAGTTATACTTTGTTTGAAATTTGCAATTCTTTTATTATTGATAGTCTCATTGGAAGGAAGTTTCATCAACTGCATTTTTTGTCTGCTTGCTTTTTCAATAACTCTAATCATCCATTTTTCCCGGGGTGAAACAAACAGAATAGCTTCTCCTTTGCGACCTGCACGACCTGTTCTGCCAACACGATGAATATAAGATTCAGCATTATTTGGAATATCATAATTAATAACATGACTGATACGTTGGACATCCAGACCTCTGGCTGCAACATCAGTTGCAACAAGAATATCAATTTTTTTATTTTTTAACCGTTTTATGGTTCTTTCCCTTGATTTTTGAGCAATATCACCATTTAAAGCTTCTGTGGCAAATCCCCTTGCTTCGAGTTTTTCAGCAAGTTCAACAGTGGCAGTCTTGGTCCTTACAAAAACTATAATTCCATCAAAGGTTTCTGCCTCTAGAATCCTTGTCAACGCATCAAGCTTATGTGTCCCTTTTACAATCCAAAATCGCTGGTTTATTGTATCTGCAGTGGTAGTTTTTTGTTTTACAATTATCTCTTCCGGGCTTTGCAAGTATTTCTTTGCAATTTTTTTTATTGCAAAGGGCATGGTTGCAGAAAATAGTGCCATCTGACGTTGAGCCGGTGTTTTTTCAAGAATCCATTCAACATCATCTATAAAACCCATGCGAAGCATCTCATCTGCTTCATCCAGTACAATACAGGACAACTGGTCAAATTTTACAGTCCCACGGCGCATATGATCCATTAATCTTCCCGGTGTGCCAACAATCACATGAACTCCACGCTTAAGCTGCCTGAGCTGACCATCATACCCTTGTCCGCCATAAATTGGCAATACACGGAACCCTTTCATACGTGATGCATACTCTTTAAAAGCTTCTGCAACCTGTATGGCAAGTTCCCGGGTAGGAGCTAGAACCAGCACCTGAACCTTTTTCTTTCTCAAATTAATTTTTGATAATAGGGGACAGGCAAAGGCAGCAGTTTTTCCAGTGCCAGTCTGGGCTTGACCAATAACATCTTTTCCTGCAAGCATGGGAGGAATAGTTAATTCCTGAATCGACGTTGGAGTTTCATATCCAACATCTTTCAATGCTTTGAGTACAGGTTTGGAAAGGTTCATTTCGTCAAACCCACAATGCAACAAATTTTCAGACAACATATTTTTATACCTTAAACTTTAATAATAATGGACATTAATGTATTTAGAAGATTAAAACTAATAGAATTCAAAACTACAGATATTTCATCCAACTTATATTTTATAACCTATATAACTTTTTTTTTCAAGGTTTACTGATTCAATTTAATAAACATATTCATCTTTTAACCATACTGAAGGCTAATTTTTACTGAAAATTTCAATCTTGACAATGGTAAATTTTTGTGCTACGGGCTGATAAGTCAGGTTATTATCTAATCAATATAAAAAAATGCTGCGCCTGAAAATCAAAGGAGCTAAAAATGACAAAAAGATTATTTTATTTCGCAATGGTGATTCTGTTTTTATCTGCTGCAAGCTATACGTTTGCAGCCCCTGTTACAGTGGATTCTACCGATTCTGTGGGTCAACACACTTCAATGGCAATTGTTAATGGCAAACCAGCCATCAGTTATTATGATGATACAAACGAGAATTTAAAATATGCTAGTGCCTTAAATAACAGCGGCACTACATGGAATAGCCCTGTTACAGTGGATACCGGGGGTACGGCTGCTGTTGGACTATTCACCTCTATGACCATTGTCAACAATAGACCAGCCATCAGTTATTTTGATTCCACAAATGGTAATCTTAAATATGTCAGAGCCAAAGATAGCTCTGGCAGTGAATGGTCATCCCCTGTTACAGTGGATTCTGCAGACAATGTTGGAATATATACCTCAATGACAATTGTAAAAGGTGCGCCAGCCATCAGTTATTATGATGTCACAAATGGTAATCTTAAATATGTCAGAGCCAAAAATAGCTCTGGCAGTGCCTGGTTCTCCCCTGTTACAGTGGATACCGGAGGAGGCACAGGCAATGTTGGAAGATATCCCTCAATGATAATTGTCTTTGGTAGACCAGCTATAAGTTACTATGATCAAA
This sequence comes from uncultured Desulfobacterales bacterium, assembly GCA_964565415.1. Classification (GTDB taxonomy): domain Bacteria; phylum Desulfobacterota; class Desulfobacteria; order Desulfobacterales; family Desulfobacteraceae; genus JAIOSM01. Next base: position 2,988 of record CAZMEX010000059.1, on the reverse strand, counting down.
CAAACAAAAATTTGAAATATGTCAGAGCCAAAAATAGCTTTGGCAGTGCATGGTCCACCCCGGTTATTGTTGATTCTGCCGACATGGTAGGTCAACACACTTCAATGGCAATTATCAGTCGTAGACCAGCCATCAGTTATTATGATTACACACATGGTGATCTAAAATTTGTCAGAGCTTCGGATATATCAGGTAATACCTGGCATAGCTCTGTTACAGCGGATTCTACAGATAATGTGGGCAAGGATACTTCACTTGCCGTTATTAATGGTAATCCAGCCATCTGTTATCATGATTACACACAGGGTGATCTAAGATATGTCAGAGCCACAAATACCTATGGCGGTGCCTGGTCCACCCCGGTTATTGTTGATTCTGTCGGCAGTGTTGGCATGGATACCTCAATGCTCGGCATTAACAACAATCCAGCCATTTGTTATTATGATAAAACAAACAAGGATTTGAAATTTGTCAGACTATCAAATTTATATTTCCCACATATTGCCAGCGGCTCCAGCTGGGAAACAGAAATCTGTATTATCAATACCAGTGCAGCTGAAAAGTTAAAAGGAACAATTAAGGCATATGGTGATGCAGGCAACCTGGTCGAAACAAAAAAAGTTAATTTAAACTCCCACGGACGAAAGAGTATGATTATTGGCAATGAATTTTCAAATCCGGCAGATATCGGATATATTGTTTTTGAATCAGACTCAGTATCAGTATGTGGATATACAAAGTTCCATATCAGTGGGAAATACAGAGTTGCCATCCCTGCAGTCTCTAAAATAAATGCACGGAATATTCTTGTTCCCCATATCGCATCCAATGACAGCTGGTGGACAGGCTTGAGCCTGGTAAACACCAGATCATCTTCAAAAACACTTTCTATCAAATTCAGTAACAATACTACACAATCCATTACCCTTGCTCCCAATCAACATCAAAAATTCAGCATAGCAAGCATGTTTGGAAATACTGTGCAGCCAGGCATTGAGTCGGCAGTAATCAGCAATACCAGCGGAGTAATAGGTCTTGAGCTTTTTGGGAGCAGTCCAGGTTCAGGTGAAAATTATTTAAGCGGCATTCTTTTAAAAGATGAGACATCATTCTATCTTTGTTTTCCCCATGTTGCAGGTGGTGCAACATGGTGGACAGGTATAGTTGCCTATAACCCTGGAACATCTGTAGCAAAATTAACTATTAAGCCATATACAAGTGATGGTAACAGTCTAATTGGTAGGACTATTAGTTTGTCAGGTAAAGGAAAATATATTGGTACTCCCGGAACTTTATTGCTGCCCGGGGAGACTGCATGGTTTAGCATTTTCGCAAACAGGGCTATTACAGGCTTTGAGCTTTTTGGTACGAATAATGGAAAACAGCTTGCAGGATATACAGTGATTAATATTGATTCATCAACAGGTGTTTTCCCTAAACTTGAGAAGGATGGATGGACAGGAATTGCATTTGTCAATCCCATGCCATCTGATACTACTGTCATAATGCAAGCATATAATAATGCTGGTACTTTAATTGCGAACAAATCAATATTGTTAAAGAAATATGGGAAAAAAGTTGAGGCAGCAGAAACTTTATTTGGCACAAGCCTTACAAGTGCAACCTATATCACTTATCACTCAACCCATCCTATTGTCGGGTTCCAGCTCAACGGCTCAACAGATAATATGCTGCTGGATGCCCTGCCTGGAAAGTAATGGCAGATTTTAAACTTGACACTACCAAGGGGGATGTACCAGGGACATATAAGTCAGATTACTATTGAATTGATATATAAAAAATGTTGTACCTGAAAATCTAAGGAGCGTTATGCCTGAAAATCTAATAAGGAGCTAAAAATGACAAAAAGATTATTTTATTTCGCAATGGTGATTCTGTTTTTATCTGCTGCAAGCTATACGTTTGCAGCCCCCATTACAGTGGATTCTACCGATTCTGTGGGTAAATACCCTTCATCGGCAATTGTTAGTGGCAAACCAGCCATCAGTTATCTTGATTCCACAAATGGTAGTCTTAAATATGTTCGTGCCTTAGATAGCAGTGGTACTATATGGAGTAGCCCTGTTACAGTGGATACCGGGGGTGTTGGCAGTCATACCTCAATGATAATTGTCAACAATAGACCAGCCATCAGTTATTATGATCATACACATGGTAATCTTAAATATGTCAGAGCAATAAATAGCCATGGCACTACATGGCTCCCTCCTGTTACTGTGGATACTGGAGGTACAGCTTATGTTGGCTTCTATACCTCAATGGCAATTGTAAATGGTACACCAGCCATCACTTATTATGATCATACACATGGTAATCTTAAATATGTCAGAGCAATAAATAGCTCTGGCAGCGCCTGGTTTCCCCCTGTCACTGTAGATACCGGAGGGGCTATAGGCAATGTCGGGCAATGTCCTTCTATAACCATTGCCCTAGGCAGGCCAGCTATAAGTTATTATGATTACACACACAAGAATTTAAAATATGTCAGAGCCACAAATAACATTGGCAGTGACTGGTCCACCCCGGTAGCAGTGGCTTCTGCCGGTAAGGTAGGTCAATACACTTCAATGGCAATTATTAACCGCCACCCAGCCATCAGTTATTATGATCTTACACATGGTGATCTAAAATATGTCCGTGCCACAAATATGTATGGTGGTGACTGGTCCTCCCCGATTATTGTTGATTCTACAGATAATTTGGGCAGGTATACTTCACTTGCCATTATTAATGGTAATCCAGCCATCAGTTATTATGATGAAACAAACTGTGATTTGAAATATGTCAGAGCCACAAATGCCAACGGCAGTGCCTGGTCCACCCCGGTTATTGTTGATTCTGCCGGCAGGGTTGGCATGTATACCTCAATGCTCGGCATTAACAACAATCCAGCCATTTGTTATTATGATTATACAAACAAGGATTTGAAATTTGTCAGACTATCAAATTTATATTTCCCACATATTG
>CAZMEX010000058.1:0-22802 GCA_964565415.1 uncultured Desulfobacterales bacterium | reverse complement strand
ATCATGACATTAGAGTTCTTTTATCAATTGAACCATATCTTGAACAGCTTTTTCCATTCCTGTTATAACAGCCCTTGATACAATACTGTGTCCAATACTGAATTCGCTTATTTCGTTTAAGCCCTTGAATGCTTTGATGGAGTTATAACATATCCCATGTCCGGCATTTACACCAAGGTTGAGTTTATAACCCATTTTGGCGGCATCAACAATACGCATTAATTCAGCTTTTTTTATGCTTTTTGTTGTTGCATCACAGAATGCACCAGTATGTATTTCAATCATATCAGCATCAATTTCATGGGCAGTTTTTATTTGATCAAGATCCGGGTCGATGAATATAGCAACATCAATATCATTGTTTTTAAGGGTTTCAATTGTCTCTTTGATATTATCCTTGTGGGTAATAATGTTAAGTCCACCTTCTGTTGTAAGCTCTTCTCGTTTCTCCGGAACAAGCGTTACAATGTCAGGTTTAATATCAAGAGCAATACCTATCATGCCTGGCGTTGATGCCATTTCAAGGATAAGTCTTGTTTTGATAATTTGTCTAAGCAATCTCACATCGCGGGTTTGGATATGACGTCTGTCTTCCCTTAAATGTACCACAATCCCGTCTGCTCCTGCTGTCTCGGCCGCAATGGCAGCTGCAATGGGTTCTGGGTATCCAGCACCCCGGGCTTCTCTTAGGGTTGCAACGTGATCAACATTCACTGCAAGTTGTGCCATTATAACATCTCCTCTAAAATAGGTTTATTTCAAATTATATTCAGTCTTGTTCCAGGTTCAATGAGTTTAATAAGTTCCATGCTTTTATTTTCCATCTTTAAAAATTGTATTTCACTCTCCTCATGATCATATCCAATGAGATGAAGTATACCATGAATAAGGAGTTGAGATATTCTTTGTTCCAATGTGATTTTCCCAATGTCTGCTTCTTTTATTGCTGTTTCAACAGATATAACAACATCACCAAGAAGCTTTGTTCCAGTTGTTGGGGTTGCAATTGTATTCTCACTGTTATCAAGCATGGGAAACGAAAGCACATTGGTAGGTTTATGGATGCTGCGAAAAGTGTAGTTTAATTCTTCAATGTGCGTGTTATCAGTAAAGAGTATGGAGATTTCATGGTCATCATATCCCAAGTCGTTTAAGATCAGTGCTATTTTTTTGCTGATTCTGTCCTTTGGCAGTCTCTTTAGATTTTGTTTGTTGTTTATCAGTATCTTTTGATTTCCCATTTTTCTCTTTTTTGATTTCCTTTATTTTCTCAGGATACTCAATCCTGTTATGATATATACCTGTTAAAATTTTATTAAAATTTTTGGCAATTTCATGTAGATCTTTAAGGGTCAACTCACACTCTTCAAGCTGTCCGTCGGCAAAGATATTATTTATGAGATCCCTCACCTTACCCTGTATTCTTGCAGATGTGGGGCGTTCCAGGGTTCTGGTAGCAGCCTCAACAACATCTGCAAGCATTACAATGCCTGCTTCCCTGGTTTGAGGCTTTGGACCAGGATACCTGAAATTTGCCTCGTCTGTCTGGTCATCTCCTTTTTGTTCAATATGTCTATTATAAAAATATTTGATAAGAGTAGTGCCATGGTGCTGTTGGATTGTATCAATTATTTCAACGCTGAGTTTATTCTCTTTTGCTAACTCTACTCCTTTTTTTACATGCTTGATAAGAATAAGAGCAGACATGCTGGGTGAAATTTTGTCATGCCTGTTTTTCCCACCTGCTTGATTTTCAATAAAATACTGGGGTTGACCAAGCTTACCAACATCATGATAATATGCACACACTTTTGCCTTAAGATTGTTAGCACCAATGGCTGATGCTGCAGCTTCTGCGAGGGTTGCTACAATGACACTATGGTTGTAGGTGCCAGGGGCTTCAATCATCAGCCTCTTCATTATTGGCTGATCAAGGTTTGCAAATTCCAGAAGTTTTATTTTTGTTGTATATCCAAAGAACATTTCTATTAAAGGGGTAATCCCGGCACTGATTATCCCAGCCATAATACCCCCTGAAAATGCAAGGGAAATCTCTTTTAAGATAATAAGAATTTCAGGTTGTGTTGAAGAGTAAATACTGAGTGCAAATATAGTAAACATATTAAATACCGCAAGTTTGAAACCAGCTACTATAAAATCTTTTCTCTCCCGGCATTCTCTTATCCAGAAGGCACCAACTACGCTGGATAGAAAAAAGAAGATAAAGACTTGGAGGCTGTTTGAAAAGAGCAGAGCAGTTAAAAGTGATAAGGCAATTGAAAAAAACAATGCCACTTCAACACCCAGAAAAAAGCATATGGTCATTGCTCCTGCAGGAAGTGGAATACCCATGAATATCGGTACAGAGGACATATCAAAAGAGAGTCCCCTGCTGACAGATGTAGCAGCAGGGATTGAGAGGTTTGCCATGGGAATTGAAAACTTTGCCATAAGCAGAAAGATGATAAGAATAGATGCAATAAAGCCAAGATTTTTATTGTGATTGTTTTGCAGTTTTTTATGATCTTTCAGAAAAAGTATATAAATAGCAAGTAGGCAAAGAAAGGTTATAAGTGCCATACCAAAGCTTTTTCTTAATCTGTTTTTATCCTTGACTTGATTCTTTAAGACCTTGAGTTTTACTAATTTCAGTGCACTGACTATCTCTCCTTCTCTTAAGATCATCTCGCCTTCTTTGATTTTATACAATACAGGCTTTATCTCAGATACGGCTTTTTCCATTCTTTTTTTTGTTTCGTTTTTATTCACAGTAATATTGGGTCTGAGAAGGAGCTGGCATAAATCTACAATACAATTGTTCAGGTTATAGCTTATATCTTGTAAGAGCGGGTCGCCAATGATTCTGACCATTGTCTGTGCCTGCTCTGTGCCGTAAAAACCTTTAAGTTTTGAAATCTCTTCTTCTTCAGTGGAGCCAATGGTTTTAAGAATAATTCCCTTGTCTTTCTCTTTAAGCAACAACTCTTTGTTTGCAACAACTCCAGTATCCAAAATTTTAGATATAATAATAATAATTTTGTCTGCAACATGTTTTGAAAATTTATTCTCATAGAGAATCTTAAAAGCACCTTGACTGATTTTTATTCCAAGGATTTTTTCAAAATTTTCCTTCTCTTTTAAAATCATCTCAAAGGAAGGTGGGGGGGCAGAATCCTCTTTTTTTAAACCTTGGAGTGATGCCCTTAATGGTTTGAAACTGTTGTGAACTCCCTGCACTATTTCATCTCTAAGATGTGCATCCCAGTCATATACTATTTTAACTAAAGCTTTTGTCTCGCTGATTTTTCTTTCAGTTGCCTCTTTATCTTCAATGAAAAAATCCTTTGGTGCTTTTATATCCTGATCTGCCACATCACCAATGTTATATGACAGATCAAACTGGCTGTCACCAGGGTAGAAAACCAGCGTGAATACAAGTGTTACAACAATGAGGATTCCCCATAAAATTGCAGATTTCGACTCAAAGAAAGTACCTATTGAGGCTGTTTTATTTTTATTTTGTAGTATTGTTCTGTTCATAAGCTTCAATTATTTTAGATACAAGCTCATGTCTTACTATATCATTTTTAGAAAAATGTAAAATCTTTATCCCTTTAATTTTAGAAAGTAATTTTTTTGCTTCAACAAGTCCTGATTTTTTATTTAAAGGAAGGTCTGTCTGGGTAATGTCTCCTGTAATTATTGCCCGGGAGGAGAATCCTATTCTGGTTAAAAACATTTTCATCTGCTCAGAAGTTGTGTTTTGAGCTTCATCAAGGATTATAAATGCATTGTTCAGGGTTCTGCCACGCATAAACGCCAGAGGAGCAATCTCAATCATGCCCTCCTCAATCAGAGTTTGTGTTTTTTGAAAGCTGAACATTTCATATAAAGCATCATACAGGGGTCTTAAATAGGGGTTGATTTTTTCAGCAAGGTCTCCTGGTAGAAAACCTAAAGTTTCACCTGCTTCCACAGCAGGTCTGGTAAGAATGATTTTTTTTACTTCTCCTTTTTTATAGGCTGCTACAGCCATTGCCATGGCAAGATATGTTTTCCCGGTACCAGCAGGACCTATGGCAAAAACAATATCATTTTCCCGCAACGCTTCAACATATTTTTTTTGATTGTTTGTTCTGGGGAAGATAGGTTTGCCACTTTCTGTTGTCACTACAGTACTTAGAAAAATTGATTTAATATTACATTTACTATCGGTTTTCAGCATATTTATTGCAGCTTCAATATCAGAAGGTTCAATGGAAAAATTTTTTTCAATTAATTGATAAAGCTGGTTAAGAGCTTTCTCAACAAGGGCAACTGCATCAACACTTCCTGAAATTGATACAGTATTACCTCTTGCATTAATGGTTGCTCCGGTCTTTTGAGCAATGGTTGTAAGATTTGTATTGTGCTGCCCAAAAAGTTCTCTTACATTTTCAATTGTTTCAAATGTCATGGTTTTCATATCTTCAGTGTATCTAAATTTAATTACAAATCAACAAAAAACTTGAAAAATTTATCTATCTTTGTTAATTGGTTACAATTAAATAATTTTAAAAAAAGTGGTCATCATATGAATTTTTTTGATATTGTAATAATAATAGTAGTTGCCTTTTGCCTTATAAGAGGGGTATTCCGGGGAATATTGGGTGAGCTTGCCTCTATTGTAGGTGTTATTGCTGGGTTTTACGGGGCTTTTAATTATTATACAGAATTTACACCTCTACTTGAAAAATATCTTGATAATCAGGCATTAATAAATATTATTGTTTTTTTTCTTCTATTCTCCATAATCTTTGTTTTTATTACTATTTGTGCTGTGGTCCTTGAAAAACTTTTAAAAGTAGCTTTCCTTGGCTGGATTGATAAGACCTTTGGAGCAATATTTGGAGCTTTGAAAGGTATTTTAATAGCTGCTGTACTTTTTATGGTCATAACAACTGTTATTCCCCAGAATAATACCTTGATAACCAAATCCACACTTGCACCCTATGTTGCAAAAGTATCTTCAGTACTGACTGTTTTTCTATCAAAAAACATGACAGATGGAGTTATGGAGAAGCTTGAGGGTATGGGTAAGATTTGGAAAAGTTAACTGCTGCCCTTGAAATTATAAGAACCCTTAGAGATCCTGATGGAGGCTGTCCCTGGGACAGGCAGCAGACAGCTGTCTCCATGTGGCAATATCTAATTGAAGAGACCTATGAACTCAGGGATGCCATCATGGAAGGAACCCCTGATGATATCTCAGAAGAGCTTGGTGATGTTCTTTTCCAATTGCTTTTTATCTCTGAGATATATAGAGAAAAAAAAGAATTTGATATATTTGATTGTATCAAAAAAGTTTCAGAAAAGATGATCCGCCGCCACCCACATGTTTACGGCAAGGAAAAAATAGGTACAAAAAAGGAGTTAACAAAAGTTTGGGAGAGTATTAAAAGAGAAGAGAAAAAAAAGGCCGGTAAAATTATTGATCAATCTGTGCTTGATTCTGTACCATCGGGAATGCCCTCCTTGTTAAGATGCCACAAGATCTCGTCCAGTGCTGTAAAAGCTGGATTTGACTGGGATAATACAGATGAAGTTCTGGGAAAAGTAAGAGAGGAGTTAGAAGAGTTTGAACAGGCAGTTCATGCAGAAGATAAAGCTGCAATGGCTGATGAGTTTGGTGATATACTTTTTACCCTGGTGAACGTTGCAAGACATGCTGATATCCATTCTGAAACTGCCCTGGCAGGCTCCATCGATAAATTTGAAAGACGTTACAGGCATATGGAAAAGTTACTAAAAGAGCAGGGTACCTGTCTGGACGAGCTTGGGAAACAGGAAAAGCAGAAGTTCTGGGAAAAAGCCAAAAAAATTTATGATAAATAATCTCCGCGTTGAAATTTGATTTGCTCTGTATTGGCAAAAACAGCAACTTGGTTTGCAATATTTTTCATTTTTTCGTCCACTCCAGAAGAATTTTCAATTTTTTCAAGAAGAGCCTGGGCCTCTTTTCCAACCTCTTTTAATACTGAATCAACCTCTTTTAATGAAATTGATTTATCTTTAAGTTTTGATGCATAGAGTTCAAGCAACTCAACCAGATTTTCTGTTTTGTCACTGATGGCACCTGATGGGTCAGGAAACTGGAAATTTTGTTGGGGCAACTCTTTTAGACCTCCAGGCTGTAATGTTTCTATTTTTGAAGATTCCATATTTCCAAGGACTTCACCAAAGGTTTGTTTAAAGGTATTGTCAGAACCTGCTTTATTGGTTTTTCTGTTTTTATGGACAAATTGATGTGTATTGTTATCAACCTGATTAATATTTCCCATGGCTTTTCCTCATCTTTGTTTTATATTGTCAGAACAAATCAATGCAAATATCATACCTGATTTATCTATTGACTGGTTTGAATAGATTAACTATTTGAAAATATAGAAGTGTTAAACATCTAAGGGCTTGCTTGTGGTTTGCTTGCAGAGGAATATTGGAGAAGGTGTAAGCACAAAAGGGGCAAAGTTTGCCGGGTTTAATATTGTTTAGATAATTTTATCCAGCAGGGAACCCACCATTTTATCAGCAATTTTATCTGCATTGACAATGTATCGGTTCTCATCTATCTCTTTTTTAATTTTACTTATCTTTTCAGACATGGCAACAGGTTCATTCTCAAGTGCCGTGGAAATTTTTTGTAAGTCTTTTGTCCTGGTTGAGAGGTCAACACTGGAACTTGCTTTGATCCCTTTGCTCTTTTCAGGCTTAGTGCTGGTATTGGCAGTTGTGTTTTGATGGGCAGTGTTGTTGATATATGCTTGGTTGACAAGGTTTGTTGTTGAGTTTGAAATTTTCATTGTATTATCCTCAAAGTAGATTTATAATTCCATATTACTATCTGCAGCCTGTTTTGCAAGCTCGGTCATCCTTTTCATTACAAAATTTGAATCTTCCATGGAGAGTGATTTTGTAACCTTTTCATCCTTCTCATCAACATAGGTATAGGTAAACATATTTTTGGTTTTCTTAGTGAAGTTTATTTTTTTGCCAAGTTCTTTTTCGATTTGAGTAGTAATGTTTTCTTCTACCTGTTCTCTTGGTCCCTCCATGGTAATTTTATCAATGATATTTGCAGCCACCTTTTCTATTACAGCCTGTCTTTTACCTTTAGAGGAGATGCTTACACTATCGGCAGAGTTAGTATTTGTTCCAAGAGGTTTGTTCTTTGCAAGGAACTTCTGCTGGCTCAGCTGTTTGCTGTAAACCTTTAGAACATTCTGAATTTGATATGACGGTATATGCATTTCTTTCTCTCCTTAACCAAGGGTATCGGCTAAGGAGTTGATAAACTAAAGAATATTTTAAATTTTTTTTAGTTTATTTTAATTAATCATCGAAATCTCCGTCAGGTCCTTTATCAGAAGTGATCTCAGATGCCTTCTCAATAATTTTTTCTTTAGTCCAGTTTTCTAACTGTTCTATTTTATAAGCTTTGGCACCTGCATCATGGGAGCCAGTTGTAAGAATTTGATCCTTGACAATATCAGATGTGTTCTCAGCATTAAAAACATTGACAAGCATGTTGTACACAAAATCTTCAACCCCTTTTACCATTCGATCCTGTATCTCTTGAGGCTGGGCTAAAAGTTTGTTTTCAAAGGGCAGGTTAAGTTTTTTAAAATCTCCTCCTTTTATATTGTTTGCATCAGCAAAATTAAGCATCTCCTGCCAGACACTTGCTGAAACACCTGATTTTTTTACTTTGCTGAAATTTTTATCATTGTCTAAAATAGCGTTTCCATAATCGTTGACTTCAACCCCCCAGGATATCATCTGTAAGGCTGTGGCAACATTTGCTTTGGTTGTTTTTGTTTTGCCTGCAATATTAATTAATCTTTCTGAGCTGTTGCCTGAAGTGCCATGCTGTGCACCGGAAAGATTATATGGTGCTAAGGCTTCATGTATCTGAGCTGTGAGTTCTACATTGATTCCAGTATCACTCTCCTCAATACCATGTGTTGTTCCATTATTGAGAGCAATCCATTCAGGAAAAATACCATGGGCGTTAAGCCCCTGGATAAGAAAGAGTGCTTCTTCAGAAGTTGAAAGACCTAGTTTGCCTTTTATCTCTCCCACTTCAGTCTCAAGACCCGCCCATTTGGGAATAAAAGGATTTAGCTCAAGACTTGCCAGAAGATTTTCATCATCGGGCATATGGGATGCATCAATGGCAATTGAAGTTATGCCCGCATCAAAAAGAGTTGGGATTTCAATCTTGGCAGGTTCAACATCTTCCTTTGATTTTATGCCAAAATGATCGGCATGGATGGCAACAGGCACAGTTATTCCAAGTTCGTTCATATAGGCATCAGTCTGCCTTGCTATGTTCCAGAGAGTTGTTGCACAATAAGCGTTTTTTCCGCCTTCAGATCTTGCTATCTCAATAATAATCCCTGCGTTTGCTCTCTGGGCAGCAAGGAGTGATCCTCTAATTACAAAAGAGTTTCTTCCGTTGGCAGCAATAGTCATGCAGTTCTTTTTTGCAAGCATTGCTCTGTCAATGTATTTTCCACTGACAATTAATGCTTGGGAATTTGGGAATAGTTTTTTTATATTGGGTGGTCTGCCTGTATCTAAAATTTTTTTAAAATCATCTGCTGGCATGATTGGCTCCTCCGTATAAAAAGTTATGTATATAAAGATTCGTATATAGACTCTCTATTTTTCCATGAAATTAAAGGAAAATCAAGAAATAATCAAAAATGGTATAAATTTATTCGGTTTGAAGTTTTTTGCCGAGTTTTTGCTGTTCGTGCAGGTAGGGTTTTGGGGCAGTCAGAGTTTCCAACTTGTGCGTTGCAAGACAACCTGACCGCAACGGGTTATTATTAAAATGAATGTATCCTCATAAAGATATCTTATTGAAACAAGAGCTTGAGTTTTAGATATAATTCATATTTTTTAGATAAGCCGTTGTAAAATATGAGAAAAATCTCATCAGGTGTAAAGAATAATACCTTGACATTTATTTGTAAATATAGTTTTATTACTGAATAGGTATTCATTAACAAATATTTTTTACGAGGTGCTAAAATTTTACAGACAAATAAATCAAAAAAATATTATGAAATATTAAGAAGTGCCGGAGCAGTTTTTGCAAATTTAGGGTTTCATAAAGCAACCATTGCCCAGATCGCAAAAGAGGCTGATGTTGCAGATGGAACAATCTATTTATATTTTAAGAATAAAAATGATATCCTTTATCAGCTGATCCGCTATAAAACCGAAGCGGTTTTTAAAAAAATGCATGATGCTGTGAGTGAAGTTGATAGCGCAGAAGACAAACTTAGAAACCTTATTAAGTGTCACCTTGATCAGTTTCAGCAGGATGAGGATATGGCAGTCATATTCCAATCTGAAACAAGATACCGCCGAGATATTGAACCACAGATGAAAGATATATCAAAGATGTATCTGGAACTTCTTTCTGATATTATTGAGCAGGGACAGATTGAGGGTGAAATGCGGCAGGATCTTTTTGTTGGCCTTGCCAAACGATTTGTTTTAGGAGCAGTGGAAGGTGTGATTAATACATGGGTTGCAGCCCAGGGAAAATATGATTTGGTTTCCATGGCAGACCCACTGGTTGATCTGTTTTTAAATGGTCTTAAAGGTTCAAGATAAATGTAATATATTAAATAAATCCCATACATAAGAAAAATGTGGTTTTGCTTGACGAATAAAGTTTTTTTATTAATAATTTGAGGATTCTTTTTTTTAGATTTTGCTAATATAGTTTAGGAGGTTTTAATAATGTTGTTACACGGTCCGGCAAGTTACAAATTATTGGGTTTTATTCCCGGATATATTTTCTCTCTTGTAATTACAATAGTTGGAATTGGTGCATTTGCATATATTATTGTAAGGCGTATTGCTCCTCTGGTCAGATCTGCACCTGACCATCGAATGAATGATTTTGCAGCCCGTATTAAAAAAGTACTGGTCCTCTGGCTTTCCCAGTACAGACAGCCAAGATATATGCTTGCAGGAGTTCTGCATATTATTATTTTCTTTGGTTTCTTAGTTCTTTCCATAAGAACTGTCTCACTTGTTTTTGTTGGTTTTGCAGATGGTTTTACAATCCCGGGATTTGGCGGTGCTTTAGGACATATTTATTTCTTTTTTAAAGACTATGCAGCAACATTTGTACTTATTGCATGTATTATTGCTGCAATCAGAAGAGGTATTTTTAAACCTGAACGGTATGCTGTTCCAGAAAAGTATGGCAAAGATCATACAGGTGAGGCTGTATTTGTTCTCTTTATCATCTCTCTGCTCATGGTTACAGAGGCCATGTATGAAGCCTCGGGCATTGTTTATGAATTTAACCGTGCCGGGCATGATGAATTTCTAGCTCCATTATCCCTAGGCTGGATTTTTAAAGGTGCTTTAAAAGATTCTTCATTTAAGATGCTCCAGAGCATACATGTCTTAATGTATTTTATCCATGATATTACTTTTTTCTTCTTTCTCTGTTTTTTACCGTTGGGAAAGCATTTTCATGTTATCACATCAATATTCAATGTGTTCTTTATGAAACTTGAAAAAGGAAAAATCAAACCAGTTGTTCATGGTGTAAGTGAAGAAGAACTTGATGACCTTGAATCTTTTGGTGTAAAAAAACTTGAGGATTTCACATGGAAACATATGCTTGATTTTTATTCATGTGCTGATTGTGGGAGATGTGCTGATCAATGTCCTGCCAATGCAACTGGTCGTCCTCTCTCTCCAAGGTTTATTACAATCAAGGCAAGGGATCTTATGTTTAAGAATTATCCTCTTTCCGGAAAGATTTTTAAAAGTGATGCTTTGATTGGCTCCATTTATACCGAAGATGAAATATGGTCATGTACTACCTGTGGTGCCTGTGAGCAGGAGTGTCCCCTTGGCATAGAATATATTGATAAAATTGTTGATTTAAGAAGAGGTATGGTGGATGAGGGGATGGTCCCCCAGACCCTTCAAAAGCCTTTAAGTGCCCTTGAAAAACGTGGAAACCCCTATGGCAAGATGGAAAAGAAGCGCGCTGACTGGGCAAAAGAGAAAGAGTTCAAGGAAGAGTGTGAAGTAAAAGTACTTGAAAAGAAAACAACTGCAGAGGTTCTGTACTTTGTTGACAGCATCACATCTTTTGATGAAAACATTCAGGAAATTGCCAGAAAAACTTCAAAAATTCTTACCAGGGCAGGAGTTGATTTTGGAATTCTTGGCAAGGGTGAAAAAGATAGTGGTAATGAGGTTATCCGTTTTGGAGAAGAGCTTTTGTTTCAGGAGTTGAGAGATCAAAATATTGAAGCTATTGAAAAATGTGGTGCAAAAAAAATAGTTACAGCAGACCCCCACGCATATAATACTCTAAAGAACGAATATCCCGACCTTCCGCCCATCCAGCACATAAGTCAGTTTGTTGCAGAACAGGTAAGCTCAGGAGCAATCTCTTTGGGTGATGCAAAGAATCCGGAAAAGACCTATGTTTACCACGATCCATGCTATCTTGGACGTCATAATAATGTTTATGATGATCCGCGGTTGGTTTTGGATGCTATTAATGGTTTAACAAGGGTTGAGCTGGAAAAAAGCCGTGATCGTTCATTTTGTTGTGGTGGCGGTGGTCTGATGTTGTTTTACGAGCCCGAAGAAGAGATAAGAATGGGAGTTTTAAGGGTCAATATGGCAGCCAAAGCAGGAGCTGATGTAATTGTCACAGCATGCCCATTTTGTCTTGTGAACATAGAAGATGCAATTAAGGTGGCAGGAAAAGAGGGTGAGATTGAAGTTGTTGATTTTACAACAATTGTAGAAGAACACCTTAGTTAAAATATTTAGTGTAGGTTGTAATTTAATAATTCGGAGGGAAAAATGGAAATTTTAGTTTGTATAAAGCGAGTGCCTGATACTGCAGAAAATGAGTTTGAACTCAACAGTGAAGGTAATGATATTGATCGTGATGATCTTGTCTACTCCGTAAATGAATGGGATAACTATGCGGTTGAAGAGGCAATTCAAATAGTTGATGAGCATGGTGGCAGTGTTACTGTTGTGAGCGTTGGCGATGATGAATCTGAAGAAGTCTTGAGACGAGAGATGGCAATGGGTGCTGACAATGGAGTATTACTTTCCGATGATGCATTTGAAGATTCTGACAGCCGCGGAATTGCAACTATCTTAAAAGCTGAGGTTGAAAAGGGCAATTATGATCTGATCCTTGCCGGAGCCCAAGCTGATGACGGTGCTGCGGAAGTTGGCGGAATGCTTGCAGCTATGCTTGATATCCCCTATGCTTCTCTTGTTAATCAAATTGATGTTGATGGTGATAAAAAGATTAAAATTGGAAGGGAGATTGAGGGTGGTAACAGGGAGATGAATGAGATTGATCTTCCTTGTGTACTATCAATCCAGACTGGTATAAATGAGCCTCGCTATGTTGGTATCAGGGGCATCAGAAAAGTTGCAAAAATTGAAATTCCTGTAAAAGGGGCTTCAGACCTTGGCATTGATACAGGTTCCGTGGGAAAAGATGGTGCAAAAATGAAAAAAATTGACTATTTTGTGCCTGATCTTGGAGAGGGTGCTGAAATATTAGAAGGTTCAACCGATGAAATCATTGAGCAACTCATTGAAAAATTAAAAAGCAAAGGAGGGCTATTATAATGGCACAGATTTTTGCATATATATCACATCAAGATGGTGTGGCAGACGACATAGCCTATGAATTTAATACTGCTGCACAAAAACTTGATTCTGATGCTGAAGTTACAGCAGTTGTAACAGGCTCCGGGGATACTTTAGATAAAGTTTCTCAAGATTTAACTGCTCATTTTAAAGAAGTAATTAAAGTGGGGCACGCTGATCTTGCCTATCCCAATGCTGAAGTTGTGAGAAAAGCACTTTGTAATGTGCTTCCTGCCGATGCAATTTTACTTGCAGCTCACAGCACATTTGGAATGGATCTTGTCCCGGGATTATCCATAAAACTTGATTCAGCATGTGCTTCAGATGTTATTGGTTTTGAAGGCAAAGATGGCTCTGAAGTTAAAGTGATCCGCCAGGTATTAGGTGGCATTGTGAGTACTCATAATAATCTGGATATTTCAAATGGTGCGGTAATTGCCATAAGACCCGGTGCATTTGCTCCTGTTGAAGATGCTGCCCAAGGCGGAGTAGTTGTTGATAAATCAGGAGAAGCAGGAGATATTTCAACTAAAAGACGTTTTCTTGAAGTAGTTGAAGCTGAAGTTGGTGATGTTGATATTACAAAATCCGACGTACTTGTTTCTGTCGGACGTGGTATTGAAGAGGAAGAGAATATTGAAATAGCCCAGGAACTTGCCGAGGCAATGGGTGCTGTTGTATCATGTTCAAGACCTATTGTTGATGCAAACTGGTTGGAAAAATCACGTCAGGTTGGAACTTCTGGACAGACAGTTAAACCAAAGGTCTATCTTGCCTTGGGAATAAGCGGATCTTTTCAGCACATGGGTGGTCTTAAAGGCGATCCCTTTGTAATTGCAATAAACAAGAATGCCAGCGCACCAATATTCCAGGTTGCCGATGTTGGGATTGTAGAAGATATTCTTGAGTTTATGCCTGAGCTTACAGAAAAGATTAAGGAGCTTTAAATAGTAAAAATAGTTCTAGCAATTATGATGTAGTACAGACCGTGCAGATTTTAGTTTTCTCCTTTTTTCTTTAAAATCTGTACGGTTTTTTTTGTTTTACCCATGCAGGCACTTGATTTTTTCAATAATACTATTATAGTTAAGCAGCTAAACAAAATTGCAAAAAAAAGAATGCAGGAGGCAGACGGAATGGGGTTTTTTTCAAGAAGTATGCGTGTCATCATAGTCCTCGTAATAGCAATAATCATTGCTGCTGTTCTATACGTAACTAAAGCCAAACCAGAAAAAATAGTACGTGAGGAAGCAATTCCATTGGCGGAAGTTATTATTGCCGAGCCTTCATCAATAACAATGAAAGTAGAGGCATTTGGAACTGTAAAGCCTAGAAAATCAGTCAAAATAACAGCAGAAGTCCCCGGTCGAATTGAATACATCAACCCTTTGTTTGTTGAAGGCGGGTTTCTAAAAAAGGGCGAATTACTGCTTGGAATCGACTCAAGATCTTATAAATTGAACCGTGATGCCAGCATAGTTAATATTAAGCAAGCAAAAGCTGATATTGCAAGGTTGGAACAAGAAATAGTTAATTATAAAACTGATATTATTCTTGCCCAGAGGAACCTCACACTATCAACTGCTGAGTTTAATAGAATGACAAAATTGTCCAAGGGTAATTATGCTACAAAAAATCAACTTGATAGGGCTGAAATGGCTTACCTCCAGGCAACAATGCAAGTTCAGAATATCAATAACAGGCTTTCTTTGACAGATTCTATTATGGATCAGAAGCAAGGTGTTTTGAAAATGGCCAGAGTTGATCTTGAAAAGACAAACCTGGCTCTGGAAAAAACAGACATAAGAGCCGGCTTTGGAGGCTATGTCATGGACAAATTTGTTGAAGAGGGAGAATATGTCAATACTGGCCAGCCTCTTGGTCATATTTATTTAAAATCAGAACTTGATGTTGATGTTAGTATACCTTTAAAGAAGATGAAATGGCTTGAGCATTCAATGGGAAATGGTTCAATGCCCTTAGTTGATCTTAAAATAGCAGGTCCAGCAGGAGATGATGCAAGCTTATGGCATGGGAAAGTAGTAAGAGCTAAAGCCAACATAGATGAAAAGACAAGAACTCTTCCCATGACAATTGAAATAGATAATATGGAAGATAGCCAAAAAAGTATTTATAAATTGCGCCCCGGCACCTTTGTTAAATGCAGTATTAATGGAGAAACTTTTGAGAATATTTTTGTTTTGCCCAGGTACCTTTTACAACAAAATACTCTTTTTATTGTAGTAAGTGGTAAATTGCAAAAAAAAGAGGTTAAGGTCTTGCGTAAATTTGAAGAAAAAGTCTATGTGCAATCCGGCTTAAAAAAAGGTGATCAGATATTATCAACTCCTATACCCGGAGCAATACAAGGCATGAAGGTTAAAATCAAAGGGTAGATACTATGAAAGCATTGGGTAAATGGTCTGTTGAACATAGAGTTACGGTTAACCTGTTAATGATATTTGTTATTTTTGCAGGTATAATGATTGTCCAAAATATGAGAAGGGAGGAGGTCCCTCAATTTTCTCTTGATTTCATCAATATAAATGTCTCGTATCCTGGAGCTACACCCAAAGAAGTTGAAGAAGGAATCTGCCTTAAAATTGAAGAGCAGCTTAAAGGCGTAGAAGGTATAAAAAATATTCATTCAACAGCTTTAGAAAGCAATGGTAATGTATTTTTAGAACTTGAAAAAGGTGTTGATGTAAGAGAAAAGTTAGATGATGTTAAAACTGAAATTGATCTTATTGATTCTTTCCCTCAAGAAGCCGAAGATCCTGTTGTTATAGAAATTAAAGAGAATAAACCAGCTATTACAGTTTCTGTATATGGTGATGTTGATGAAAAAATTCTTAAAGAAGCTGCTAATAAAATAAAAAATGATTTGGTGAATATAGAGGGTATATCTCTTGCTCAACTTATTGGTACAAAAGATTATGAAATATCAATAGAACTTTCTGAACAGAGCATGAGACGATTTAACCTTTCTTTTGATCAGGTTGTCAGAGCTATTAAGTCAAGCAGTATTGATCTCCCCGGCGGAAAAGTAAAAACAATAGGTCAGGAAATTATTGTTCGTGCAAAAGGCAAACTTTATACTGGTGAAGAATTTGAAAAGATTCCTGTACTAACCAGAGAAGATGGAACCCAAATTGTTTTAAGTGAAGTCGCAACTGTAATTGATGGTTTTAAAGATACAGATCTTGGAGCACGATTTAATGGGAAGCCTGCTGTTCTAGTCAGGGTGAACAGAACATCCACCCAGGACACAATAGCAATTTCCAAGGTTGTAAAACAGTATGTTGCTGAAAATAAGGATAAACAACCCGCAGGAGTTCAACTATCTGAATGGCAGGATTCGGCAGAGATGGTTCAAGACAGGATAGATCTATTACTGAAAAACGGTATTCAGGGTATTATACTTGTCTTTATAGTGCTGGCTTTATTTTTAAATCTTGGGCTTGCATTTTGGGTTGCTGTAGGGATTCCTGTATCATTTATGGGAGCTTTTGTTGTTTTGAATTATATGGGTGCTTCCATTAATATGGTATCCTTGTTTGGTTTTATTATGACTCTTGGTATCCTGGTTGATGATGCCATTATTGTAGGTGAAAATGTCTATTCCCATTATTCCATGGGTAAATCGCCAAAACAGGCCATAATAGATAGCATGGAACAGGTAGGCACACCTGTTTTAATGGCTGTATTGACAACAATTGTTGCTTTTACACCCCTTATGTTTATTGCAGGCATAATGGGAAAATTTATAGCTATAATGCCCCAGACAGTTATTATTATTCTTAGTTTTTCTTTAATTGAAGCACTAATAATATTACCAGCCCATCTTGAACATTCCCTTGCTCAATCAGATACGTTCAAAAAGTTTTTTGGCTGGCATGAACGAATCAGAAGCAGTGTTGAATCAAGAATGGACAGTTTTATTAACACCACGTATACCTCAGTTTTAAAATATACGATTAAAAACAGATATTTCACATTAGCCATAGGCATTGGAGCTCTTATTATCAGCCTGGGTGCACTGGCAGGTGGGCATATCCCCTTTATTTTTTTTCCAAAAGGTGATAGCAACTCGGTTACAGCAAAAATTATTTATCCCCAGGGCACACCATACCAAGTAACTGAAAAAAGCATTAAACATATTGAAAACGCAGCATTAAAGTTAAATGATATTTTAAAGGATAAGATCGAAACAGAGGAGCCTCTTGTTGTGCATACTTTTTCTCTTGTAGGTATTATACCCAGAGTTGATTGGAATCCAGGGGTTTATGGAGCCCATTGTGGAGAAGTGTCCATTGAAGTCCAGCCTTCTGCGAATAGACCTGATCTTCCAGTTACAGAAATTATTGAAGAATGGAGAAAGTTAGTTGGGAAACTGCCTGGAACAGAAGAATTGACCTATACTATTTTAAGCTTGGGACCAGCTGGAAATGCCATTGAAATTCAGCTAATAGGAGATGACTATGATCAGCTTGCAGCAGCTGCTGAAGACCTTAAAAAAGAGGTCGGATCATTTCCAGGTGCTTTTGATGTTAATGATAATTTTCGCCCTGGAAAGATGGAAAAGAGGATCAGTATTAAAGATGGTGCAAAAGCTTTGGGAGTTACAATGGCAGATATTGCCATTCAGACCAGGCAAGCTTATTATGGTGATGAAGTCTTACAGATTCAAAGAGGTGAAGACGATTTAAAAGTTGTAGTAAGGTATGCTGAAGATGAGAGAAGAAAAATTTCTTCCATTGAAGAAATGCGCATTAGAACTTCTGATGGCAGAGAGATTCCCCTGGGTGAAGTTGCAAAGATAACAGATGAACGCAGTTATTCAGTAATCCGCAGAGTTAATGGGGAAAGGGTAATAACTGTAATTTCTGATATTAATGAAAATATTGGTAATGCCAGCAATACTGTAAGTGAGCTTGATAAAAAGTTTTTAAAAGACCTTGTTCTGAAATACCCTGGTGTGAAATATGATTTGGAAGGTCAGGCAAAACGGACAAAAGAATCAATGGAAAGCCTCAAAATTGGATACATATTTGCACTTATGGGTATGTTTCTTTTATTGGCAAGCCAATTCAAATCCTATATTCAGCCGGTAATAATAATGGCTGCTATTCCTTTTGGACTTGTAGGAGCAATCATTGGACATTTTATTATGGGATTTCCCATAACTATTATAAGTTTTTTTGGAATAGTTGCTTTGTCAGGGATTGTTGTTAATGATTCTTTGATTTTAATTGATTTTATAAATTCCAAAATACGACAGGGAGAAGATGCTGTATCTGCTGTTATGGAGTCAGGAAAAAGCAGGTTCCGACCCGTCCTTCTCACTTCTGTTACAACTATTGCAGGGCTGTTTCCCCTTCTTTTAGAAACAAGTTTTCAGGCACAGTTTTTAATCCCCATGGCAATCAGCATATGCTTTGGTCTTACAGTTGCAACACTGTTAACTCTTGTTTATGTTCCTTCGTTGTATCTGATTGTTAAAGATATCACTGATTTTTTTTCAAGATTGTTTGGATCAATTTTTGACAAACTTGGTTCAGATGAAGTTAAAGGGTCCAGGTAGAATATTAATATGATACAAAACAGTCAAAACACAAACAACAATTCTCCCATTGGAGTGTTTGATTCAGGGATAGGTGGCTTAACAGTTGTGAAGCATTTGAGGGATTTGCTGCCCCATGAAGATATAATATATTTTGGAGATACTGCAAGGCTGCCCTATGGTACAAAATCAGAAGAGGTTGTCAAACGTTTTGCCTTTGAAGACAGCCATTTTCTTTTACAACACCATGTTAAAATGATTGTGGCTGCATGCAATACTGTGAGTTCAACTGCAATGCACTCTCTTAAAAAACATCTTGATATTCCTGTCCTAGGTGTTATGCAACCGGGAGCAGTTGCTTGTGTCAAAAAAACCAAAAATAAAAAAGTCGGGGTTATTGGTACCTCCACCACCATAAGATCTGAAAAATATAAGCAGAAGATTCAGGAACTTGATAAAAATATTTATGTTGTTGATCAGGCATGCCCTCTATTTGTCCCCCTTGTTGAAGAGGGTTTTTTTGAAGATGAAGCAACCCATTTAATTGCAAAGAGATATCTGGATAAATTTATTGAGAACAGTGTTGATACTATAATTTTAGGTTGCACCCACTATCCTGCAATAAAAAATTGTATCCAGAGAATAGTTGGTGACAATGTTAAAATGGTTGATTCCGGGGAGGAGACAGCAAAGGTTGTAAAAGAGTATTTAGAGTCAAACAATCTTAATACATCAAAATCCTCAAAGGCAAAATTGAAAATTTATGTAAGTGATTTATCCCATAAATTCCAGCAAATTGCCGAACGATTTTTACAAAGTTCTCTTACCCATATAGAAACAGTCGATTTTGAACAGTTTCTGATGGACAAGGGCAGGAGTTTCAGAGATTCTATTAATACAATACTTATTAAAGATGTTTAATCCCTGATAAAGATAAGATAAAGAGTTTGAAAAAATAGTTGATCTTATTTGTCAAGTTCACGTTCATGTATACCTAAAAGATATAGCAGACCGTCAAGCCCGACTTTTGAAAGCGCACTGTCTGCTTTCTCTTTTACTGATGGTTTTGCTTCAAAAGCAACTCCAAGACCTGCTATGGAAATCATGGGAAGATCATTTGCTCCATCCCCAACAGCTATTGTTTGTGCAAGGGAGAGGTTTTCTTTTTGTGCAAGCTCCCTTAACAAAGATGCCTTTTTTGCACCATTAACTATTTCACCTCTAATTTTTCCTGTTACAACTCTGTTTTTGATATCAAGCTCGTTTGCAAAGGCATAATCAAGGTTAAGTTTGTCTTTTAGATATTCTCCTACACATGTAAATCCACCGGAAATTATAGCAATTTTATATCCCAGTCTTTTTAAAATCCTGGTTACTCTTTCAGCTCCATCTGATAGTGGTAATCTTTTTGGCATCTCTTTTATTTCATCAAGGGTAATACCTTTTAAAAGAGCAACTCTCTTTTTAAAACTCTCATCAAAATCCATTTTCCCTTCCATTGCAAGGGCTGTTATTTTTGAGACTTCTTCTTCTTTTCCTGCAATTTTTGCAAGCTCGTCAATAACTTCAGTCTGGATAAGTGTTGAGTCCATATCAAATACAACAAGCTTTCTGTTTTTGCGGTAGATATCATCAATTTGAAAAGAGACATCTATGCCGGCAGCTTTTGATATGTTCATAATATCTTCACGCATTTTCAGCGGATCAACAGGTGTACCACTGACATATATTTGAATGGCTGTAATATGTTCAGTATTATCTTTTTTAAGCGACACCCGTTCTGAAAGCCTGGTAATGGTATCAATATTTATATTATGGTCAGACATCACTCCACAAACCTGGGAGATTTGCTTTGCTGAAAGCTCTTTACCCATGAGTACGAGAATACGTCTCTGTTTATCCTGCTCAAGAATCCACTCTTCATACTCATCTAAATCAACCGGAGTAAAGGTTGCTTTTAATTCATATTTATGGGCCTCAAACAAAAGGTCTTTTACTACTGAAGATGTTTTTTTCGATTCAGGTATTTCAACCAGGACACCCATGGATATCTGGTCATGGATAACTGATTGCCCTATATCAAGGATATTTGCATCTGAGTTTGCAATAATTCCTGTAAAAATTGATGTAAGTCTTTTTTTGTCTTTACCTGTGATGTTGATAAGTATTACTTCGCCCATTATATTGTGCCCTGTTTATTGTGTGGTGATAAATTCTTTAAGTTTGTCAAAAAGTTCGTCCGGCCATTGTTCAGAGGTTAAAAAAAGATCTTTTTCTTCATCTGTAAGCATTGCTTTAACATTGGGTGGCAGGTTTTCAAATGCCTGTTTACGTTCCGGGTCTACTCTTTTCTGGTTTTTATTTGATTGTTTTCCCATACTTTATCCTGTAAATTTTTTATTTACCCTATTTATTTATTTTGATAAATCGTATATTTGTAGTGCTGAATATAAGGCATGAATTGGTGATGCGCAAGGTTAAATTATTTAAGGAGTCTAATAAAATGGTTGTTACTTTTTATGGAGCAGTAAGAGAGGTTACAGGGTCAATGCATATGTTGTCTGTTAATAATGATAATATTCTTTTAGACTGTGGAATGTTCCAGGGAAGGCGTAAAGAGGCTGCATTGAAAAATAAAAATTTTTCTGTTGATCCAAAAACCATTACAAATATGGTTTTATCCCATGCACATATTGATCATTGTGGCCGTATCCCTTTACTAACAAAAAATGGATTTACAGGGCGGGTAATCTGTACACGCACAACTGCAGATGCATGTGAGCATCTTCTTTTAGATTCTGCCCACATTCAGGAATCTGATGCAAACTATCTTAATTATAAAACCTTAAGAAGCCATCTTTATAATTTAAAAGATTCAAAGCAAAATGGGATTACCAATCATGAAAAAGGAAAAATCAGCAAACTTTTAAAAAAAGGTCGCCATAAGCTTGATATACAAACCATACAAAGCATGATGAAAAAATATGATTTAGAAATCATTGAACCTCTTTATGATTATGATGATACCATCAACGCCTTAAGCTTTTTTGATGGATACCCATACAATACTCCTGTGACCATTGGTAGGGGGATGACCGTTACCCAGCTTGATGCAGGACACATTTTAGGATCAGCTGTGAGCCTGATAAGTTTTACTGAAAAAGAGAAAAAATTTAATGTTTTATATACCGGTGATATTGGTCGTTATAACAGCCCTGTTATAAAAGATCCAACCATGCATTTTCCTGAAGAGGCGAAAGATATTGACCTGTTGATTATGGAAAGTACATATGGAACAAGACACCACGGGTTGATAGATAATTTAAAAGAGAGAATGAAAACAGTTATCAATGAAACCTGTGAAAGAAAAGGGTCAGTTTTAATTCCATCTTTTGCGTTTGGGCGGACCCAGGATGTAGTTTATGTACTTCATGAACTTTACAATAGTGGCGAGGTTCCACGTATACCTATTTTTGTTGATTCTCCCCTGGGTAATAAAATGACAAAAGTGTATGCAGAACATCCTGAAGTGTATGACAGCGATACACATAAGACATTTCTTGAAAAGGGTGAAAACCCATTTGCATTTAAGGAAATTACATATACTGAGTCTGTTGAAGACTCCATGAGGGTGATGAAGGAAAAAGAGCCACATATCATCATCTCCTCTTCAGGTATGTGCGAAGCAGGGCGTATTCTCCATCATCTTCGTTATAAAATACATAATCCAAAAAATACAATACTTATTGTGGGTTTTATGGCACAACATACCCTTGGGAGAAGAATTGTTGACTTAAGCCAGGAATATGAGGACCAAGGCAGAAAAGGTGATGCTCCAATGATAAAAATGCTGGGAAAATCCTATCCGCTTCTAGCCAAAGTTGAAAAAATGAATGGCTTTAGTGCCCATGCAGACCAGGGAGAGATGACCACATTTTTAAAAAAATCCAATCTTAATATTAAAAAAATTGCAGTTGTTCATGGTGAAGAGGAACAATCAATCGGTTTTGCCAAACATCTAAATGAGAATGGGTTTAATGCAATGGTACCACATATTGACCAGGCATTAAGCATAGATTCATAACCATTGCTGTGGTAACAATAATCGTTTCAGTTTTTGTGGCTCTTTAATAAATAATGATTCACCTGAAGATAGGGACCGTCATTCCAACTGCCACCACGGAGCACGCGTAGAGACTTATCACACGAAGTTATTACCGGAATCTTTTTATCCTTATTAAATCTATATACGCAATACTCATAAATTTGAACTTGAAGAGTACAATAACGATATAGGTTGGTCTGATTTAATAGAATCCATCAGAAAAAAAGACCGCTCTCTTGTAAAGCCCTTTAAGCAGCGTAAAAATTTGGATTTCAACCATTTTTTCTTTAGAAAATATACACTCCCGCCAGACTTTGGCTTAAGAAAAAATGACATAGAGCAGCATATCCACAAATTAATTCCAAGGACACGATACTAAATTATTAATATTGATAAACCCCTTTTCTATGTCCTATTCTG
>CAZMEX010000057.1:19514-22946 GCA_964565415.1 uncultured Desulfobacterales bacterium | reverse complement strand
GACAATGTTAGCCATAAATCCATTGAAGGAGTCATTGACGAGCTTTCTAAGTATGGCAAAGTCAATATCCGACATGCCTATGGAAATTGGAAAAGTGACAGCATGAAAGGATGGGAGGAAAAATTACACCCACATGCTATTAAGCCAATTCAACAATTTGCATATACTAAAGGCAAAAATGCAACTGATGCAGCAATGATAATTGACGCGATGGATATTCTTTACACACAAAACCTCGATGCATTTGCCTTAATGACGAGCGACAGTGATTTTACACCTCTTGTTATGCGAATTCTTTCTAATGGAATTACTGTTTATGGGTTTGGTGAGAAAAAAACACCACTTCCTTTTGTAAAAGCCTGCTCGCAATTTATCTATACAGAAAATATAGAGCAAGTTGAGGGAGAAAATGAAAAACCAACAAATACAGTCAATACTAAAAAAACACGAAATGAATTGAGGCAAGATGCTGCATTGGTGAAATTGTTGAGAACTGCTGTCGAGCAATCAACCGATGAAAATGGTTGGTCTCATCTTGGTCTTGTAGGTCAATACATTAGCAACAAAACTTCATTTTCCCCGGTTAATTATGGATACAAAAAGCTGGGTGATTTGATAAGAGTGTGTGATCTTTTTGAAATTGAGATGAGAGATGATAATTCTACTATGTATATAAAAAATATCAAAAAATAGAATGATTTCCCTTTATTTTTTTGTTTTTCCTAAACAGAATTGAACATAGCATCCTTTGCTACCAGGGCTGCAATTTCAGCTGTAGGGAATTGAGAGAGCAGCTCCCTGCTGGCAGCACCAAGGATATCTAAAAAATGGTCTGCCTACTCTGGAAAAACAAGATCCAGCAGGCTATTCAATCTCTGCTTTTCAGCAACAAATGTTTGACTGCATTTCTAAATATCCCGCAAACGCATCAACCGCTGCGGTTGATGTCCAAGGTGCAGCTGCACCTTGGGAAAAACTAAAAAAGGTGTTGAAAAAAGCTACTGCCTTTTTCAACTGCCAATTTAATAATTCTATTATACGAGGCCTTAGTTTATATAATTCATTAATTTAATATAAGGAGAATCATCATGTCTAACCCATTGTTTACATATCGAAATGGCAAGAAACTCAACCTTAAAAAACGATTGGATTGCTTTGTTATCAGAGCACTTTCCAAAGATTTAAAAGATGCCGGTCTTCCCCAGGGTGAACAACTTTCAACCGCATCCACCAGGGTTATAGTCCCTCAGGACGAATTGGAAACAACCATGGCAAGGGCAAGGGGTATTGCACCAACCCACCATGCCTATCAAACCCTTTCTTCCAGTGAAGATTTTCTCATTACAGATCGGGTGTTTATCAGTTTTCACCAAAAAATTTCAGAAGATGAAATGGACAGATTAGCAGGAAAATACGGACTTTGGAAAATTGAAAGATTTTCTTCCTTTGAATATTTATATCAATTATCCAATAGCACTGGAATGAACCCCACAAAATTAGTGGTTAAATTGACGGAAGATGAGAGTCAATTGATCAATATGGTAGAACATGATCTCAATTATACGGTGACACCATATCAACCATTCCTGCCCACAGATCCATCCTATCCCGATCAATGGCATCTGCATACTCGAAGCACCCATGAATTATTTGACAAACGGTCGTCGTCTTATTGTGAACAAGCCTGGGAGCTTTTGGGAAACTTTGGAAGCTCGCAGGTGGTTGTGGGTGTTACAGATGATGGATGCAATATAGATCACCATGATTTCAATTCGCCAGGCAAATTTGCTGGCTGGGGATATTATGAAGGGATCACCTTGATCACCAGCAAAACCGTGGGAGCAAATCCAGATAAGATGTATGAAGCTGGCCATAACCATGGGACTTCATGCGCTGGGGTCATTGCCGGAGAAGCAGATGCAGAGCTGACAGTTGGTGCAGCTCCCGGATGCCGATTGTTACCCTTAAAATGGCCATCCAGTGAAGGAGGAGGGCTTTGGATTGGAGATACCAGATTAATTAAAATGCTGGACTTTGTTAAAGATAAGGTTGATATTCTCTCCAACTCTTGGGGAAGCTCCCCAAGAAGCAATGTCAACTCTCTGGTGAAAAATAAAATAGCTCAATTAGCCAAAAACGGTGGACGTAGAAAAAAAGGCATCCTGTTTTTATGGGCTGCAGGAAATGAAAACTGCCCCATTGAACACTCCTCATCCATAGATATTCCCTATACCAACGGCATAAAAAAAGAAGGGAATCAATATTTCTGGGTAGGGGTTAAAACTGCAAAGCAATTCAGGCACAACCTGGTTGGTGTACCAGGGGTTATGTATGTAGCAGCTCTGGCAAGTTCTGCCAGGCGCAGCCACTATTCAAACTATGGGACAGGAATTGATATCTGCGCGCCAAGCAGTAATAGTCATTCCTATTGGCGAGGATCTGCACCAGGCCTGAGTATTACCACAACTTCAGGCGGAATGGATACAGATATTACTCCAAGCTTTGGCGGCACATCCAGTGCCACACCTTTAACGGCCGGCATTGCGGCTCTTATCATCAGCGCAAACCCGGAACTGACCGCCCTTGAAATTGCAGACATACTCAAATCAACCGCCTCAAAGGACCTGGACACAACCCCCTATTCCAAAACCCCTCCGGCAAGCTATGATACTGATACCAGTTGGGATGTTTCCCCGGCACCCCCCTTTGATGATCCTTCATTCCAGGATATTAACAGTGATCAAGGGACATGGAGCCCCTGGTTTGGATATGGGCGTGTGGATGCTTTCAAAGCAGTTGAGCAAGCAAAGGAAGCTGGGAATCCTATTCGAGAGATCCGAATAGTTCAGGATGATCCCCAGGAAATCCCTGATAATTCACGTGATGGCATCGTCAGTCAAATTAAAGTACCCCAGGAAGGGATAATTCAAGACCTGAGGATACGCCTTGATATTAGTCACACCTATATTGGTGACCTTTTTGTTTCATTAGAGGGGCCAGGGGGACAAACAATATCACTGCATAATAGAAAAGGAAAAAATCAGGACGACCTTAAGGTAACCTTAACCGGTCAGAATGTTGCTGGGATACAAAGCCTTTTTGGTACCAGTATTAAAGGCACATGGAAGCTTAAAATTGCAGATCATGCCGGATGGGATAAAGGCAGGTTGAATCGCTGGGCATTATTGGCAGAAGTCTTGTGATCCTTAGAAGGGGTTTAAACATCCTTGGAAGGATAGATGCAAGATTATCCCTGAAAAGTTTGAAATAAGTAGAAGTGAGGCTTTAAGAAATATAGATTCAGTTAGAAACTTTTTTAAAGACCTATGGTCAAAAACAAATGCCAAAAAACGAGCATAACCCAGCAGTTCAATTGACAGCCAGGGCCGAGCCTCTTTAGGAGAATGTTGTAAAACTGGAATCTCTTCATTT
>CAZMEX010000057.1:0-19414 GCA_964565415.1 uncultured Desulfobacterales bacterium | reverse complement strand
TATGCACATCCAAAAAATTGGTATTTTGATATTAATCTTGAAAATAAACGTGATGTTATTGAATATGACATTGTAGATGAAATCGATATCAATGGCTGGGATATTCGGAAAGCCTTAAAGCTTTATTGGAAATCTAACCCCGCTTTTGTTGAATGGTTGCAATCTCCTATTATTTATATTGATGATGGCAAATTCGCTAAAAAATCGAGAGCATTGCTTGATTCTATTTATTCAATTGAGAAAGGCATATACCATTATCGAAGCATGGCAAAAACAAATTATCGAGGATATCTTAAACAAGAACAAGTTCGTTTGAAAAAATATTTTTATGTATTACGCCCTTTGCTTGCAATAAAATGGCTTGAAACGCGAAGAGAACCTGCACCGATAGAATTTGATAGACTTAGATCCTTGGTGCAAAAGGATAAGATACTGAATAATGAGATATCAAAACTTTTAGTAATGAAAAAAGCCCACAAAGAAATGGATATCGGCCCTGCAAATAAAATAGTCAATCAGTTTATTGAAAACGAACTTAACAGGCTCAAAGCATACGCTGAGAAGCCTATTGATCGAGATATACCTTTTGATTCTCTCAATCAAATATTTAAAGAAACTTTGAGATAACATGACGAATATTATGTTAATACAGATCACCAATTGAATTATGTCTATTTTAATAGGAGATAAAAATGTTTAACACAGAACTTCTAATTACTTCATTGGTTGTAGTCTTGATACCAGGAACCGGTGTGTAATTTATACAGTATCAACAGGTCTTTTTCTTGAATGGCGAGCAAGTATTGCAACAGCCTGTGGATGTATCGCTGGCATCATTCCTCATTTGTCTGCAAGTATACTTGGACTTTCAGCAATTGTTTTCATTTTGTATGGTATTTCAGCGAATATAGTTCGAAAAGGCACGTTGTCAACTCGCCAAAGATAATTATCTGGCTACAACGATCATTTGCTGCAACATTTGCAGCCCTTGGTATTAAGCTGGCAGTGACAGATCAATGATTCAATTTTAATAAAAATAGAATGAAAAATGACATGACCTGTCAGTTCAGGTGACAGCCAGGGTCTGTGCCACTTTGGCAGGTTGTTGTAAAATTGAAATATTTAATTTTTTGTAAAAGTTGTGGTAACCTTGGCTGCACCTGACTTTTGCGATTTGCGCTTATGGAGAAAAATGAAAAATAACCAAAAAGGGATCGCATTAGGCTTTACAATAATAAGCCTATTGGTCGCATTATTGATTGTCGGCTCATTTTATAGCACCGACAAAAGCAGCCAATCAATCACCACAGGAATCTATCTGCAATTCTGGGGCATTTTATTTTTCCTGAGTTATTTTTATTCTTACAAAACATTCTTTTTTCGTGGATTAATTTGGCTATGTGAAAATTTTTCATACCCGAAGGGGCGTAAAATGGCCTTCTTTTACTTTTCTTTAGCCCTTGGGCTTGGCACCATGTCAATTCTTCAAGGACTTACAGAAGCTAAACAGAAACCCCCAATTGAATTAGAAACTCAAAACTCAGAAATGTTTTGTCCAGATAATCCTCCCATCATGAAAGAATTTAGTAGCTTGGATTCAAAGAATTCAAGTACAAAGGTTCTGCTTAGCACATCATTTGAGCCAACGGGTCTCTTTTCCGCAAAAAAAATTACACCTTTTATAACTAACGACAAGGCATCGTTTAGTGTAACAGCAATTTGCAGTAACAGTGGTCAGTATTCCCTTAATGTAATTCCTGAAAAAACAGGTATTTTCCATAATTTTCTTCCGCCCCGCACGGATAGAGTCAAGACAGGCAGTAAACTTAGCTCTTCTTTTAAATCAGATATGCCTTTTAATGTCGCAAGATTAAACAGTGTTACATTAACTTTTGCCAGGTATTCCACATCAAATCCAGGCAAAAGAGATAATTATAATTGTGGAAGCTCACTGAACGTGTATTATCGTATAGATAATAGCAAATGGACTCATAAAATGGCATATTGTGGGCAACACATAACTGAAACAACTGGATGGAGAAAAGGAAAATTAGTTTTTGATACTAAAAATGCAAATACTATTGATTTTTTATTTGCTTATGAGTCTTTATCTATAGCAAATAATCCAGTATTATACTTAATTGATGATTTGATAATTACTGGAAAAGAATGATTACTTGCTACTTAAAATATGTGATCGATCCATACAAGATTAAAGAATTCAAAAAATATGCTGAGATGTGGATTCCATTGGTTGACAAATTTGGAGGTACTCATCATGGGTATTTTTTACCTCATGAAGGGGCAAATAATATTGCAGTAGCTTTGTTTAACTTCCAAACTCTTGCAGCATATGAAGAGTATAGAATAAAGATGGCAAAAGATCCTGAATGCCAAATAGCATTTGATCATGCAGAGTTTGTCAGCATAAAGCCCCCAGGCAGCTCAGCTCAACATTATCACGAACAAGTTTACTGGAAACCCCTGCGACCCGTGATCTTGGGGGTTCGGTGTAAGGATTAACTAATGAAATATAAATTTGAAAATTTTGAAAATTTACAACATAAAGACCAGGTTATTTCATTATGGAATAAGGCTTTTGGTTATGAAGCAGATCATAATACGCCAGAATTGGTAATTGAAAAGAAGCTGGAAATTAACGATGACTTGTTTTTTGTCGCAACCGTTAATCAGAGTGTGGTTGGTACTGTTATGGCAGGATATGATGGACATCGAGGTTGGATATACGCCATTGCAGTATCATCAGATTACAAAAAACAAGGATTGGGCTCTGAATTACTATCCTTTGCAGAAGAAAAGCTTTTAAACATAGGTTGCATGAAAATCAACCTGCAAATTATGGAAGGCAATGAAGCAGTTGAGAAATTTTACCTTTCAAATGGATATCAAACTGAAAAACGCATAAGCATGGGAAAGAGATTACAGCAAAACATTAAACACACCGAACCCATCATTCCAGTGGATATCCAGGACTGAGCCGCTTTGGAGGAAGAACTGCCGACACCCAAACCAAAATCCAAAAAAAAGCAACCAAGGAGAGAATCAAAATGAAGTTAAATTATGTAATTATCTATGTTGATGACGCTGTTAAAGCGACAAAGTTCTATGAAAAAGCATTTGACATGAAAATTAAATTTATTCACGAATCAAATATGTACGCTGAGATGGAAAGTGGCGAAACAACTTTGGCATTTGCGAACAATGAAATGCTAAAAATGAATATTGGCATAGACGCATTAAAAGGTACAAAGAATTGCTTTGAAATTGCTTTTTCTACAGATGATGTTCAGGGAGCATTTGAGAGAGCACTTTCAAATGGAGCAAGGCAAATCAAAAAGCCGGAAAAAAAGCCTTGGGGGCAAATTGTTGCTTATGTTGGAGATGATTTTGGAACAATAGTAGAAATTTGTACACCAATGGGGTGACTTGGTTATGATACATAGAAAACAAAAAACTATGGGGGCTTGGATTACATCAGTAACGTTGTGGGCTATGGTTTTCTTTTGTCTCTCAGTATTTTATTTGAAATAACTATGCGCTGGATTTCACTAGTCCCTTCGTAGATTGTAAAGACTCTGGCATCTCTGTAATATCTCTCCACGGGATAATCCTTGGTAAAGCCATAACCGCCATGCATCTGCAATGCTGTAGCAGTTATCCTGTTCACCATTTCCGAGGCATATAGTTTTGCAATTGATGCCTCTTTTGAATAGTCTTCCTTTCTGTCTTTCATGGAAGCAGCAGACAGGATGAGTTGTTTGGCAGCCTCAATCTGAACAGCCATGTCTGCTATCTGAAACCTTATTGCCTGGAACTTTGAAATGGATTGACCAAACTGTTTTCTTGATTTTGCATACTTAACTGCTGCATCAAACGCAGCCTGGGCAACTCCTAAAGACTGGGCTGCAATGCCAATTCGTCCTGCATCAAGACCCCTCATTGCCATTTTAAAACCATCGCCCTCTTTGCCAAGCATGTTTTCAGCCGGAACTCGACACTCATTAAAAAGTAAATCAGTGGTATCAGATGCCCGCAACCCCATTTTATCTTCCACATGCCCTACTTCAAATCCTTTGGTTCCCTTTGGAACAATAAAAACACTGATACCTTTATGACCAACTTTTTCATCGGTCTTTGCTGTTACAAGGGCAAGCTTGCAGTTTTTACCCGATGTAATAAAGCGTTTTGTTCCATTTATAATATAATGATCACCATCTTTCACAGCAGTTGTGGTCTGACTTACAGGGTCAGAACCAGCTTCAGGTTCGGTCAGCCCAAAGGCCCCAATCATTTTCCCCTTTGCCAGGGGAATCAAATATTTTTTCTTCTGCTCTTTTGTCCCAAAATGATTAAAACTTTCACATATAATGGAGTTTTGAACTGACATTACAACAGATGTTGAAGCGCAGCTATAGGCTATTTCAGCTAGAGCAAGCACATAGCTGATAGTGTCAGCCTCTTCACCGCCATACTCTTCCGGGATCATCATCCCCATCAAGCCTAACCTGCCCATCTGTTTAAAATTCTTTGCCGGATACTCCTTGGTTTTATCACGCTCATCTGCTGATTCAGCAACAACTTTTCTGGAGAACTCCCGGACCATACCCTGAATCATCTGTTGCTCTTCTGTAAGCTTGAATAACATAGCTTGTTCCTTTTTACTTTTCAGACTATAATATCAGGGTGCATAAACTATTACTATTAGTTCAGCATCTTCTTTGCCAACATTCTTTAAGTCGTGCTTAATTCCAGAGTTGAAATGAAGGGAATCGCCTGTTTTTAAAGGATTGACATTCTCACCGACATCAACTTCAACCTCGCCTTTAATGACATAAACAAACTCTTCACCTTCATGACGAAATCCCACTCCCCCATGATTTTTACCAGCCTCAACAACAATTTTAAACGCTTTTAAGTGTTTATTTGCACCCTCAGAACTTAAGGGAGTATAAGCATAATTATCAGTTCGCTTTGTGTGTGCTTTTTTGCGTTTACTTGTTGTATCTCTATCCTGTTTTATCAAAGCATTTGAATCAATCCCAAGGGCTCTTGACAACTGGATCATGGTACCTACAGAGGGAATTTCTTTGCCAGCTTCAATCTCTTTTATATACTCTTTTTTCATACCTGTTTCATTGGCAACAAAATCCAGTGTAATACTCTTATCAAGCCTTGCTCTTTTGATCTTTTTGCCAAGGGAAGGTTCTCTATTTTTCTTTGCCATTTTATTACCCTTAAAATAGGTTCGATTAAATAGGCTCAATCCAGTTTTCAGTATCTTCTTTTTTCCCATACTGAATATCTGTTAAAGCAGCATAAAGCTTCATGGTGAGATCTCCGGGATTTCCATCACCTATTTCAATAACATTATCACCATAACTGATCTCTTTTACAGGTGAGACAACAGCTGCTGTGCCCGAACCAAAAACCTCTTTTAATTCACCTTTTTTACCTGTCTCAATAAGCTCATCAATACTGATTTTTCTCTCTGTGACTTTGATACCCCATTTCTGGGCAAGTCTTATAGCTGAATATCTTGTAATTCCGGGCAGTATGCTCCCGCTGAGTTCAGGTGTCACAAGTTCATCTCCAATAAGAAAAAATATATTCATTGCACCAACTTCTTCTATATATTTTCTATCAACTCCGTCCAGCCATAAAACCTGTGCATATCCAGCATCTATTGCCTGGGTTCCTGCTGTGAGGCTTGCTGCATAGTTACCTGCTGTTTTAAATTCCCCGACACCGCCCCTTACAGCTCTGACATAATCCTTTGCAACCCATATCTTTAAAGGTTTAAACCCTTCGGCATAATAAGCTGCAACCGGGGAAAGTATAATAAAGAATCTATATGTATTTGAGGCCCTGACCCCGAGAAAAGAGTCTGTTGCAATCATGGTTGGGCGAATATAGAGTGATGTACCATCAGAGCTTGGGACCCACTCTTTTTCAACTGAAATAAGTTTTTTCAAAGCCTGCATGACAAAATCCACATCTATTTCAGGCATGCACATGCCTTTTGCAGATCTATTAAATCTTGCAAAATTATCCCTTGCCCTGAAAAGCTGGATTTCTCCTTTGGGAGTTTTATATGCTTTTAATCCTTCAAAAATCGCCTGCCCATAGTGAAACACCATTGCAGCAGGAAAAAGAGCTATCTTGGAATAAGGTTCAATTCTGGCATCATACCATCCTTTTTCCACTGAATAATCCATACTGAACATATGATCTGTAAAAAACTGCCCAAAACCCAGTTTTGAATCTTCAGGCTTTACTCCTTTTTTCTCTGTTTCCGAAACAGATATTTCCATCCCAACCTCCAAAATAATCTATATAGTAAAACTTCAAATATCAAATTAATTATCCCTTATATATGCGTCATATCCATCTTGTTTGTCAAGATTAAATTCAAGCAATCCAGTATTCCAGCCCAAGGGCATATCATGTTCTGTTATATTTATTCTCTTTAAAGCTGAATAAAAAATATCCAGGTTTTCTAATTGCAGGTTGTGAGGTGAGAAACGAATATTTATAATATCTCCAATAAATTTATTCAATCTCAATTATCCAAATAAGCCAAATTAAAACAGTCTATCAATACTGTTTGCCTTGCAACTTAGATACTCTTCTGGTTAAATACTAATTTATGAGACTTAGAATTATAATATTTGTCCTTGCGCTTCTTGCCTTTCTCTCTGCAACCACAGGAGGATGGCTCTATTATTATTCATTTAAAAAAGCAGCGCTTCAAAAAGCTGAAGCAAATTCCAAATCAAGACTCGAACTCATACAAAGGCAATTGTCAACCTATCTGTCAGAGCACATTAAATCAGTTAAAGCCCTTGCAAATATAAAAGAATGCAGGATTGTTCTTACCAATGCAAACTTAAATTCAATAAAAAATGCCAATAACATACTGGATAATTTCAATGATGCACTGGGTATTGAGGTGACTTACATATTGGATAAAAATGGTAACACAATTGCTTCAAGCAATAGAAATGCTTCAGATAGTTTTATGGATAAAAATTTTTCATTCCGACCATACTTTAAAAAAGCAATGGCTGGAAATAATGCAACATACCTTGCTCTGGGCACAACATCAAAAAAAAGAGGAGTTTACTACAGCCATCCTATTTTTTACAAAACAAAAATAGTTGGTGTGGCAGTAATAAAATCATCTGTAGAGTTTGTTGAATCAAGCCTGTTTTCAAAATCCAAGGAAATCCTTTTATTCACAGATCCCAATGGAGTGATTTTTATTTCAAACAGGAAAGAGCTGCGTTTTATGCTGCTGTGGGATATAGATGAGATAAAAATCACACAGATCAGGAATTCAAGACAATTTGGAAATGGACCCTGGCCCTGGACTGGCTTTTCAAAAGGAAAAGCAGGAAATATTTTAAATAAAAATAGAGAGAATTACTTTTATTCCAGTATGTATTTAGAAAACTATCCAGGCTGGGAAATAATTCACTTGAGAAATTATAAAGATATTGAAAAAACAGTTGCTGATCCTTTAATAAAAGTGATAGGTCCCATAGCCATAATCATATCGATTCTCATTGGGTTTGCTGCTCTGATCCTGTACAGTAAAGCTGCCCATGAGATTGTCCGGCGTAAAACTGCAGAAAATGAAGTGAGATTAAGCGGTGAGAGATATAGACATATTTATCACAAAACTCCGGTAATGCTCCACTCCATTGATACTGAGGGGCGAATTATCAGGGTAAGTGATCACTGGCTTGAAAAAATGGGATATGAACGAAAAGCTGTGATTGGAGAAAAACTGACCAGCTTTTATACTGAAGATTCTCGCAGGTATGCAGAAGATATCATTTTCCCAAGATTTTTTGTCACAGGGTTTTGCCAGGATATCCCCTATACATATGTAACTAAAAACAGTGAGAAAATCGAAATTCTTCTTTCATGTTACGGCGTTAGAAATGAAGATGGAGTGATTACAAGATCACTTGCTGTGAGTGTTGATGTAACAGAAAAGAATAAAACCCAAGCTGCGCTCCAGGAGACAAAAATCAAGCTGTCACAGTATTCCATGGATTTAGAAAAACAAGTTACCACAAGAACCAGAGAGCTTCAAAAAACAAGGGATAATCTCAAAAGGCTTTCAGAAAATATAATGGTATCCCAGGAGAGAGAAAAAGCGCTCGTTGCAAGGGAGCTTCACGATCATCTGGGGCAAGTATTGACAGCCCTGCGAATGGATACAGTCTGGATCAAAAAATTTCTATGGGAAATTGATAGAAACGCAGCATCAAGGGCTGAAAAAATGTGCTCCTTAATAGACAATACCATTGATGATGTCAGGGAGATGGCATACAGGCTTAGACCACGGGTCCTGGATGACTTGGGTCTTGTTGATGCCCTGGAATCCATGATATCTCAATTTGAAAAAAGATCCAATGTCCCTTGTGTTTTTAAACATAAAAACATTGGACAGATCAGCGAAACCCTGACAACAGCCCTTTACAGGATTTGCCAGGAGGCTGTTACAAATGCCCTTCGTCACTCTTCAGCCTCTTTAATTGAAGTTGAATTAAAAATGGATGAAAAATTACTTATTCTCAACATAAAGGATAATGGATGTGGATTTTCAAAATCAGATGAAAATGAGGTGTTAAATTTTGGTCTTGCAGGAATGAAAGAGAGGGCTGACCTTGCAGGAGGAAAATTAGAGATATTTTCATCCCATGAAAATGGCACTGAAATATGCTGTAAAATAAAAATTGGAGCTTAATTCCCATGATAAAAATTCTTCTGGCAGATGATCACAGCATTGTAAGAGAAGGTCTGAAAAGAATCATTGAAGAGAGCGGTGATATGGAGATAGTTGCGGAAGCACCCGATGGCGAAACAGCCTTTGAAAAAGCTTTGAAAAATAAAATTGATGTGGCAGTTATTGATATTTCCATGCCTGGTATGGATGGACTTGAAGTTGTATCACGCCTTAAAGATCAATGCCCCAATTTACCTGTCCTCATTCTTACCATGCATGATGAGGAGCAGTATGTTGTAAGGGCAATTGAAGCTGGTGCCATGGGTTATGT
This sequence comes from uncultured Desulfobacterales bacterium, assembly GCA_964565415.1. Taxonomy (GTDB): domain Bacteria; phylum Desulfobacterota; class Desulfobacteria; order Desulfobacterales; family Desulfobacteraceae; genus JAIOSM01. The sequence continues at coordinate 10,325 of CAZMEX010000057.1, read as the reverse complement.
TACTAAACAATCTGCACCGGAACAGCTTGTGGATGCCATAAAAAAGGTCTATTCAGGAAGTCGATATCTTACAGAAAAGGCAAGTGAAGCCCTTGCTCTGAGAGTAATAAGAGGGAAAAATTCCAGAACACTTACTGAATCTTTATCCATGAGAGAGCTTCAGGTTCTAAGATTGCTGGCCCTTGGGCACACCAACCATGAGATTGCTGAAACATACAATATAGGAATCAAGACAGTTGATACCTACAGATTTAGAATCTTAAAAAAACTTAATCTGAGAAACAATGCTGAGATGTCTCGTTTTGCCATACAGAACAAACTAGTTGAAGTATAAAAATTTTTTGTAAGTAATTTACCTACGAAAGAATCAGAAATTTTCCAATTGACGTTTATGAGCCATATTGTTTATTGTTTTTACTGCTATAAAAGCAAAATGCAGTTAACTAAAAAAACAGGAGGATTTTATGAGACAGAAACATTTAATTACCACTATGGGTGTTGTTTTTCTTTTTGCCATCTCTTTGATTTTTTGCTCAGCAAGCTTTGCAAAAGAGAGAATCGTTTTTGGTGGTGGTCCTGCCGGCGGTACTTTTCAGGTAGTTGCCAATGGAGTACAGGTTTTTGACGGGATAAAAAGTATTTCTGATTTTAAAGTACAGGCTCAATCTTCAGCAGGCTCTGTTGAAAACTTGAGAAAAACAAATTCCGGCAAACAGCAGATGAGCGTTGTCTATTCAGGTCATGTTTATCTTGGTGCCAATGGAATGATGAAAAATGATACAAAAAAATATACGGATGTATTGGCTGTTGCATGGTTATATGGTGCGCCTGCTCAACTTGTTGTACGTCAAGGTTCAGGAATTAAAAGCGTAAAAGACCTTGTGGGCAAAAAAGTTGGTGTTGGTAATGCTGGTTCCGGTGCTTTTGCCAATTGTGATCTCTTTTTTAACCACATGGGTGTCTGGGATAAAATAGAAAGAAATGCAATGGGTTATAATGATGCTGCCCAGGCTTTTGGTAACAATCAACTGGATGCTTTCTGGCTTTTCACAGCTTTCCCAAGTGGAGCTGTAATCATGGCTGCCCAGACCAACAAGATTGCACTTGTTAATCTTGATGCAGATGCCATGGCAAGTGGTTTTTATAAAAAATATCCTTATTTTGCAAAGCTTACTGTTCCTGCAGGTACTTATAAAGGTGTAGATTACGATTCACCTTCATTTCAGGATTCAGCACTATGGGTTGCAAATTCCAAAGTCTCAGCAAGTGTTGTTTATAAAATGCTTAAAGCTATCTATTCAGATGCTGGCTTAAAACATATGAAAGCCCAGAAGAAAACTTTTAAACATATGGCATTAAAAACTGGAACTGATGGTATTGTTACTCCATTTCATCCAGGAGCTATGAAATTCTGGAAAGAAAAAGGTATTTTAAAATAAAAAATCTTTAATATAAAAACAGGAAGGTAAGCTGTGTACGATAATTTAAATAAATTTGAAAAAATAATTTTTGATGTATCCTCGGTGTTCCTGGTTCTTTTTTATTCCTATGCAGCTGTAATTCAACCCATGGCAACCCAGTACCACAGGGGTGTATATGTTATCATAACTTACCTTCTTGTATTTTTATTGTATAAATCCAAATCCATGATAATGAGGATTGTAGATTATATATTAATCATTGCCTCCCTTGCTTCCATTGGATACTGGATGTTCAATTTTGAAATTATAAATTATCGTACCGGCGCTGAAACAAATATTGATGCAGCCTTTGCCATAGTTGGTGTCCTTATAGGAATCGAACTTGCACGACGGGTGGTTGGCAATATTTTTGTACTTTTAGGGGTTGTCATGTTAGTCTATGGTGTCTATGGTTATCTTGCCCCTGATCTTATTTCCCATGCCGGAGCTCCTTTTACTGAATTATGTGTAAGTATATTCTATAAAAGCGATGGTGTGTTTGGTATTATGGCTAATGTGCTTGCAACCTATGTAATACTATTTGTTCTTTTTGGAGCTTTTTTAGAAAAATGCGGCGCCCAGAAGTTTTTTATTGACTGGCCCCTTGCTGCAGTGGGTCATAAAATCGGTGGTCCTGCAAAAGTTGCTGTTATTGCAAGCGGACTTTTTGGTTCCATCTCAGGTTCTGCCATTGCCAACACTGTCTCAACCGGTGCTTTTACAATACCCATGATGAAAAAAGCAGGATTCAAGCCCCACGTAGCAGGTGGAATAGAACCAGCTGCTTCCATTGGAGGCATGTTCATGCCGCCAATCATGGGTGCAGGCGGATTTATTATGGCGGAGCTCACAGGCGTACCTTACTCAAAAATAATGCTTGTGGCAATATTCCCTGCCTTAATGTATTTTTTCTCAGTATTTATAATGGTTCACTTTGAGGCAAAAAAAAGTAATATTGTTGGTGAAAAAAGTAAATTTTCTGCCATGGAAATTTTTAAGAAACAGTGGTTCTACACAATACCCCTTGTCATAATAACAATCTTCATGCTCTATGGATTTTCTCCGGGGTATTCAGCAATTTTGGGTCTTTTTGCCTGCATCGCTGTAAGCTGGGTTAGAAAAGATACAGCAATTGGTCCTAAAAGATTTCTCGATGCATCAAGGGAAGGTACAATAAGCAGCTTAAAAATTGGTGCTACTGTAGGAATCATTGGGATTATCATAGGAGTACTGACTTTTTCAGGTCTTGTTCTTACGTTTGCTGATATTGTGATTCATCTGGCTGGTGGTTCACTGTTTTTGACAATTATGCTGATTGCCCTTGCATCCCTTGTCCTGGGGATGGGTGTACCAGTAACAGCTGCCTATCTTATTACTGCTGTTGTTGCAGTGCCCGCCCTTACCCACCTTGGAGTTAACCAGATTGCAGCCCATATGATAGTTTACTGGTTGTCCCAGGATTCAAATATAACACCACCTGTTTGCATTGCTGCCTTTGCAGGTGCAACAATTGCAAAAGCCAATATGTGGAGAACAGCTTTTACTTCCTTTAAGTTTGCAAAATTCTTATACCTTGGACCTCTGCTTTTTGGATATGTACCAGGGTTTTCCTTGGATGGAAGCTCAACAGATATAGTAAAAGCCTTTATATTCATACTCTTTGGAACCTATGTATATTCATGGTTTTTAAGTTTCATATGGATTGGAGATATTAAAAAGTTTTTCAATAAATAAAATTTGCCTTTCCTTTCCATTCAATATAGTATCTTTCCTGAAATTGAGTTTAATAAAAGATACTAAAGAAATCAGGGCAGGTTTTGAAAAAGAACAAATTTATATTCCAATGCCAGGCATGTGGGCATGCACTCCCTAAATGGATGGGACAGTGCCCTGAATGCGGTGCTTGGGATACTCTTGCAGAAGAAAAATTACTATCTGGACAAAAATCTGTATCAAAAAATTCAAGGCATCTTACCAAACCTGTGTCCCTTGACTCCATCGAGCTTGAAGAAGCAAAACGTACTAAAACCGGTATGGATGAATTTGACCGTGTACTGGGTGGAGGCATAGTTGCAGGTTCCCTGATTCTTATTGGTGGTGATCCTGGTATCGGCAAATCAACTCTAATGCTTCAAGTACTCTCAGAGCTGTCCTGCAAAGGTAAAAAAACTTTATACATTTCCGGGGAAGAATCCATAAGCCAGATTAAAATGCGGGGTAAACGGATCTGCTCACAAAGTTCACACATGTTTGTTGCAGCTGAGACAGATCTTGATACAATTCTTACCCTTGCCCAGCAGGAAAAATATAAGGCTGTTGTCATAGACTCTATTCAAACTGTTTTTAACCCTGAAGCATCATCAACTCCGGGCAGTGTTACCCAGATCAGGGAAGCATCCATGGCTTTTATGAAACTCTCTAAGGAAAAGGGAATCCCAGTTTTTCTTGTGGGGCATGTAACCAAGGTTGGAGCCATTGCAGGTCCCCGCATTATGGAACATATGGTTGACACTGTATTGTACTTTGAAGGTGATAAATCCCATGTCTTCAGAATATTAAGATCTGTTAAAAACCGTTTTGGTTCCACAAATGAAATCGGTGTATTTGAAATGAAAACAGCAGGACTTGAGCAAGTTCCCAACCCTTCGGCAGTTTTCCTTTCAGAAAGGTTTGCCAATGCCCCGGGATCTGTTGTTGCAGCTAGCATGGAAGGCACAAGACCGATTTTAATAGAAATTCAAGGACTTGCTTCCACATCAGGCTTTGGTACTCCAAGGAGGACTGTACTTGGTCTTGATCAAAATAGAGTGGCATTAATAATCTCTGTCATGGAAAAACGGCTTGAAATAAGTATATCATCCCTGGATATATTTATGAATGTAGCAGGTGGTGTAAAAGTCACTGAACCTGCGGCTGACCTGGGCATTGCAACTGCCCTTGCTTCAAGTTTTTTCAACAAAACTGTCAATGATAACATGGTATTAATCGGTGAAATTGGACTTACAGGAGAAATAAGAGCTGTTGCACACATTGAATCCCGAATAAAAGAAGCTGCCAAAATGGGCTTTTCTCAATGCATCGTCCCAAAAAACAATCTAAAACAGATAACAAAAATCCAAGATATTGAAATCACGGGGGTAGACTTTTTAGGACAGGTCATGGAGATACTTTTTTAAAATGAAAAAAAAAAGCAGAAAAGGCAAGCAGAACCAATGGGCAGACTCCCTTACTCTAAAGGCGAAAAAAGAAAATTACCCTGCCCGCTCAGTTTACAAGCTTCAAGAGATCCAAAAAAAATTTAAAGTCTTGAAAAAAGGGGATCATGTTATTGATCTTGGATGTTTTCCAGGATCATGGCTGATATACTCTTCTCAATGTGTTGGCACCAGGGGCAAAGTTACAGGAATTGATCTGAAAAAAATCAAAATAAAATTGCCAGGCAATGTGTCAGCCCTCCCAGGAGATATTCTTGATATAACAAACTTTAAAGGAATATTTGACCAGGACAGTGATGCATTATTAAGTGATATGGCACCCGCAACAACCGGAAGAAAAGATGTTGATGCTGCGAGATCATTTGAGTTGTGCGAAACAGCTTTGAGTTGTGCCTTAAAACTTCTTAAGCCAGAGGGAAATTTTGTGTGCAAAATCTTCCAGGGAAGTGAACTTAAAAAATTTGAGCACAAAGTAAAGTCAGCTTTTAAAACTTTGAAAATATTTAAACCTGAAAGTTGCAGAAAAGCCAGCAAAGAGATATACATTATAGGAATAAATAAAATTTAGATAAACTTGGGGGGGTAAAACAGAATGTCAGGACATAGTAAATGGTCATCAATAAAACACAAAAAAGGTGTGGCAGATGCCAAACGTGGAAAAATATTCACCAAAATAATAAAAGAGATAACTGTTGCTGCACGATCTGGTGGCGGGATAGCTGAGGATAATCCCAGGCTTAGAACTATCATTGCTGAAGCCAAAGCTCAAAACATGCCTAAAAACAATATTGAAAGAGCCATAAAAAAAGGAACAGGCGAACTCGAAGGCGAAAGCTATGAAGAGATCATCTATGAAGGCTATGGGCCATCCGGAGTTGCAGTTATAGTTGAGTGTCTGACAGAGAATAAAAACAGAGCAATTGCAGATGTTAGATATATTTTTGGGAAAGCAGGTGGTAATGTCGGGACAGACGGTTGTGTAGCCTGGATGTTCGACAAAAAAGGTCTTATCACAATTAATAAATCTGAAACAGATGAAGATTCACTGATGGAGATAGTCCTTGATGCCGGAGCAGAAGACATTAAAGATGAAGGTAAATCCTTTGATGTAATCACTGACCCCAACGATTTTGAAGCAGTAAAACAAGCTTGTGACAACGCTTCAATTAAACATGAATTTGCCGAAGTTACCATGATACCAAAAGACTCAGTAAGCCTGGAAGGAGAAGACGCTGTTAAAATGTGTAAATTCATGGAAGCACTTGACGATTGCGATGATGTACAGAAATTTTACTCAAATGCTGATATCCCGGATGAGATTTTTGAGAATCTTTGATTTTTATCTCTTTAATCAAAGTTATCTCTTGACAAGTTATTGCTAAAATTCTAATAATAATGGCACATTATAATAATATTTAAAGGTCTGTTTCATGAAAAGCAGTGATTTTAGAAAGCTTACACGTGATAGCTTCCCAATGAATGACTTTTTTGAGCATCTTGAAAAGGGGACAGAATACTATCAAAAATTTAATTACAGACGATCCATTGAAGAACTTGCAGCTGCCGGTGTATTACGCTATTCAGAACCTATCAAATTAAAAAAAATAAAGGGAAAATTTGCTTTCCGGGGCGATTTTGTACAAACCCCATTTCTGTTCATGCTTTATATCATTTCAATGGAAAAATTATCTGGGGTCAGCATATTAAAGTCTGAAACTAAAGAGAGAAAATACGTCTTTAAAAATGGCAATATCATTAGAATAGCTGCAACAGAAAAAAAAGATAGAATTGGTGAGTATATTATTCGCAGAAAAATACTTACACCTGAAGAGCTGGACCTGCAATTAAAGGAGCTGAAAAAACAGAAAAAAAGGCTTGGGACCTGGCTTGTAGAAAAAAAATACATGAAAGAGAAAACCCTGGCAGAATTACTTTCATTGCAAACAGAAGAGCGTTTCAGTGATTCCATGTCCTGGAGAACAGGACAATTTGTTTTTAAAGAGATGGATGTTAAAGAGAAATCTCTCATAGAATATTCTCCCATAAAGCTTGCCTGGATTGCAATACACAGAGGTTTTAATTTTGACGATTTCAGAAAAGAGATCCCTAATAATAAAATAATATTTGAACCTGTTATTGGCAGCAAGGAAGATAAAGACAAATCATTAAAAAAACTGGATGCAAACTATCAGTTTATATTTTTCCTTGTTGATGGAGTTCGCAACATTGATCAGTTAATACAATTTTCCAGAAATAATGAACGCTCGGTTGTTAATATTCTATATAAACTTGCATCTTTTGGTTTGATTAGAAGATCTGCTTCAATGGATGAATCTGAAGACCAGGTCTATAATGAAGTTAAAATGATTATCGGCGTACTTTTTGATATTTATCACATAGTCATAAAAGAGCTGACAGACGAACTTGGTGCCCATGGAAAAGTATTGATGAAAGAGACACAATCGAGTCTTAAAAAAACATATTTGAAAACTTTTGACAAGATTGCCCTTGAAGAACCCCGGGAATTAAAAATTGATATAGTTTTAAAAAATATCTCCCTCTCCTTTCCTTTCCCTGAAAAAAGGTTTTCATTTATTGATGCATTTTTAGAAATCTACAAAATAAGTCTGGAGAAGCTTAGAAGAGAACTTGGAATTGGTCTTAGAGCAAAAACCATAAAAAAAATGCAGGTTATTATTGGAGATATGGAACGATTTGCAATAGAGACTGAACTTAAATCATATATGATAAAAAATCTGAAACAATTGATAAAATAGATAGGAGAAAAAATGCCTGAATTAGTAAATATCAATAACTTTATGTTAACCCTTTTTGTTACTATTACAGTTTCAGTATACGTTATAATTATTATCATATTTATGAATGCCAGGAAAAAATACCATGGAGGGCTGATAGAAAAAGTTATCAACATGATCATATCAACAATAGGGTTTATGCTGGTTGCTGACATTGCTTTTCTACTTATCCCCATCTATGGATTTGATGTGAGTTACCAGGTAAATGTTATATTTAAAATTGTTGCTATTACCCTTCTTGGTGTGGGGGGATTAAAATTTTTAAAGCGATAGCCTGAAAAAGAATCTTTTTACAACTTTCTTCCAAACTTGAGTGAGTTTTTGGGGATACTGAACCTGAACTCCTCCTGCACATATTCTGACCCTGCTTCTTTAAAGCTTAAATATACCAGACTGTATTTTTCAAGCTTTATCTTCTCCTTTATAAGCATGTTCCAGATATCTCTCTTTTTTTTACAAAGATGCATCAAAATAGGTATGACTGCTTCAAACCCCTCCTGCAAAGGCAAATCAGCCGGATAAAATTTATTGCCCGGCAGTTTGTTGAGCAAGGATGAGTCAGGCTGCAAAAGACTTGTCTGTTTTCCCAGACGTAAAAAAAGCTTTGGATTGACCTTAAATGCAGGGATAAAAAAATAAAAATCCTTTGTTTCATGCTCTTTAAGAATAGCTTTTGGAATATTGGCAAGCCGCATTATGTCAGAATATTTTGAACAGTTTATTTTTGAAAAATTAATGGAGAGTTTCCAGAAAGGTATAAGCAGATCAGTGTCAGACTTAAGGGAGGTACATTGGACTTCAATCTGTTTTAAGTCTTTATTTCTAATGAGGAACGCTCTGAAGCAACCTTTGCACAGCAGCACCAGACTGTCAGTTTCTCCTTCAAGTTCCCAGCCGCAATTGGGACACATTCCCGGCAGAAAGTTATAATTATATGCAGGAAGCTTACCCTTTAAAGGCAATTGTTCCAGCATATCATCAATTTTCTTCCCGGTAAGTCCATCATACAACTCTTGCTGTGCCCTGTAAAAGGGAAGGTAAATAAGGCTCATTATCTCACCCACATGGATATGTGCCTGTTTTATACCATTTGCCGATGACGTTTCTTGATTAATACGTTTAAGAATCTGTTTCTTACTGATGGAAAGGGGGAAAAACAATCCTTTGGTTTCAGATTGAATGAATTTTAATTTCTGGGTTTGTGACCGCAGCCCCAGCGAAGGAGGGAACCCGTGTTTACCAGATTTATCAAAGGCGATCCAGCTTGAGTCAATGACCCTGTAGGATACCTGATCGCCCCTTAAAGTAAATTCAAGCCCCTTAAATCTCCAATAAGGTATGTATATAACAGGGGTACCTGAAAACTTTTCCTGGCGCGGTTCAAAATAGTAACAGGGGTAAGGGTCAGTGGACAAAATACTTCTCACCCTGCAAAAAGGACATTCAATAATATTATCTGTCTCTTCCAGGACAACAGGTGCACCGCACTGGGGGCACTCTATATCAATCTGAAAACTAGAGTTTCTCACCACAACCATTACAAAAATTAGAGTTTGACAAATTCTCAGTCCCACAATTTGAGCAAAACTTCTTTACCTGCTCCTTTTTCTGTTTTTCATTTTTTGTACCGCATTTGGGACAAAACTTTGCATTTAAAGACAAATTTTTACCACATGAGTTACATTGCTCCAGTACCATAATCTGATGCCCGCAATATGGACAAAATCCTGCATCGCCGGGAATATTCTGTTTACAGTCAGGGCACTGCTGGGTCTGTGCCGCAGCAGGAGAAGCTTTTCCGCCTGGTTTATTCTCAAACATATTTGCAATCATTGACGGCATCATAAAGCCTAGCCCCATGCCCATACCCTGCCCTGCTGTTCCTGGATTTTCAGCAGCCTTTTCCATGGAAGCCGCAGCTTTAAGCTGCATAAGCTTATTCATATCATCAAACAAGCCCATTTTGCTCTTATCATCCATCATTTTCTGTACTTCCTGGGGTGGGGTTATGGAATTTATATATAGACTTGTAAGTCCAAGTCCGAAGCGGGAAAAATCTTCTGTAAGTTTTTTCTGAAGTCCTTCAGCCCACTCATCGTATTTACCAGGAAGGCTTAAAATACTATCAAGATTTTCACCCATAAAATCATTAAGTCTAGAGACAATGACCTGACCCAGGTAATCTTCAACATTTGCCGTGGTAAAAGCAGACATTGTACCAATCAGGGAATTTACAAAAAGCAAGGGTTGAATAACCCTGATGTTAAATATGCCAAAGGCTCGAAGCCTTATAAGACCAAGCTCACTGTCCTTAAATGCAACAGGGTCTCTTGTGCCCCATTTCAGATTAGCAAAAACTTTCATATTAATAAAATAAGCTTCTGCTCTAAGGGGGCTTGAAAGTCCCCATGGAATCGCCATGATTTTATTTAAAATGGGGATATTCCCTGTTTTCAATGTGTGTCGCCCCGGTTCAAACACATGTATTGCCTTGCCATTATAAAAGAAAATCCCTGCCTGATTCTCCCTTACAATCATCTGTGCTCCAAGTTTGATTTCGCCGGAACCGCTCTTGGGAATACGCTGTACAATCTCGTTACCAGTTTGATCAAACCACTCCAGTATTTCTAAAAATATTATGTTATTTGTTCCCATAATTTTTTCCTTCTGCATGGATAATAATAGTTGTTGAATAGTACACTGAATATAATATTATATCCAGTCAGCCATGTCAACATTTCAACTTATCAATCTGAATCCACCCGGGGCATTGATAAAGGGGTATTGATAAAAATTTTAATCGATTCTTTTAATTTTTTGGGGATATTGTTGTG
>CAZMEX010000056.1:0-23166 GCA_964565415.1 uncultured Desulfobacterales bacterium | reverse complement strand
GTTTCGTGCATGGCCATGTTGCCGGAGATTTTATCTGCTTTATCTTCCAGCACCTCGGCAATGCATGCACCTCTACCAAAAATATTTGTTAATCCTTTGGAAAGCACACCAAACCCCGTGTTCATATAAACCGTGTCAGGTCTAATCTCTTTTGTAATTTTTGCCTTGATCGTAACCTCTCCTGCACTGCTTTTAACCTGAACCTCTTCCATATCCTTTAATCCAAGAGCTGATGCTGACTTTGGATGTATCCAGAGGGTGTTTTCCTTTTCAAGCTCCCACAAAAGAGAGTTGTTGGTACTGGAACTCTGGGTAATATAGGCATTTCTGCCCACAACAATGCGAAATTGATCTTCTGGAACAGCTTTGGGTGATTTGTATACTGGCAGAGGATCAATCCCCTTGCCTTTGTATCTGGTGTTGTAAAACTCAATCTTTTTTGACTTTGTTTTAAAAGGTTTATCTTTATAAATGCCCCATCCTGGGCTTTTAACATGATATACGCCGTCTTCTTTAAGTGCTTTTGCAACTTCTGGTGTTTTTTTAAGCTGAACTTTTTTGTAGTCATCCATAGTAAAATCAAAGGATTCCCCCAAATCCAGGCGTTTTGCAAGTTCCTTAACAATCCAGAATACCGGCTTTGACTCAAACATAGCCGGAACAACAGGCTCCCGTGTGATGGCTCCTGCATGTGTTGAGGAGGCAACAAAAGATGAAACAGGGTCCTGCCTTTCCAGATAGCTTGGGGCAGGCAGTACAAGGTCTGCCATCCATGCAGTATCACCCATGGCAATATCCACACTCATCATGAAATCAAGGGTGTTTATCATCTTAATGGTCTTGCTGCGATTTGCTCCTGTCTGCATGGGATTGGTTTTATAGGTCATCCAACCTTTAATGGGATAGGGTTTACCCTGTATCACTGCATCCCTGGTATGTTTAAAAGAACCCTCGGAATTAAACATCATCTGTGCCATTCCTGCATCAACCCTGTCATCAGGGTTATTATCATACCATGGTGCCTCCACATGGATTGACCCGAACTTTGGTTTTGCAGGGGCAATCAACCCGCCCTTTTGATCAAAGTTGCCCAGCAACCCATTCACAATGGCAAAAGTTCTTCTGATCTGAGTTGAATTTTCATAATCTGAAGTTCTTCTGCCCGGATAAACCATTGCTGCCGGGGCAGCCTTGGCAAGTTCCCTTGCAATTTTTTTGATATCAACAGCAGGTATCTCTGTCTCTTTTTCTGCCCACCTGGGAGTATATTGTTTCACATGGGCTTTTAACTCTTCAAATCCAAAAGTTTTATTTTTAATAAAAGTTTTATCGTATAATTTCTCAGTAATAATTACATTGGCAATTGCAAGGAAGAACGCCATATCAGTCCCTGGTTTGATTGCATGCCACTCATCAGCAAGAGCTGCTGTTTTTGTAAATCTCGGATCAAGAACAATGAGTTTTGCCTTGTTTGTCTTTGCTGTCATCAAATCCATACTGTCAGGAGTTACCAGGGCTTCAAACCTGTTGGCACCTGCCAGAATGATATATTTACTATTTAGTACATCTGGCATGGGCATAACACCAAAAGTATCCAGAAAGGCACGGTTTCGGCTGAGCAGACAATTGGATTCATGGGAAATAATATTATATGACCCATAGGCTTCAGCAAATTTATGGACAAAGGAAGATTGAAGGTCAGTACCTGCCATGAACAAAAATCCGCAACGGGTGTATTGATCCCCAATTTTTTCAAGTTGTTCTGCAGCATGATCCAGTGCATCGCTCCAGCTTAATCTCTGCCATTTACCTTCACCCCTTGCCCCTTTTCTTAAAAGGGGGTATTTTAGCCTGTCAGGGTCATAGAGCTGTTTTACACCGGCGTTGCCACGGGCACACAGCATGCCTCTTGACTTAAAATATTTTGGATTTGGATCAAGTTTTCTAACCACACTGTTTTCAACCTGGGCAATTAAACCGCATTTATTAAAACACATGTCACAGGCTGAAAAAGCTTCCCTGATCTCATCTAGATCCTTTTTACTGCCATCTTTTACAAGGGCGTGCAAAACCCTGCACGGATTGCTGATGGCTGTTGTTGCTGCGACTGCTCCGGAAATCTGTAAAAATTTACGCCGGGAAATCATTTGAGCTTTATTTTTGGTTGTTGACATTGTTTTCTCCAGATTTATATAACCAAATTTATAAAAAAGTGCCTGGCTAATTACATTTTGCAGGAGATGGCGAGTCAAAAGCATGTCCCCAGAGATGGGCATACATATCAACTTTATCCTTTTCAGACAGTTTTGCCCATTCATCCTTGCACTCAAGGGCAGACACATCATCAAAAACTTTCTTCCATTCAGCCTGGGTTTTACTGATGGGGCTAAGCGCTTTGGCTGATCCATCCTCTATATGACAGGTACGGCAGTTTTTACGATAAAGATATTTCCCCTTGCGGGCGTTCCCTTTATCACTTGCCATTACAACGCCAATGGACACCAATAGAAACATTAGAATTATTGCAACTGAACTTACTTTTTTTAACATGATTTTCTCCTTATAATTTAGTTTTTATTTTTCTTTATTTTTATTTTTCTTTATATTAAGACCTAATTTATCAAACCTGCCTCCTGATTCAATGGGGTCTCCATCATATCCCAACGCTTTGTAGTCAATATAATTTGTTTTGCCGATAAGGCTCTTTACATCCCGCCCCTGTGTAGCCAATGATTTAAAATCCATACCTTTGTGAACCAGAGCTTTAAAATCCACATCATCTCTTTTTTGATGACATGCACCACAATAGGGTGCCTTGGTTAATGATGCATGGCACTCGGCACAGGACAATGCCTGTTCCTTGGGAACCACTTCGTGGGTAAGACCCCAGTACATGGCGGTTTTCACAAACTCATACTTGCCGCTGTAGGCAATGCCGGCAGCTTTCATGCCATCCCTTGATGCCTTATCCCAATCCCAGTGTTTCCAGTAACCTTTCCAGAGTTTTGGAGCAATCAGGTGTTTATAAACAGCATCACTTATCTGTTTTCCGCGATGGATCTTAAATGGATATATTTTTGATGCAGGATCTTTAAAGTCTCCCACGGGCTTGGTTAGTTCAGTTACCCCATTCTCATTAATACGGTCGCCAAGCAGGTATCTTTTTACAGTGCCGTTATACCACATATATTCTGGCTTTACAGCTTCTTTCCACTTAAAGCTGCCCTTTTTTTTCATGAAATTTGGTTTTCCATATTTATCCTTGCTTGGTTTGATATCTTTACCTGCATCGGACCAGTCCCAATAAACCTTGGTGGGATTTTGTTTTGAATAGATCGGTATATGGCAGGTCTGGCAAGCTATATGTTCAGTGTGTTTATTCAGGTGGTGATCAATGAGTTCACTTCCGATGTGCGGCTTGTCTGTATGGCAATATTCGCAGGAGAGATCACCTTCTGCTGCCGGAACTGATATGCTGCGCCCTGAAATCATATGGTTTCTGGTCTTGTGACAATCCTGACACCTGAAATCCAGACCGCCTCCGGAAACTCCCATGTGCACATCATGATTCTTGTCAGGTTTGCTTAAAAACGAGCTCATATCGCCATGTTTAACAGCATCTCCACCACCGCCGCGAAAATGACAATTCATTCCACATGTATCACGGGTGGGTCTTCCAACGCTTTTGGCGATTAAGGCTAAATCCAGGTTTTTTACAGGCATGCCTGCTGCCGGAGGTGCTTTTTTATATTTACCTGTATTGTCATGGCACACAAGACAGTCAATCTTTGTCATATCATTAAAATCAAAATTTTCATCTTCCCAGCCATAGCCAATGTGGCAACTTGTACATCTTGCCCAGTTCCCGCTTAAGTTGATGCAAAAATTATTTATGGTGCTGCTCTTTTTACCAAGATCAGTTCTTTTTTCATGCCCCACAGTATAGGGTGAAGCCCCGTGCCAGTTCCAATGGGAGGTTTTTAAAATCGCTTCACCCTCTTTTTCGTGGCAGGAGAGACAATTTTTCGTAACATCTGTTGCACTGACACTGCCGGTTAGCTTTACAAGTTCATTATGGTTGGGAACCTTTTTGGCGTGGCAGGCAAGGCAGTCAGTTGGAGCCCTTGTATCGAGTGGTCTTGCTATGGGACCTCTAACCATGGCACTGTATTGAACAGAACCTCGTATGTGGGGAACCTGCTCTGCTTCACGGTGACAATCCATGCAAAGTTGATGATATGCTCCTTTTAAGCCCGGGGTGTGCAGATTTTTTGGATTAAAAGGTTTGTCATGACAAACTGAACAAGATACAGGTTCCTGCTCATTTTCCCTGAGTTGTACCATGGAAACCGGAACCCCATATTTATCGCCCTCTTCCCTTGGCATTCTATGGTGACAAATAGTACAGTCATTTAACACATTTGCATGTTTACTGTGCATAAAACGCACTGGTTCATAAAGATCACTGTATTTATTGATCACCTTGGAATTCAATATCTTTACTTTGGGTGCATCTGCAATGGATGGTGTAATGTTTTGTTCCAAAGGGAGAACTCTTTTTGTCACTTGTGAATTATCTAAAGCATGGGCTGAATATTGAGGTGCTGCAATTAGCAGAAAAGCTAAAATCAGAACACCATTTCTTGTCATCTTTGCAGGGTCCTTTCCCAAAACCGGAAATATTGTTACACACACTCTGTATATGAACATTAGAGTTGCAATCAGCCCTATTGTAATGAACATTTCACCCAGAGAAGGAAAGTATGAAACAAGTTTATAGGGAGGTGTATAGGCGACCACAAATACGTTTATCCGGTTTAATACAATCCCCAGAATAAAAACAGTACAGGCAAAAAACAACCACCCTGGTGATTGCCTGACTTTTTTAGACAAGAGAAGAGCAAATGGCATAAATACACAGACCACAACCTCCACCAAAAATGAATTCGACTGGTAGGTTCCATCCAGAAGGTAAATATAGCTGCCCCTTGCCATCATGTCCATTATTTTAACTGTCAGATAAATACCCATGAGAATGGGCATATATTTTGCCAGGGGAGTCAGTACATCCATCTCAGGTTCTCTTCCAAATGATTTTGAGACCAGAATGGATTCAAAAACAACCATTGGATACCCTGCTGCAAAAGCTGACAGAAGAAACAGGAGAGGCAGAATCGGTGTATACCATAAAGGGTGAATCTTGGATGGTGCAATCAGCATCAAGGAACCCAGGCTTGACTGGTGCAGGCAGGAGAGAACAATACCTGCTATTATAAGCAGAAACATAAGCTTTCCTGTAATTTTATCAGCAATACCTAACACTTTTTCCAATATATTGTTGAATATTGACAGGAACCCGGGAAGATTAATTTTCCCTGAAAATCGTTCTGCCACAATGGGTACAAATTCAAAATAGAGAACATGGAGATAAATCATAACGCATATGGCAACCTCAAACAGCACTGAATTACCATTGTGATTATACACAGGACTTGTGATATTCCAATACCTGCCTATGTCCACCAGAAGTCCCAGCACTACAAAGGTATACCCCAGCATGGCTGTGAGCAGTGCAGGTCGTATGACTGCATGGTATTGATCACGGTTAAACACATAGGCAATGGCACCGGTTGTGAAGCCTCCAGCTGCAAGAGCTACGCCTGTGGCCACATCAACACCAATCCATATTCCCCAGGGATATTGATTATTTAAATTTGCAACAGCCCCAATACCAAAAAGAAACCGAACTGCCACAAAGACACCTCCAATGCACATCAATCCCAGCATTACCATAACACCGGGGGTTAAAAACTTTTCCTGGACCGGTGCTGCTTCATCATGATGACTCATGGGTATCTCCTTTTTCCATATCTTCAGTATCGTCTTTTTTCCCATTTTTCATAAAGCCTGTAAATCCCATGACGCTTCCAAGCACTGCAAACAAACCTAACGGTGCTGCAAAATACTGGAATAAAGAATGCTGTATCATTTCTGTCAATCGTGGCGGTGCATCGTGGCTTAATTTTGGGAAACCTATGTTTTCAAATGGTTCAGAAGCAAGATACAGCCAGGATGTACCGCCGACTTCTTTTTGACCATATATATGATCAACATATTTGCCAGGATTATTTTTCATTTTCCACCTGGCAAGCTTCAGAAGGTCCTTCTTTTTCCCGAATGTCATGACCTCCCTTGGGCAAACCTGGGCACAGGCTGGAAGCCCTCCATCTTTTACATATTCAAAACAGAATGTACATTTTCTAACTTCCGGGGTCAAAGCATGATCATATTCATAGGCAGGGACCTGAAAAGGACAAGCCACCATACAATACCTGCACCCAATGCATTTTATTGCATCGTAGATAACTGCCCCGTTTTCCTGTTTGGTTAAAGCCCCCACTATACAGGCTGACACGCAGGAGGGGTCATTACAGTGCATACATTGAAATTTCACAAATGTTGGTCGTTCCCGCCATGTTAATGTACCAATATTGTTGGGATAATACTTGTTAACCACAGTGTATGATGTTTCATCCATACGTCTCTCTTTTTCAAGGACAGCCAGCTCCTCAAAAGATTCATCGGGTGCTGGAAGATCATGACGTTGGTTACAGGCTTGTTCGCACTTCCTGCACCCAACGCAAAGTGTTGTGTCAACAAGGCAGCCCAAACCATCCCTGGATGATTTCGCGGTTTTGCTGCTGGCATCTGCCTTGCTGGTTCCAGTACCAAGCGCAACACCTCCAGCACCTAATACTTTAAAAAAGCCGCGGCGACTTAAATCCATAAATCCTCCTTAATTCCCTTGCATATTGATGGGTTTACAATATATTTTATCATTTGCTGGTGAGACTGATAAGTTAAATATCTCATAGTTGTTTCGCAATTACAAGTTTGTAGTGTGTTTTTTCTTTCTGTTTTTTTATACTGTGATCAGGCAACTGCTCAATCAGGGCAACAAGGTTTGTCACTACATCTATCTCTTTTACAAGTACTATCATCTGCTCACCTTTTTTCATCTGGTCCACTTCTTTTTTACAATTAAGAATATTTATCGGCCAATCCATATTTCGCAAATCAATATTTCGCTCTATTGACACAATGGCAATCCTTTAAAATTATCAATATTCTAAAAATTACATTTTCACCTGCCAATTCCCACCACTCATACTAACTTGGTTTGAAAATTTGCAAATTCTTTGCCAACTTTTTTTATCTTCTAATAATAATGTGTATCTTGTTAATATAATAGAGTTATGCAATGACAAACTGTAATTAAATATTTTACTTGAACATAAATATGTTTAATGTTAGTTTAACAATTATTAAACATATTTTAACAACTGTTTAACAACTGATTAACATATGTTTAATCCATTAAACAAATACATTGGGATATTAATATACATGCTTGGAAAAAATATTCATAAATACTGGAACAACATAATCAATACCATGCATGAAGGGTTAATAGTGGTTGCTTCAGATGGTACCATTGTAATGATCAATCAATCCTTTGAACTTATAACTGGATACTCTCCCAAAGATATTATTGGCAAACCTTGTACAATGCTTGATTGTGATGCCTGCGAACTTGCAATAAAAAGTGAAGAAAAACATAGCCACTGGTGTGCCTTGTTTGATCCTGGGCATCCTGGCATCAAGCAATGCCAGTGCAGCTTTAAGAAAAAGGACGGCACTTATATACCCGCCTTGAAAAATGCAACTGTATTGCGGGATGCATTTGGGAACTCTCTTGGTGCTGTGGAAACTTTTATTGATATTTCAGAATTGCATCGCCTTGATAGAAAAGTGGCTCAACTTTCCAGACAAATTGATGCAGAAGCTGGTTTTTTTGGTATTATAGGAACATCTCCTGTAATGCAGCAAGTGTTTGACATTATCCTCAAGGTGGGGGCAAGCGATGCTCCTGTGATTATTTATGGCGAAAGTGGTACTGGAAAAGAGCTGGTTGCCAACGCTATCCATCAATCCGGCACAAGAAAAAACAAGGCATATGTTCCATTTAATTGTGCAGCATTAAATGAATCTCTCCTTGAAAGTGAGTTGTTTGGTCATGCAAAAGGTTCTTTTACAGGTGCCTATCAGCAGAGGGTAGGACGGTTTGAAGCTGCCAAGGATGGAAATATTTTTTTAGATGAAATTGGAGATATTCCACTTGCTATCCAGGTAAAACTGCTCAGAATACTTGACAGTAAAGAATTTGAGCGGGTTGGAGAACAAATACCCATCAAATCAAATGCACGAATCATCACTGCTACAAATAAAAATCTTGAAGAGCTGGTTGCACAAAATAAATTCAGGGAGGATCTTTTCTTTAGAATAAATATCATTCCCATTTTTCTGCCGCCATTAAGGGAGAGACTTGAAGATATCCCTGTCCTTGTCAATACCTTTATACAACGTCTCATGGCAAAAACTGAAAAAAATATTACTGGTCTCTCTTCTGAAACAATGGAATTATTTATGAAATACTCGTGGCCTGGGAATATCAGAGAATTAAAAGGTACGTTAGAGTATGCATTTGTAATTGCTGAACAGGGATTGATTCAGTTAAAGCATCTTCCTCAAAAGTTTGGCATGGAGCCTTTAAAAAATAAAAATCCAGACATATACACTCTGCCCCAATCAACCAATGAAACATTTTCTCAAAAAGATGAACTTATTGCAGCGCTTCGTAAAAGTAATGGAAACCAGTCCAAAGCTGCTCGCATCCTTGGAGTAAATCGTGTTACAGTCTGGAACAGAATAAAAAAGTACAATATCAATCTAAAAAAAACTATAATTCCTTAAAAAATATCACCAAATATGGTGTCATCTGCCTTAAGGCATCTTTTCTTCAACTCTCTATATTTTTCAAGCAGGTTTCTCCCCTCTTTTGTCAGGCTTGTACCGGTTTTTTTATCGGAAAGCACAACAGGCTTCCCAAAATTTTTCTCCGTGGATTTAATTTTACTCCAGACAGCCTTATAAGACATCTTCATCTCCTTTGATGTTTTATTTATTGAGCCTGTCCGGTCAACGGACTCAAGAATTTTCAGCCTCCCGTTACCCATGATAATACCCTGATTATCATTTAAAAGTATCTGGCTTGATCTTAACTTCATAAACATCTGCCTTTTTCATTATTTTTTTCTTGACCTTATGTCACTCTTAACATAAGGTCAAGAAAAAGTATTGATAAAATTTAGGAAAAAATAATTTCAAAAATCATGGGCAGGCTTGAAGGACATATATATTATGCAACTTACAGCACATCATCATGCCATACTCTTTTCTCTGATTTCCAGAGCTGTAATTAAGGAAATTGGTAAAGAAAAAGGTGCAGCTCTTATAAGAGCAGCAGTAAAAAAATATGGATTACAACGGGGAAAAAGAATGGCTAAGCGTGCTTTGAAAAACAGACATGCTTTAACCATGGATAACTATCTTGCTTATTCAGAGTGGAAAGTTCCAAAAAACAGCATGAAATTTAAATTTATAGAAAAGAGCCCCCATGCAAGAATAAATATCTTTAAATGCCCCTGGAATGAAGCGTGGAAAGAGAGTGACCTTTTAGAATATGGAAAATATTTTTGCCAAGAAATTGATAGAGCTCTTGTCAAAGGATTTAACCCTGACCTAAAAATAGAGATATACTCAACCCAGACCAATGGCAGTAATATGTGTGATTTTGTTTTTAAAGATGCCAGGCTTTCATTATTAAAAATTCCAGGACTTATCTATAAAAAGAAAATTAAACCTGGCGCCCAAGCTATTATGCCCTGGGATTACCATGCTGGTCACCTCTACAAAACCATGGGTGAACAAATCAAACAGAAACTTGGCGACAGAGCAGATCAAATCATGGAAAAAGCCATGCAAGACTTTACTCTATTCTTTTCCAATGAGTACATTGCAGATATCATCAAGTATAAGGATACAAATTTTGAAGAGATTTAAATAAAGTCTTATTAAACAAAAAAACTTTTTGTTTATCTTTTAAATTAACAATAGCAGTAATATCCCGATCAGTAAAACTTAAGTCCCACAATCTTTATGACATTTTAATCGACTTGAAGAACATGAGCAGCCTGGTGAGCAGCTGCAATCGCCCTCACCTTTATAGATTTTTATAAAACTTCTCACACTGAAAGCTACAGCTACAGCTACTATAATGCCGACAATAATTAAATCCATAGTTTACTCTCCTTTATTAATGCATGATTATGGAACCAATTTGATAACAGGCAACAGATAAACCAAAAGCTAAGACAGTATTAAATACAACAGAAAACCCTGCCCATTTCCATGAGCCTGCTTCCCTTGCAATACAAACCACAGTCACAAAACAGGGTGCATAAAAAATTGTGAACAGAATCAGGCTGAATGCAGTCAAAGGACCCCAGCCATCGGCAGTTTTAAGCCTTTCAGCAAGGGAGCTTGTCTCGTCAGGATCAACTTCACCAAGGGAGTATGCAGTACCAAGGGTTGATACAACCACTTCCTTTGCAGCAAACCCGCCAACAAGAGCTATGTTTGTCCTCCAGTCAAAGCCTGCAAATTTTGTTATGCCTTCAAGGGAAGTCCCGATACGACCTGCAATAGAATTTTTCAACCCTGCTTTTGCTTCATCCAGATCAATCTGTAACAGGTCCTCTTTTACTGCTTTTGCCTGGTCAGACAGCTGATCGTTCTCCATGGTTTGGATGTCACTTAATATTCGAAGTGATACTTTGCCTGTTATGGCTGCTCTCTGATCTACAAATATTCTGGTTTGATTCTCATCAAGCCCGGGAAATGTCATCATTGCCCAGATAACAATTGATACACCAAGAATAACCGTACCTGCTTTTTTAATATACTGCCATGTTCTTTCCCAGGTATGAATCAAAATACCTTTTAAGGTTGGAAGTCTGTAGGGCGGAAGTTCCATGACAAATGGCGTAGCCTCGCCTTTAATAACTGTGGATCGCAACACCCTTGCAACTATTAAAGCACCAACCCAGGCAATTAAAGTAATAACAAGCATCATAACTGCTTTGTTTTCAGAAAAAAACGCAGCCACAAGAAGGGCGAAAACCGGAAGTTTAGCACCACAGTTCATAAACGGAACAGTTAAAAGTGTTGCAAGTCTTTCTTTAGGAGATTTTAATGTCCTTGCCGCCATAACGCCTGGTACTGCACAACCGCCAGCAATCCCTCCCGAAACAATAAATGCCATAACAGAGCTGCCGTGGAGCCCAAACATTCTAAAAACTCTGTCAAGCATAAAAGACATCCTTGCAAGATATCCTGAATCCTCAAGCAGAGAAATACCAAAAAACATAAACAGAATTAAAGGGACAAATCCCAATACACCGCCAACTCCATCGATTATCCCGGAAACAATAAGGGATTTTAAAAGCCCTTCAGGCAATGCCCCATCTGCAACATTGGAAAGCCAGCCAAAAAAACTTTCAAACCATCCCACGGGCATCTCACTGTAAGAAAAGGTAAATTTGTACAGCCCCATAATAATAGCTATCATGATAATAGGTCCAAGAAGCCTGTTTGTCACAATCTTGTCAATTTTATCAGACAATTGTTGTCTGTTTTCATCGTGACTATGTTTAATAATCCCCTGTTGTAAGACTGAATGGATATAGCCATAACGCTGGTCTGCAATCATACCTTCTGGGTGTGTGTCAAGGGTTGAGGCAAGACGTTTTTTTGCCCTGTTAACAATTGCTTTCAGCTGTATATCAACTCTTTGGTCTTCCTTGTTACCAAGCTCAATAATCTGGCTGTCGTTCTCCAGATATTTTATGGCAGTCCATCTTGCCAGATATTTTTCTATTAAAAATTCAGAAGAATTTATTATCTCTTCCATTTTATCAAGGGCAGAATCTATATCAACACCATAGGAGATTTTCAAAGGTTTAACCTCACTATTAACATTTGAAGCAACAGCTTTTAAGAGTTCCTGCCTTCCTTTACCGCTCCTTGCAATAATCGGAACAATTGGAACATTTAATAATTTTGACAATTTTTCGTGGTCAATTTTAAGCCCTCTTTTTTTTGCCACGTCCATCATGTTCAATGCAATGGTTACAGGTGCACCCATTTCCATGAACTGAACAGCAAGGTAGAGGTTTCTCTCAAGATTGGATGCATCAACAATATCAACAATCATGGAAGGTTTTTCATTCACAAGGTAATCCCTTGCAACGATTTCTTCCATGGAATATGCTGTTAAAGAATAGGTGCCTGGGAGATCTACAACATTAAATTTGCCTGCATCATCACTGCATGTACCTTGTTTTTTCTCAACGGTTACTCCGGGATAGTTGCCAACATGCTGTCGGGCACCTGTTAGTTCATTAAAAAGAGTTGTTTTCCCGGAATTTGGATTACCTGCCAATACAATTGCTGTACTCATATTACACCTCTACATCTATATAGTCTGCCTCATTATTACGAAGCGTTAAAGTAAATCCCATAATTCTTAAGGCAACCGGGTCAAAAAGAGGAGCTTTGCCCTGCACCCTGATCTCTTTTCCCGGCACAAGTCCCATATCTCTTATACGCCTTCCCATCTCACCTGCAGCCTTTACCGATGCGATTATCCCGGCTTGATCCACCTGCATTTGCCTTAAATTTATTGTTTCCATACCCCCCCTTTTTTCAATTCGATTACATTAGATTAAATAATTTTACCTCTTAATAAGTTATTTATACCTAACTTTTATTGTTGTCAAGAAAAAAATAAGCCTTAGTGAAAAAATAATTGGTTGACTTACAAGATTGTTTAAGTATAAACATATCAAGTTGCCAATATTGGAGGATATAATGGAAAAGAAAAATCAACTTTCAGAAAGTCTTGAAGATTATCTTGAGACCATACTTGCGCTACAGGTTGAAAAGAGTGTTGCCCGATCAAAAGACATTGCAGAAAAGCTTGATATTAAACGCGGTTCGGTCACAGGCATGCTAAAAAAACTTGCCAAAAAAAAGCTTGTCAACTATGAGCCTTACGGGTATGTCACCTTAACCAGAGAAGGTAAGAATATTGCCCGGAAAGTAGAACGCCGTCATATCTTCTTAAAAGATTTCTTTTTCAGAGTATTAAAGGTGGATGAGAATACTGCTGATCGAACAGCCTGCCAGATGGAACACGCCATGGATAAACAGACTTTTAGAAAGTTTAAAGATTTTTTACACAAAATTGATACTTGTCCCCACTGTGACATTGAACCTGTAATTAAAAAATAAAAAGTAAGCTCTCCCTAACTTTTCCTTGACATCCATAAATAATTTATCTATGCTCCTGCATAAAGTTAGCTTTACCAAACTCTATACAGGAGAATGAATAATGTCAGATATTTTATCCAAATTCATGAATATATGGGAAGTTGAGTCCCATTATAAATGTACTATAGCAGGTGCTATACTTTCCGTGGAAAAGCATAAAAGCATTTTAAAAAAATGTGGCTACAATGTAAAAGCAATGAAACCCTATGAATATCATCAGCAAATCATGGCAGAACTCTCTGACGAGAACGCTGTATCAAGAAAGGTGAACAATTTTATCCGCAGCAAATCCCGTAAATATATGCTTAAAGTTGCTGGTCTGACAGATAAAAAAATCATCTCCTTGTGGAGAGAGTATTTTGAAACAGGTAGTGCTGGTTCAATGTTTTATGCTATTGTCTCCTACGAAAAAACCAGCATTGAAACTCTAAACAATGTTTATGGCGAAGTTCATATGCAGGCCCATGCCAACATGACTGAAATTTTTCAAATTCGGGAAAAACTTTTGCAAGTCAATGAAAAACTTGCAAGGGAAAAGAGAAACATTGATGGTAAAAATGAAAACCTTAAAGCAATGTTTAAGACAATCAAATCAGATACAAAAAAAATGGCAGGTCTTGAAACTGATAATCAAAAAATAAAAAAAAGGGTTCGAGAACTTGAAGATATGCTTAATCCTGTGAAAAAACGGGATAATACAATCCAAAAGTTAGAACATCATATTGCAGCTATTGAACAGCATCTTAAAACAAAACAGCAAAAAATAAGAGTTCTGGAACGAGAAAAAAAAGCTCTGCAGATTGATTATTTCAGTGCTGACAATGAAAATAAATTATTAAAAGACCAATTCCACTCTTTAGTCAATGGATACAAATGCTGCAACACAACAAATTGTCCTGACAACGTCTCCTGCAACAGCCAGAACACTTGCCCACAATATCAGCTGTGCGCAAAAAAAGTCTTTATGGTTGGGGGTATTATAAAACTACAACCGTTTTACAAAGATATTGTTGAAAATGCCGGGGGCGAATTTTACTATCATGACGGGTTCATGAAAAATACAAATACAAATTTTGAGGCAAAAGTAAAACGGTGTGATGTAGTAATCTGTCCTGTAAACTGCAACAGCCACAATGCCTGTCTGAAGGTGAAAAGACTCTGCAAGTTGTATAACAAAGAATGCAAAATATTAAGGAATTCAAGCCTTTCCGCTGTCAGTGATGCTTTGCTTGTACACCAAGATGAAACTTCAATAAATGAGATTCCCCAGCAGTGATCTGAATTCGAGTTGTATTAATATTTCCAAGGCAGCTTTAACAGCTTAGTTAAAGAAGCACAAATAAGTAAGGAAGTATCCTTAAAAAAATATCACGGGGCATTGCGTTATCAAACTTATTATTTTCTTTTCTCCTTGACCTTATGTTAAAATTAACATAAGGTCAAGGAGAAAGCATTAATTTAAGTTGTGGGGCATAACAAATGGAAGATTTTAACACTCTGCTAAACGGGTCTGCCAAAGCCCATGGGCATCTCTGCCCCGGGCAGGTTGTAGGTGTACGCATGGCAATGCTGGGCTGTAACCTTATTGGACTTGACAATCCTTCTGTCATGCCCCAGATAAAAAAACTTATTATCTATGTTGAGATCGACAGATGTGCCACAGATGCCATATCATTTGTTACCGGAGTAAAACTTGGAAGAAGATCTTTAAAATTCATAGACAATGGTATCATGGCTGCTACATTTGTAAACCTTGAGACCCGAAAAGCTTTCAGAATTGTCTCCAGAGAAGATTCCCGGGATCTTGCTAAAGTATATGCACCTCACATTACAGACAAAACACAGCAGCAGCTTGAGGCATACAAAAAAATGAGCACTGCCGAGCTTTTTACCATTGATGAAGTTGTGTGTGATATACCTGCCTGTGATATGCCGGGTCCTGCCGGATTCAAAGCTGAGTGTGCAGAGTGCGGTATTATTGTAAGGGATAAACGTGAAGTGCTGAAAAACAATAAAATCCTCTGCAAATCCTGTGCTTATGGAGCTTACTGGCAACCAGTTAAAAGATTGGAGAAAAAAGATGTATGAAAGAACAGCTGTTTCACCCTTTAGAACCATACCCATTGATCAGGCTGCAGGTACAACCCTTGCCCACGATATGACAGAGATTATTCCCGGCAGACATAAAGGTCCGGCATTTAAAAAAGGTCACAAAATCAAACAGGAAGATTTATGCAGATTAATGCGCATGGGTAAAAACAATCTTTATGTTCTTGATTTAAAAAAAAATGAAGTCCATGAAGATGATGCTGTGGTTGAACTTGCATCTGCACTTTCAGGACCCGGCGTAATATTTTCAGCAAACCCCAGTGAAGGAAAACTTGAATTGAAAGCAGCTTATCCGGGACTTTTAAAGGTTAATATTGAAGCGCTTATTGACTTTAATATGATTGATGATGTTATGTGTGCAAGTATTCATAATAATCATTGTGTCAGCAAAAACGACAGCCTTGCAGCAACCCGTGCAATACCCCTGGTAATCAAAAGAGAAGAGCTCAATAAAGCTTTAGCAACGGCAAAACAAAACTATCCTGTATTCTCCGTAAGCATGTTCAACCCAATGAAAATCAGACTTATAATCACAGGAAATGAAGTATATAATGGACTTATTCAGGATAAATTTAAAACCATAGTTGAAAAGAAAATCAAAGCCCTTGGTGCCACCCTGGAAGAGACTGTTATTCTCCCTGATGATCAGACTTTGATTACCAGCCAGATCAAATCCTATCTGGATAAAGATACTGATCTTATTATCACAACCGGAGGCATGTCTGTTGATCCTGATGATGTTACAAGATTTGCAATTGAACAGGCAGGGTTTGACCATATACATTATTCATCAGCAGTACTGCCCGGTGCCATGTTTCTTTTAGGATATTCAGATACCACTTCTGTCATGGGTATTCCTGCCTGTGGACTGCATCATAAAACTACAATTTTTGACCTTATATTTCCCAGGATTATGGTTGGAGAAAAACCCGGCAAAAGAGAGCTTGCAAAGCTCTGCCACGGAGGGTTATGCCAAAACTGCAAACCATGCATATTCCCCATGTGTCCCTTTGGAAAATCATAAAATTGATATAATATGTCCATGGATAATCAAACAAATTATTTCTTCTATTATCCTTTTTCCCTTGACAATCAGCCAGCTTTAAAAATAGAGTGTGGGAAGTTCCAAAAACAGACAAAATTGTATCTCAATTAACCGTTAGAATGAACCATCAGGCACAAAAAGGATAATTTTCCATGGACATGAAGAAAGACTATTATGAGGATGTTCAGCTTTTTGACTCAAAGGTTGTCATTTTCTGGTTTGCAATACTTCTGGGATTTCTATATCTCCTCCCCTTTTTTGTGGATAATTATTATATTTATGTGGCAAATTACATTGCAATCAACATCATTGTCGTAACAGGATTAAACCTTCTGGTTGGGTATACAGGGCAGATATCGCTTGGTCATGCCGGCTTTTTTGCCATTGGTGCGTACGGTACTGTAACCCTCATGGTAAAGGCAGGTCTTCCCTTTCTTCTTGCCCTGCCCTGCTCTGCATTGATTGCTGCCTGTTTTGGGTTTTTACTTGGTCTGCCGGCCTTACGTCTGGAGGGTCCCTATCTTGCCATTGCAACTCTGGGGTTTGGGTTGACCATTACTCAAATTATCGGTCGTATTGAAATTTTTGGTGGAAGAGACGGGCTTCATACTCCGGATATTACAATTGGCTCCTTTGTTATAAATACCGATAAAGAGTTTTATTTTTTATTGATCACCCTTACGATTGTCTTATTGTTTTTCATGCGAAACCTTACTAAAACCCGTGTGGGAAGAGCTTTTATAGCCATAAGGGATGCTGACATTGCTGCCCAGACCATGGGAATCAATATTCTTTATTACAAAACACTTGCCTTTGCAATAAGCGCATTTTATGCAGGCATTGCAGGCGGTTTATATGCTTTTGTCCTGCAATTTATTGAACCTGAAATATTTACCCTGATGATGTCCATAATGTTTCTTGCAATGGTTGTTGTGGGAGGTCTTGGGTCAATGATGGGTTCCATTGCCGGAGCTACACTTCTTTGCTGGCTGGATTTAAAATTAAGAAACATTCTTGATATTCCTTATATGGGTGACTGGTTGAAAAGCCTTTCAGAATCATGGTTTTCCTTAACAGGTGTTTCAAATATACAATATATTGTTTTTGGTTCCATTATGATTCTTATCATGCTGTTTGAACCTCTTGGACTCTACGGAGTCTGGATCCGCACAAAAAAATATTGGCGGACATGGCCGTTTTAACCTGATTTAAACTCTGGAGATAAGATGATTGATTTTATCCAAATGATTGTCAGTGGTATTGCAGTAGGAAGTTCCTATGCACTTATGGGGCTTGCCATGGTAATTATCTATAAAACTTCCCAGGTACCGAATTTTGCCCAGGGTGAAATGGCACTTATTTCATCTTTTTTTGCCATGATGCTTTTAACCCAGATGAATATGTCCGTTTATACTGCTTTTCTTTCAGCTTTTATATTTGCAGTTGTTCTGGGATGTTTTCTGGAATTTGCTATTTTAAGAAGAGCAAAGGAACCAAATGTTTTAGGGATGATAGTTATAACCATTGGCATTGAGATGGTTCTTTTAGGATTTGTATCCTGGAAATTTGGTGCTGACCACAAAGTAATGCCCTTTCCCCTGGGACCCTATGACAGTTTTATTCTGGGAGATATATTTATCACCAAGCTTGAGGTACTGACTTTGGTGACTGCGCTGTTTTTAATGGTTGTACTGTTCTGCTTCTTTAAGTTTTCAAAACTTGGTCTTGCCATGAAAGCAACCCAGCAAAACAGCGTTGCAGCACAAATTGTAGGGGTAAGGATAAATCGTATCTTAATGATGACCTGGGGTATTTCTTCTTTTGTGGGAGCTGTTGCAGGATTTTTAATCTCTCCTGTTATCATGCACCCATATATGATGTGGGACCCTATGTTAAAGGGGTTTGCCGCAGCAGTAATGGGAGGGATGACCTCGCTGCCCGGAGCTGTGGTTGCAGCCTATCTCCTGGGTATTATTGAACATCTGTTTGGCGGGTATATATCCATTGAGTTTAAGACAGTTGTTGCCTTTGTTATTATTGTGGTTGTCCTGTGCGTTAAACCCAGTGGTCTTTTTGCAAAGCACTATATTAAAAAAGTTTAAACGGTTTGTGAATTAAACTTAAAATATAACCAATGATCATTTAAAAAGGAGATGATGATGAAAAAATTAATGTTTGCTCTATTTATTACTCTTGCTTTTTGCTTAAGTTTCACCTTGACTACCCTTGCCGAAGAGGGGTTAACAGGTACAGAAATCCATCTTGGGCAATGGGGACCCCAGACCGGTCCTGCTGCTGCATGGGGTAATGTTGCAAGGGGTACCCGTGACTATTTTAAATGGATCAATGCCAATGGCGGTATCAATGGCAGAAAAATTGTTTATCATATGTTTGATGATGGATATAATCCAGCCAAAACAAAAGCCGGTGTAAAAGAACTCCAGGAAGGCACTGGAATATTTGCCTGGGCATGTGGTGTGGGTACATCTCCGGGACTTGCAGTAAGAGATTACCTGGCTGAAAGAGATATCCCCTGGGTAGGACCTGCAACAGGTTCCATTAACTTTGTTGACCCTCCCACAAAAAATATGTTTGCTGTGTATCCCCTTTACAAAGGAGAGGCAAAGGCATTAATTAGATATGCCATTGAAAAATTGGGGAAAAAACGGATTGCCGTGGCTTACCTGAATGATGAATATGGAAAAAACGGCCTCAGGGGTGCTATCTTCGAGCTAAAGGCACATGGTATGAAAACAGTTGCCCAAGTGCCCATGGAAGCAAGGGACTCTGACCTTAAACCCCATGTAATGAAACTGAGAAAATCCAAAGCTGACTTGGTTTTAATGTGGACAACAGTTGGTCATTCTGCAAGAATTGTGGGTATCAGCAAAGCCATGAAATTTGCACCACAATTTATGAGCACAAGTACAACCTGTGATTTTCCATTTATGATGCACATAACAAAAGGGCTGTGGGAAGGTGTTATCACAGGTACTCTTGGTGAACTCCCTGATTCAGACAACCCATTACTTCAAAAGTATAAAAAAGAAATCTTTGATAAATATGCAGCCAAAGAGGAGAGATGGGGTATGTTCTATTATGCAGGTATAATTTTTACAGAACCCATGATTGAAGCTTTAAAAAAGAGTGGGAGGAATCTTACAAGAGAGAGATTTATTGATCAAATGGAGAACCTGAGAGGATTTAAAGGAATTGGCCCTGAGGTCAGCTATAAACCCTTTGACAAAAATGATATGTACTCACGCCAGGGCACATCCCGGACTTTCTTAGTTCAGTGCCTTGCAGGAGGAAAAGCAAAAAAACTGACTGACTGGATGGATATTAAGTAATATGGCGCCTTCTTTTTTCAAGATTGGCAATCTGTCCATCTCTTTTGGTGGAATACAAGCTCTGCAGGATATCAACTTTTCCATGAACAAGGGTGAAATCTTTTCCGTGATCGGTCCAAATGGCGCGGGAAAGACCACCCTTTTCAATTGTATATCCGGGCTTTATAAACCTGACCATGGCAGCATCAAGTTTAATAATAAATCTGTTGAGAATAAAAAACCGTATACAATTGCCAGAATGGGTATAGCAAGGACATTTCAAAACATTGAGCTCTTTTCCCATATGAACACCATGGAAAATATAATGCTTGGTCGTCATATTCATATGGAAACAGGATTACTAAGAGGAATGTTCATGTGGGGAAGGTCATCTTTTGCAGCTAAAGAAGAGATACGGCACAGGAAAAAAGTGGAGGAGATTATTGACCTTCTGGAACTTCAGAATGTGCGCAATAAATTTGTGGGTTCACTGCCCTATGGAACACAAAAACTGATTGAGCTTGGCAGAGCGCTTGCTTTGGAACCTTCACTACTTTTACTTGATGAGCCCTGTGCAGGTATGAATTCAGAGGAAAAACAGGATATGATTTTCTGGATCAAGGATATACAAACAGATCTAGGAATCTCCATCCTGCTTATTGAACATGATATGAAAATGGTCATGGATATTTCAAACCGCGTCCTGGCTATTAATTTTGGAAAACAGATTACATTGGGAACTCCTGAACAGGTTCAGCAAAATAAAGAAGTCCTCAAAGCATATATTGGTGAGGGAGATTAGCCCATGACAAATCTGCTGGAAGTAAAAAATATTGAAACCTATTATGACCTTGTCTATGCAATCCGCGGAACTTCCTTTGCCGTTGAAGAGGGAAGTATCACAGCTATTTTAGGCAATAATGGCGCGGGCAAATCAACCATTTTAAAAACCATAATGGGATTAATAGAAGATCAGCCTGATAAGGGCACCATTGAATATGAAGGTTCTCCTATTCAGCATATGGATACTGATAAAATTGTAAGAAAAGGTATTGCCTATGTCCCGGAGGGCCGGGAGATTTTTGAAGAACTTACTGTCCATGAGCACCTGCTAATGGGTGCTTATATCCGGAACGACTCTTTAAAGATAAAACAGGATATTGATAAAGTTTACACCTATTTTCCTGTTTTAAAGAAGAGAACAAACCAGTGGGCAGGAACACTCTCCGGCGGAGAACAGCAGATGCTTGCCATTGGAAGAGCTTTAATGCTTAAGCCCAGGCTTTTAATACTTGACGAACCATCCCTGGGACTTTCTCCCATTTTAGTAAAGGAGATTTTTGCCATTGTCAAAGAGATAAACTTGCAGGGCACAACCATCCTTCTGGTTGAACAAAATGCAAACATGGCACTTTCCATCTCTTCCACCGGATTAATATTGGAAAACGGACGGTTTGTGATGAAGGGCAAATCAAAGGATCTTCTAAATGATAAAGATGTAAAAGAGTTTTACCTTGGTATAAAATCAGAAACATCAGCAAAAGGATATCAGCGCTGGAAAAGAAAGAAAGCATGGCGATGAAAAATGTAAGTACACTGTTTACAACTGTCCCTGAAGTATTTAATGAAACCGTCAGCCAAAACAGCTCAAAGGTTGCGCTGCGAACAAAAGATTTAGGGCTCTGGCGTGATATCACCTGGAGCCAATATCATGATACAGCAAAAAAAATCGGATGCGCCCTTATATCCATGGGGTTTGAAAAAGGTGATTCAGCTTGCATAATCGGCGACAACAGCATTGAATGGGTTATGGCTGATATGGGGATCCAAAATATAGGCGGGATATCTGTTGGTGTTTATGCTACCAATGCATGGCAGCAGGTGGAGTACATAGTTAACCATTGCAATGCGAAATTTTTATTTGCTGAAAATGAAGAGCAGCTGGATAAGTATTTAATGTTCCGGGATAAGACCCCCCTTTTGAAAAAAGTGATTGTCTGGGATACCAAGGGGCTTAATGCGTTTAAAGATCCCATGGTCATGACTTTTGATGATTTACTTGAAAAAGGTGACAAAAAAGACAAACAAAATCCTGCACTTTTTAAAGAGATGCAGACCAATGTAGAACCAGATGATACTGCAATGATAATCTACACTTCCGGTACTACAGGTCCTCCTAAGGGTGCCATGCTGAGCCATAAAAACATAACATGGATGGCTGAAGCTGTAGAGTCAATTATTAAAATAAGAAAAGATGATAATGTATTGTCCTTTTTACCGTTGTGCCACGTTTTTGAAAGGCTTTTTTCAGTCTTTATAAATATAAAATTTGCCTATACTGTCAATTTTGTGGAAAAACCTGACACGGTCATGCAGAACATGGTTGAACTCTCACCTACCATTGGATATGCAGTGCCTCGAATCTGGGAAAAATACTACTCCAATATCATGATCAAAATGGATGATGCCACATGGTTTAAACGTATTGTTTTCAAAGCTGCCCTGAAAATAGGTAAAAAACGTGCAAATCTTACAATGGATTCAAGGCGTGTCAACCCCTTCTTGAATATATTGTACTTTTTTGCATGGTTCACTATTTTCAGAAAACTTAAAGAGCGTCTGGGTTTTGAAAATATTCGAGTGGCTATTTCCGGAGCAGCCCCTATTTCAAAAGATGTGCTGCACTTTTTCCAGTCCATTGGAATCAATCTCATTGAAGGATATGGACAAACTGAAGGAACCGGAGTTACCACACTCTCCCCGGAGAATAAAACCAAATTTGGAAGTGTTGGCATTGCCCTTAAAGGTATAGATATAAAGATTGCTGACGATGGTGAAATTCTTGTAAAATCTCCCGGCGTGTTTAAAGGATATTATAAAAGCGATGAAGCTACAGCTGAAACCATTGTGGATGGATGGCTCCTGACAGGAGATATCGGTGAAATTGATGGGGACGGCTTTTTAAGCATAACAGACCGGAAAAAAGATATCATTGTAACAGCAGGCGGTAAAAATATAACCCCCCAGTATATTGAGAATAAACTTAAGGCAAGCATCTATATAAATGATGCTGTTGTGATTGGAGATAAACGAAAATTTTTGTCCTGCCTTATCATGATTGATGAAGACAATGTTGTCAAATTTGCCCAGGATAATAAAGTTCAATTCTCCACCTATAAAGACTTAACAAAAAGTGAAGAGATCATCAAACTCATTGACAAAGAAGTTAAATATGTAAATAACACCCTTGCCAGGGTTGAAAATATCAGGAAATTCACAATTCTTCCCAAACGACTCTATGAAGAAGACGGAGAAGTAACTCCCACCATGAAAATCAAACGCAAGTTTGTCAATGAAGCATTCAAGGATATAATTGAAGCCATGTATTGA